>NZ_SMKL01000009.1 GCF_004348545.1 Jiangella ureilytica | reverse complement strand
CCCCCCGTCCCCCTGATAGCTGCCCGTTCTTAGACCCCGGACGGGCGGGTCAAGCGGACCCCCACGGCGCGAAGCGCCACCAGGGTCCGCTTGAGGCGACCGTCCGGGGCCAAGAGAATGGGCAGCAGGGGGACGGGGGAACCCCAGCGCAACCACAGCACCCCACCTCCGAATCGCACGCAAGGTTCTTGCGCAAATCTGTCGTATGCTTGCGCCCATGGCAGGACGACTGACTGAGGTGGCGGCGAAGGTCGGCGTGTCCGAGGCGACCGTGAGCCGGGTGCTCAACGGCCGGCCGGGCGTCTCCGAGGCGACCCGCGAGGCGGTGCTGACGGCACTCGACGTGCTCGGGTACGAGCGGCCGACGAAGCTGAGGGGTGAGCGGGCGCGGCTGGTCGGGCTGGTCCTCCCCGAGCTGCAGAATCCCATCTTTCCCGCCTTCGCCGACGTCGTGGGCGGGTCGCTGGCGCAGCAGGGGCTCACGCCGGTGCTGTGCACGCAGACCGTCGGCGGGGTGTCCGAGGCCGACTACATCGAGCTGCTCTTCCAGCAGCGGGTGTCGGGCGTGCTGTTCGCCGGCGGGCTGTACAGCGGCCGCAACGGGGCGCACGACCACTACGCGCGGCTGATCGAGCGCAAGCTGCCCACCGTCATGGTCAACGCGGGCATCGACGAGCTGCCGTTCCCGCGGGTGAGCTGCGACGACGCGGTGGCGACGGAGCAGGCGGCAGGTCACCTGCTCTCACTCGGGCACACCCGGATCGGCCTCATCCTGGGGCCGCCGGACCACGTGCCGTCGCAGCGCAAGCTGGCCGCCGCGCACGCCAGGCTGGCCAGTGCGGGCGTCGAGCTGCCCGACGACCACGTCGAGAACGCCATGCACTCGCTCGAGGGCGGGCAGGCCGCCGCCAGCCGGCTGCTGCGCCGCGGAGTCACCGCCGTCATCTGCGCCAGCGACCCCATGGCCCTGGGCGCCATCCGCGCCGCCAAGCGTGCCGGCCTGCGCGTTCCCGACGACCTCTCCGTCGTCGGCTACGACGACTCCGCCCTGATGAACTGCACGGAACCGCCGCTCACCACGGTCCGCCAGCCCATCGAGGCCATGGGCAAGGCGTCGGTCGACCTGCTGGTCGGGCTCATCTCCGGGCACCGCGTCGAGTCCGACGAGCTGCTGTTCGAGCCGGAACTGGTGGTCCGGGGCTCCACGGCGCCTCCGCCACGCGACTGATCGGGCACCCGTCGTAACCCAATCGTGTTCCTGCAACTTGTTGTCGAAGTCTTGCGCAACATTATTGCCGTCGTTAACGTGACGGCCATGGATCACGCGTGGTGGCGTAACGCCGTCATCTACCAGGTCTACGTCCGCAGCTTCGCCGACGGGAACGGCGACGGCACCGGCGACCTCGCCGGCGTCCAGGCCCGGCTGCGCTACCTCGCGGACCTCGGCGTCGACGCGCTCTGGTTCAGCCCCTGGTACCCGTCACCCATGGCCGACGGCGGCTACGACGTCGCCGACTACCGCGACATCGACCCGGCCTACGGCACGCTCCAGCAGGCCGAACAGCTCATCGCCGAGGCCCGCGAGCTGGGGCTGCGCACCATCGTCGACATCGTCCCGAACCACGTCTCGGACCAGCACGTCTGGTTCAAGGCGGCGCTGGACTCCCCGCCCGGGTCGCCGGAGCGGGAGCGGTTCTGGTTCCGCCCCGGCCGCGGCCTCGACGGCGCCGAGCCGCCCAACGCCTGGAGCTCGATCTTCGGCGGCTCCGCCTGGACCCGCACCAAGAACGCCGACGGCACACCCGGCGAGTGGTACCTGCACCTGTTCGCGCCGGAGCAGCCCGACCTCAACTGGACCCACCCGCTGGTCTGGCACGAGCACGAGCAGATCCTGCGGTTCTGGTTCGACCGCGGCGCCGCCGGCGTGCGCATCGACTCCGCGGGGCTGCTGGCCAAGCACACCGACCTGCCCGACGTCGACCCCGGCCACGCGCCGGGCGAGCACGTGCACACCGACCGCGACGAGGTGCACGAGATCTACCGCAGCTGGCGCCGTCTGGCCGACAGCTACGAGGAGCCGCGCGCGCTCATCGGCGAGATCTGGCTGCCCGACCTGGGGCGGCTGGCCCGCTACCTGCGCCCGGGCGAGCTGCACACCGTCTTCAACTTCGACTTCCTGGCCTGCCCGTGGGAGCCGGCCCGGCTGCGCCAGAGCATCGAGACCAGCCTGCACTTCCACGAGCAGGTCGGCGCGCCGGCCACCTGGGTGCTGTCGAACCACGACGTCACCCGGCCGGTGACGCGCTACGGCCGCGCGGACTCGTCGTTCGCGTTCGAGACGAAGCGCGCGGGCACCGAGTCGGATCTGGCCCTCGGCCTGCGGCGGGCCCGGGCCGCCGCGCTGCTCATGCTCGCCCTCCCCGGCTCGGCCTACGTCTACCAGGGCGAGGAGCTCGGCCTGCCGGAGGTCGAGGACATCGAGCCGCACCGCATCCAGGACCCGATGCACTTCCGCTCCGGTGGGGTCGACCCCGGGCGCGACGGGTCCCGGGTCCCGGTCCCGTGGAGCGGCACCGAGCCGCCGTACGGGTTCAGCCCCCACGGCGCCGTGGGCGAGACCTGGCTCCCCCAGCCGGCGACGTGGGCGCACCTCACGGTCGAGGCGCAGGACCGCGATCCCGCCTCCACGCTCGCCTTGTACCGCGACGCGCTGCGGATCCGCAAGGCCGAGCCGGCGCTCGGCGGTGGCTTCCTCACCTGGCTGGACACTCCGGCCGACATCATCGCCTTCCGGCGAGGTCACGAGGACGGCGACGACGGCGGCGCCGTCGCGTGCGTCGTCAACCTGTCGGCGGATCCCGTCGACCTGCCCGCACACGAGGAGGTCCTGCTCGCGAGCGCGGACCTCGAGGACGGCCGGCTCGGTTCCGACGCCGCCGTCTGGCTTCGCCTGCCCACCCACGACACCCCCGAGCGCTGAGTCCGACTACTGGCCCCGACAACGCCGCAACGCAGCGGCACCAAGGGATGGAGCACGAGATGAGCAGCACACGCAGACACCTGGGCGCCGTGGCCGCGGCCGCGATGGCGTTGAGCCTGCTGGCCGCCTGCGGGTCCGGCGACGAGGAGCCGCAGGCCGGCGACGGCGGCAACGGCCAGCAGGGCGACGGCGGGGGCGGCGAGGACGAGGCCGTCACCATCAGCGTGAGCAACCTGCCGCCGGCGACGGAGTCCGCCACGCGTGAGGCGTTCCTCGCCCGCGTCGAGGAGTTCGAGGTGGCCAACCCGAACATCACCATCGAGCCCAGCGAGTACGAGTGGGACGTGACGACGTTCGCGGCCCAGCTGGCCGGCGGCACACTGCCGACCACGTTCGAGTTCCCGTTCACCGACGGCCAGGCGATGATCGAGCGCGGCCAGCTGGCCGACATCACCGCCGAGGTGCAGGAGCTCCCCTACGCCGACGCGTTCAATCCCAGCGTCCTCGAGGTCGCCCAGGACGACGCCGGCAACATCTACGCCATCCCGACCAGCGCCTACGGCATGGGCCTGCACTACAACCGGATTATGTTCGAGCAGGCCGGCCTCGACCCCGACGCACCGCCGACCAGCTGGGACGAGGTCCGCGAGTACGCCGACGCCATCGCGGAGGCCACCGGCCAGGCCGGCTTCGCCCAGATGAGCCAGAACAACACCGGCGGCTGGATCCTCACCACCCTGACCTACGCCCTGGGCGGGCGCATGGAGGAGGGCACCGGCGACGACGTCACGGCCACGCTGGACAACGAGGGCACCCAGCAGGCGCTGGAGCTGCTGCGCCAGATGCGCTGGGAGGACGACGCCATGGGCGACAACTTCCTGTTCGACTGGGGCACCATCAACCAGGCGTTCGCCGCCGGGCAGGTCGGCATGTACATCGGCGGCTCCGACGTCTACAACAGCCTCGTGACCGAGAACAGCATCGACCCGAACAGCTACGGGCTCACGGTGCTGCCGCTCGAGGGCGCCGACGCCGGCGTGCTGGGCGGCGGGACGATCGTCGGCGTCCGGCCCGACGCCAGCGAGGCCGAGCGCGCCGCCGCCGTCAAGTGGATCGACTTCTTCTACATGAGCAAGCTGACCCAGGAGGAGGCCGCGCTGGCCGACGCCGAGGCGCTGGTCGCGGCCGACGCTCCGCTGGGCACGCCGGCGCTGCCGATCTTCGGCGCCGAGCAGCTGGCGGAGTCCGACGCCTGGGTGGCCGACCTGGTCAACGTGCCGCTGGAGCAGATGATGCCGTTCAAGGAGAGCATCCTCGACCAGCCGCTGGTGCCGGAGCCGCCGGTGCGGGCCCAGGACCTCTACGCCGAGCTCGACGCCGTCGTGCAGGCCGTCCTGACCGACGAGAACGCCGACATCGACGCGCTGCTCGAGACCGCGAACTCCAACGTCAGCTCGCTGATCGAGGCCGGCTGACCCATGATGACGGCCCCGGGGTTCGCGTGGTCGCACCGCCGCGACCCCCGGGGCACTCCATCCACGGCGTCGTCGATGGGAGAACCGAGGTGAACGCCACCATCCGCTGGGTCCGTGGCGGCGGGCTGAGCACGCTGCTGCTCCTGCTGCCGCTGCTGCTGGTCTTCAGCTACTTCGCCTGGTTCCCCATCGGGCGCGCCGTCGTGATGAGCTTGCAGGAGACCAACCTGGTGACCGACCCGGTATGGGTCGGCCTGGACAACTTCCGGCACGTCCTCGACGACCCGCTGTTCTGGACGTCGGTGCGCAACACCCTCTACTTCACCGGCCTGGCGCTGCTGTTCGGCTACCCGGTGCCGCTGGTGCTCGCGGTGGTCATGAGCGAGCTTCGCCGCGGCAAGGGCCTCTACAGCGCGCTGGCCTACCTGCCCGTGGTCGTGCCCCCGGTGGTGGCGGTGCTGCTGTGGCGGTTCTTCTACGACGCCAGCCAGACCGGCGTCTTCAACACGATCCTCGGCTGGGTGGGGCTCGGGCCGTTCGCCTGGATCCAGGACGCGTCGTCGGCCATGCCGTCGCTGGTCCTGCAGGCGACCTGGGCCAACGCCGGCGCCACAGTGCTCATCTACCTGGCCGCACTGACCGGGGTGCGCGGCGACCTGTACGACGCCGCCGAGGTCGACGGCGCGGGGCTGTGGCACAAGATCTGGCACGTCACGCTGCCGCAGCTGCGCGGCGTTCTGCTGATCACGCTGATCCTGCAGGTCATCGCCACGTTCCAGGTGTTCACCGAGCCGTACCTGATGACGAACGGCGGCCCGCAGAACGCCACCGTCACCGTCCTGCTGCAGATCTACAACTACGCGTTCCGGTTCGGCGACTACGGCGCCGCGACGGCGCTGTCGGTCCTGCTGGCGCTGTTCCTGGCGGTCATGTCCGCCGTGTACTTCCGCCTCACCCGGTCCTGGAGCACGACATGAGCGACGCGGTCAAGGACGAGCCGCGGGTGACGGCGCCCGCGCCCCCGCCGCCGGTGGTACCGGCCGTCCCGCCGCGCAGGCAGCGGCGGACCGACGCCACGAGCGAGCGCGGCATCCTCTCCGACTTCGACTGGGGCCGCGCCGGCACCCGGTGGGGCGTGCGGATCGCCCAGGCCGCCGTGCTGGCGCTGCTCGCCGTCGCCAGCCTCGGCCCGATCCTCTGGCTGGCCCGGGCCGCCGTCAGCACCACGCAGGACACGCTGCGCACGCCCATGGCGTTCTGGCCGAGCGGCGCCGACTGGGCGAACCTGTCGACGGCCTGGAACGAGGCGCAGATCAGCCACTACTTCGCCAACACGGTGTGGGTGGCGCTGGGCTCCTGGTTCGTGCAGTTGCTGGTCGCGACGACCGGCGGCTACGTGCTGGCGGTGCTGCGGCCGCGGTACGCCCCGGTGGTGACGGCGGCCGTGCTGGCCACGCTGTTCATCCCGGGCGTCGTGGTGCTGGTGCCGCTGTTCCTGACGGTGCTCGACCTGCCGCTGGTGAACACGTCGCTGCTCAACTCCTACTGGGCCGTGTGGCTGCCGGCCGGCGCCAACGCGTTCAACGTACTGCTGGTCAAGCGGTTCATGGACGGCCTCCCCCGCGACGTGTACGAGGCGGCCCGGGTGGACGGTGCCGGACCGTTCCGGCTGCTGTGGTCCGTGGTGCTGCCGATGTCGAAGCCGATCCTCGGCGTCGTGTCGATCTTCGCCTTCCTCAACGCGTGGAAGGACTTCCTGTGGCCGCAGATCGTGCTGCCGGAGCCCACACTGCAGCCCTTGTCGGTGCGGCTGCCGCTGATCCGCGACACCGTCGAGCTGGATGTCTTCCTGGCCGCGCTGCTGATCTCGATGGCGCTGCCGATCGTGATCTTCCTGGTGTTCCAGCGGCTGTTCCTGCGCGGGGCCGGGCTGGGTGGCGCCGTCAAGGGCTGACGACGGCGCCACCCGGCGGCCTCGCCGCGAGTCAGTCCGGCGACGGCGCCAGCCGTGCGGCCGACGCGTGGACGGCGCCGTCACCGGCGAACGTGACCCGGGCGCCCTGCCAGTGGCCGGGCGGCGTCGCGACGCAGCCGCCGCGGCCGGTGGTCAGCTCGGCCGACTTGTCGCCGCGCTGGAACCGGACCGGCTTGCCCGGGAAGCCGAACCCGTTGTCGGCGTTGACCAGGCAGATCTCGTCGATGCGGCCGTGCTCGCCGCGCTCCACCTCGATGGTGGAGTCGACGGCCTCACCGGCGGCCGCGACGATGAGCGCCGGCTGGTTGGTCTGCACGCCGTCGGCGCCCATGGCCCGAGCCTGCAGGAACTGCGCGACCTCTTGGTCGGGGCCGGCGTCGTAGGCGTGCGGCATGACGATCGCGCAGGCGTCGTGCGCCGCCGCGATCGACTCCGGCGTGTACTCGTCCAGCCGCGAGCCGAACACCTTGAAGACCTCGCCGACCTCGTAGATGAGGAACGCCGGCTCCCAGGCGTCGCGGTTGTAGATGAGGCGGGCGGCCGGCTCGGCCACGAACACCCGCGGGTCGGCGGAGTTGAAGATCGACTCCTCGATCAGGCCGTACTCGCCGACCAGCTCCGCCAGCTCGCCCTCCTCGGTGACCGAGCCCTTGATGTCGAGCTCGACACCCTTGCCGGCGCGCTGGGCGAGCTCGAGCACCTCCTCGAGCGAGGCCACCTGGGCGGGGTCGTAGGCGCCGCCGCTCCACGGCGCGTAGTCGGCGGCGTTGAGCGCGCGGACCTCGTCGAACGTGAGGTCGGCGATGTTGCCCGTGCCGTTCGTGGTGCGGTCGACGGTGGAGTCGTGCAGCGCGACGAACCGCCCGTCCTCGGTCTGCTGGACGTCGACCTCGACGAGGTCGACGCCGTAGGCGAAGGCGTACTCGTAGGACTGGAGGGTGTTCTCCGGGGCCAGCGTCAGTGCGCCGCGGTGCGCGGAGATGACGGCGTCGGCCGAGCCCTGGTCCGGGGCGCCGGCGTCGGCCCAGCGGCCCGGCTCGGGCACCTGGTCGCAGGCGGGCGGGTCGGTCAGCGGGCGGAGCTGGGCGAGGGCCTCGCGGTACTGCTGGATCCGCGGGTCCTCCTCGCCCTCGGCGCCGGCCTGTGCGGCGGCCAGGCCGGTGAGCAGCGCGATGGTGACGGCGGCGGTCGCCGTGCGACGCAGCGTCCTCACTGCCATGTCGGTTCCTCTCGACGAGCGTGGGGGGTCGGTCGAGTATTCGCCCCGCCGTTCGACGGCCCGGTGAACCGCGGACGACGGCGGCGCGGCGTGCGCACGACGGTTTGGCTGGAACCGCGCACGGCGGGTACACGACGGGCAGGAGACACCTCGAAAGGAGCAAGGCCGTGGCCGAGATACCCCACTTCACCATCGCGACAGTCGCCGAGAAGAGCGCGGACTTCCGTCGTGTGCTCTGGACCGGCGAGCACACCCAGCTCGTGATCATGACGATCCCGGTGAGCGAGGAGATCGGGGAGGAGGTGCACGAGGACACCGACCAGATCCTCACGTTCGTGAGCGGCACCGCCAAGGTCGTCCTCGACGGCTCGACGAAGTCGTGCGCGCAGGGCGATCTGGTCGCCGTCCCCGCCGGGGCGAAGCACAACGTCATCAACACCGGCGAGAACCCGCTGATCCTCTACACCGTGTACGGGCCGCCCGAGCACGCCGCCGACGCCGTCCACCACACCAAGGAGGAGGGCGAGGCCGCGGAGGAGTCCGGCGAGGACGAGCCGCCGCAGTAGCGCACGCAGCGCCCGCACCGAGCCGCAAAGCGCGGCGGGCGGCAGAGCTCAGGGGGCGTCCGCGACCTCGCCGGTCGCGGGCGCCCCGCCGGTCGCGGCCGCCTCGCGAACCTCGCGCCGGTGCTCGATCACCGCCAGCACACCGAGCACCACCAGAACGAACGCCGACGTCGCCAGCCCGCTCTGCCCGTCGAACACCGGGATGCCCGCCAGCAGCAGCCCCACCGCGACGAACGGCGCCCAGCCGATGTGGTGCCCGGCGCGGAACCCGCATGCGATCAGGCCGATCAGGAACAGCGCCGGGCCGCCCAGCGCCGCCAGCGCGCCGGTCGTCTCCAGGTCGTCGCCGGGATGGGCGATCACGAGCTCGTCGCCGACGGCCATCAGCACGATGCCCGCGACGATCGGGATGTGCAGGTAGGTGAAGATGTCGCGGCCCAGCGTCCCGACGTCGTCGCTGCTGCTGTGGCCGATGCGCCGGGCGATCACCGGAGCGGCGCCGGAGAAGTACAGCCACCACAGCGCGACGGACCCGAGGAACGCCAATGCCAGGGCCACGCCGGTCTCGAAGGTCATCTCCGAGCCCGACGCCGTGACACCGGTGAGCACGATGCTCTCGCCGATCGCGATGATCACGAAGAGCTGGAACCGCTCGGCGAAGTGGTGTCCGTCGATGGCCCACTGGCTCATCGGCGTGCTGCCGGCGCCGGGCACCCAGTAGCGGACCAGCGGCGCGGCGAGATCGAGCGCCAGCGCGGCCAGCCAGAGCGGCCAGCGGGCGTCGTCGGCCAGGCCGCCGGCCACCCAGAGCGGCGCCGACAGGATGGACCAGGCCAGGATCTGGCGGAAGTTCTGGTGGAACGCACCCGGTGGCGTCGCGAGGACGACGAACAGGTTGCGGCCGATCTGCAGGGTCGCGTAGCTGCAGGCGAAGAGCAGCGCGAGGTCGCCGAAGCCGCGCGGGACGGCCACCGCCATGAGCAGGCTGGCCAGCATGACGAACGTCAGCACGAGCCGGATCGGCGCCGTCTCGGGGTCGAACCAGTTCGCCATCCAGGTCGTGTAGTTCCACGCCCAGTAGACCGCCAGCAGCATGAACGCCGTCTCGGCCGCGCCCGCCCAGGTCAGGTGGCTGGCCAGCAGGTGGTGCGAGAGCTGGGTGACGGCGAAGACGTAGACCAGGTCGAAGAACAGCTCGAAGAATGTGGCCCGCTGCTGTTGGCCGGACCGCCGCATGATCCGGATCTGCGGGATGAGCGCGTCGCCGCCGTCTCGTGTCGCGTCGGACATGTGCCGGAGCGTAGTACCGCCGTCCGGCGACGGCGACGCGCGTTCGCTCAGCGCGTCACCCGCGCCGGCGTGATGGATCCGATTCGTGTTCCTGCTGCGACCTGGTCGCACTCCAGTGACCGGACAGTCGACGCCGTGTCGTAGCCGGCACGAACCCTCGTTGAACAGCGGGTGACGCCCATTGCCCGCGGGAACTCGGGCGAAACAGGGTGTTCCAGGCGGGTGACCGGTCCCATTCGCCGGGAAGGTGCGCATGTCGACGAGTCGGGGTTCCCGCGCGCTCGGAACCGGGGTGGCGGCGGCCCTCGTGGCGTCCGTCGCCGCGGTCCTGGTGCTGCTGACGGCGGCCGGCCCGGCGGCCGCGCACGTGCGCACGAGCGACGGGTGGTCGCAGGTCCGCTCCGACGGCGACCGCGTCGACTACCGGCTCAGCCTCGAGTACGAGATCCTCGCCCGCGCCATCGGCATGGGCACGGAGGCGATCGAGGCGCCCGACGACAGCAGCCGCCGCGCCGAGCTCGAGCAGCACCGCGACCTCATCGAGACCTATCTGGCCGACCGTGTGCTGATCTTCGTCGACGAGGTCGAGTGCACGATGACGCTCGACGGCACCGGCGTCGAGCAGCTGCCGGCGACCGACGCCACCGCCGAGGACATCCCCTACGCGGTGCTGCAGCTGACCTACGACTGCCACGGCGCCTCCTCTGGCCGGTACGTCGTCGACTACACCGTGTTCTCCGGGGCCGGCTCGGACGCCGTGGTCGACGACCACACCACCACCGTCGACTACGACCTCGGCGGCGAGCGGGGCCGCGTCGTCCTCGACACCGCGCACCCCACGTTCAGCACCGGCGAGCAGGCCTTCGGCGCCTCCGCGGTCCGCAGCGCCGGGCTCGGCGCCGAGCGCATCCTCACCGGGCTCGACCATGCCCTCTTCGTCGCGGCGCTGGCGGTCGGGGCCGCCGGCCTCGGGCAGCTGGTCCGCTCGCTGGCCGTCTTCGCCGTCACCCACAGCGTCGCGCTGCTCGCCGCCGTCGCCGGCTGGGTGAGCCTGCCGGCGCAGGTCGTCGGGCCGCTCGTGGCGCTGTCCATCGTGTACGTCGCCGCCACCAACGTGGTCGGGCCGGAGTCGCGCTGGCGGCTGCCCGTGGTCGGCGCGTTCGGCCTGCTGCACGGCGTCGCCTTCGCCGGTGAGCTCCGGTTCGAGCAGGGCCTGAGCTGGGACCTGGTGACGTCGTACGCCGGCTTCAACCTCGGCATCGAGCTCGGCGTGGCCGTCCTGGCCGCCGTGCTGTTCCCGCTGGCCGCCGTCGCGCGGCGGTACGCGTGGTTCTCGCTGGCCCACGTGGTCGCGGCCGCCGCCGTCGCCGTCACCGGGCTGGCGTGGTTCCTCCAACGGCTTCTCTGACCGCAGGTGCAGTCCGTCCATCGAATGGAGAAGAAGTGAGAACGTTCAGCGAACGCCTCTCCCCCGAGGCGCTCGGCCGCTACCGGCGTCCGGTAGCGGCGTCCGTCGCGCTGCTCGTGGGCGTGGCGGTCGTCGGCCCGGTCGCGACCGTGGTCGCCGAGACGATCGCCGCGAACGCCGCGCAGGTCAGCGGCGTCGTGTTCGAGGACACGAACGGCAACGGCACCCAGGACGCCGGTGAGCCCGGCGTCGCCGGCGTCACCGTGTCCGACGGCGTCGCGCTGCTCGAGACCGACGCCCAGGGCCGGTACGAGCTGGAGATGGACGTCGACCGCCGCCTCACCGACATGGTGTTCATCACCCAGCCGGCCGGCTACGTGGTGGGGACCGACCAGTTCATGACGCCGAAGTTCTACCAGAGCTTCGGCCAGGTCCCGGCCGGCGAGTCGCGGACCGCGAACTTCGCGCTGACCCGCGAGCCGGGCAGCGAGGGCTCGACGTTCACGTTCGCCAACGTCGCGGACCCGCACGTCAACCCGCAGCTGGCGGAGCAGATCCAGGAGATCAACTCCACCTCGAACGACATCCCGTTCATCGCCGTCAGCGGTGACCTCACGAACAACGCCACTGACGCGGAGTTCACCACCTACAAGAACGCCACGGCCGGCTCCGAGGTCCCGGTCTGGCCCGCGGTCGGCAACCACGAGTACTTCTCCGGCGGCGGCACCACCTACGCGGCCCGCATCGACAACTACCGCCGGCACGTCGGCCCGGAGTGGTACTCCTTCGACTACGGCAACCGGCACTTCGTCGTGCTCGAGAACAACGGCCAGGCGCCGTTCGACGAGCAGCTCAGCTGGATCCGCCGCGACCTCGAGGCCAACGTCGGCGACAAGCAGCTCGTCGTCCTGGCGCACCAGCCGATGAACGTGCCGTTCGGCTCGCCGTCGACCTACGACCAGTACGGCGACCTGTTCGAGCAGTACGACGCCGAGCTGATGCTCGTCGGCCACGAGCACTCCAACGACGTCGAGCCGAACAGCGACTTCGCGTCGACGGCGAAGCACATCCAGACGGTGTCGATGTCGTACACGATCGACAACGCGCCGCGCGGCTTCCGCTTCATCCACATGCGCGGCGCGACGTTCGAGAACCCGTTCCGCATGTTCGGCGTGGACAAGGCCCTGACGATCACCAGCCCGGCCCCGGGCAGCGAGGTCAGTGCCGACGGCAGCCGCACCGGCTTCCCGGACATCCAGGTGAACGCCTACGACACCGCCGACGAGCTCACCCGCGTCCGGTACCGCATCGACAACGGCACCTGGCGCCCGCTGAAGCCGTCGGGCCAGCTGACCTGGCACTCGGAGTTCATCGGCCGCGCGCCGGCGCTCGGCGAGCACACCATCGAGGTCGAGGCGCTCAGCGACTCCGGCGAGCGCTGGACCGAGTCGGCGCAGTTCACCATGACGAACGAGCCGCTGGTGGCCCCGGTTGCCGGCGCCGACTGGAACCAGCACCACGGCGACTCGGCGCACTCCGGTGTGGCCACCGACGTCGTGGACGCCGGCCTGGAGCTGGCCTGGAGCTACCGCACGCCGGGAACGTTCCTCACCGGCTCGCCGACCATCGTCGACGGCGTCGTCTACGCCGGCACCCGCGACGAGAACGGTGACGGCAACGCGGCGCTGCACGCCGTCGACCTCGCCACCGGCGAGCAGCTGTGGGAGTACGAGGTCCCGTCGTCGGTCGTCGGCACCCCGGCGGTCCTGGGTGACAAGGTCTTCGTCGGCACGCTGCGAGCGCAGCTGTTCGCCGTGGACCGCGCCACCGGCGAGCTGGTCTGGCAGCGCGACACCGAGCCCGGCCAGGGCGAGTTCAACCAGCGCGCCTACGGCTACTACTCCCCCGCCGTGGCCGACGGCAAGGTGTACTGGGCCTACCAGACGCGCTACGGCGCGGCGAGCCAGGGCCTGCTGGTCGCCCTCGACCCGGACGACGGCAGTCAGATCTGGGGCTCCCCGATGGCCGGCGCGACCATGAGCGACGGCACGCCGGCGATCGCCGACGGCAAGGTCTTCGTCGGCAGCCAGACCGCCGACCAGGTGCTCGCCCACGACGCCGAGACCGGCGTGCGCCAGTGGCAGTCGTCGGCCGTGCTCGGCGGCTGGCAGGACGGCATCCCCGCGGCCGGCGACGGCCGGGTCTTCATCGGCTCGAACAACGGCATCATCGCCCGCGACGCCGCGACCGGCCGCGACCTCTGGAGCTACCGAAGCCCGCACGCGTCGCGGGTGTCGAGCGGCGCGACGCCGTCGGCCCCCGCCGTCGCCGGCGAGGTCGTCTACATGGGCTTCCCGAGTGGCGCGGTGACGGCGCTCAACGCCCGCACCGGCGCGGTGCTGTGGGACCGGCTGCTGCCGGGCGGCACCTACACCGGCGGCGTGCTCTCCTCGCCGGTCGTCAGCGGCGAGACGGTCTTCGTCGGCGCCAACAACGGCTTCTTCTACGCGCTGGACAGCGTGACGGGGCAGCCGCTGTGGCAGTACGAGATCGGCACCTGGGTCGGCTCCGGCCCGGCGGTCAGCGGCAACACCGTCGTCGCCGGCGCCTGGGACGGCAATCTCTACGCCTTCACACCGGGCGGCGAGGCGGCCGCGCGCTGGGCCCGCGTCAACGGCACGATCACCAACGCCGAGACCGGCGCGCCGATCGCCGACGCCCGCGTCATCGCCACCAGCGGCAGCACCTCGCTGTCGACGACCACCGACTCGCAGGGCCACTACGTCATGGGCCTGGCACCGGGGTCGTACACGCTGTCGACGGCGAAGCGGGCGTTCCTGCCCACCGACGGCTCGACCACGCCGATCACCGTCGGCGCCACCGGCACGCAGACCGCGAACCTCGAGCTCGTCGAGGTGACCGGGCCGACAGCGGGCACCTCCACCGTCGTGCCGGACTACGGCTCGGGCAGCCCGCGCACCGACGCGGTCGCCGGCCAGCCGTACCACTTCACGATGAACACGCGGATCCAGGCCACGATCTCCTCGCAGACCTCCGCCAACAACCAGCCCGGCACGCTCGCCAAGGGCAGCCTCGGCGACATCTTCCTGCTCGACGGCACCGCGCAGGAGACGCTGGACTGGAGCGAGCTCATGCTGTCGCGGACGGCCGGCGGCCCGGGCACTCCGGATTGGAACCGTCCGAACGACTGGCTGAACATCACCGACATCGGGACCGACGGTGCCGCCGTCGTCGCCTCCGGGTCGGCGAAGATCGACAGCAACCTCGAGACGACGCTGCGCTACCGCGCCCTCGGCGACGCGCCGGTCGTCAAGATCACGCTCGAGGTCGAGAACACCGGGACCACGGACTTCACCGGGTACTTCCAGTACCTGCTGGACCCGGACAGCGCGCAGGACGTCGCGTACGTCCCGGGCATCGGGAACGACCCCGGCTACCGCACCTCCGGCTGGACCGACAACTTCGCCTACGTCGGCTCCACCACGGTGCGGCAGGTCCCCGCGCACGGCCTGGCCTGGCTGGAGGACGAGCCGTACGCGATCAGCGGCTTCGGCTACGTCACGGGCACCTGGTTCGACGCGAGCGTCGGTGCCGGCGACACGAAGGAGATCAGCTGGTACCACATCACCGACTACCCGGGCGCCGGGCACTTCTCCTCGAACATCGCCGCCTGGGCCGACCAGCTCGACCTGCTCGACGACGAGGTGGCCGACCGCTCCCGCGTGGCCGGCACGGTGACCCAGTCCGACACCGGCAATCCGGCCGCGGGCGTGCTGGTGGAGGCGTTGAACGCCGGCGGCACCGTCGTGGGCTCGGCACGGACGGCGGCGAACGGCAGCTACCTGATGGCGCTGGATCCGGGCACGTACACGCTGCGGGTGGCGACGCTGGGCTACGCGACGGCGTCGATCCCCGCCGAGGTCGTCGAGGGCAGCACGGCGACGGCGAACATCGCGCTGGCGCCGGTGAGCGTGCTCGCCAGCACCGGCCGGCAGATCTCCGGCGGCACCGTCGAAGGCGGTCCGCAGGACATCGTCATGGAGAACGGCAAGCTCGCCGTCACCATCTCCAAGGTGTTCAACGACGGCCAGCTGCCGAACTCCACCGTCGGCAAGCCGATCGACCTCGCCGTCCGTGGCCGGGCCGACCAGCTGGACTGGCTGAACCTGCCGTACATCGTCAACGACGAGCCGACCGGCACCGAGGCCTGGCAGAAGACGACCGTCCGGAACACGAACGTCGAGATCGTCCAGGCCACGGGCGACGCGGCGGTCGTGCGCACCACCGGCACGTCCTCGGAGCACCCCGGCGTGAACATCGAGACGACCTACACGATCCGCCCCGGCCAGGAGTGGGTGCAGGCGTCGTCGGTGTTCACCAACAACGGCACCTCGGACCTGACCGTCTGGGTCGGCGACGCCATGGACTGGGACGGCGCCGGCCAGCGCATCGGCGTCCCCGGCCACGGGGTCATCACGACGCCGTACGAGAGCCCCGCGGAGTACGCTCCGGCCGGGCGCTGGATCGGCGCCACCGGCACCGACCCGCAGACGTACGGGGTCATCTACGAGGGTGACGACGAGTTCTCCGCCTACGGCAACGGGAACTGGGTCATGAGCCGGTTCCAGGTCGAGATCCCGGCCGGGGAGAGCTACACGCTCGACCGCCGCGTGGTCGCGATCGCCAACGGCGGCGCGTCCAACCCGTTCGCGGTGCTCGACCAGCTGGCCGCGCAGTGATGCTCTGACGGCCATCTCGTAGGGCGCTCCACCGCCTCTTCCGTCCCCGTCATCCGGCCTCGTGCCGGGTGGCGGGGACGGTGCGTTTCCGGGTCCGAACCGCCGCGTTGATGAGAGGGTCCCAGCCCGCCGATGAGGTCTCGATGAGAAGGCTCTCAACAACCCCTCTCACGCTGGAGATCGGCCGCTGGCCAGGGGAGATTGATGCTGAGCCGGTCGGACGGGACCGGCGGCAGGTCCACCCGACACGAGGGAGTTCAGCCATGCGTCCCAGCAAGATCAGTCTCGCCGCGGCCCTCGCCGCGGCCGCCGGCCTGTCCGGCGCCGGGGTGGCGCTCGCCGCGCCCGCGACGGCGGCGGTCGACTCCGTGGTCGTCTCGGCCGACGACGACGGCGGCGACGACGGCGACGACGGCGGCTCCGGCGGGTCCGGTGACGACGACGGCAACGGAGCCGGTGGCGACGACGACGACGGCGGCGACGACGGTGACGACGACGACGGCGGCTCCGGCGGGTCCGGTGACGACGACGGCAACGGAGCCGGCGGTGGTGGCGGTGACGACGACGGTCACGGTGACGACGACGGCGACGACGGCCGGGCGCCCAGCGGCGGCGTGAACACCGGTGTCAGCACCAGCGACGACGGTGGCGACGATGACGGCGGTGACGATGACGGCGGCGACGATGACGGCGGCCAGGCGCCGAGCGGCGGCGTGAACACCGGGGCCGGCAGCACGTCCGGCGACGACCTCGGCTGGCTGGCGCCGGGCGCGCTGGTGGGTCTCGCCACGATCGGCGGCGCCGGCCTCGTGTGGCGGCGCTTCCGGACCGAGAGCTGAGCGGGCGCCTTCCCGCTCGCCGCACCCGTGGTGACCGCCGGCTCGGGCGGCCGGCGGTCACCACGGCCCTCGCCCTTCTGGCGGCGACGGGCCTGCTGACGGCCGGGTGCGGCGGTGACGACCAGCCCATCGCCGGCTCGACCACCCCCGCGGCCGAGCCGTCGCCGTCGACCCCGGCCGGCGCCACCAGCCCGACGCCCGCGCCCGCCCCGACTCCGACGGCTGCTCCGGCCTCCGCGCCGGAGCTGGCAGACCCGGTCGCCGTCGCGGTCCCGGCCGTCGGCATCGACACGAACATCGTGCCGATCGCCGTCGACGCGGACAACGTGCTCGTCCCGCCGCCGTACGGCGACGCCGGCTGGTGGCAGGAGGGCCCGGAGCCGGGCGAGCTCGGCGCCGCGGTCATCGCCGGTCACCTCGACAGCCGCGACGGGCCGGACGTGTTCTACCGGCTAGCCGAGATCGCGCCGGGCGACGAGATCGTCGTGACCCGGGCCGACGGCGGCAGTTCGGCGTTCCGGGTGGTCGACGTCGGTCAGTACTCGCAGGACGACTTCCCGACGGAGGCGGTGTACGGCGGACCCGACGATCGTCCGCTGCTGCGCCTGATCACCTGCGGGGGCGAGTACGACCGCGGGCTCGGCCGCTACCGCGACAACGTGGTGGTCTTCGCCGAGCCGGCCTGATCGAGCGCGGGGCGCGCACCGTCGCGCCCGGCGTTCGACTGCCCTACGATTGGGACAATCCAGCCGCGGGGGTGCGAGGCGTGCGACGCGTGGTGCTCGGCCTCCTGCTCGTCCCGGTGGCGCTGGTCGCCGGCTGCGGCTCTGACGGCCCCGGAGCGAGCACTAGCGGCGATGCCGCGTGCGCCGCTCCCTTGACGTTCCTCGCCGAGCCGGCCGTCGCTCCGGGCCAGACCGTCCACGTCCAGGCCGACGGCCTGTGGTCCGGCTGCCGCGACCACGGCTATGTCGACGAGGACGGCAGGGCCCATTATCCGGAACCCGAGCCCACGCCGCTCACCGACCAAGTCGTGACGTTCATGCAGGGCGGCGCGAAGGTCGAGCTCACCGTCGTCGACTCCGACCCCACCGGCGCCGTCGAGCTCGACGTGACGATCCCCGCCGACGCCGAGGCGGGGCCGGCCGTGATCACCGTCGGCCGCGCGATGCCGGCCGCGCTCACCGTCGTCACCGACGAGGCAGCGTCGCCGAGTACATCGCCGTGAACTGCTCCATCGCGGCGTCCACCCCGGCGCGGTCGCCGGTGGCGAGCAGGTCGAGCAGCAGCCCGCGGGCGACGGCGAGGCCGAGCCGGGCCTGCGCCCGGGCCGTGGCCGCGTCGTGGCCGGCCCGTTCCAGGGGCCCGGCGAGCGCCGTCACCCACGTGTCGACGATGCCGTCGAGCAGCGGCAGCGCCGCCGGGTCGCCCTGCAGCGCGCGGCCGTAGAGCTCGAAGAACAGCCGCTCGTGCGGCCAGAGCCCGGGGTCGGCGAGCCGGGCCCAGAACCGCCGGGCCGCCTCGACCGGGTCGTCCTCGGCAGCCGACAGCTCGGCCAGCAGGTCGCGCTGCTGCCGCTCCATGGTGCGCACGACCTCGACGAACAGTCCTTCCTTCGAGCCGAAGTGGTAGATCAGCATGCGGTGGCTGGTGCCCAGCGCCGCGGCGATCTCGCGGAGGCTCCGCTCGCCGATACCGTTCGCCGCCACGTAGTCGACCGCCGCCCGCAGCAGTCGTTCCTTCCCGCCACCCGCCTCGGCCATGCTCCGATCCTAGCTGTACCATTTGGTACATGGGAGTCCAACACATCGACGTCTCCGCCACCACGACGGCTCCGGCCGCCACCGTCCACGCCCTGCTGCGCGATGGCGCCAGCTGGCCGACGTGGTCCCCCCTCGGCTCGTTCGAGCTCGAGTCGCCCGGGCCGGACGGCGGCGAGTCGGTCGGTGCCGTCCGCATCTTCCGCACCGGCCGGGTGACCAACCGTGAACGGATCGTCGAGGTGGTCCCGGACCGGCGGTTCAGCTACGCGCTGCTGTCCGGCCTGGCCATCAAGGGCTACCGCGCCGACATCGACCTCACCGAGGGTCCCGGCGGCACGACGATCCGCTGGCACTCGTCGTTCCGGGCCAAGGTCCCGGGCTTCGGCGGCCTCTACCGCCGGTCGCTGACGAGCTTCATCCAGCGATGCGTCGACGGCCTGGCCGAGCACGCCACCGCACGGACGCAGCCGCACGGGCGGTCGTGACGTATTCCCGTCACGTCCGGTTTGCGCCACCTGCCGGAGGGTGACCGGCGGGAGGACCGGACCCGACACTGATCCGGACCACCCGACACCGCGAGCACCCCTGGGAGTCCGTGATGCGCCGCCGTCCGCCGACCGCCGCTCTCCTCGCCGTCGCACTGCCTGGACTGCTGGTGCTGTCCCCGGCGGGCGCCGCGCCCGTCGCTGACCTGCCGCCGGCCGGCCCGGCCGCGAGCGCCCCCGCCGCGCGCACGGCGAGCGCCGACGTCACACTGCTCACCGGCCACGTGATCCGGGTCGGCCGCGCACCGGACGGCCGGCAGTCGGCGACGGTGCTGAGCGTCCCCGAAGGCGCGGACGGCAACGTGCTGTCGTTCACCGACGACGGCGACCTGCACGTCATCCCCCGCGAGGCGCTGCCGCTGCTGCACGCGGACCGGCTGGACGGCCGGCTCTTCAACGTCACGGACCTGGTCGCCGACGGCTATGCCGACGCCGATCGCGACGGGATCCCGCTGCTGGTGAGCGGCGCGGACCCGGCCACCGCCCGAGCCGCGCGGTCCGCCGCCGGCGTCTACGCCGTCCGCGCCTTCGACGCCGCCGGCGTCACCGCCCTCACCGTCGGCAAGGACGACGCCGCCGCGTTCTGGCGGACGACGGTCGAGGGCCCGGCCACGCTGGGCGCGGGCGGCAAGGTCTGGCTCGACGGGCCGGTGCGGGCGCAGCTCGACCGCAGCGTCCCGCTGGTGGGCGCGCCCGAGGCGTGGGCCCAGGGGTACGACGGCGACGGCGTCACGGTCGCCGTGCTCGACACCGGCTACGACCCCGAGCACCCCGACCTCGCCGGGCTGGTCACCGAGGCGCGCAGCTTCGACGGCACCGGATCGGCCGTCGACGGGCACGGGCACGGCACCCACGTGGCGGCGACCGTCGCGGGCAGCGGCGTGGCCTCGGACGGCGCCCGCCGCGGGGTCGCTCCCGGCGCCCGGCTGCTGATCGGCAAGGTGCTCGACGACTCCGGCCAGGGCCAGGAGTCGTGGCTGCTGGCCGGCATGGAGTGGGCCGCGCGCAGCGGCGCCGACGTCGTCAACATGAGCCTCGGCGGCGGCCCCAGCGACGGCACCGACCCGCTCAGCCAGGCCGTGAACGACCTCACCGCCGAGACCGGCACGCTGTTCGTCATCGCGGCCGGCAACTCCGGCCCGTCGGCCGGCACCGTCGACACGCCCGGCGCCGCCGACGCCGCGCTCACCGTCGGGAACACCGACCTCGGCGACCACGTGAACGAGAGCTCCAGCCGTGGCCCGCGCCTCGGCGACCACGCGGTCAAGCCGGAGCTGGCCGCACCCGGCACCGACATCGTCGCGGCCCGGGCGGCCGGCACCGCGATGGGCCTGCCCGTCGACGAGCACTACACCTCGGCCACCGGGACCTCGATGGCCACCCCGCACGTCGCCGGGGCGGCCGCCGTCCTGGCCCAGCGGCACCCGGACTGGACTGCCGCCCAGCTCAAGGCGGCACTCGTCGGCCACGCCCATCCGCTCGACCACGCGACGGTGTTCGACCGCGGCGCCGGGCGGCTCGACGTCGCGGCCGCGCTGACGGCCACCGTCGTCGCCGAGCCGAGCACGCTGACCTTCGGGTTCCTGCCGTGGCCGAACCAGGGCGCGGAGCCGATCGCGCGCACCGTCACCTACCGCAACGACGGCGCCGCGCCGGCGACGCTCGACCTCGCCGTCGACGGCGGCAGCACGCTCCCGGCCGGAGCGGTCACCGTCGAGCCGGCCACGCTCACCGTCGCGCCCGGCGGCACCGCGTCCGCCGTCGTCACCGTCGCGCCGGAGCTGATCGGGGCGGGCGACCTCGGCGGCCTTCTCCTTGCCACCACGGGCGACGGCGACACCGTCCGCACCCCGTGGTCGTTCGGCGAGGAGAGCGAGCACTACACGCTCACCCTCGATGCCACCGGCAGCGACGGCGAGCCGTCGGCCGGCTGGGCCATGGTGTGGAGCGAGGCGATGGGCTTCTACTACTACGGCGTCTCGCTCGACGGGACCGGCCCGGAGCAGGTGCGTCTCCCGCGCGACGACTACATGGTCATCGGCGCCTCGACGGTGTACGACGGCGACTACCGCGTCCTCGCGGAGACCGTCGGCGGCGATCCCGAGCTGTCGCTGACCGCTGACACCACGCTGACGTTCGACGCCCGTGACGGCGACCCGCTCGTCTTCGACACGCCGCGCCCGTCGACGCCCCAGCAGGTGCAGCTGGGCTGGACGCGTTGGTACGAGAGCGGGGCGAGCATGGACGGCTGGGCGCACTACAACGACGGCGTGCCGCAGCTCGCGATCGCGCCGAGCGAGCCGGTGCGCGAGGGCCGGTTCGAGTTCGTGGCCGGAGGGCGGCTGATCGCCCCGGGCGCGCCGGCCGGGCGCACGCCGTACCTCTACGACCTGCTGCTGCCGACTCAGGACCGGCTGCCGGTGTCGGGGACGTACCCGGTCGGCACTGACGACCTGGCGCGGATCGACTCGACCTTCGTCGGCGCCGGCGCCGCCGGCCGGACGTCGTACGAGGTCCGCGAGGGGTTCTCGGCGCTGGCCACCAGCCGGGTCAAAGGCATCTCCACCGTCCACGCGGCCGGGCCGCGCACCGACTACGTGTCCGCCAACGGGACCGCCTGGCAGTCGATGGTCACGCTGCCCCACGACGGCGGCCTCGAGGTGCCCGTCATGTTCGACAACCACCGCAGCTACGAGCCCGGTACCCGCCAGGACACCCGCTGGTGGGGTGCGCCGTACTCGGCCGGCACCGACTCGGTCTTCTCCATCACCGACGCCTACCGCAGCGGCGACGAGCTCAACGTGCTGCTGCGCGACTACCAGGACGGCGAGGCCGACCACTGGGGCGACTCGTACCTCAACGAGGACGAGCTCGCGTCGGTCCGCAGCCGCCTCTACGCCGACGGTGTCCTGCTCGCCGACGAGCCGCGCGGCAGCCTGACCGTCGGCGGGCTGGCGCCGTCACCGGCCACCTATCGGCTCGTGCACACCGTCAGCCGCACCGGCCCGACGTGGACCAGCTCCGCGTACAGCGAGTCCGACTGGACCTTCCGCTCCGCCCACGAGCCTGCGGGCGAATGGCCGCCGGCCGGCATCGCGCTGCTCGACGTCAACTGGACGGTGCCGACCGATGCGCAGAACGTGGCGCCCGCAGGCACGCGGTTCACGGTGGAGCTGACGGCCAGGCACGTGCGCGACCTGCCCGCGGGCCCGATCGAGGACGTCCGCGTCTCGGTCTCCTACGACGACGGCGCCACCTGGCGGCGGGTGCCGCTCCTCCCCCGCCGCGGCGACCACTACACGGCGATCCTGGTGCATCCCGCGGCCGACCGGACCAGCGGCTGGGTGTCGCTGCGGGCCGAGGTGACCGACGCCGACGGCGCCGCGCTGAAGCAGACGACGATCCGCGCCTACGCCCTGGACTGACCCGCGGCGGCTTGATCATCGGCGATCGACCCCGTCATGGCGGGGTGGATCGCCGATGATCAGGCGACAGCACCGTGGTCACTCGACCTCGTTGCGGACGAGCGCGACCGCGGCGTCGACGCGGGCTCTGGTGCCGGGGTCGCGCAGATCGATGCCGGAGTCGAGGGCCGCGGTCCAGACGATCTCGTCCGCGGCCGTGCGCCGGCCCGTGACCCGGACCCCGCGGCGGCCGTCGACCGGGATGTGGCGGCTGATGATGACGCTCTGGGTGACCTGCTCGCGCACCACGTCGACGAGGCGTTGCGGCGACTCGAGCGCCACCCGGTGCCGGGTGCGGTGGCCGCGCGAGTCGGGGACCTCGGTGACGACGAGCAGCTCGGCGTCGCCGTCCCAGGAGGCGGTCTCGATGCGGCTCCACTCGACCGAGGTGTCGCGCAGCCGCAGGCGGTGCGTCGTCGCCACGACCTCGCCGTCGGGGCCGGCGGCCGCCGCGAGGACGCGCTCGCCCTTCTCGAGGCCGTCGATCCGACCAGGCCCACGCCGCCGCAGCTTCACGCCCCCAGCCTAGTCAGCCGAGATAGTCGCGCAGCTCGCTGGCCCACTCGTTGCGCCGCAGCTTGGTGAGGGTGCGGTGCTCGATCTGCCGGACCCGCTCGCGGGTGACGCCGAACTCGCGGCCGACCTCCTCGAGCGTGCGGGCGCGGCCGTCGTGCAGGCCGTAGCGGAGCCGCACGACCATCTTCTCGCGTTCGCTGAGGCCGTCGAGGACCTGCTCGACCTGGTCGCGCAGGAGCAGCTGGGCGACCAGCTCCTCGGGGCTGAGCTCGTCGGTGTCCTCGACGAAGTCGCCGAACACGTTCTCGGCCGACTCGCCGACCGGCAGCTGCAGGCTGACCGGCTCCTCGGCGTACGAGAGCAGCTCGACCACGCGGTCGACGGGCAGGGAGACGGCGGCGGCCAGCTCGTGGACGGAGGGGTCGCGGGCCTGCGACTGCGACATCGTGCGCAGCACCCGCAGGACGCGGTTGAGCTCGTCGACGACGTGGACGGGGAGCCGGATGGTGCGGCCCTGCTCGGCCAGCGCCCGGCTGATGGCCTGCCGGATCCACCAGGTGGCGTACGTGGAGAACTTGAAGCCGCGGGCGTGGTCGAACCGCTCGACGGCGCGGATGAGGCCGACGTTGCCCTCTTGGACCAGGTCGAGAAGGGGCAGGCCGCGGCGGGTGTAGCGGCGCGCGATCGAGACGACGAGACGCAGGTTGGCCTCGATGAGCGCGGCCTTGGCCAACCGTCCGAGCCGGACCAGCTCGACGAGCGCGTCGCGGTCGGGTCCGGGGTCGGGGCCGTTGGCGAGCCGGTCCTCGGCCAGCAGCCCGGCCTCGATGGCCCGCGCCAGCCGCACCTCGTCGGTGGCGCTGAGCAGCGGGATGCGGCCGATCTCGCGCAGGTAGCGGCGAGTGAGATCGGTGCCGCCACCACCGTCGTCGAACGGGGTCCGCGGCACCTGGACGATCGCCGGCTCGTCGTCGTCGACGACGGCTGCGGGCGCAGCGTCGCCCGGTCTGCTGGCCTCAGGAAGATCGCCGTCAGGCCGCCCACGCTGGGACGGCAGTGCGCGACCCTCCACCCTCGATCGGACCACCGGCACCACCTCGGTCCCCCAAGTGTGCCCTGCCGACACGGCGCGGAGCTACCCTTTCGGCGAGACGAATGATCAACGGGGAGCGACGATCCCGGGTCGGATCGCCACTCCCCGTTGAATCGGCTCAGCGCATGCGCAACTCGCTGAGGTACCGGTAGCCGACCTCCGCCGTCTGCAACGGGGTGACGTCCGGGGTGTCGTTCTCGACGATGTACTCCAGCACGCGGTGCGCGCGGAAGATCTTCGCGAAGTCGATGTGCCCGGTGCCGAGGTCGGCCATGTCGCCGCCGTTCAGGTGGCGGTCCTTGACGTGGTACTGCAGCGTGCGCTGCCGCGCCTCGTCGATGACGTCGATGGCGAACTGCTCCGACTGCGCGACGGGGACGCCGCTGTTGATGCCGCCCGTCACCGCCCAGTAGAGGTCGACCTCGAGATGGACCAGCTTCGGGTCCAGCTCCGACGTCAGCACCTCCCACGGGGTCACGCCGCCGCCGAGGTCGGTCGTGAACTCGTGCGCGTGGTTGTGGTAGCCGTAGCGCAGCCCGTACCGCCGCGCCAGCGCCGCCTCCTCGTTCATCTGCTCGGCCCACAGCTGCCAGTCGGACAGGCTCTCCGACGCCAGGTAGGGAACGACGATGAACCGCTGCCCCAGCGTGGCGGCGTTCTCGAGCTTCGCCTCCAGCGACGCGCGGTCGGGGCTGATGCCGTCGTGGCTCGACGTGCACGAGATGCCGATCTCGTCGTAGAAGTCGCGCAGCTGCTCGGCGGTGCGGCCGAAGTAGCCGAGGGCCTGTTCGACCTTCGTGTAGCCGTAGTCGGCGATGGAGCGCAGCGTCGAGTCGAAGAGCGCCCCGGGGGCCAGCGCGTCACGCACCGTCCACAACTGGATGCTGATGGCGCCGCGCGGCACGATCTTGCGGCCCGTGGGCCTGGCGTCGGCCGAGGCGGGCACCGTGCCGGCGAGACCGCCGGCCAGCACACCGCCGGCGGCCGCGGCGGCACCGAGGAGGAAGCGGCGCCGGCCCAGACCGCGGCGGGCCAGCGACTCGTCCAGGGCCCGGTCGCCGTCGTATCCGTAACACATCGTCGTGCTCCTTTCCGGGGGGTGGTACAGGTGGTGCTGCGGAGGTCTTATTCGCTGGAGCTGAACGCCGCGTCGAACGCCGCGTCGGGGGCGTCGAACAGGCGCGACTTCACGAACTCCAGGGCCTCGGGGGCGCCGCGCAGCCGGTCCATGCCGGCGTCCTCCCACTCGACGGAGATGGGGCCGTCGTAGCCGATGGCGTTGAGCATGCGGAACGACTGCTCCCACGGCACGTCGCCGTGGCCGGTGGACACGAAGTCCCAGCCCCGCCGCGGGTCGGCCCACGGCAGGTGCGAGCTCAGCCGGCCGTTGCGGCCGTTGCCGAGCTGCTTCTTCGTGTCCTTGCAGTCGACGTGGTAGATGCGGTCGCGGAAGTCCCACAGGAAGGCGACGGGGTCGAGGTCCTGCCAGACCATGTGGCTGGGGTCCCAGTTGAGGCCGAACGCCTCGCGGTGCCCGATGGCCTCGAGCGTCTTCACCGTCGTCCAGTAGTCGTAGGCGATCTCCGACGGGTGCACCTCGTGCGCGAACCGCACGCCGACCTCGTCGTACACGTCGAGGATCGGGTTCCAGCGGTCGGCGAAGTCGCGGTATCCGGCCTCGATCATGTCGTCCGACGCCGGCGGGAACATCGCGACGTACTTCCAGATGGCCGAGCCGGTGAAGCCGACGACGGTGTTCACGCCCAGCCGGGCGGCCGCGCGCGCCGTCACCTTCATCTCCTCTGCGGCACGCTGGCGCACGCCCTCCGGCTCGCCGTCGCCCCAGATGCGGTCCGGCAGGATCCCCCGGTGCCGCTCGTCGATGGGGTCGTCGCAGACGGCCTGCCCCTTGAGGTGGTTGGAGATCGTCCAGACCTTCAGGCCGTTCTTCTCGAGGATGTCCAGCCGCGACTTCACGTATGCGTCGTCCTCGGCGGCCTTCCAGACGTCGAGGTGATCGCCCCAGCAGGCGATCTCGAGGCCGTCGTAGCCCCATTCGCCGGCCAGCCGGGCGACCTCTTCGAACGGCAGGTCGGCCCACTGCCCGGTGAAGAGGGTGATCGGTCGTGCCATCGTGTCGTCTCCTTCGTGCGTCGGTACGGTTGCGCGCTCTGCTAGCGGTTCCGGGCAGGGGTGCCGATGCCGGCCAGGTCGAGCATCAGGTCGCGGACGTCGGTGGCGGCCAGCTGGTCGCGGGCCGCCGCCGGGTCGCTGCACAGCAGCACCGGCCCGTCGGCGGCGTCGTCGGGCAGCCGGCCGTGCGTGCCGCGGACCCACTGCCCGTCCAGCGGCACGACGTTCATCGCATAGCGCAGGCCCAGCTTCTTCTTCGCGAGGTTGCCGCCCGCGCGCAGCTTGACCCGCGGGTCGGCGGGGTCGAGGAACAGCTCGGCGGGGTCGTATCCGGGCTTGCGGTGGATCTCGACGCCGCGGGCGAAGTCGGGGGCGCGGTCATCGTGCAGCCAGTAGTAGTAGGTGAACCAGGCGCCGAGGTCGGCCACGAGCACCAGCTCGCCGGAGCGCTCGTGGTCGAGGCCGTACTCGCGCTGCGCCTCCTTGTCCAGGACGAGGTCGACCCCCGGCAGCGCCTCGCACCGCTCCCGGACGGCGTCGAGGTCGGCCGGGTCGCGGACGTAGACGTGCGCCACCTGGTGGTCGGCGACGGCGAACGCGCGCGACGCCCACGGGTCGAGGTACTCCATGCCGGCCTGCGTGTAGACCTCGAGCAGCCCGGCCTGGCGCAGCGCCCGGTTCACGTGCACGGGCCGGCTGGCCGGGCCGATGCCGTACTCACTGAGGGCGACGACGGTGACACCTTGGTTCCGTGCGTCGTCGAGCAGGGGTCCCAGCACACGGTCGACGTCGCGGGCGGCGGCGACGGCCTGCGGGCTGTGCGGGCCGAAGCGCTGCAGGTCGTAGTCGAGGTGCGGGACGTAGGCCAGCGTGAGGTCGGCCTGCGGCATCAGCCGGCGGGTCGCCTGGACGATCCACTCGCTGGACTTGATCGACGCCGTCGGACCCCAGTACTGGAACAACGGGAAGTCGCCCAGCACGCCGGTCAGCTCGTCGTGCAGTGCCGGCGGCCGGGTGTAGCAGTCCGGCGACTTGCGCCCGTCGGCGTGGTAGATCGGCCGCGGGGTGACCGTCCAGTCGGTGTCGGCGCCCATGGCGTACCACCAGCAGACGTTCGCGACCGAGTACCCGGGCTGCGCCTTGCGGGCGGTGTCCCAGACCTTCTCGCCCTGCACCAGCCGGTTGTGCTGCCGCCACAGGTACACCTCGCCGAGGTCGCGGAAGTACCAGCCGTTCCCGACGATGCCGTGGTCACGCGGCATCGCGCCGGTGAGGAACGTCGACTGCACCGAGCAGGTCACGGCCGGCAGGACGGTGCCCAGCGACGCCTGCCAGCCCTCCCCGGCGATCGCCCGCAGGTTCGGGGTGTGCTCCAGCAGCCGCGGCGTCAGGCCGACGACGTCGAGCACGAGCAGCTTGTTGGTCACGCGATCTCCTCCATACCGATCTCCGCCATCCGGTCGGCGACCCAGCGCAGCTCCGCCGCCAGCCCGGCCACCAGTCCGTCCGGGCCGTCCGGCCGGCGCCCCTCGGGGAGCACCGACCACGTGTACGTCTCGACCTCGACGTGGTCGGTCAGCGCCCGCTCGCCGCCGAAGAGCCCGCGCAGGGTCGCCGCCAGGTGGTCCTGGGTGGATGTCAGCGGCGGCTCGGGCTGCTCGTGCACGGGGACGTGGAAGTGCACCCGCCACGGCCCGTCGCCGGGGAACGCGGCCGACGACAGCGCGGCCGGCAGGTCGTCGGCGCTGACGACCTGCCCGCCACGGGTGAGCGCCCGAGTCTGGTGCAGGAACCGGTCCTCGGCGTACGCCGCGAGCGCCCGCCGGGCCGCGGGGTCGGCCGGGTCGGCGACCTCGAGCGCGGCCGACGCCTGGGTTTTGACGACCGGGAGCCCGGCGGCCGCGAGCGTGCCCAGCGCCCGCTCCGGCTCCTCGAACTGGGTCGCCAGGTGGCAGGCGTCGAGGCAGACGCCGATCCGCTCGGTGTCGACGGCGCTCAGCTGGGCCGCCGCGCCGTCGATGGTCTCGATGACGCAGCCCGGCTCCGGCTCCAGCGCGACCCGGACCGTCCGCCCGGTCTCGGCCTCGAGCTTGGCCAGCCCTTCGGCCAGCCGGGCCAGCCGGTCCGCCGCGAGGCCGCGCCGGGCGTCGTCCCACGGTGTGCGCCAGGCCAGCGGCAGGCTCGACACACTGCCGCGGACGGCGTCGTCGGGCAGCAGCATCGCCAGCACCCGGGCGCAGTCGAGCGTGTACGCGAGCCGCTCCGCCGTCAGCCAGTCCGGGTGGTAGACGGCCAGCTTGACCCGCGGGTCGTGGAAGCCCTGGTACGGGAAGGCGTTGAGCGTGACGACCTCGAGCCCCCCGGCGGCCAGCGCCGTGCGCAGCCGGTCGAGGTCGGCGCGGCCGGACTCCGACGCCAGCCGCGCGACCACCGGCGCCGGCAGCCACAGGCCGAGGCCCAGCCGGGACACACCCAGCCGCGAACGGGTACCGGCACCGTACCGCGCGACCTGGTCGAGCAGCGCCTCGACGTCCTGCGTCGGGTGGACGTTCGTGCAGTACGCGAGGTGGACGACGGTGCCGTCGGCATGGCGGAACCGCATGCTCAGGCCTCCACGGCGTCCGGTCGCTGTCCGCGCAAGACGGAATTGCCCTGGAACGTCGCCGTCCGCTCGGTCCCGGCGAGGTCGACCTCGTCGAGCAGGAGCCGGCCGCTCTGCCCGTAGAACGCGACCGGGTTCTGCCATAGCACCTTGTCGACGTCGTCGGCGCTGAACTCCTCGGCGAGCATGGCCCGGCCGGTCTTGACCGTCTTCAGCGGGTCGCTGTGCCCCCAGTCGGCGGCGGAGTTGACGATCATCCGGTCCAGCCCGCGGTCGGCCAGGATGCGGACCATCCGGTGCTCGTCCATCTTGGTGTCCGGGTAGATCGAGAACCCCATCCAGCAGCCGGAGTCGGCGACCATGCCGACGGTGGTCTCGTTGAGGTGGTCGACCAGCACCCGCTCCGGCGGCAGCCCGCTCGCCGCCACCAGCTCCAGCGTGCGCCGGGTCCCGGCGGCCTTGTCGCGGTGCGGCGTGTGCACCAGGACGGGCAGGTCGTGCTCGCCGGCCAGCTCCAGCTGGCGGACGAACACCTTCTCCTCGTCGTCGGTCATCGAGTCGAAGCCGAGCTCCCCGACCGCCACGACGCCGTCCTTCGCGAGGTAGCGCGGCAGCACCTCGAGCACGCCGTGGCAGCGCGGGTCGTTGGCCTCCTTCGGGTTCAGCGCGAGCGTGCAGTGGTGCCGGATGCCGAACTGCGCGGCCCGGAACCGCTCCCAGCCGAGCAGCGCGTCGAAATAGTCGACGAACGAGCCGACGGAGGTGCGCGGCTGGCCCAGCCAGAACGCCGGCTCGGTGACGGCCCGCACGCCGGCGGCGTACATGCGCTGATAGTCGTCGGTGGTGCGCGACGTCATGTGGATGTGGGGGTCGAAGATGCGCATCGTCAGTCCTCCTCGGAGGGGACGGGGAACCGGCCGGCCACGGCTTCGGGATGACGGCCGAGGATGCGCCAGGCGTCGGTGGGGACGGACCGACCCGCGGCCGCCCGCTCGTTGCCGTAGTCGGCGACCATGCGGGCCAGCTCCTCGTCGGTGCGGGCGTCGAGGTCGGCGACGGCGTCCAGCGGCACGCCGACGAACAGGCACTTCAGCACGCCCTGCCGCCAGGACGCGGCGTCGAGGTGCCGGGCGGCGTACGGGCCGAGCGCCGCGGCGACCAGCCGGACGTCGTTGGTGCGCAGTGCGTCGGCCACCAGCGGCAGCCCGGCGTCGGCGATGTCCAGGACGGGCAGCGCCCGCAGCACGGCCCGTTTCTCGTCGGCGTCGCCGAACCGGTACAGCTGGCCGACCTCGTCGACGAGCCTGCCCGGCTCCTCGCTCCAGGCGTCCGCGGCGGCCACCAGCAGCGCCGTCCGGGCCTCGTCCTCCAGGCGCGGGCTGCGCAGCCCGTCCGGGTCGGCCGGGTTGGAAGGTCCGCGGGCCACCGTGCGGGCGACCGCGGGGAACAGCACCGAGATCCGTGCCGGGTCCGCCTCGACCTCCGCGACCAGCGCGGCCAGCCGCCCCCGGGCGGCGTCGTCGAGGTGCGGAGCCGTGCGTTCGATCGTCGCGCTCATGATGTTGCCTCCTCTCCCCCGTGTCCCGTACGTGTGGCGAGTGCCTGCGCCTCGGCGGCGCGCAGGACGTCCAGCGATCTCCGAGCGACGGCGGGCGCGGCGTGCCCGTGCCGCGGCAGCTCGACGGCGGCGAGCCCTCCGTACCCGACGTCGATGAGCGCGCCCAGCGCCGCCGGCAGGTCGACCTCGCCCTCGCCGAACTCCAGATGCTCGTGCACGCCCTCGACCATGTCGTCGAGCTGCACGTTCGCCAGCAGGTCCCCGGCCTGGTGGACGCAGTCGGCGACGGTGCCCGTCTCGTTCGCGACGACGTGTCCGATGTCGAGCGTGACCCGCAGGCCCTCGGGGTCGCCGAGGCGCTTGCGCAGCTCGAGCACCCCGGCGACGGTGTCGACGAACATCCCCGGCTCCGGCTCGAACGCGCAGACCATGCCGCGCCGGTCCGCCTCCTCGAGCACCGCCGCGACGCCGGACGTCACCCGCCGCCAGCCCTCGTCGGTACTGACACCGCCGGGCAGGGTGCCGGACCAGAACGACACGGCCTCGGCGCCCAGCTCGGCGCCGATGCGGACCGCCCGGCACAGCAGGTCGACCCGGCGCTCCCGCCCGGCGTCGGAGACCAGGTTCGGCTCGTGCTTGCGCCACGGGTCGAGCACGTACCGGGCGCCGGTCTCGATGACGACGGCGAGGTCCAGCTCCGCCAGCCGCTGCCCGACGGCGATGGTGCGGGCGGACAGGTTCGGCGCGTACGGGTCCAGGTGCGGGTGGTCGACGGTGAGGGCGACGCCCTCGTAGCCGAGACCGGCGATGACGGCGAGCGCGTCGTCCAGCCGATGGCTACCGAACCCGTTGGTCCCGTAGCCGAATCTGAGAGACCCGCTCATGTCGGCGACACCACCTTCGAGAGCGCCCGGACGGCCGGCCCGATCCCGACGACGGCGCCGGCCAGCACGACCGCCCCGGCCCGGGCCAGCAACGCCGACTGCAGCGGGATGACGCCGCGCACCCCGGCCCCGGTGGCGGAGCGGACGGTGGCGGCGTCGGGCTGCCTGGCCGCGCCCAGCTGCGCCCGGCCCACGGTCGCCGCGTACACCCCGGCGAATCCGGCGGCCGCCAGCCCGCGGGCCGAACCCGCAGGTAGGAACCGCCTGTTGCCCCGCTGGAGGTCTGCGGTCGTGTCCGACGGCAAAGCGCTCACGCGCGTGAGAGGTCTGCGGTCGGAACCGACGGCAGAGCTCCAGCGCGACGAACGGTCCGGGGCGACGGCGGACAGAGCCGGGTGGACGGCGGACAGAGCCGGGTGGACCGCGGACAGAGCCGGGCCGACGGACCGGACAGAGGCGGCGCCTGATGGCACCGCGGCCCGGCGGAGGGCCGGCAGCGCGGCGGCGAGCGACGCCGCCGCCGTCGCACCGACCGCGAACCGGCCCGACGACGGCGACGCGCCGTGGACCTCGCCGCGGCTGAGCACCGTCACGCCGGCGGTGTGCACCGCGACCGCCAGCGCGGGCAGCGCAGCGGCGCGTTCCCGCCCGCCCGCGCCGAGCAGCACGTCGAGCCCCCGGGCCGCCGCCATGGCGACGGGGCCGGCTGGTGTCGGCTTGACCAGCAGGTCGTACGCCCACACCGTCGCCGCCAGCGGGACCGCGACCCGCAGCGCCGGCCGTCCGCCGGCGGCCGCCGCCAAGCCGAGGCCGGCCGCCGTCAGCCCGGCCGCCAGTCCCAGGGCCTGCGACGGCGTGACCCGGCCGGACGGGATCGGGCGTTCCGGCCGCTCCAGCCTGTCCAGGTCGCGGTCGGCGTAGTCGTTGAGGGCCATGCCGGCCCAGTAGAGGCAGGCCGAGGCGAGCGGCGTGACCGCGGTCCGGGCCCCGTACGGGAACCCGGCCGCGGCCGCGCCGGCCAGCGAGTCGCCCGGCACCGTGAGCGCCGCGGGCGCCCGCACCAGTTCGACGACGTCGCGGAACCTCATAGGGCGCCCTGGCCCGCCCGCGCACACCAGTCCGCCAGCGCCGCCCACTGCGTGCTGAGCGCGTGCACGTCGCTGCCGGCGGGGTCCTTGAAGAAGAACCCGAACTCCTGGACCGGTCCGGCGGCGCCCAGCTCGTGCGCTCGCGCGACCAGCCGGACGAGGTCCAGGACCAGCGGCGCGGCCAGCGAGGAGTCGCAGCCGGACCAGGTGAACTGCATGGTCATACGGGTGCCCAGGAAGCCCTCGAACGACACCAGGTCCCAGGCGGTCTTCCAGTCGCCGAGGTCGGGCACGTAGTCGATGTGCAGCGGCCCGTCGACCGGGTGCCCGAGGATCGCCTCGAGGCCGTTCGCCTTGGTGGCGATCTTGCTGGCCGCGTTGGTCGGGTCGGCGAGCGTCTGCCCGTCGCCGCCGCCCAGCAGGTTGACCGACGACCAGGAGCGCACCTTCAGCGCGCGCATCGCGAACATCGGCCCGAGCACGGTCTTGACCAGGGTCTCGCCGGTCTTGGCGTCGGACCCGGCCCACGGCACGCCCCGCTCGAGAGCCAGCGCCAGCAGCGCCGGCACCCGCGGCCCCGGGCTGGGGGTGAACGCGACGTACGGGCAACCGGCCTTGAACGCCGCGTAGGCGTAGAGCGAGCTGCCGGGCAGCGGCGACCGGCCCGCGTCCAGCGCCGCCTCGAGCGCGTCGATCGACGCCAGGGCCGGCTCGTCGCCGTCGACCGGCGGCTCGGTGCTGGAGACGTCGACGACGACCACGCGGTCGAGGCCGTGGTCGTCGCGGAACGCCCGCAGCTCGGCCTCGACCCGGTCCGCCGCCGAGCGCTGCGTCCCCTGGCCGGCGATGACGCCCGGCCGGATCCGCTCGTCGGCGGCGGCCAGGTCGCCGGCCAGGACGGTGGCCAGCGCGGGCGGGAAGACCCCGCCCGCGCTCAGTTCCTCGGCCCGCTTGCCCAGCGTTCCCTCGGCGACCTCGTGGCCGCCGATGACGACGCCGTCGAGCGGCGCGAGCCCGGCCGCCGCGACCTCCGGCAGCTCCGACACCATGCCGGTGTGCCCGGCGAGCCGGGACCGGATGGCCAGCAGCCCTACGGTGGTCGTGGTGGCCACGGAGCCACGGGCCCCGACGAACCAGATGCCGACGCCGCTCATGCGCCCGCCCCCTCGACCGTGATCGAACCGGTCACGAAGGTGGCGCCCCGGTGCCGGCGCGGAGCGCGTCGCTCCGGCACCGGGGCCGGGAACCGGCTAGTGCCGGCTCCCCGTCGACCACGAGAGCCCGGCCCGTCGATCCGGGGCAGGGCCGAGGTGCCCTGGTCGCGGGTTCCGTTCCGGCGCGGTGCGCCGGGCGGCAGGTGAACTCTCATGGTGACGTCTCCTCTTCAGGGGGGTGGAGGACGGTTACTCGGTGGCGGGCAACTCCCTGCCCTCTGTACGGACGGGGTCGCCGTCGAGACGTCCCGTTCCGGCCAGATCTTCACCGCCATTGGCCCGGACGCCCGCGGCCGCCTGCCGGGGGGTGCCGCCGAGCCGGATGATCATCGCGTCGGCGTCCCGCAGCAGGGTGTTCTTCGCCCCCGCGTCGGTGACCTTGGCGTTGACGGTGCTCTTGAACGCCTCCAGCGCGATCACGGCCCGGTCCTCGCGGCCCATGCCCTCCTGACGGCGGGCGGTGGCCAGCGACTTCTGCAGGTCCTTGGCCACCTGCGACGTGATCGTGCCGGCCGTCTGGAACTGGGTGATCAGGCTCTCCATGTCGGCGAACGACGTGGTGGAGAAGAACACCACTTCCTGGACGGTGCTGTTGCCGGCCGAGTCGGTCGCCTCGACGACCAGCTCGTGCAGGCCCAGCGGGATGGCGTGCAGCCGGATGACGGCGCCGGACTGGATGGCCGCGCCGTCGAGCGTCCCGGTGACGGTCACCGGTCCGTTGTCGGTCGCCGTCCAGGTGACGGTCAGGTTCTGGCTGTCGCCGTAGAGCTGGCCGTGCGCGATGCCGCTGACCGAGAGGACCGGCGCCGACCCGTCGACGGTGACGGTGACCGCCTTGGTGTCCTCGACGTTGCCGGCGGCGTCGGTGGAGCGGTACAGCAGCTCGTGCTCGCCGTCGCCGCTCACGTTCACCGGGCCGTCGTACGCGGTCCAGTCGCCGCCGTCGAGCGCCCACTCGGTGACCTCGACGCCGGAGGTGGCGTCGGTGGCCGCGAGCGTGACGTCGACGGAGCTGCCGGCGCCGTCGCCGAGCGTGGCGGTGGTGACCGGCGGAGTGGCGTCCTTGCGGACGGTGGCCGCCACCGGCTCGGACACGTTGCCGGCCGCGTCGGTGCCGCGGAACTCCAGCGCGTGCTCGCCGTCGGCGTCGACCACGACCCCGCCGGTGTACGGCGTCCAGTCGCCGCCGCCGATGCGGTAGTCGAGGGCGACCTCGCCGCCACCGTCGTCGGACCCGACCGCCGTGACGGTGACCGGGCCGGTCCACCAGCCGTTCTGGCCGGTCGGCTCGGCCGGGTCGAGGGTGACCTCGACCGCCGGCGCCGTCTCGTCGACGAGCTCCTGGATGCGGATGTTGCGGAAGTAGTTCTGGTCCGCCGCACCGTGGTTCTGGATGCCGATGAAGCTGGGCTGGTTCATCCGGTTCGGGTCGGTGTCGGTGTAGTCGTTGATCAGCTCACCGTTGAGGTAGACCCGGATCCGGTCGCCCTGGACCACGATCTCGTACTCGTTCCACTCCCCCGGCGGGTTCAGGGCGGCGTCGCGAGCGGCCTGGTCGGCGCCTTGGAACGCGTAGATCGCACCGGTGGTGCGGTCGGCGGCGTCCGTGGCGTCGATCTGGATCTCGTGGCCCTGGTTGACGGCGACCCACGGGTCGTCGCCCGGGTCCGGGAACCCGACGAAGACACCGGAGTTGTCGTCGCCCGGCATCATCCAGTCCAGCTTGAGGCTGTAGTCCTCGTAGGAGTCGGCCGCGTACCAGTACAGGCCCATGCCGCCCTCGGACAGCAGGGTGCAGTCCTCGGTCAGCGCGAACCCGCCGGGACCGGCCATCTCCCAGCCTTCGAGGCTGGCCTCGGTGCCGTCGAAGAGGCTCGTGTAGCCCTCCTCGGGCGCCGTCGGCTCGCACACCTCCTGGCCGCCGGTGACGCGGAAGTACTCGTACGTCACCGTCTGCGGCTCCGACTGCGAGGTGCCGATGGCGAACAGGCCGACCCGCACGTCGCCGGACGACAGCGCGGTGTTGGTGACCGCCTCGCCCAGCTGGGTCCAGGTCTGGCCGTCGGCGCTGTAGGCGCCGGTGTAGCTGTCGCCGGACCGGGACAGCCGCAGGTGCCACACGCCCTGGGTGAGCGCGGTGACCTGGGGCTGCGGGTTCTGGATGACGGCGCCGACCTCGCTGCGCAGCTCGATGCGGCGCGCCACCGGCTGGCCGGCCGGGTTGTCGACCACGAAGTCGAACTTGACGTAGTTGTCGTCGTCGCCGTGGACGATCAGGCCGCCCTGCTGGTACTGCTCGACCAGCGCGGACGCGTCGACCTGCGTCTCGATGGTCCACTCGTCGCCCTCGGGCGCCGGCTGGAGCATGAAGTTCCCCGGCAGCGGGTCGGTGTTGCCGGTGTAGATGTCGCCGTTCGGGGTGTCGATCTCCAGCTTGCCGCCGGCGACCCGGTAGGCCGTCTCGTCCGGCCGCAGCACGGTCCAGCGGCAGCCGTCGAGCGTCGATCCGGCGAACTCGTCGTTCGGCTCCGGCGCCGTGGCGGTGTCGTCGGGCGTGATGTGGAACGAGTCGAACTGCACCTCGGTGACCGGCTGACCGGTGCCGGCCAGCGCGACCAGGCCGATCTTCGGGTCGTTGATGCCGGCCAGGCTCTTCGTCTGCGGCATCTCGGTGAAGTTCACGCCGTCGGAGCTGTACGCGGCGCGCAGGTTGCTGCCGTCGCTGATGTAGCGCACCCAGACGGTGTCGGGGTAGGCCGCACCCAGGTTGGCGGTGTTGCTCTCGCCGACCTCGTTGGGCGCCCCGTTCTCCTCGCGGATGAACTGGAAGATGCGCGCGGCCGGGTTGGTGGTGCCGGTGTCGCGGCCCTCGAGCACCATCTTGGCGTAGTTGTCGTCGTCGCCGTAGATGATCAGGCCGGCCTGCTGGTAGGCCCGGTAGGCCTGCATGGTCAGCTTCGCGGTCGCCGTGAACGGCCCGTCCGGCAGGTCCTGCAGGACGATGTTCGGCGTGTTCGTGTTGTTGGTGCCGTAGATGTCGGTGCTCGTCGTCGGCAGCACGAGGTGGCCGTCCTCGATCACGAGATCCTGGTTCTCACGGATCACCGTGGTCCAGCGGTCGCGGTTCAGCGAGGTGCCGTCGAACCCGTCGGAGCGCCCGTCCAGGCAGACCGGCGGCTCCGAGACGTCCGGCTCGACCTCGATGCTGACGTGCTCGGTCGCCGCGGCGCCGCGCGCGTCGGTCACCGTCACGGAGGCGTCGTAGGTGCCCGCCTCGGTGTAGATGTGCGACGCCGTCGGGCCGGTGGCCGTGCCGCCGTCGCCGAAGACCCACGCGTACGTGAGCGGGTCGTCGCCCTCGGGGTCGGTGGCGCTGGCCTCGAAGGCGACCTCGAGCGGGACGGTCCCGCTGGTCGGGGTCGCGGTGAGCTCGAGGTCGGGCCGCTGATTGTCGGTGACGCCCTTGCCGTCGAAGTCGATCCAGTTGACGTTCAGGCCGCCGGAGACGTTGACGAAGTACAGCGGGCCGCTGTCGTCGGCGGTCTCGCCGCTGACCTCGCCCGTGAAGTAGTCGTAGGTCTGCCAGGCGCCCGTGGGCTCGACGACGATGGTGGCCACCGTCGAGCCGGTCGGCGAGCCGGTGCGCACCTCGACCGTCGACGCGCCGGTGGGCGTCGCCGCCCGCAGCGTGATGCTGTCGATGTTGGTGAGGTTCATCGGCTCCCAGGCCCACCAGTCGCCGGGCTCGATGAAGCCGATGTTCTGGGTGCCGCCCAGGACGTCGCCGGTGGTCTCGCGCTGCACGCCCGGGTCGCCGCCCGACGTGGAGCCCGGCAGCCGGCCGGTGAGGTCGAAGTGCTCGGCCTCGCGCCGCTTCGGCTGCAGGATCAGGACCTCCTGGCTGGTCAGCGGGCTGACATTCGGAGCGCCGTTGTCGGTGTAGGTGACGGTGACGGTGCCGAAGATGTTCGCTCCGACGTGGCCGGAGTCGCCGGGCAGCGGGAACACCCCTTCGCAGCCGAAGTACTCGGCGTACTCGTGGGAGTGCTCGTCGTGCCCGAGCGCCGGCTGGGTGACGATCCGCGGGCACTCGCCCTGGCCGTCCTCGGCATCGGTGGCGCTCACCTCGTAGCGAATGGTGTCGCCGAACTCGAAGAACCCGCCGTTCGGCGGCCACGCGACGTCGACCTCGGGGGCGGTGTTGCCGGCCGCGATCTCGACGTTCGCGACGTCCTGCAGACCGTCGCCGTCGGTGACGGTGAGCGCGACGGTGTAGTCGCCGGCTGTGGTGTACGTGTACGACGCCTCCGCCTCGGTGGAGTCGGTGGTGCCGTCGCCGTCGAAGTCCCAGGCGTAGGTGATCGGCCCGCCCTCGGGGTCGATCGACGCGGTGCCGTCGAAGGCCACCTCGAGCGGCAGCGGGCCGGAGGTCGCGCTGGCGTCGATGCGGGCCACCGGGGCGCGCGTGCCCTGGACGTAGTCGATGCGGTAGACGCCGGAGTCGGCGTTGTTGCCGCCGAAGCCGCTGCCCCACTCGATGACGTACAGCGCGCCGTCGGGGCCCCACTGCAGCGCGTGCGGCCGGGCGAACGGCCAGTCCGGGAAGACCGCGTTGATGTCCGTGACGTCGGAGCCGGTCTCGTCGAGCTGGAACGAGTACAGGTTGCCCTGGTTCCATTCGGCGAAGATGGCCTTGCCGTCCCAGTACGCCGGCCACTTGCGGTCCGACACCAGGTCGGGGTCGTAGCGGTAGACGCCGCCGGCCATCGGGGCGCCGCCGCCGCCGATCTCGGGGTACAGCGGGTTGGTGGAGTAGCCGTACCAGACCTCCGCCTCGATGGCGGCCGGCAGCTGGGTCAGGCCGGTGTTGTTCGGCGAGTCGTTCACCGGCGCGCCGCAGTCGAACGCCGCGCCGGACTGGCCGGTTGCGAAGTCGTAGTCGATGTACGGGGTGTTGTTGCCGACGCAGTACGGCCAGCCGTAGAAGCCGGGCTGATCGACGATGTTCCACTCGACCCGGCCGTCGGGCCCACGGGTGGGGCTGGCCGCGCTGTTGTCGGGACCGTAGTCGGCAACCAGGAGCTTGTTCGTCGCCGGGTCCAGGCCGATGCGGAACGGGTTGCGGAAGCCCATCGCGAAGATCTCCGGACGGGTCTGTGCCGTGCCGGGCGGGAACAGGTTGCCCGCCGGGACGGTGTAGCCGCCGCCGTCGGACGGGGTGATCCGCAGCACCTTGCCGCTGAGGCTGTTGGTGTTCGCCGAGGTGCGCTGGGCGTCCCAGAGCGCGCGGCCGGGCCTCTCGTCGATCGGGGCGTAACCGTCGGACGCGAACGGGTTGGTGTTGTCCCCGGTGGTGAGGTACAGGTTGCCCTCGGTGTCGAACTCGAGGGCACCGCCGGCGTGGCAGCACTCGACCCGGTTGGTCGGGTACTCGATGATGACGGTCTCGCTCGCCAGGTCCAGCGTCTCGCCGGTGAGGGTGAACCTCGACACCCGGTCGATCGCCGCGCTCCCCGTCGGGGCATAGGTGAGGTAGATCCAGCCGTTCGTCGTGAAGTCCGGGTCCAGGGCGATGCCCATGAGGCCGAACTCCTGGCCCGTGTACACGCTCAGTGTGCCGACGGTGGTGGCCGAGCCGTCCGGCCGGATGAGCCGGACCGCGCCGTTGCGGTCGATGTAGAAGACCCGCCCGTCGTCGGCGACCGCCAGCTCCATCGGGTTGCTGGTGGTGTCGTCGAGCGTCACCTTCTCGAGGCTGCCCGGCTGGCTGGCCGCACAGTCGGCCGGGGTGACGCCCGCGGCGGTCTCGATGCCGCCGAGCAGCATCTGCAGGAAATCCGGCTCGGAGTAGGACTCGATGGTGTGGCCGAGGCCGGTGTACCAGGAGCGGCCGCCGTCGTAGTCGTGGCACCAGGTGATGGGGTGGTCCGCCCCCATGGCGCCGCCGCCCGGCGAGTAGGACTTCTCGTCCAGCGACGTCAGCACGTGCACGTCGCTGCGCGGGTTCGACTGGTAGTTGTACCACTCGTCGAAGCGCGACCAGAGCGGATCGAGGTGCTGGGTCGACGGGTGCGCCGGGTCCTCCACCTTGACCGTCGCGGTCTGGTTCTGCGGGTGGCTGGCGAAGTAGGCGCCGACCAGCTCGCCGTACCAGGGCCAGCTGTACTCGGTGTCGGACGCGGAGTGGATGCCCGCGTAGCCGCCGCCGGCCTGGATGTAGCGCTCGAACGCGGCCTGCTGGTCGGCGTTGAGGACGTCACCGGTGGTGGACAGCCAGACGACGGCGTCGTACTGGGCGAGGTTGGCGTCGGTGAACGCCGCGGCGTCCTCGGTCGCGGTGACGTCGAACTCGTGCTGGACGCCCAGCTGCTGGATCGCCGCGATGCCCGCGGGGATCGAGTCGTGCCGGAAGCCCGCCGTCTTCGAGAACACCAGGATCGAGTAGCCGCCGTGGCCCGGATGGGCCGCAGCCTGAGGCGCCATGGCGGCGACCGCCAGCGGCACCGCCGTCACGACGGCGACACCTGCAGCCAATAATCGACGCGCCCATCTCCGGGTGCGCTGCGTGGGATGACTCACCACAGTCTCCTCTGACTGTCGGGAACGGGACGTGCGCTCCGTGCCGGGGATCGGCCCCCCGTGGTACTTCGGCCCTCGCAAGTGCTGCGGGTGTTTCGGTGTCGTGCCGGCCGGTGCCGGTCCGCTCGTTTCTCAGGCGGGTGCGGGCACCTCCGTCCATGCGCTGCCCGCGGCCGCGCTGTCCTCGACGGCGGCCAGGATCCGCTGGATGTTGAGCCCGTCGGCGAACGACGGCGCCGGGTCGCGACCTTCGGCGATCGCCGTCAGCAGGTCGACGGCCTGGTGCGTGAAGGCGTGCTCGTAGCCGAGCCCGTGCCCAGCCGGCCACCACGCGCTCACGTACGGGTGGCTGGGCTCGGTGACCAGAACGCGCTTGAAGCCGGCGACGCGGGCGTCCTCGGTGCTGTCGTAGACGTTGAGGACGTTCATGTCCTCGAAGTCGAACGCCAGGCTGCCGTTGGACCCGTTGATCTCGATGCGGATGGCGTTCTTGCGCCCGGACGCGAACCGGGTCGCCTCGTACGTCGCCACCGCTCCCCCGGTGAACCGGGCCAGGAAGACCGCGGTGTCGTCGACGGTGACCTCGCCCAGCTTGGCCGCGACCGGCGCGCTGCCGGCGAGACCGGTGAACGACTCGGGCACCGGACGCTCCCTGACGAACGTCTCGAGGATCGCGCTGACCCCGGTGATGCGCTCACCGGTGATGTACTGCGTCAGGTCGATGATGTGCGCCCCGATGTCGCCTAGCGCGCCGGAGCCGGCCTTCTCCTTCTGCAGCCGCCACGACAACGGCACATCGGGGTCGGCGATCCAGTCCTGCAGGTACTGGGCGCGCACGTGGTGGATCCGGCCGACGCGGCCCTCGGCCACCAGCTGCCGGGCCAGCGCGATGGCGGGGACCCGCCGGTAGGTGAAGCCGACCAGGCTGCGCACGCCCGACTCCGCCGCCTTCTCCGCGGCCGCCACCATGGCCTCGGCCTCGGCGACGGTGTTGGCCAGTGGCTTCTCGCAGAGGACGTGCTTGCCGGCCTCGAGTGCCGCGATCGCGATCTCGGCGTGGGTGTCGCCGGGTGTGCAGACGTCGACGAGCCCGACGTCGTCGCGCGCGACGAGCTGCCGCCAGTCGGTCTCGACACTCTCCCAGCCGAACCGTCTGGCGACGTCGCCGGCCGCTTCGGCGTTCCGGCCGCCCAGCGCGACGAGGCGCGGGACGATCGGCACGTCGAAGAAGCTCGGAGCGTTGCGCCAGGCCTGGGAGTGGGCCGCCCCCATGAACGCGTAGCCCACCATGCCGATGCCGAGAGCCGGCGTGTCGTCAACCGTCATGTGCGTTGCCTTCCGTTGTGTGCCCCCGTTGGTGACGGGCGAGGAGGTGTGGCGGGATCGGCGCCGACCCCGCCACTCCTCTTCTACCCGTCCTGGATTCCAGACCTGTCAGGACTCGAAGCCCAGGTGCAGGTAGTCCTCGACGTTGTCGGCGTTCACGACCGGCGCGTTGAGCACGATGCGGCGCGGCACCTCGACCTGGACCAGGTCCGACATCCCCTTGTTCTGCGCGATCAGCCGGGCGAGGCGGATGCCGTCGGCGGCCTGGGTCGGCGGGTAGAGAATGGTCGCCTCCATCTCGCCGTCCTGGATCCACTGCATCGCGTTCGCGGAACCGGCGCCGCCGATGAAGAAGAACTCGTCGCGGCCGGCGTTGTCGAACGCCTGCTTCACGCCGACGCCCTGGTCGTCGTCGTGGTTCCAGATGATGTCGATCTGCGGCGCGGCCTGCAGCAGGTTCGCGGCCTGCTCCTCGCCGGACTCGACGGTGAACTCGGCGGCGACGCGGTTGTCGACCTCCTGGCCGCAGGCCTCGAGTGCCTCGGCGAAGCCACGGGACCGGTCCTGGGTCAGCGGCAGCGAGTCGATGCCGGCGATCTCGGCGATCACCGGGTCGGCGATGCCGTTCTCCTCGATCAACTGGCAGGCGTAGGTGCCGGCCGAGATGCCCATGCCGTGGTTGTCGCCGAGGATGGTGGCGCGGGCGGCGAACGGGCTGGAGAACTCGCGGTCGACGTTGACGACCGGGATCCCGGCCTCCATGGCACGGATGGCCACCTCGGTGAGCTGGGCGCCGTCTGTCGGCAGCAGCACGATCGCGTCGACGCCCTCGTTGATGAACGTCTCGATCTGGCTGATCTGCAGGTTGGCGTCGTTGGTGCCCTCGGCGGTGCGCAGCTCGACGTCCTCGTAACTCTCGGCCTCGGCGATGGCGGAGTCGTTGACGGCGGCCAGCCAGCCGTGGTCGGCCTCGGGGCCGGAGAAGCCGATGACGACGGTCTCGCCCGGCTCGTCGTTGCCGCTGCCGCCGTCGCCGTCGTCCCCGCCGCCGGTCTCGGCGGCGGCCGGCTGGTCCTCTTCCTCCGGCTCGTTGCTGGTGCAGCCCACTACGAAGGCCCCGGCCGCGAACACGGCGGCCATCGAGGTCAGCAACCGGCGTCGCGGCCGATTCGTGCGTACGGACATGGGTATCTCCTCGTCATCGGTTCGGTTCCCGGACAGCCCGTCCGGTGGGTGCGCTCTTGGGGGTGAGTGGGGGATGACGGGGCCGCGCGGTCCGGCGGCCCCGCACGTCAGCTCGAGTCTGCGCTCCGGACGGAGACCCGCTGCTGCAGGAGGACGGCGATCACGATGATCGCGCCCTTGGCGACGGCTTGGGTGGAGCTGTCGAGGTTGTTCAGCGTGAACACGTTCGTCAGCGTGGTGAAGATCAGGACCCCGATGATGGTGCCGACGATGGTGCCACGGCCGCCGGTGAGCAGCGTCCCGCCGATGACGACGGCGGCGATCGCATCGAGCTCGTACAGCTGGCCGTGGGTCCCGCTGCCGGTGCCGGTGCGGGCGGTCAGCATGATCCCGGCGATGCCGCAGGCCAGGCCCAGCACCACGTACAGCAGGACGGTGTGGCGCTTGACCGCGATGCCGGCGAGCCGGGCCGCCGTCGCGTTGCCGCCGACGGCGATGGTGCGCCGGCCGAACGTGGTGCGGTTGAGCAGCACCCAGCCGATGGTGCTGACCGCGGCGAAGATCCAGACGAGCACCGGGATGCCGAGGAACTCGCCGTTGATGGTGTCGACCAGCCCGCGGACGTCCACGAGCTGCGTGCGCTTCTCGGAGATGATCTCGGCCAGGCCGCGGGCGGCGGCGAACATCGCCAGCGTGGCGATGAACGGCGCCATCCCCCCGTAGGCGATGAGGATCCCGTTGACCAGCCCGCAGCCGACGCCGACGGCGCAGGCCACGAACACCATGAGCAGCCAGTGGGTATCTTCGGCCATCGTCTGGGTGGCCAGGGTGGTGGCCCAGACCGACGAGAGCGCGACGATGGCGCCGACAGAGAGGTCGATGCCGCCGCCGATGATCACGAACGTCATGCCGATGCTGACCACGCCGATGATGGAGGCGAACCGCAAGATCGTCACCATGTTGTCGGTGTCGACGAAACGATCGCCGGCGGTGAAGGCGCCCACGGCGCACAGCACGAGCAGCGCCAGGATCAGGCCGAGGTTCCGGCCGAAGGGGCTGCTCATGAACCGGACGAAGCCGGATCGGGTCTCGCCCTCCTCCGCCGCGGCAGCCTCGATGCGGCGATGCTCGTCGGCGGGTGGTGTGGTGGCCGTCGCGCCTGCCGGCGGCGACGCCGGCGTCTGGTCGCTCACGCTGCGCTCCCTTCCATCACCAGGTCGAGGACCCGGTGCTCATCGATGTCGTCGGCCGGCCCGGTGTGCACGACGACGCCTTCCCGCAGGACCAGCACCCGGTCGGCCAGGCCGAGCACCTCGGGAACCTCGCTGCTCACCAGGACGACGGCGACGCCCTCGTCCGCGAGCCGGCGGACGAGCGCGTAGATCTCACTGCGCGCCCCCACGTCGACCCCTCGCGTCGGCTCGTCGAGCAGCAGCACCCGGCACTCCCGGAGCAGCCACCTGGCGAGAACCACCTTCTGCTGGTTGCCGCCCGACAGAGTGCGGACGGCCCGCTCGACGCCCGTCGGGCGCACGTCGAGCGACTTCACGTGCTCGCTGGCGGCGCGCTTCTCGCTGCCGCGGTTGATGAAGCCGCCGCGGGAGAAGCGCCCCATGGTCGCCAGGCTGACGTTGCGGTAGACGGCCTCGTCGAGCAGCAGCCCCTGGCTCTTGCGCTCCTCGGGGCACAGCCCGACGCCGGCTCCGACGGCAGCCCGCACACGCCCGTTGCGCAGCTGCTTGCCGTCGACGGTGACGGTGCCGGCGGTGGCCCTGCGGGCGCCGTAGATGGTCTCGAGGATCTCCGACCGGCCGGAGCCGACGAGGCCCGCCAGCCCCACGATCTCGCCGGCCCGGACCTCGAAGTCGACGCCGCTGAACGCGCGGCCCGACGCCAGATTCTCGACCGAGAGCACGACCGTGCCGTCGCCGTCGCGCGAGACGCGGGGCGGGAAGACGTACTCGATGTCGCGGCCGGTCATCAGCCGGGTGAGCTCACGGGTCGGGGTGTCGCGGGCCGGCAGGCCGGTGGCGACGGTGCGGCCGTCCTTGAGGACGGTGACGCGGTCGCCGACCTGGCGGATCTCCTCGAGCCGGTGCGAGATGTAGACGACGGCGACGCCCTCGGACTGCAGGTCGCGGATGACCTTGAACAGCCGGGCGACCTCTTCCTGATCAAGGACCGCCGACGGCTCGTCCATGATGATCAGCTTGACGTCGTGCGAGAGCGCCCGGGCCATGCTGACGACCTGCTTGCCGGCCGCCGACAGCGTGCCCAGCTCGCGGCGCGGCGAGATCTCGGAGTGGCCGAGCCGGGCCAGCAGCGCGGCGGCCTGCTTCTGCGTCTCGCCGCGGTGGGCGAACCCGGCCGAGGACAACTCGTGGCCCAGGTAGATGTTCTCGGCGACGGTGAGGCCGTCGACGAGGTCGAGCTCCTGGTAGATGGTCGCGATGCCGTGTTTCATGGCCGAGAGTGGCGTAGTGAGCCTGATCTCCTCGCCCTGCCAGCGGATCTCGCCCTCGTCGGGCTGGTGGGCGCCGGACAGCACCTTGATCAGGGTCGACTTGCCGGCGCCGTTCTGGCCGAGCAGGCAGTGCACCTCGCCGGCGCGGACCTCGAGGTCGACGCCGTCGAGCGCCCGCACGCCGGGGAACGCCTTGACGATGCCGCTCATCTGGAGCAACGGGTCGCTCACGCCATACCTCCGGGGATTGGGGTGGGGACGGGGTCGGCAGCCGCCGTTCCCACCGCGGCGGGGTCGGTGAACACGGCGTCGAGTGCGACGTGCGCGCCGCCGCGGCAGGCAGCCGTGAACCCCAGCGAGGACAGCTCGATGCGGCAGCCTCCGCGGGCCGGGGCGACGACGCGCTTGTCGAGCTCGGTCTCCATGACCGGCAGGAAGAACTCACCCAGCTCGGCGAAGTAGCCGCCGAGCACGATGACCCGCGGGTTGAACAGGTTGACCAGGATGGCAGCGCCCAGCCCGAGACCGGTGCCGACCGCCTCGATGCCGCGCAGCGTGCGGCCGTCGCCCAGGGCGGCGCGGCGGCGGATCTCGGCCAGCCGCACCTCGAGGTCGACGGACGGGTCGGTGACGGGGTCGTCGGGGTCGGCGACCTCGCGCAGCAGCGCCGCCAGCCCGACCGACGTCTCCCAGCAGCCGAGCTTGCCGCAGCCGCAGCGGTGGGCGGGGTCGCCGATGGGCATGTGCCCGATCTCGCCGCCGTAGCCCTCGGTGCCGCGCAGCAGCACGCCGTCGGAGATGACGCCGCCGCCGACGCCGGTCTCGCCGGTGACGTAGACGAGGTCGAGCGTGCCGGCCGACGTGCCCATGGTGTACTCGGCCAGCGCGCTGAGGTTGGCGTCGTTGTCGACCCGGATGATCGCGGCCGGGCCGGCGAGGCGGGCGGCGAGCTCGTCGGCGATGCGCACCTCGCGCCAGCCGACGTTGGGGGCGTGCCGCAGCACCCCGGGCGCGGTCTCGACCATGCCCGGGATGCCGACCGTGATGCCGGCGACGTCGTGCCCCCGGGCCGCGGCGTCGTCGACGGCGGCCGCGATGACGGCCGCGAGCTCGTCCAGCGTGCTGTCCACGCCCAGGCGCGGGACGTCGAGCGGGGTGCGGACGTAGCTGACCTCCTCGCCGCGCAGGTCGAGCACGAGGACCGCGACGTAGTCGACGTTGACCTCGGCGCCCAGGCCGCAGATGCGCCCGTCGATCTCGACGGTCTGCCCGGGCCGGCCGACCCCGCCGCCGCGCTCGACGACGCCGTCGCGCACGAGGCCCAGCTCGGCCAGCTCGGCGATCAGGCTGGAGACGGTGGCCTTGTTGAGCCCGGTGTCGGCCGCGATGCGCGCCCGAGAGCGCGGGCCCGCGTCGCGCAGGTCGCGCAGGACCATCGCGAGGTTGTGGCGGCGCAGGAACACCTGATCGGCGGGCGCGGAGCTGTCACTCATGCGCGCCCCCTCTCGCTGCGTGACCTGCGTCACGAGTGTTCGTCGGATGGGACAACAAACTAGGAAGCGCGGCCACTCAAGGTCAAGGGTTACGAACGAGTTTCTTCGGGTGACCAGCCGATGACATGACGGCGCCGGCCCCGAGCCGTGGGCGGTGCAGAGCGGTTCGGCGATCCGGTCCATACCAGGCCAAATAATCCCTGAGCTGCAGTTTGACCAGGTCGGCCAACAAACTCCGGCGCGTCCGTGAGCGCTCACATCCGTGAGGTCACGGTTCGGCAACATCCGGCGACCGGACGACAGAAGGGTCAGCAGCAAACCGATGTTTGGCGCATCCTCGCGTTGGACTTCCGACTTTCATTGGACAAAGTTGACCGTTTCAACAGCACGGCCGGGTGGAAACGGACCGGCCGGGTTCCCGCCCCGTGGACGGGAACCCGGCCGGCGTGCGCGTCCGGACGATCAGGACGTCAGCCCTCCGGGGTGAGCACCACCTCCGCGCTGTCGCTCAGGGCGGGAACGCCCTCACCCGGATCGTCGGTGTACGTCACGTTGAAGACGCCGGTCAGGCCGTCGCCCGGGTCGTGGCCCCCCGGCAGCGTCGTCAGGAGCGTGCCGCTGCAGCCGACGGCTGTCGTCTGCGGGTGGCCGTGCTCGTCGTGACCGAGGATGTAGGTCACGCGTACGCGCGAGCAGTCGACCGGCGCGTCATCGGTGACCTGCACCTCGAACGGAACCTGGTCGCCGAAGGCGAACGTGTCGCCGGTCTGAGGCGTGACGAACTCGACCTGCGGCGTGAGGTTGCCGACGATGATGTCGATTTCGGCCGACGCCGTCTTGCCACGGTGCTTGCCGCCGAGGTCGGTGACCTTCAGCGTCGCGTGGTACAGGCCGTTCTCCTCGTAGGTGAACGACGGGTTCCGCAGCCGCGAGTCGACGCTACCGTCGCCGTCGAAGTCCCATTCGTACCGCAGCCGGTCGCCGTCGGGGTCGGCCGTGCCGGCGCTGGAGAACTGCACCGCCATGGGCGCGTGCCCCTCGGTGACGTCGGCCGCCACCTTCGGCACCGGCGAGTGGTTGCCGCCGACGCCGATGTAGTCGATGCGCGACAACTGCGCGTCGGGGTTCTCGGCGAAGTAGCCGTCGCCGTACTCGAGGACGTAGAGGGCGCCGTCGGGGCCCCACTCGAGGTCCATGGGGTTGTCGGTGACGATCGACGGGATGAAGTCCTCGATGGAGACGACGTCGCCGTTCTCGTCCAGGTGGATGCCCTTGATCCAGTCGCGGGTCCACTCGTATGCCAGCGGGACGCCGTCGTAGTACTCCGGCCAGGCGATCGGCGTGCGGCCGCGGGTGTCGCGCGGGTCGAAGTCGTACGCCGGGCCGCCCATGGGACCGATGCCGCCGGTGCCGAGCTCGGGGAACTCGGCGGACTCGTCGTAGCCGTACCAGATGTCCGGCTGCGTGACCGGGGGCAGCTCCCTGAGGCCGGTGTTGTGCGGCGACTCGTTGACCGGGGCCGCGCAGTCGAACGGCTCGCCGGACGTGCCGGTGGCGAAGTCGTAGTCGACGTAGGGCAGCTCCGCCGTCGCGCAGTACGGCCAGCCGTAGTTGGCCGGCTCGCTGATGACCGTCCACTTGCCCTGGCCGGCCGGGCCGCGCGCCGGGTCGGGCTCACCCGCGTCGGGCGAGTAGTCGCCGACGTAGACGGCGCCGGTCTCGGGCTGCACGTCGAGGCGGAACGGGTTGCGCAGGCCCATCGCGTAGATCTCGGGCCGGGTGCCCTCGGTGCCGGGCTCGAACAGGTTGCCCTCGGGGATCGAGTAGCCGCCGTCCTCGCCGACGACGATCCGCAGCACCTTGCCGCGCAGGTCGTTGGTGTTGGCCGACGTGCGCTGCGCGTCGAAGGCCGGGTTGCGGGTCGGCCGCTCGTCGATGGGCGCGAACCCGTCGGACTCGAACGGGTTGGTGTCGTCGCCGGTGCCGAGGTAGAGGTGGCCGGCGGCGTCGAACGCGATGTCGCCGCCGACGTGGCAGCAGATGCCGCGGTCGACCGGCACGTCCATGATGTGCTGCTCGGTCGACAGGTCGATCTGATCGCCGACCAGCTCGAACCGCGCCAGCGTGATGTGCCCCTCGAACGGCTCCCAGTCCGCCGGCGTGCCGTCGAACGGCGCGTCACCCTCGTTGACGGTCGGCGTGTCCGGGTCGTCGAGCGGAGTGTCCAGCACCGGGGAGTAGTAGAGATAGATCCAGTCGTTGGTCTTCCCGAACCCCGGGTCGATCGCGATGCTCTGCAGCCCCTCCTCGTCGTGCTCATAGACCGGGATGTCAGCGGCCAGCGTGTTCAGCCGCGTCTCGGGGTCGTGCAGCCACACCTCGCCGGCGCGGGTGGTGTGCAGTACCCGGCCGTCCGGCAGGACCACCAGGTCCATCGGCTCACCGGGCGTGTCGTTCAGAGTGACCTTGTCGAACGCCGAATCCGGCGGTGCCGCCTCTGGGACGGCGGGTGCTCCGTTCGCCGCCAACCCCGGTGCCGCGACGAGCGTGGACGCGACGAGCGTCCCCGCCGCCATCACTACGGCTTTGCGCATGCTGCCCTCCGATCACGGTTCGGAAGGCCTCAGATAAACGTCATGTTTCCACCATGTCAAGACGTTTGAAAGTGTTTCGTCACAAAGCGTGCAATCTCCGCGTCAAGCCGACGAAAGTGACGGGAGCGCCGCGCCCTCCCCTTGATCATCGGCGATCGCCCGGTGTCCTGACGCCAGCAATCGCCGACGATCACGGGCGTCGTGGACAGCGGCCACACCGAGCCGAGACACGCCAGGGCTGAGGGCCGGCCCACCTCTCGACCGTCCTGACGCCGTCGCCACGGAACAACCGCTCCGGCACCGGTCAACGCACCATGATCATCGGTGATCGACCACACCATGGCGGGGTCGATCGTCGATGATCATGGAGAAGCGCCGGTGGGCCGGTCCGCGCCGGCCCACCGGCTGCCCTTCTCCCTGCTCAGCTGTTCAGCTGGGCGACCAAGACCTCCCCGTGGTGGGTGAGGACGGCTCGTGCGCCGGCGTCGGTGACGAAGATCGAACTGCGGGCGGCCGCCAGGAACTGGTCCAGCGACCGAACCGCACTGTCGTCGCGGCCGGCGTCGGCGTGGCGGATGGCGGCGTCGAGGTGCAGCCGCAGCCGGCTCTCCCCCGCGGTCGTCAGGACGCCCGCGCCGTCGTAGTGGTCGACGATCGCCGCGAGATCGGCCAGCGAGGTCGTGACCGTGAACGACACCGTCGCCGTCGCCTGCCGCCCGGCCACGTCGGTCGCCGTCGCCACCAGTGTGCGCGACCCGACCGGCAGCGTCCACAGGTGCACCACGGAACCGGACGCCAGCGCGACCCCGTCGAGCGTCCCCGTCACCGAGGCCAGACCGGAGACCGCGTCCGACCCGCTGAACGACGGCGTGAGGGTGCCGCCGGCCGCGTGGCTGGACCCGTCGGCCACCCCGCCGATCGACGCGACCGGTGGGGTCTTGTCGATCCGCACGGTCACCGAGCCGACGGCGGACACGTTGCCGCCGCTGTCGGTCGCCCGGTAGAGCACGGTGGTGGCACCCTCGGCGGTGATCGTCAAGGGGTTGTTCGCGTTCGACCAGGTGACCCCGCCGTCCAGCGAGCGCTGCCGGCTGGCGACGGTGCCGTTGTCCGTCGCGTTCACGGTCAGCGCGACGTCGCCGGTGTACCAGCCGTTGCTGCCCGTCGGCGTTGCCGGGTTGAGCGAGTGCGACACCGTCGGCGGTGTGACGTCGGCGACGCCGTCGCCGACGAAGCGGACCTCGTCGAGGTCGAAGCCGCTGGTCGAGGTGAGGTAGAGCCGCCCCGACCCCGCCGGCGCGTTCGACAGGGCCTGCTCGACCTCGAACCAGCCGGTGCGGTTGCGGAACGACAGTTGCGCGAACGGCGGCGCCTTCGGGTCGTTCCAGCGCAGGTGCAGCGTGCCCCGTCCCCAGGCGCGCGCGACGATGCTGTCGATGTTCGCCAGGTTCACCGGGTCGAAGGCGATCCAGTCGCCGGCGTCGAACGACGTCACCTTGCGCAGGCCGCGCGCCGCCGCGTCGTCGGTGATCTCGACACCCTGGCTGGCGTCGAACCACTCGCCCTGCTGCGTCTTCGGGTTCAGCAGCAGCGACGCCTCGCCGCGGGCCGGCGGGACGCCCAGGTGGCCGTTGTCGGTGTAGCCGACCACCAGCGCGCCGTAGATGTTCTCGGTCTCGCCGTGCTCCTGTGCGTCGGCCGGCGTCGGGACGCCGAACGTGCAGCCGGTGCCCTGGCTGAGCGGGTGGGCGTGCAGGTCGTGCCCCAGCCCGAACGCCCAGGTCACCCGCGAGCAGGTCGGCGTGGTGCCGTCCTCGGGGTCGTCGACGGAGACCGCGACGGCGACCGCCTGGCCCCAGTCGAAGAACCCGCCGTCCGGCGTGTCCAGCGACACGGTCGGCGCCACGTTGCCGACGGTGACCTGAGTGGCCCGCGCGCCGAACTTGCCCGACGGATCGGTGACGCGCAGCGCGGCGTAGTACTGCCCGAGCTCGGTGTAGGTGTGCGACGCGGTGACGCCGGTGGCGTCGAAGGTGCCGTCGCCGTCGAAGTCCCACTCGTAGGTCAGCGCGGCGCCCTCGGGGTCGGCCGAGGCCGAGGCGTCGAACGACACCGTCAGCGGCGCCTCGCTGCTGGAGATCGGGTCGGCGGTGAACCGCGCCTGCGGCGACTTGTTGCCCTCCGCGTAGTCGACGCGGTACAGCCCGGCGTCGGGGTTCTGCCGGAAGAAGCCGTCACCGTACTCGAGCACGTACAGCGAGCCGTCCGGACCGAACTCCATGTCCATGACGTTGTCCCAGATCGGCTGACCGACGTGGCTCAGGTGCGCGTTCGGCAGGAAGTCGATGATGTCCGTGACCGGGCCGCTGGTGGCCAGGTCGAGGTCGAACACCGCGACGTAGTCCTGGGAGAACTCGGCGAAGAACGGGTGGCCGTCCCAGAACTGCGGGAACTTCGCCGGCGACGGGTTGTCCGGGTCGAAGCGGTACACCGGCCCGCCCATGGGGCCCTGGCCGCCGCCACCGAGGTCGGTCAGCTCCGGCCACGGCTGGTGACTTGCGTTGTCGCCGTAGTACAGGTGCGGCGCGGTGGCCGGCGGGACGACGTCGAGGCCGGTGTTCCAGCGCGAGTTGTTCTCGGCCCCCGCCTCGCAGTCGAACCACGGTCCAGGCGTGGCGGTGGCGAAGTTCCACTCGTTGTAGTTGGCGTTCGGGCCGTGGCAGTAGGGCCAGCCGCCGTTGATCGGCTGGCGCGTGGTCTGCCACTCGACGTAGCCCATGGGGCCACGGTCGGGGTTCGGGGCGCCGGCGTCGGGACCGTAGTCGCCCCAGACCAGCGCGCCGGTCTCGAGGTCGTAGTCGATGCGGAACGGGTTGCGCACGCCCATGACGTAGATCTCCGGCCGCGTGCCCTCGGTGTCGGGCGCGAAGAGGTTGCCCTCCGGGATCGTGTACGAGCCGTCCTCCTGGACGGTGATACGCAGGATCTTGCCGCGAAGGTCGTTGGTGTTGCCGGCCCCGCGACGGGCGTCGAGGCCAGGGTTCATGCCGGGTGCGTCGTTGTTCGGCGCCATCCCGTTGGCGCCCGGTGTGTTCGCCGGGGTGTTGTCGCCCGTGGACAGGTAGAGGTTGCCGTCGGCGTCCCAGGTCATGTCACCGGCGACGTGGCAGCACTGGCCGCGCTGCGCCTCGACCTTGATGATCTGCTGCTCGGTGGACAGATCGAGGGAGTCGGTGGCCTCGTCCCACTTGAACCGGGACAGCACGTTGTAGCCCTTCCAGCGGTCCCAGTAGCTCTCGGTCTCGCCGGCCGGCAGCGAGGTCGGGGCGCTGCCCGACGGCGTCGTCTCCGGGTACGGCGCCTCCATGACGCGCGGCGCGTAGAGCAGGTACACCCACTGGTTCGTCTCGAAGTCCGGGTCGATCGCGATGGTCTGCAGACCGTCCTCGGAGTTCGTGTAGACGTCGATGGTGTTGACGATGCGGGTGATGCCGGTGGCCGGGTCGGTCAGCCGCACGGCGCCGTTGCGGGCGGTGTGCAGGATCCGCGAGTCCGGCAGGACGGCGAGGTCGATCGGCTCGCCGGTCTCCTTGCTGAGCAGGATCTTCTCGTAGTTGTCCCAGTGGAGCGCGGGATCGTCGGCCTCGTGGTCGTGGCCCTCGTGCGCGACGGCGCTGCTGCCCGTGGCCGCGAGGACGGCGACGGGCAGCAGGGCGGCGGCGAGCAGTGACATCAGCGTGCTGCGGATGCGGCGCATGGTCTCGTGGTGTCCTCTCGTCGACGGCGACGGCGGCGGTCAGCCGCGCAGCTCGTAGATGGCGTCGTAGCTGCGTTCGGCCGCGCCGATCGCGCCGCCGGCGGCCGGTGGCGTGTTCGGCGCGTTGTCCTGCTCCCACAGGGACCAGTGCCGGCCGCGAGAGCCGATGGAGCTGTAGAACCGCTGGAAGTCGATGTCGCCGGCGCCGAACTCGACGATGTCGTAGCCGTTCGCCGACGTGGACCGGCGGCCGTCCTTGGCGTGGAACAGCGGGTAGCGCAGCCGGTTGCCGACGACGTAGTCGATGGGGTCGAACCCGGGCGCGATGTGCTGCCCGACGTAGGCCCAGTAGATGTCCATCTCGAGGTAGACGAGCTTCGGGTCGGTCTCGGCCAGCAGCACGTCGTAGAGGCGCACGGACGGGTCGTCCGCGGCCATGCGGAACTCGTTCTGGTGGTTGTGCTGGTACCAGCGCAGACCGCGGGCCATTGCCGCCTCGCCGAACGCGTTGAACTCCGCGGCGGCGGCCTGGTAGCCGGCGACCGTGCGGTTGGCCGCCGTGACCGGCTCGTTCGCGGTGCCGATGAACGGCAGGCCCAGGATCTCGGCCCGGTCCAGCTCGAGCTGGAGATTGTTCCGGAAGTTGTTCAGGCTGACGTGGCTGCCGATGCCGACGAGCCCGTTGTCGTCGAGCAGCTGCCGGATCTGCTGGACGGTGATGCCCGGCTCGGCCGGGGAGCTGTAGCCGGCGAACTCGACGTTCTTGTAGCCGATGCGGGCGAGCTCCTCGAAGACCACTCGGAAGCCGAGCGAGGAGACCAGGTTGCGGATCGTGAACAGCTGGATGCCGATCTTGCCGGGCGGCACCAGCATGCCTTTGGCGGCACCGGCGGCGGACGGAGCGGCCAGTTGGGCCGCGGTGACCGCCATCGTGGTGCCGGCGACGGCGCCCAGGAACTGGCGGCGGTTGAGTTCGGGACGTGCCATCTCGTACTCCTCGTTGAGCCGATCGACCCGCGGATGGGCGGGGATCTGTGACGGGATGGGCGCGCAGGCGCGGCATGCCCCCCTCCTCCCCGACGCCGGCCCTGACGAACGCGCAGACAACGGCGCGAACCGCCGTTGATCAGGCAAACTAGACGTCACGGGAAACCGCGGTCAAGAGGTTCCGATGTACTTTCGCAAGTTCACGAGCGAAGTAACACGGTTCTCATCGAATGCGGCGTGACCTGCCGCGACGGAATCGACAGCGGCCCGATCAGGGCGCGGCGAAAATCGCGTCGCTGATGAGCGCCGCCGCGCCGACCACGCCGGCGTCGTCGCCCATCTCGCTGAGGACGACGGGGAGGTTGCCGGTGGCGAGCGGCAGCGAGCGGCGGTAGACCACGCCACGGATCTCGGCCAGCAGCGGGTGCCCGAGCCGGGCGACGCGCCCGCCGATGACGATGAGGCCGGGGTTGAAGAACGACACCAGGCTAGCCAGCACCCAGCCGACGCGGTGGCCGCCGTCGCGGATCATCTGGACGGTGTAGGGGTCGCCCATGGTGACCGCCGCGGCGACGTCGGCGCCGGTGAGCTCGCCCTTCTCGGCCAGCAGCGACGCCAGCGCGGGCGACCGGCCCCCGCGGGCCGCCGCCAGGGCGTCGCGGGCCAGCGCGGCGCCGCCGAAGAACGCCTCGAGGCAGCCGGTGTTGCCGCACGCGCACGTGGGGCCGAACTCCTCGACCCGGATGTGCCCGATGTCGCCCGCGCACCCGTCGACGCCCCGGTACAGCTGCCCGTCGACGACGATGCCGCAGCCGATGCCCGTCCCGATCTTGACGAACAGGAAGTCGCGGGCCGCCTTCGCGACGCCGGAGTGCTGTTCGCCCAGCGCCATGACGTTGACGTCGTTGTCGAGCAGCACCGGGCAGCCCAGCTCGCGCGCCAGGGCATCGCGGACCGGGTAGCCGTCCCAGCCCGGCATGATGGGCGGCGAGACCGGCATGCCGCCGTGGAAGTCGACCGGCCCGGGCACCCCCACGCCGACGCCGGCCGGGCGGGTGACGCCGTGCTCGGCGAGCACCTTGTGGGTCAGCTCGAGGGCGCGGGCCAGCACCGGCTCCGGGCCCAGGCGCACGTCCATGTCGACCGACCGCTGCCCGAGCACCGTCAGCCGCCCGTCGGTCAGCGCCACCGACACCGTCGTCGCCCCGATGGCCACCCCGACGAAGCGCACGTCAGAGGAGAGGTCGACGAGGGTCGATCGGCGTCCACCTCTGCTAGCCGCGGGGCCGGCGCCCTCGGCCAGCCCGAGCTCCGTGAGCCGGCTGACCTCGCTGGCCATGGTGGTACGCGAGACTCCGAGCCGGTCGGCGAGCTCGACCCGCGACAACGGGCCCTCGTCGCGCAGCAGCTTCAGGACTTTCGCCTGCGTCGCCGTTTCCGGCCTGCCGGCGAGCGTGTGCGCCATGGCGCAATCGTGCCACACTTTCGCCGCCCTACCGCGAAAGTGTCTCCCATGTCGAACGCGGTCGTCTCGCCGTTCGGCTGGTTGTCGGGGTGATGGGGTTTCGCCGGGGTGTTGAGGTGGGCTCCCCGTCCCCCTGCTGCCCATTCTCTTAGCCGCGCGCACACGCCTCAAGCGGACCGGCGGGCGCTGCGCGCCCTTGAGGTCCGCTTGACCCGTGCACCCGCGGCCTAAGAACGGGCAGTTATCAGGGGGACGGGGAGACCCTGGGCACGCCTCGCCGGTCCGCGTGCCCGTTTCGTCCCGGTTCGCCGGGATGAGCACCGCGGTGATCATCGGCGATCCGCTACATCACCAGGCGTTCTGCCGCTTCACCAGGCATGCAGGCCTCGTGAAGCGGCAGAGAACCTCGTGATGGCCCCGCGAACACCGCCAAATCCCACCACGTGGACACCAACAGGCCGCCAGGACCCCGCACCCGTCGCCAGACTCCCCCGTCCCCCTGATAGCTGCCCGTTTTTAGGCCCCGGACGGGCGGGTCAAGCGGACCCCACGGCGCGAAGCGCCACCAGGGTCCGCTTGAGGCGACCGTCCGGGGCTAAGAGGATGGGCAGCAGGGGGACGGGGGAACACCACCCCACCCCACGACCCACGCTCAGTCGTGGTCTGTGTGGTCCTCCGGTTGCGGTTCGAAGCCGACGCCGCCGTGGGGATCGACCTCTTCGCCGGGGCGGGACGGCAGGGTGATGTGGACGTGGCCGTAGCCGGCGTCGATGTTGAGGACGTCGAGTTGGGTGGCGGCCACGGACCAGGCGGCCACGGCCTGGTCGCGCAGCCGCCCGGCCAGCTCGAGCAGTTCCTCCTGTTGCGGCCCGGCCGGGGCGGCGACGGCGGCCTCGTAGGCCGTCGCCGCCGAGCCCAGCAGGTCGATCGCCAGCAGCAGGCCGTTGCGGGCGGTGTTGAACTCCGTCGATCCCGAGGGCGGCTCGCCGAAGGTGCCGATCGCGGCGCCGACGGCGCTGTGCCAGGCCGCCGGGGTGGCCGAGGCGGACACCGCCGCCGTCCCGCCGGAGGGCACCACGGCGTGCAGGCCCTCGATGACCGGGAGCAGTCCGCTGTGCGCGGCGGTGGTCTGCTGGGTCAGCTCGGCGACCAGTTCGACGTGGCGATCCTCCTCCTGGGCCTCCAGCTCGGCCACCCGCTCGGCCACCGGATCGCCTCCGGAATCGTCGCCGCCGGTGAGGACCAGAGTGGCCAGCACGATGTTGACGGCGGCGAGGACGGCCGCGACCGCGATCCAGAACCCCCGGCGCCGGGGCGGGTGCTGCTGCCCCGGCGCCGGGGACGAGGACCGGCCGGCACCGGTCCCCCGTCCGCCGCGCGCACTCGGTCTCCGTGACTCGTCGCGTCGGTTCGCCACGTTCCCAGGACGTTGAGCTTGCACGGTGACGTCTCCTTCTCTGGTGGTTACAGCTGCGCGCGCAGGGCGTCGCCCATGCGGAGCAACTCGGTGCGAACCGCTGCGTCCTCGACATCGGACGCGACGGCACCATAGCGGTCCAGGGACCGTTCGGCCTGCGCCGTCTGGCCGTCCTCGGCCAGCCGCGCGGCCATGGAGAGGTGTTGCCGCAGCAGCCGTTCCTGCTGCCGGTTCAGCGCGCCGGCCGCGTAGTGGTCCGCGACCAGCCCCGCCGCCGACTCGAACGTGAACTCCTGGATGCGGATGTTCCGGAAGTACACGTCGTCGCCGTTGCCGTGGTTCTGGATGCCGACGAAGCTGGGCTGGTTCATCCGGTTCGGGTCGGTGTCGGTGTAGTCGTTGATCAACTCACCGTTCAAGTACACCCGGATCCGGTCGCCCTGCACCACGATCTCGTACTCGTTCCACTCACCCGGCGGGTTCAGGGCGGCGTCGCGGGCCGCGACATCGGCGCTCTGGAACGCGTACACCGCACCGGTCGTGCGGTCCGGCGCGTCCGTGGCGTCGATCTGGATCTCGTGGCCCTGGTTCACGGCGAGCCACGGGTCGGTGCCGGGGTTCGGGAACCCGACGAACACGCCGGAGTTGTCGTCGCCCGGCATCATCCAGTCCAGCTTCAGCGAGTAGTCCCCGAACGCCTGGTCGTACCAGTACAGGCCCAGCCCGCCGTACGAGACCAGCTCGCAGTCGGCGTGCAGGAACCCGCCCGGACCGGCCATGCGCCACGGCGCCAGGCTGTCCGCCGTCCCGTCGAACAGGCTCTGGTAGCCCGCCCCCGGGTCGGTCGGGTCGCACTGGACGGTGGGTGCCTCGCCGAACGTGAAGTGCTCGAACGTCGCCGGCTGGCCGATGCCGTTGTACGCGGCCAGCCCCACCTTCGGTGACGGCAGCCCCGACGCCGGGCGCGGCCGCCCGAACGCGGTCCACTCCTCGCCGTCGGCCGACCAGAACGCCGTCAGCGTGGCGCCATTGCTGACGATCTTCACGTGCGCGTTCTCGTTGATGCCCGCGGGCAGCGGCCCGGACCGGTCCAGCGCAGCGTCGAACTCCGCCTGCCCGCCCTGGTTGAGACCGAACTCGAACCGCCAGCCCTCACCGGGGATGTTGATGAGGACGGCCTTGGCGAAGTTCTGGTCGCCGGCGTGCACCAGCAGACCCGCCTGCTCGTAGTCGCCGCCGGCCGGCAGTGCCAGCTGGGTCGACGTCTCGAAGCCGGCGGCGGGGTCGGCGATCGGCTGCAGGACGACGTTGGCCGCGGACGTGTTGCCGCCGAACATGTCGCCCTCGATGGCGTCGATCCGCAGCTTGCCGTCGGCGACGGCGAGCTCGGCCGGGTTCGGCCGCAGGATCGTCGTCCACCGGCACCGGTCCAGCGACGTGCCGTCGAACTCGTCGTTCGGGTCGACCTCCGCGCCCGGGTCCTCGCACGCGGCAGCGTCGGCGCTGAACGTGAACGCGTCGATGTCCATCAGCCCGCCGCCGTTGCCCTGGAACACCAGGAACAGCTCGCCGGTGCCCGTGCCCGGGTCTGTCAACGGGACCGGGTCGAGGTCGACGTAGTTGTCCGGGCTGCCTGTGTGCGGCACCTCCACCACGCCTGCGAGAGGGCCGTCGGGGGCGCCCATCCGCAGCTCGACGGTACCGCCGGGACCGCCGGCCGAGACTCGCATCTGCACCGACCGCGTGCCCGCGAGATCGTACGGCGAGAACGAGATCCAGTCGCCGGGGTCGATGTAGCCGACCCGGGCGCCACCCTCGGCCCCGCCATGGCTGACCACCTGGACGCCGTTCTGCGCGGAGAAGTGCTCGGCCTGGCGGTGCCGCGGCTGCAGCACGAGCTCGGCGGTCCCCGTGACCGGGACGGTGTCCGGCGACGGCGGCGTGTCGGTGTACTCGGCCAGCAGCAGCCCGAAGATGTTGTCGTCGGTGCCGTGCGAGCCGTCGGTGCCGGTGCCGATCGTGCCGGAGCACCCGGTCACGCTCTCGCCGCCGTGCGTGTGCTGGTCGTGGCCGAGCGCGAACGTCACCTCGACGTCCTCGCAGTCGACCGGCTGGCCGTCGGGGTCGGTGACGCTGACCTCGAACGCGATCTCCTCGCCGAACGTGAACAGCCCGCCGTTCGGGGGCGACACGAACTCGATGACCGGCGCGGTGTTGCCGACGACGACGTGCGCGGTCGCGACCCCGACGTTGCCGGCGGAGTCGGTGACGGTGAGCGTCGCGGTGTACTCACCGTTGACGGTGTACGTGAACGACGCCGCCGGCTCCGTGGAGTCGACGGTTCCGTCGGACTGGAAGTCCCACGCGTAGGTCAGGACGTCGCCCGGGTCCGGGTCCGCGGAGCCCTCCGAGGAGAACGCGACGGTCAGCGGCGCCAGCCCGGACGTCGGGGTGGCGGTGGCGACGGCCGACGGCGACCGGGTGCCGGCCACGTAGTCGATGCGGTAGAGCGCGGAGTTCTCGTCGCCGTTGAAGAACCCGGTGCCGTAGTCGAGCACGTAGAGCGACCCCTCGGGGCCGAACTCCAGGTCCATCAGCTGCGTGTTCTGCATGAAGTCCGAGAACGGGCCGATGTGCAGCGGCCCGCCGGTCTCGGAGTCGACCGACATGTTCTTGATCCAGCGGCGGCCGAACTCGTAGGCGAAGAACTGCCCGTCGTAGTACTCGGGGAACTTCGTCTCCGACTCCAGCGCCGGGTCGTACCGGTACACCGGGCCGGCCATCGGCGACTCGCTGCCGCTGCCGAGCTCGGGCACCGACCCGCCGTCGTACGGCAGCCACGCGGCCACGGCGGGCGGCACCGTCGGCAACCCGGTGTTCAGCCGCGAGTCGTTGGCGGGTCCGCCGGCGCAGTCGAACTTGGCGCCCACGGGGTCAGCGGTACCGTCGTTCGGGTCCGGCTGACCGGTGTTCGGGTCGATGCCGTAGTACGAGGTGAAGTCGCGGTCGGCGTAGGTCTCGGCCGGCGTGTTCCGGCCGGTGCAGTAGGGCCAGCCGAAGTTGCCCGGCTCGGTGACCCGGTTGAACTCGACCTGGCCGCCGGGGCCGTACTGGTTCGGGCCGCCGGAGTCCGGGCCGTAGTCGCCCACCCACACGTCGCCGGTCTCCTGGTCGACGCTGATGCGGAACGGGTTGCGGAAGCCCATCGCGTAGATCTCCGGCCGGGTGCGCTCCGGGTCCGACGTCGCGGGCGGGAAGAGGTTCCCCTCCGGGATGGTGTACGACCCGTCCTCCTCGACCTTGATGCGCAGGATCTTGCCGCGCAGGTCGTTGGTGTTGCCCGACGTGCGGCGGGCGTCGAACTGCGGCGCCCGGGTCGGCCGGTCGTCGATCGGGGCGTAGCCGTTCGACTCGAACGGGTCGGTGTCGTCGCCGGTGGACAGGTAGAGATTGCCGTCGGCGTCGAAGTCGATCTCGCCGCCGTGGTGGCAGCAGTTGCCGCGGTCCTGCGGGACCTGCAGGATCACCTGCTCCGACGCCAGGTCCAGCTCGCCGTCGGCGAACGTGAAGCGGGACAGGTTGTTGTGGCCCTCGTAGGCCTCCCAGACCGACGGGTCCAGGCTGGAGTGCGCGACCTCGCCCGGGGGCGTGTTCAGCGGCGGCGAGTAGTAGAGGTACACCCAGCCGTTGGTGGCGAAGTCCGGGTCGACGGCGATGCCCTGCATGCCGTCCTCGCGGAAGTCGTACACGGGCACGTCCGCCGCCACCGTCGTCTGGCCGGCCGCCGCCGTGTAGAAGACGCGGCCGTCGCGCGACGTGTGCAGCGCGCTGCCGTCGGGCAGGACGGCGACGCCCATCGGCTCGCCCATCTCCTCGGGCCCGCGAGCCAGCGTGATCTGGTCGAAGTTCTCGGCGACGGTGGCGCCGCAGTCGGCGTCGGCGACGCCCGCCGCGGTCTCGATGCCGCCGGCCAGATGCGCGCGGAACTCGGGCTCGGCGTAAGACTCCTGGGTGTGCCCGCCGCCGGTGTACCACGACCGGCCGCCGGCGTAGTCGTGGCACCAGGCGATCGGGTGGTCGGCGCCCATGACGTCGCCGGTGTAGCTGTCGGCGTCGAGCGAGGCCAGCACGTGCACGTCGCCGCGCGGGCTGGCCTGGTAGTCGTACCACTCGTCGGTGCGTTCCCACCGGTCCGGCAGCCCTTGCGTCGACGGGTGGACGCGGTCCTCGACGACGACCGTGGCCGGCTGGATCTGCGGGTGCGACTGGAAGTACGCCCCGACCAGCCCGCCGTACCACTCCCAGTCGTACTCGGTGTCGGCGGCCGCGTGCACGCCGGCGTAGCCGCCGCCGTCGGCGATGTAGGCCTCGAACGCGGCCTGCTGCTCGTCGTTGAGGACGTCACCGGTGGTCGACAGCCAGACGACGACGTCGTACTGGGCGAGGTTCTCCGTGGTGAACGCGGTCGCGTCCTCGGTCGCGGTGACCTCCCAGCCGTTCTCCGTGCCGAGCTCCTGGATGGTCGCGATGCCGGTGGGGATGGAGTCGTGCCGGAACCCGGCGGTCTTGCTGAACACGAGGACGTGCGCGCCCTCGTGCAGGATCTCGAACTCCTGGGCGGCGACGGGTCCGGCTTGCGGTGCCGCTGCGGTCGCGGTCGCGCCGAGCGGCAGGAGCAGTGCTCCCGCCGCGGCGACGGCCGCGGATCTGAGCAGGGGTCGTGGGCTTCTCGTATGGCGTGGCAACGGTGCCTCCTCGAACGACGAACGTGCGCCCTTTGCTCCCTCGTGACTCGCCTCGGCCGCGAGTGTGGGTGCTGGGTGCCGGGCGGCGGTGACGATGACCACCGCCGCCCGGCACGTCTTCAGCGAGGTGTCACAGCTGAGCCCGCAGCGCGTCGGCGTATGCCAGCAGCCAGCCGCGCGCGGTCTCGTCCGTCACCCCCTCGGCGATCGCCTGGTACCGGTCCAGAGACGTGGCCGCGCCCGACGTGCCCTGCCCGGCCAGCCGCCCGGCGTTGGCCAGGTGGGTGTCCATCTGGATGGCCTGCGACCGGCCGACGGCGCCCTCGGTGCGGTAGCGCTGCACCAAGGCCCGGGCGCCGTCGAACGTGGCGACGACCTCGAACGCGATGGTCGTCTCCGCGGCGTTGCCCGCATCGTCGGTGGCCGTGGCCACCAGCGTGTGGGCGCCCAGCTCCGGCGTGACGGTGGCCGGGTTCTCCACCGCTTCGCCGTCCAGTGTCAGCGACACCGCCACCTCGCCGGACACGTCGTCCGTGGCCGTGGCGGTCAGCTCCAGCGCCGTCGCCAGGTCGTAGCTGCCGCCGTCGGCGACCCCGTCGACCGTGATGACCGGCGGCGTGGCGTCCGGCTGGTCCGTGGTGACACGGAAGTAGTCGAACCCGACGGTGACCGGCTGGGTCTGCTGCGGGCCGATGGCCATGAGACCGAACGAGGTGAGCTCGGCATCGTTGGTCACCGGGTCGCCCAGCGAGGTCCAGTTGACCCCGCCGTCGCTGATCTCGGCCGCGTAGGTGTCGCCGCTCTTCGTCATCCGGAGGTAGAACCAGCCGCTCTCGCTGGTCTCCGGGATGTCGATGTTGCGGTTGCCGCCGTTGCCGAACTGACCGCCCTTCTCCGAGACGAGCTCGGCGTGCAGGTCCTTCGCCGCGCCCGGAGCGTTCTGCGCGACGACGTCGAACTTCACGTAGTCGTCATCGCCGCCGTAGACGATCAGGCCGGCCAGCTGCCACTGGTGCAGCATCGTCGGCGTCAGCCGCGTCTCGATCGTCCAGTCACCCTCCGGCACGTCCTGGAGGATGAAGTTGCGCGGACCCTCGTTGGCGGCGCCGTTGATGTCGCCCGGCTGGGTCTGGATGCGCAGCTGGCCGTCGGCCACCGTCACCTTCGACGAGTCGTAGCGGACCACGGCGTTCCACCGGCAGCCGTCGATCGCGGCGCCGTCGAACTCGTCGCTCGGTTCACGCTGGCCGTCGTCCTCGACGTCCGGCGTGATGGTGAAGTGGTCGAACACCGCGTTCACGGCGTGGGCCGCGGTGTCGCCGGCCGCCATCAGGCCGATCGTCGAGCCCTCGATCACCTGCGCTGCGCCGGCCAGGGCCGTCCACGACGACCCGTCGGCCGAGTACGCCGCCGTCACCTGCTCCCCGTCACTGATCAGCCGCAGGTGCGCCGTCGACGGGAAGTCCGCCGGCAGCGTCACGTTGGCGTGCCAGGTGCGGGTGCCACCGGCCTCGGTCTGGAACTCGAGGATGCGGCTGCCGGAGTTGGTGCGGGTGAACGCGAGCTTGACGTAGTCGTCGTCGGTGCCGTGGATCAGCAGGCCGGCGTGCTGCCACTCGCGGGTGTGGGCCAGCGAGACCTCGGTCTCGACGGTCCACGCCCCGTCGCGGGCGGGCTGGCCGACGTAGCTGATCGGGCCCTCGACGTCCTCGTTGATGTCGCCGTTGACGACGGGCAGGACGAGGCCGCCGTCGGCCACGGAGACCGGCAGGCCGTCGGCGCTGCGCACCGTCGTCCACCGCTGCTCGTCCAGCGCGGAGCCGTCGAACCCGTCGGTCCCGGTGACGAGGCAGACCGGCGGCTCCTCCGGCTCGGGGTCCGGGCCGGGCAGCCCGTCCTCGAGCACGAAGTCGGTGAACACCGCCGTCGTGCGGGCGGTGCCGCTGTGCGCGGTGACGGCCAGGCCGATGTCCTGGACGTCGGCCGCGCCCGACAGCGTCACGGGGTCGCCCACCTGGGTGAACGTCTCGCCGTCGCGGCTCCAGTACGACGTGTACTGGTCGCCGTCGCGGACGATCCGCACCCACGCCGGGTACCCGTGCGTGCCGGCACCGGTGCTCGCGTCGAGCTGTCCGTTGCCGTCGCTGTCGCGCAGCCACTCGAAGCTGTTGCCCGCGCGCATCGTCATCGCCGCGTAGCCCGGCGAGACGCCCGGCTGCGTGACGTCGTTGCGGACGATCAGCCCCGCCTTGGCGGAGTTGTTCGAGTTGGTCTGGCTGACCACCTTGGCAGTCGCCGTCCACTGGTCGCCGGTCGCCCCGGCCGCACCCGGCAGGTACACGGCGCTGTACTCGTCGACGCCCTGCCACATGTTGCCGCCGCCGGTCTCGATCACCCAGGTGTTCGTGTCCGGACGGTCGAAGGTGCCGCCCGCGTTGGCGTGCGAGAACGTCAGCCAGTCGCCGAACAGGTCGCCGACCTCGACCTGGACGATCCGCGACGTCGTGCTGACGCCGAGGTCGTTGGTGGCGACGGCGGTCAGCTGGTAGCGCTGCTCCTCCGTCACCGTCCAGGTGGCCTCGTACGGCGCCTCCGTGTCGACGCCGATGGACTCGCCGCCGGCGAAGAACTCGACCCGGGTGATCGTGTTCTCGGCGTCGGTGGCGTCGGCCGTCACCTGGATCTCGCCCGGCTCCAGCTCGTCGGCCGGCGTCGGAGCGGTGATGGCCACCTTCGGCTTCGTCGTGGTTGCCGCGCCCTTGCCGTCGGCCTCGATGAAGTTCAGCCGCCGCTCGCCGGCACCCGGGAACACCGTGTAGAGCGTGAAGCTCTCACCCGGGTCGTCGACGTCGACGCTGACGTCGGCGTACGCGGACGACCCCGTCGCAGGCACCTGGCCGGTGCCGAGCAGCGGGCCGTCGGGTGCGTCGCGGCGCAGCTCGATCGGGCCGCCGGTCACCGACGACGCCCGCAGCACGAGCGCGTCGACGTTCAGCAGGTTGACCGGGTCGAACGACACCCACGCACCGTTCTGGCCGGCGACCGCGGTGCCGTGCCCCTCGACGTCGCGCGACGGGCCCGTGGTGGCGCCCTCGGCGTCATCGTGGAACTCCGCCTCGCGCTGCCGCGGGAACAGCAGCGACGTGTCCTCGCCCGCCAGTGCCGGGATGCCGCCGGCGCCGCCGCTGTCGGTGTAGCGGGCGTTGAGGATGTAGAAGACGTTCATGTCCTCGCTGTGGCCGCCGCCGAGCGCCGTCTGCACCGAGCCGGTCCGCCCGCTGAGCGGGTCGGCGGGGTGCGGGTGGTCGTCGTGGCCCAGTGCCGGCTGGATGATGACGTCCTCGTCGGCGATCTCGGTGTCCTCGACGTCGGTGACCTCGACGTTCCATTCGACGGTGTCGCCGAAGTCGAAGAACGCGCCGTCCGGCGGCAGGTCGAACTCCACCTCCGGGCGGGTGTTCCCGACCGTGATCGGCACGGTGGTCGTGCCGGTCTTGCCGTGCGGGTCGGTCACCGTCAGGCGGGCGTTGTAGACGCCGTTCGCGGTGTAGGTGAACGACGCCTGCGCATCGGTGGAGTCGACGGTGCCGTCGTCGGTGAAGTCCCAGGCGTAGGTGAGCGCCTCGTTCTCCGGGTCGGTGCTGCCGGAGCCGTCCAGCTGAACGGTCAGCGGCGCGTGGCCGGAGTCGGGCGTCGCGGTCGCGTGCGCCACCGGCGAGCGCGAGCCGGACACGTAATCGACGCGGTACAGACCCGAGTTCGGGTTGTCGCGGCCGAAGCCGCCGCCCCAGTCGAGCACGTACATCGAACCCTCGGGCCCGAACTTCGAGTCGATCGGCGCCATCCACTGCTCACCGGGCAGGAACGGGTTGATCTTCTCCAGCGCACCCGACTCCTCGTTGAGGTCGATCGAGTACATCTTGTTCTTGGCCCACTCGTAGAAGAACGGCTTGCCGTCGTAGTACTCCGGGAACTTCGTGTCGGACTCGAGCTCCGGGTCGAAGTCGTAGAACGGCCCGCCCATGGGCGCCAGCCCACCGCCGGCCGGGATGACCGCCGGGACCGACGAGGTCTGGTAGCCGTACCACATCGCCGGCTCCTGCGCCGGGGGCAGCTCGGTCAGGCCGGTGTTGCGGACGGAGTCGTTGACCGGGCTGTCGCAGTCGAAATAGTCGCCGACCGTGACCGGGTTGGTCGTGTAGTCGACGTCGCGGTACGGCTCGTTGGGGCCGATGCACAGCGGCCAGCCGTAGAAGCCGGGCTCCTTGATGAGGTTCCACTCGACCATGCCGGCCGGGCCGCGGTTCGCGTTGGGCTGGCTGTTGTCCGGGCCGTAGTCGGCGACGCCCAGCGCGCCGGTCTCCGGGTCGATGGAGAACCGGAACGGGTTGCGGAAGCCCATCGCGTAGATCTCCGGGCGCGTCTGCTCCGTTCCCGGCGGGAACAGGTTGCCCTCGGGGATCGTGTAGCTGCCGTCCGGCTCCGGGTGGATGCGCAGCACCTTGCCGCGCAGGTCGTTCGTGTTCGCCGACGTCGCACGGGCGTCGTGGAAGGTGCCCTCGCGCTCGGACAGCGGCGCGTAGCCGCCCGACGGCTCGGAGTGCGGGTTCACGTCGTCGCCGACGCCGAGGTACAGGTTGCCCTGGGCGTCGAACTCCAGTCCGCCGCCGGTGTGGCCGGGCTCGTCGGGGAGCCGGCGGGCCGGCACCTCGAGGACGACGACCTCCGACGCCGGGTCGATCTGCGAGTTCGGTCCGACGGTGAACCGCGACAGCGTGCTGATGAAGTTCGCCGGGTCGGAGTCGTTCGCGCTGGCCTTGGAGTGGTAGACGAACAGGTGGCCGTTGGTCTCGAAGTCCGGGTGCAGCGCGATGCCCAGCAGGCCGTCCTCACCGCCGGAGTACACCGGGATCGTGAGGGCCGTGGACGTCGTCTGGGTGGCAGGGTCGTAGACGCGGATCTGCCCGCGGACCAGCTCGGTGAAGAAGACGCGGCCGTCGGGCGCGACGTCCATCGCGTACGGCGCGCTGGTGTTCTGGTCCAGCGGCACCCGCTCGAACTGGTCCCACACGGTGCCGCCGCAGTCGCCCTCGGCCACGCCCGCGGCGTACTGCACGCCGCCGACGATGTGCTGGACGAAGTCCGGCTCCTGCGTGTAGTGCGCGCCGAAGTGGCCCATGGCCGTCACCCAGGCTCGGCCGCCGTCGTACGGCTTGCACCACGAGATCGGGTGGTCGTAACCCATGGCGTTCGAGCCCGGGTTGTAGGTCGTCTCGTCCATCGTCGCCAGCACGTGCGCGGTGCCGCGGACGTTGGTCGAGAAGTTGTACCACTCGTCGGCGCGCTCCCAGCGCTGCGGCAGGTGCGTCGTCGACGGGTGGGTGCCGTCCTCGATGCGGACGGTGCCGGGCAGGCCCGGGCTGGTGCCGGTGGCCGCGTGGCCCGGCATCAGCGAGCCGATGAGGGTGTCCCACCAGGCGTAGTTGCCGCGCATGTCGGCGGCGTTGTGGATGGCGACGATGCCGCCGCCGGCCTGCTGGTAACGCTCCATGGCGGCCTTCTCGGCCGCCGTCCACGGGTCGCCGGACGCCTGGAACATGACCAGCGCGTCGAAGTGCGCGAGGTCCTCGTCGTTGAAGATCGACGAGTCCTCGGTGTGCTCCGAGGTGATGCCGGCCGCCTCGAACGCCGCCTGCAGCACCGGCACGCCCTGCGTGATCGCCTCGGTGTGCCGGAACTGGGTGGTCTTGGTGAAGATCAGGACGTGTGCCTCGTCGCCGTGCTCGCCCTCATGGGCCGACGACGGGAGTGCGGTGAGGAGTGGTATCGCTAACACGGCGGCGAGCGCCACGGCCATGAGCCGGGACCATCGCTGGCGTAGAGCCACGAGCATGAGGGGTTCCTCCAGGGAATGAGCGACGTTGCTTCTCGAAACCCCGCGGCGTGCCGGCGCCGACGGTCGAACTTCGCTTCTCAGGTGAGACCGGAATGTCCGGTCGGACACTGCTGATCAGGCAGGCTGCGGTACCACTCCTCTCAGGAAGGACAGGCCGTCGACGGCGATCGCGTCCTGGCTCGCGGCGAGCGGCCGCCAGATGGAGGCCGCCGTGGCGATCGTGGCGTTGTCGGCGGTGAAGGACTCGATGACGAGTGGGCCGGTGTAGCCCGCGGCATCCAGCGCGGCGAGGATCGCCGGCCAGTCGAGGTGGTCCGCGCCCGGTGCGCCGCGGTCGTTGGCGCAGACCTGCACGTGCGCGATGCGGCCGGCCGCCCGCGCGATCGCCCCGGTGACGGACTGCTCCTCGATGTTCATGTGGTAGACGTCCAGCGCCAAGCCGATGCCGTCGGCCGGGAGCCCCTCGATCGCCTCGAGCGCCTGGTCGACGGTGTTGATCAGGCTCGTCTCGTAACGATTCAGCGGCTCGACGGCGACGGTGACGCCTGCGGCGCGGGCGTGCTCGACGACGGGGCCCAGGCCGTCGCGCAGCTCGGCGTAGCGATCGGCCCGCTCCGACGGCGTCATCCGCCAGGTCCGCCCGACCGACGCGTACGCCGGCCCGGCGATGGCCGGCGCTCCCACCGTCGCGGCGACGTCGACGACGTGGCGCAGGTAGTCACGGGTGGCGGCGACGGTGTCCGCGCCGGTCGCGACCAGCTCGCGGCCGTCACCCATGACCAGCGCGACCGCCGCCGTCAGGCCGAGATCGCCCAGGACCTTCGCCGCTCGGACGGGGTCCCAGTCGCCGGGGTTCTCGACCGGCAGCTCGACGACGTCGAACCCCCAGTCGCGGATCCGCGGCGCCAGGTCGGCGAGGGCGGCGTCGGTGAGCGGCGACGTCCACACCCAGGTGTTGACCCCGAAGCGTCGGGTCATCGGTCGGGACTCCTCTCCCCCGAGCCCCGCCGATCACCGGCACGCTGCGGCGTACCGGTGATCGGCGGGCGACCGGGGTGCGGTCAGCGGGTCAACGGTCCTGCCAGGCCGCCGGGAAGCCCGGCAGGTCCTCGCCGCCGAACTTGGCGTAGTGCAGGGCGGGCATGTCGGCGTTGCGCTCGAGGAAGTCGTCGCGGTCGGCCTCGGTGATCGGGTCCTGCGGGAGCACCCACTCCGACGGCACCTGCTCGCCGGCCCAGATCATGGTCGCGGCGAGGATCGGGGTGCGCCACTGGAAGTTCGAGTACACGGGAGCGATGGCGGTCATGCCGGTCTCCTGCCACTTGCGCATGAAGCTCAGCTCGTCCTCACCCGCCATGACCGGGTAGTCGTTGCCGGTGTCCTCGAACGCCTCGATGGCCGCGACGGCGCCGTCACCGGCGTCCATCCAGATGCCGTCGACCTCACCGCGCTGCAGGTACTGCGTGACGATGTTCTTGATCTCCGCGCCGTCGCCGCCGGTGAACTCGTCGCCGAGCACCTCCAGCTCGCTGTCGGCGAAGATCTCCTGCGCCGCCGCCCAGCGGTTCTCCAGCACGTCGACACCCGGCAGGATGCGCAGCGCCAGCACCGTCGAGCCCGGCTCCAGGTTCTCGACCAGGAACTCCGCCGCGTCGGCGCCGTAGGCGTAGCCGCCGATCGGGTGGATGAACGTCACCATGCAGTCGGTGTTGACGCCGCGGTCGAACACGATGACCGGCACGCCGCTCGCGCAGGCCGCCTCGACGGCCGGGGTGAGCGTCGCCGTCGTCGACGGCGAAATGATGATCGCGTTGCAGTCGCCGGCGTCGATGAAGGCCTGGATGTCGGAGATCTGCTGGTTGTCGTCGTCGGCGGCGTCGGACACCCGGAACTCGCCGATCAGGCCCTGCTGCTGCAGCACCTCGACCTGCTGCTGCATGGTGATCCAGCCGGTGACGCGCCACGGGTTGCTGACCGAGGCGTTGGAGAAGCAGAGCGTGTTGCCGTCCTGCGCGAATTCCGCGGTGTCGACGTACTCCGGCTCGATCGCCTGCAGCCACGGCGTGGCGGGATCGCCCTCGGGCTCGACGTCACGCTGGGCGAGCTGGCGCTCGAAGTCCGCGCGGACGAAGAACTCGCCGTCGGCCGTCTCCTGCTCCGGCTCCTCCTCGCCCTCGGCGCCCGGATCCTCGGCGGCGGCGGACTCGTCGGGTGCCGCGGTGTCGGCCGGCTCGTCGGTCGTGCAGGCCGCGAGCATCAGGGCCGCGGCAGCCGCTGCCGCCAGTAGAGCGCGCGTAGTGCGCATCGTTCCCCCTCCTTGGGTGACGATCACAGTGACATTGCCGCCTCGGCTGAGAAGCGTGCCTCGGCGGAGTCAGGCTTCGTTCGGTTGTTGTTGGGACGGGACTTCCTGGTGGTGCCGGGGACGCGCCCTCTCACGAGCCGCATACGCGACGGCCGCGATGATGATCACGCCTTGGACCGCCGGCCTGATGGTCGACGGCAAGCTCAGCTGGTTGAACAGGACGAACAGCGCCTCGAGCGTGAGGGCGCCGGCCATGGCGGCGACGACGGAGCCCTTTCCGCCGCCGAGCACGACGCCGCCCAGCACCACGGCGGTGATCGCCGTGAACTCCAGGCCCTGGCCGACCTGCGCGGTGACGCCGGCGTACCCGCCGATGAGGATCGCGGCGAGCGTCGCCATGACGCTGGAGGCGATGAAGGCCAGGGTGCGGACCCGCCAGACCCGGACGCCGGCGAACGCGGCCGCCCGCTCGTTGTCGCCGGTGGCCATCAACGTGCGGCCGTACGAGCTGCGCATGACCGCCACGGCGACGATGACGATCCCGGCCAGGATCATCAGCGCCCACGGCAGTTGTCGTACGACCGCCATGTCGATGCCGCCGCGCCCGGGCTGGCGGAACGCCTCGGACAGGGCGCCGGTGGGCGCGCCGCCGGTCCACAACCGGATGGCGCCGTAGAGCACCAGCATCATGCCGAGGGTGGTGATGAACGACTGCACCTTGAGCAGCGTCGTGATCAGCCCGTTCACCAGGCCGACCAGGATGCCGAACCCGAGCATCAGCAGGATGACGGGGACGGTGCGGCCCTCCTCGCCGTCGATCAGGGCCGCGGCGATGACCACCTGGGCGCCCACCAGCGACCCGACGGACAGGTCGAACTCGCCGGACACGATGACGAAGTACTGGCCGATCGCCAGGATCATCAGCGGCGCGGCCTGCTTCAGGAACGCCATCAGCGACGGCGGCTCGGCGAAGCTCGGGTTCACGATGAAGATCCATGCGAACACGACGATGAGCAGCGCGAACACCGTCCCGCTGCCGCCGCCGAAGAGGCGGCCGAGCAGGTCGCCGGCGCTCTGGCGCCGCGTGGGCTGCGAGGTCGTGACGGTCACGCGTTCCCTCCCGTCGAGCCGGCGGGGACGGGCGCATCGGGGACGGGATCGGGTGGCGCGGATCCGCCGCTGCCGCCGTCACCCCCGAACCGCACCCGGCTGGCCTTCCGGTCGATCTGCCGGCGGGCGTAGATCGCGACGGCGGCGACGATGATCACGCCGCGGAGCACGTCCTTGAAGAACGGGTCGACCTCGAGGATGTTGAAGACGGTGTCGAGCACGGCCAGGATCAGGACGCCGGCGATGGTGCCGCCGATGCCGCCGCGCCCGCCCATGAGCAGCGTGCCGCCGAGCACCACCGCGGCGATGGAGTCGAGGTCGTAGCCGGAGTCGTACACCAGCGCGCTGCCGGTGCCGAACCGGGCCGCCAGCAGCAGGCCGGCCAGGCCTGCGGCGACCGCGCACAGCACGTGCGCCGTCACGATCACCCGGCCGGTGCGGATGCCGGAGAGCCGCGACACGTCCTCGCTGCCGCCGACGGCGAACATGTGGTAGCCGGTGCGGGTCTTGCGCAGGAAGAGGATGCCGGCCACCGCGACCGCGAGCATGACGATCGTCGAGAGCGGGACCGGGCCGATGCGGCTGTAGCCGAACTGCTGGAACGAGCTCGGCACGTCGCCGGCCGGACCCTGGTACTCGGTGTCGAGGTAGCCCTTGATGATCAGACCGACGCCGAGCGTCGCGATGAACGGGTTCACCTTGAGCACGGAGATGATCAGGCCGTTGGCGAGGCCGATCGCGGCGGCGACCACCAGCACGGCGCCGATGGCCAGCGGCACCCGGGCGGGGTCGCCGTTCATCGTCGTCGCGGCGATCAGGCTGCACAGCGCCATGACGTAGCCGACGGACAGGTCCAGCGACCGGCACAGGATCACCAGCGTCTGGCCGATGGCCACGAACCCGAGCAGGCTCGAGCGGGCCAGCATGTCGCGGGTGTTCGCGGTGCTGAAGAGGTTGTGGCCGTCGACGGCGACCAGGACCGCGCCGATGACGACGACCCCGGCGAGCGCCAGCCACACCAGCTCGGTGGCGCCGAGGCGGCGGGCGGTGCGGGTGCTCCCGGCGACGGCGACCGCGCGGCTCATGGCTCTCCCCTCTCGTCCGCCTGATGCCCCGTCGCCAGGGCCATGACGGTCTCCTCGTCCACGCCGCCGGGAAGCTCGCCGGCGACGCGGCCGTCGCGCAGGACGACGATGCGGTCGGCCATGCCGATGACCTCGGGCAGCTCCGACGAGATCATCAGGATCGCCACGCCCTGCGCCGACAGCTCGCGCATGAGCGTGTACACGCGTTCCTTCGCGCCCACGTCGATGCCGCGGGTGGGCTCGTCGAGCACGATCACCTTCGGCTCGGTGGCCAGCCACTTGGCCAGCACGACCTTCTGCTGGTTGCCGCCGGAGAGGAAGCGCACCTCCTGGCTGCTGCCGCGCGAGACCAGCTCGAGCGACGAGAGGATCCCCGGGATCCGCCGGGCGCCCTGCGACGCGCGCCGCGGCAGGACGGCGTCGAGCACCAGCCGCGCGTTGGCCGCGACCGACTGGTTGAGCACCAGGCCCTCACCCTTGCGGTCCTCGGTGACCAGCGCCAGCCCGGACCGGACGGCCTGCCGCGGCGAGCGCAGCGTGACCACCCGGCCGTCGAGCAGCACCTGGCCGCGGGTGAACCGGTCGACCCCGAACAGCGCGTGCGCGATCTCGGTCCGTCCGCTGCCCTGCAGTCCGGCCAGCGCCACGATCTCGCCGGCGCGCACCGTCAGGTCGATGCCGTCGACCTGCTCGTTGCCGCCCTGGCGGATCTCCAGCCGGACGTCGCCGGCCTCGGTGCCCGGCCGCTTGTCCGGGAAGAAGCTCGAGATCGGCCGGCCGACCATCTTGCGGACCAGTTCGTCGGACGTGATGTCGGCGGTCGCGACGGTGTCGACCAGCGCGCCGTCCTTGAGGATGGTCACGCGGTCGGACAGGTCGAAGATCTCCTTGAGCCGGTGCGACACGTAGAGGATGGCGACGCCGCGCTCCTTGAGCTTGGCGATCAGACGGTAGAGCAGCTCCACCTCCTCGTCGGCCAGCGCGGCGGTCGGCTCGTCCATCGAGATGATCCGCGCGTCGTAGGACAGCGCCTTGACGATCTCGACGATCTGCTGGCCGGCCACCGACAGCGAGCGCACCCGCGTCGCCGGCCGCAGCCAGGTGAGCCCGAGGTCCTCCAGCAGCGCCTGGGTGTCGGTGTTCATCCGGGCGGCGTCGACCAGCCGGTTGCGGCGCGGCTCGCGGCCGAGGAAGACGTTCTCGGCCACCGTGCGCTCCGGCAGCAGGTTGAACTCCTGGAACACCGTCGACACGCCGGCCTGCTGCGCCTGCAGCGGGTGCTCGAACCGCACGCTCTGCCCGTCCAGCTCGACGGTGCCGCCGTCGGCCTGGTAGACGCCGGCGAGGATCTTCATCAGCGTCGACTTGCCGGCGCCGTTCTCGCCGATGAGCGCGTGCACCTCGCCCGCGCGCAGGTCGAGGTCGACGCCGTGCAGCACCTGCACGCCGAGGAACGACTTCTCGATGCCGCTCATCCGCAGCAGCGTCGTGGCGGGGCTCACCACGTCAGAGCTCATGCGCGCACCTCCACCCACTCGCGCTCGGCGGCCGAGGTCATGACGGCCTCGGCCAGCCGGGCGGCACGCAGGCCGTCGTCGAAGGTGGGCAGCCCGTCGGGCATCTCGCCGAGGATGGCCGCGTGCGTGTCGGCGACGAACGCGTCGAAGCAGTCCTGGTAGCCCTGGGCGTGCCCGGCGGGGACGCGGGCGTACCGCGCGGCCTGTGCACTGAGCGTCTCGGGGTCGCGGACCAGCTGGCTGCTGCGCTCGCGGCCACCCCACCACAGGTGCTCCGGGTTCTCCTGGTCGAATGCGAGCGACCCGCGCGAGCCGGACACCTCGAGCAGCAGCCGGTTCTTGCGCCCGGCCGAGACCTGGCTGACGACGACGGAGCCGATGGCGCCGCCCGCGGTGGCGAACTGGACGACGACGACGTCCTCGGTGGTGACGTTGCGCAGGGTGTCGACGCCGCGCAGCTTGTTCACCGTCGACGACTGCGCCGACAGCCGGGTGATCCGCTCCTGCGTCACGAACTCGAGCAGGTCGCACCAGTGCGAGCCGATGTCGCCGAACGCACGGGTCGGGCCGCCGAGGTGCGGGTCGACACGCCAGTTGTCATCGGTCGGGTGCAGCAGCCAGTCCTGCAGGTAACTGCCGTGGGCCAGGAAGAGGGTTCCGACCTCACCGGCGCGGACCCGCTCGCGGGCCTCGCGGACCATCGGGTGGAAGCGGTAGACGAACGGGACGGCGGTGACCCGGCCGGCCTCGCGCGCCGCGGCGGTCATCGCCTCCGCGGCCGCCGACGACGTGGCCAGCGGCTTCTCGCAGACGACGTGCTTGCCGGCGGCGAGCGCGGCCAGCACGACCGGTTCGTGCAGGTGGTTGGGGGTGCAGACGTGGACGACGTCGACCTCGACCGTGTCGAGCAGCTCGTCGAAGGTCGCGAAGACGGCGTCCGCCTGCAGGTCGCCCTGGGCCGCGACCGCGCGCTCCGGCGTGGAGCCGACCGCTCCGACCACGCGGCCGCCGGCCACCTGGACCGCCCGTGCATGCACCCGGCCCATGAAGCCCGTCCCGACGATCGCCGCCCGGTATCCCGTGATCGAGACGGGGTCGTCGCCGGCCTCGCGGTCTGTGATCGGAGTCACTGCCATGGCAGAGCAACTTAGAGGCACTTTTGCGCGCACGTCAAGCAAAAGTTGCGCGACGATTACCGCATCTCCGGATGTTGCACAGGAAGAAGTCTGGTGTGTTTCACTAGTGCCATGCTCGAAGGCGTAGGCGTCACGACGTCACGGCCGGCATACGTCCAGCCAGACGGCACCTCGATGTACTCCGCGGGGTCCCTCTTCCAGCTGCTGCGCGACGGCCGGCCGCGCACGCGCGCCGAGCTCGCCGCCGAGACCGGGCTGGCCCGCTCGACGGTCACCCAGCGGGTCGACGCGCTGCTTGCGAGCAACCTCATCGGCCCGGCCGACAAGGCCGCCTCCACCGGCGGCCGGCCGCCCACGCGCTTCGCGTTCAACCCCAACGCCCGCTACGTCCTGGCCGCCGACATCGGCGCCACGCACGCGCGCCTCGCCATCACCGACCTCGCCGCCCAGGTGCTCGCCCAGTCCGCCGACGACCTGCTGGTCGCCGCCGGTCCCGAGACCGTCCTCGACTGGGTCGACCGCACCGGCCACGAGCTCATCCGGCAGGCCGGCCGCGATCCCGCCGACCTGCTGGGCGTCGGCATCGGGCTGCCCGGGCCGGTCGAGCACTCCACCGGCCGCCCCGTCAGCCCGCCGATCATGCCCGGCTGGGACGGCTTCGACGTGCAGGGCTACCTGCAGGACCGCTTCGGCGGCGTCGTCGCGCTGGTCGACAACGACGTGAACATCATGGCGCTGGGCGAGCACAACGTCGCCTGGAGCGACGCCCCGCACATGATGTTCGTCAAGGTCGCCACCGGCATCGGCAGCGGCCTCATCAGCGACGGGCGGCTGCATCGTGGCGCCCAGGGCGCGGCCGGCGACATGGGCCACCTGCAGCTGCCCCACGGCGCCGACATCGTCTGCCGCTGCGGCAACACCGGCTGCCTCGAGGCCGTCGCCAGCGGCGCCGCCATCGCGGCCAAGCTGGCCGCCCGCGGCATGCAGGCCTCCACCAGCTTCGACGTCGTGGCGCTGGCCCGCGGCGGCAACATCGAGGCGCTGCAGTTGCTCCGGCAGGCCGGCCGCGACATCGGCGAGGTCCTGGCCGCCGCGGTGAGCCTGTTCAACCCGTCGGTCATCGTCATCGGCGGCTCGCTCTCGCAGGCCGGCGAGCATCTCATCGCCGGCGTCCGCGAGATCGTCTATCGCCGCTCGCTGCCGCTGGCCACCCAGGACCTGCGCATCGTGCAGTCCACCACCGGCGACCGCGCCGGCATCATCGGCGCCGCCGTCATGGTCATCGACCACGCGCTCGCGCCGGCCCAGGTCGACTACCTCATGTCGGCCACCCCCGCCGCGATGAGCTGAACCGCGCCGTCCGCCCGTCGGGCCGCAGCCAGCCCGACCCCGCGCCCCAGTCTACGTTGATCTTGGAGTAACGGCGCCATAGCTGGGCGACATGCCCGATTGATCCCGCAGTTGCTCCAAGATCAACCTGGGCGGGGCCCGCGGTGGCTCAGTTCTCGGCGAGGAGTTGCTCGAACGGGGTGGGGACGGCGAACGGGTCGGCGGCCTGACGGGGTTCGCGGCCGGCCACGAAGTCGGCGAACTCGCGGGCGCCCCGCTCGATGCGCCGCGCCAGCCCGGTGGGCGCGCCGGCGCCGTCGCCCGCCTGCTCCGCGCCCCAGTCGGAGGTGGCCGCGTAGATCGCGGTGGGGACCACGATCGCGTGCAGGTAGGTGAAGAGCGGCCGCATCGCGTGCTCCAGCGCCAGCGAGTGCCGCTCCGTCCCGCCGGTGGCGCCGAGTAGCACCGGCATGCCCTCGAGCGCGTCGGCGTCGACCACGTCGAAGAAGGTCTTGAACAGGCCGCTGTAGGAGGCGGTGAAGATCGGTGAGACCGTGATCAGCCCGTCGGCCGTCGTCACCGCCTCGATCGCCTCGCCGAGCGACGGGCTCGGGAAGCCGCTGAGCAGGTGGTTCGTGAGGTCGTGCGCGTACTCGCGCAGCTCGAGGACCCGCAGGTCGACGTCGACGCCGCGGGCGGCGAGCTGGGTGCCCGCCGCCTCGGCGAGGCGGTCGGCCAGCAGCCGGGTCGACGACGGCTGGCGCAGCCCGGCCGACACCACGGCCACCCGGCGCGTCGACGTCCCCGGTGTCGTCATCGCGAGGCCTCCGCCGCCTCGGGGGCCTTGCCCGTGACGTCGTCGACGGCGTGCACCGTCGTGTCGCGGCCGCCGCCGGCAGCCTCGACCAGCGACGCGTGCGTCGGCGCGTCGGGGATGTGCGCGGGCCGGCCGGTGGCCATCTCGCGGCGCAGCACCGGCACGACCTCAGTACCGAGGATCTCGATCTGCTCGAGGACGACGTCGAGCGGGAGCCCGGCGTGGTCCATGAGGAACAGCTGACGCTGGTAGTGGCCGACGTGGTCGCGCATGGCGGCGTAGCGGTCGATGACCTGCTGCGGGCTGCCGACGGTCAGCGGCGTCTGCTCGGTGAACTCCTCGAGCGACGGGCCGTGGCCGTAGACCGGCGCGACGTCGAAGTAGGGCCGGAACTCGCGGACGGCGTCCTGCGAGTTGGGGCGCATGAACACCTGGCCGCCCAGCCCGACGATGGCGGTGTCGGCCGGGCCGTGGCCGTAGTGCTCGAAGCGGCGGCGGTAGAGCCCGACCATCTGCTTGGTGTGCGACATCGGCCAGAAGATGTTGTTGTGGAAGAAGCCGTCGCCGTAGTAGGCGGCCTGCTCGGCGATCTCGGGGCTGCGGATCGAGCCGTGCCAGACGAACGGCGGCACGCCGTCGAGCGGGCGCGGCACCGACGTGAAGCCCTGCAGGGGCGTGCGGAACCGGCCCTGCCAGTCGACGACGTCCTCGCGCCACAGCCGGTGCAGCAACGCGTAGTTCTCGACCGCCAGCGCGATGCCGTCGCGGATGTCCTTGCCGAACCACGGGTAGACCGGGCCGGTGTTGCCGCGGCCCATCATGAGGTCGACGCGGCCGTCGGTGAGGTGCTGCAGCTTGGCGTAGTTCTCCGCGATCAGCACCGGGTCGGTGGTCGTGATCAGCGTCGTCGCCGTCGAGAGGATGATCCGCTCGGTCTGCGCGCCGATGTAGGCCAGCGTCGTCGTGGGCGCCGAGGCGATGAACGGCGGGTTGTGGTGCTCACCGGTCGCGAAGACGTCGAGCCCGGCCTCCTCGGCCTTCTTGGCGATCGCGACCGTCGCCTTGATCCGCTCGTGCTCCGTGGGGGTTCGCCCCGTGGTGGGATCGGTGGTCACGTCGCCCACCGTGAAGATCCCGAACTGCATCTCCCGTCACTCCCTCTCGCCGGATGTTGACGTGTCAACTAATGTACCCGCCATAACCGGCCGGCGCATGCCCGTATTCCAGGGTGGCACGACCATGCCCGATGTGGGTGGGTTCAGCCGTGCAGCCGGGTGCGTGCCTCCGCGTAGGCGTCGCGGACCCGCAGGCTGCCGCCGTCGCCGCTGGGCTCGGCCGAGGTCTCGAGCTCGAGCGGCCAGGCGGGCGGGGATGCGGCGCCGGAGAGCGCCCAGGCGGCCTGCCGGGCGGCCCCGAGCGCGACATACTCCCCCGGCGCGGGCACGACCACGGGGACGCCGAACACCTGCGGCGCGACGGCGCGGACGGCGGCCGACTTCGCCGCGCCGCCGATGAGCAGCACCCGCCGGACGGTGACCCCCTGCGCGGCCAGCGCGTCGACGCCGTCGGCGAGGCCGCAGAGCATGCCCTCGACGGCGGCCCGGGCCAGGTTCTGCGGGGTCATGGCGGCACGGGTGAGGTTGACCAGCGAGCCGGTGGCGTCGGGGAGATCGGGGGTGCGCTCGCCGTCGAGGTAGGGCAGCAGCACCAGGCCCCCGGCGCCGGACTCCGCCGCGAGCGCGAGCCGGTCCAGCCCGGCGAGGTCGGTGCCGAGCAGCGTCGCCGCGGCGGTGAGCACGCGGGCGGCGTTGAGGGTGGCGACCAGCGGCAGGTGCCGGCCGGTGGCGTCGGCGAACCCGGCGACCGTGCCGGTGGCGTCGGCGACCGGCGACTCCGAGACGGCGAAGGCGGTGCCGCTGGTGCCGAGCGAGACGACGACGTCGCCGGGCTCGAGGGTCAGGCCGAGCGCGGCGCCCATGTTGTCGCCGGTGCCGGGGGCGATGACCGCGCCTGTCGCCGTCGTGCCCGTGGCCTCGTTCGGGGTCGCGACGCGCGGGACGTCGATGGTCCGGCCGAAGCCGAGCTCGAGCAGGTCCGGGCGGTACTCGCCGGTGGCGGCCGACCAGTAGCCGGTGCCGGAGGCGTCGCCGCGGTCGGTGACCGGTTCCGCCGGGCGGCCGGCGAGGAGCCAGGTGAGGTAGTCGTGCGGCAGCATGACCTGCCGGACCCGGGCGGCGTTGTCCTTCTCGTGCTCGGCGAGCCAGCGCAGCTTGGTGACGGTGAAGCTGGCGACCGGGACCAGCCCGACGGCCTCGGCCCACGCGGCGGGGCCGCCGAGCTCCGCCGTCAGGTCGCGGGCGGCGCCGGCCGAGCGGGTGTCGTTCCACAGCAGCGCCGGACGCACGACCTCGCCGTCGTCGTCGAGCACGACCATGCCGTGCTGCTGCCCGCCGACGGCGACGGCGTCCGCGCGGTCGAGCAGACCGTCGCCGGCCTCGGCCAGGGCGTCCCACCAGGCACGGGGGTCGACCTCGGTGCCGTCGGGATGGCCGGCCCGCCCGGACGCGACGACGGTGCCGTCGTCGCTGTCGACCAGGAGGACCTTGCAGGACTGGGTGGACGAGTCGACGCCGGCGACGAGGGTCATGCCCGCATCATGCCCGGCCGCCGGCGACGGGCGCGAGCGTGGGGTCAGCGCCCGCTACTGAGCGGGGGCGGTCGCGCGGCGGTAGGCCTCGGCCAGGGCGCCGTCGAACACCTCGACCGGCTGCGCGCCAGAGACGCCGTGGGTGCGGCCCATGACGAAGAACGGGACGCCACCGGCGCCGAACTGGCGCGCCAGGTCGATCTCGGCGCGGACGTCGCCGGCATAGTCGTCGCCGTCGAGCACCCGCCGGGACTCGTCCTCGGGGACGCCCACCTCGGCGGCCAGCCGGACGACGTTCTCCGGGGTGCCCAGATGCACGGACTCGATGAGGTGCGCGCGCATGAGCCGCTCGTGCAGCTCCGGGCCGACACCGTGCTCGCGGGCCAGGTGCGCCACGCGGTGGGCGTCGAACGTGTTGGCGACGCGGGCGGTGTCGAGGTGGTAGTCCAGGCCCTCGGCCGCCGCGAGCGTGGTGACCCGCTCGTTCATCTGCACCACCTGCTCGGCGCTGACGCCGTACTTCGTGCGCAGGCTCTCCGACACCGGGCCGTCGGCACCGGGCGGCGTGGACGGGTCGAGCTGGAAGCTGCGCCACACGATCTCGATGTCGCCGGCGTGCTCGAACCGGCTGAGCGCGGTCTCGAGCCGCCGCTTGCCGATGTAGCACCACGGGCAGACGAAGTCCGACCACACCTCGACCAGCACTGTCGTGTTCTCCTCGTTCGTGGGGGATCGCTCAGACGGCGCAGAAGCCGTCGGCGCACTCGCCGGCGTCGGTGGCGCCGTCCGGGGCGCCGAGGACGATCAGCGCGGGTGGCGCCTCGTCGGCGGAGGTGACGGAGGTGTCCCGGCGCTCGCTCATGATGGTTGAAGCGTCAACGGGTCACGTCGCATTCCCTCTTGGGGCTGTGGTGGTGGACAATCCACCGTGCACACGGCAGAGCAGCGAGCAGAGATCCGCCGGCGCTTCGCCGCCGTCGACACCTCCAACGTCGCCGACGTCCTCGACGGCCTCGGCCGGCCCGACCAGGGGCTGGCGCCGTCGCTGGCGGCGGTGTCAGGCGAGCGGGTGGCGGGCTGGGCGTACACGATCCGCGGCCAGATGCGCCCGTACTCGGGTGGCGGCGACGCGGCGAAGATGGAGGCCTGCCAGGGCATCGGGCCCGACGAGGTCGCCGTCTGGGCCGGCGACGGACACGGCGTCTGCTACTTCGGCGAGCTGATCGCGCTGGGCCTGCGCGAGCGCGGCTGCGTCGGCGCCGTGGTCGACGGCGGTGTCCGCGACCTGCGCTGGCTGCGCCGTCACGGCTTCCCGGTGTTCGCCCGGTATCGGACGCCGGTGCAGTCGATCGGCCGGTGGGCCGTCACCGGCTGGCAGGAGCCCGTCTACCTGGGCGGCGCGACGACGGCGTGGGTCGAGGTCCGGCCCGGCGACTTCGTGCTGGCCGACGAGGACGGCGGCATCGTGGTGCCGTCGACGCTGGTCTCGCAGGTGCTGGAGGCGGCGGAGCAGCTGACGACGACGGAGGTCTCGATCCGGGCCGCCCTGCGCGAGGGCCTCACCTTGGTCGAGGCGCTCGCCCGCTTCGGCCACGTCTGATCGCCTGCTCGTCCACAAGGACGACGAGTTCTGGACGTCATCCACATTGTCCGACTCGTCCCCGACGAGATGCGCCGCCATCGGTCAGGGTCGTAGCATGACGATCCACGAAGGAGCAGTGCATGGACGACGCGCAGACCTGGACGCTCATCGGCGGCTTCCTCGCCGCGATCAGCATCATGGCCACCATGCTGCTGCGCCTGGTCGATGCGAAGATCGACCGGCTCGACGGCCGCTTCGACACCATCGACACCCGCTTCGACGCCATCGACCACCGATTCCAGGCCATGGACCACAAGGCCGAGGCGCGCTTCCAGTCGATGGACGCGAAGATCGCCGCCATGGATGCGAAGTTCGGCGCCATGGATGTGAAGTTCGACTCCATGCGCACCGAGATGAACACCCGGTTCGACGAGGTCAACCGGCATCTCGACCACCTCGACGGCGACGTCCAGGCGCTCACCCGGACGGTGTTCCGCCGCGAGGACGGCTGACTCGGCGGCGGGTGCCGGGCGCCGTCAGCCGGCGGTGCCGATGCCTCGCTCGCGCAGGTCGCGGCGGTGCTTCTCGAGCGCCATCAGCTCGCCGAAGAGCCGGTTGTAGACCTCGACCTGCGCCGACGGGTCGGTGCGCTGCAGCTTGGCCTTGAGCGCGACCAGCTGGCGCGACACCCACACCTCGTGCAGCCGCAGCACCACCGAGTCGGCGTAGCGCTGCACCGCGGTCTCGTCGACCGGCATGGCCTCGACGGCGAGCTGGGTGGCGATGTGCCGGGCGGAGTCGTCGGGGGCGGCGGCAAGCAGCGCCTCGACCCAGTCGTGCCCGCCGGCCTGGGTGGCGCAGCCGCCGGCCTTGGCGACGGTCTCGCGGACCGCACGGTAGGCCGGCGACAGGAACGCCTCGGTGCCGAGGTCGTCGAACGTCGGGCCGGCCAGGGCGGGGCGTTGGACGGCGACGCGCAGCGCCGCCCGCTCCAGCTCGAGCGTCTGCGGGTCGACATTGCCGTGCACCGGCACGCCGAGCGCCTGCTGCCCGGCCGGCGGCGGCGCGGCGGCCCGGCCGCGGCCGTTGGCCGCCCGGCGGTCCGGCACGCCGGCGGCGGCGCGCACCCGCGACACGACGTCGCGCTCCCAGTTCTCCGAGTGCCCCAGTGGGGGCCCGACCCAGCCGGACAGCCGCACGGCGTACTGGTCGCGGACGGAGCGGTCGCGGATGCGGGCGATGAACGGGATCGCCTTGTCGAGGGCGTGGGCCCGACCCTCGGCGTTGTCGAGGTCGTACTCGTCGATCATGGTGCGGATGGCGAACTCGAACAGCGGCCGGTGCCGGGCGACCAGCTCGCGCACGCCGAGGTCGCCGGAGGTCTGGCGCCGCTCGCACGGGTCGAGGCCGTCGGGGTCGATGGCGACGTAGGTCTGCCCGACGAAGCGCTGGTCGCCCTCGAACGCCCGCAGCGCCGCCTTCTGGCCGGCGGCGTCGCCGTCGAAGGTGAAGATGACCTGGCCGCGGTACTCGTCCTGGTCGCGCAGCAGCCGGCGCAGGATCCGCGCGTGGTCCTCGCCGAACGCCGTCCCGCAGGTGGCGACGGCGGTGGTGACACCGGCCAGGTGGCAGGCCATGACGTCGGTGTAGCCCTCGACGACGACGGCCTGCGAGGTGCGGGCGATGTCCTTCTTGGCGAGGTCGACACCGTAGAGCACGTGGCTCTTCTTGTAGATGGGCGTCTCGGGTGTGTTGAGGTACTTGGCCTCGATGCGGTCGTCGTCGTAGAGGCGGCGGGCGCCGAACCCGACGACGTCGCCCATGAGGTCGTGGATGGGCCACACCAGCCGGCCGCGGAACCGGTCGTACGGCGCGTTGCGGCCCTGAGCCACCAGGCCCGCCGCGATGATCTCGTGGTCGCTGAACCCCTTCTGCCGCAGATACGTGCGCAGCACGTCTCCGCCCTGCGGGGCGTAGCCGACGCCGAAGCGCTGCGCCGCCTCCTGGTCGAACCCGCGCTCGTCGAGGAACTGCCGGCCGACCATCGCCTCGGGCGACTCGGCCAGCTGCTCGGCGTAGTACTCGGCGGCCACGCGGTGCGCCTCGACGAACCGGGTGCGCTGCTCGCGGTTCTGCCGCGGCGCCCCCGACCCGGACCCCGTCTCTTCGTACCGCAGCTGCAGCCCGACCTTGTCGGCCAGCCGCTCGACCGCCTCGGTGAACGAGAGCTGGTCGATCTTCTGCACGAAGCTGATGACGTCGCCGCCCTCGGAGCAGCCGAAACAGTGGAAGAATCCGCGCGTCGGCGTGACGTGGAACGACGGCGACTTCTCGTCGTGGAACGGGCAGAGTCCCTTGAGCGACCCGCCGCCGGCGTTGCGCAGCGCGACGTACTCGCCGACGATGACGTCGATGCGGGCGCGTTCGCGGATGGCCGCGATGTCTTCGTCCCGGATTCGACCTGCCACGCGCAGAGTCTACGACCGCCGGCCGCCCTCGGCCCATGTGACCGGCCGTCGTGGGTACGACCCCGGCATGCCGGAGCTTCCGGACGTCGAAGGGTTCCGCCGGGTGCTGCGCCGGGCGGCCGGAAAGCCGATCGAGCACGTCGAGGTCCTGGACGCGGGGGTGCTGCGCGGCGTCGACGCCGCCGAGCTGCGCGACGCGCTCACCGGGACTGCGTTCGCCACCCCGAGGCGGCACGGCAAGTGGCTGATCGGACCGGTCCGCGCCGGACGCCGGCACCGCCGCGACGAGCCGAGCGTCGTCTTCCACTTCGGCATGACCGGCTCGCTCACCTGGGTCGACGGTGACACCGAGCGGCATCCGCACGACCGCGTCGTCATCGGCAGCGGCACTCGTGAGCTGCGCTACCGCGACCTGCGCAAGCTGCAGGGCATCCGGCTGGTTCCCGACGACGACGGCGTCAGCTCCCTTCTCCGCGACCTCGGGCCGGACGCCGCGCGGATCGGCACCGCCGAGCTCGGCGCGCGCCTCGCCCGCCGGCAGCGCACCCTCAAACCTGCGCTGACGGACCAGGCCGTCGTCGCCGGGCTGGGGAACCTGCTGGCCGACGAGATCCTCTGGCAGGCCCGCGTCCACCCGCGCCGTGGCACCCGGGACCTCACCGACATCGACCGCCGCCGCCTGCACCGCACGATGACCACCGTCCTGCGCCGGTCGACGCGCGTGGGCCGGGTGCCCGGCTGGGACGGCTGGCTCACCGGCCACCGCGACGACCGAGACGGCGTCTGCCCACGCTGCGCAACGCCGCTGCGGCGCACTCGGCTCGGCGGCCGCACGACGGTCTGGTGCCCGCGCTGCCAGGCCGCGTGACCACTGGGCGACCGGCGGCCGGGCTCGTCCGGCCGCGCGAGCGGCTCAGCGGGTGAGCTGCGCGTGCAGGGCGACGGCGGAGTCGTCGGTCAGCGAGGCGACCTGGTCGATGATCACGCGGAGCCGGGCGGCGTCGTCCGCGGCGGCGGCCCAGGACTCCTGGAACGCCGGCTCCAGCGACTCCGGGGCGCGCAGCCGCAGCGCCGACACGAGTTCCTCGATCAGCTCGCGCTGCCGGGCGTAGATGGGCGCGCGGTCCGACGCCGTCATGACGTAGACGGCGGCCAGGCCCTTCAGCACGGCGACCTCGACCCGGGTCGTCCGCGGCATCAGGAGGTCGGCGGCGTAGCGGGTCAGCCGGCCGCCTCCGTAGGCCGCGTGGGTCGCGCGCTCGGCGTCGTCGCAGAAGCGGCCGATCAGCTGGCTGGTCATGTCCTTGAGCGCCGCCAGCGACCGTAGCCGCCCGTCGTAGGAGGCGACCCAGTAGGGCAGGGCGCGCAGCCGGTCCAGCGCCTCGGTGATCTCGTCGGGCGACGCGCCGGGCAGGTACCACTCCCGGGTCAGCTCGGCGACGCGCGCCCGCTCGCCCGGGTCGTCCAGCCGCGGGCCGGGCTGCAGCCAGCCGCCGACGATCGCGTCCTCGACGTCGTGGACGCTGTAGGCGACGTCGTCGGAGAAGTCCATGACCTGCGCCTCGAGGCAGCGGCGACCGTCGGGGGCGCCGTCGCGCAGCCAGCCGAACACCTCGGCGTCGTCGTCGTAGACGCCGAACTTGCGGCCGTCGCGCTCGCCGCGACGCCACGGGTACTTGGTCGACGCGTCGAGGCCGGCGCGGGTGAGGTTGAGCCCGGCGGACCGGCCGTCGGGGTGGGCTGCCTTGGCCTCCAGCCGGGTGAGCAGCCGCAACGTCTGCGCGTTGCCCTCGAATCCGCCGATGCCGGCGGCGATCTCATCGAGTACCTGCTCGCCGTTGTGCCCGAACGGCGGGTGCCCGATGTCGTGCGCGAGGCAGGCGGCGTCGACGACGTCGGGGTCGCAGCCCAGCTCCTTGCCGAGCTCACGGCCGACCTGGGCCACCTCGAGGGAATGCGTGAGCCGGTTGCGGACGAAGTCGTCGCTGCCGGGCGCCACCACCTGGGTCTTGGCCGCCAGCCGCCGCAGCGACGCCGAGTGCACGACGCGGGCGCGGTCGCGCTCGAACGCCGTGCGGACCGCCCGCTTCGGTGGCTCGGCCGCCCACCGTTCGCGGTCGGCGTCGTCGTAGCCGCTCATCACGGCCAGAGGTTACGCTGCCCGCCGCCGCCGCGCGTTCAGTACCCTGGCGCCAGGGTCGGTCCAGGGGGAGGCGCGGCGCATGAGTGAACCGTCCAGTTTCGCGGTCGTCGGCGGCGGCATCGTCGGCTCTGCCATCGCGCGCGCCCTGGCCCGCTCGGCCGACGGCGCCAGCGTCACCGTGCTCGAGAAGGAGCCCGAGCCGGCGCTGCACCAGACCCGGCGCAACAGCGGGGTCGTCCACGCCGGCATCTACTACACGCCCGGCTCGGCGAAGGCCCGGTTCTCGCGCCGCGGCGTCGGCCTGCTGCGCGCCTACTGCGACGAGAAGGGCCTGACCTACGACGAGTGCGGCAAGGTCATCGTCGCCCTCGACGAGACGCAGCGCAGCCGCCTCGACGACCTGCACAAACGCGCCATCGCCAACGACGTCCCCGGCGTGCGCACGCTCGGCCCCGACGAGCTGGCCGAGCTCGAGCCGCACGTGCGCGGCGTCGCCGGCCTGCACTCGCCCACCACCGCGATCGTCGACTTCGCCGCCATCGCCGCGGCGCTGCTGGCCGACGCCGTCGACGCCGGCGGGACGGTCCGCACCGGCTTCGAGGTGACCGGCTTCCACCAGTCGAACGACGAGGTCCGGGTCACCGGCGCGTCCGGCGAGACGCTCGCCTTCGACCGCGTCGTCGTGTGCGCCGGCCTGCAGTCCGATCGGCTGGCGCGCCTCGCCGGCGACGACCAGTACCCGCGCATCGTGCCGTTCCGCGGCGAGTTCGCGCTGCTGCGCCCCGAGCGCCGGCACCTCGTCAACGGCCTCGTCTACCCGGTGCCGGACCCGCGCTACCCGTTCCTCGGCGTGCACCTCACGAAGCGGGTCGACGGCGAGGTCATGGTGGGGCCCAACGCCGTCCTGGCGCTGGCCCGCGAGGGCTACCGCAAGCGCGACCTCGACCCCGCGGAGCTGATCCGGCTGGCCCGGTGGAGCGGGTTCCGCAGGTTCGCCTGGGCCAACCGGCGCACCGCCGTCCAGGAGCTGTACGGCTCGATGAGCCGGCGCCGGTTCGCCGCGGCCGCCCGCGAGTACCTGCCCGAGCTCACCGTCGCCGACCTCGTGCCGGCCCCGGCCGGCATCCGCGCGCAGGCCATGGAGGCCGACGGCACCCTGGTCGACGACTTCCGGTCGAGCCGGCGCGGCAACATCCTGTGCATCCGCAACGCCCCGTCGCCCGCGGCGACGGCCTGCCTCGCCATCGCCGACGACGTGACCCGCGAGCTGCTCGACGACTGACGCGATCAGGCGCCCGGCCCCGAAGGACCGAGCGCCTGATCAGCGGTCTAACGCAGGTGTTACGGCTTCACGAAGCGGTGCCGCAGCGCCACCGCGCCGGTGGCCAGGAGCACCATCGCCGCGCCGATGAGCACTGTCGGCGCGCCGCCGGTGTCGGGCAGCTCGCCGCCGTCGTCGTCACCCTCGCTGGGCGACGGCGACGGGCTGTCGGTCGGCGACATGCTGGGCGACTCGCTCGGCGACTCGCTGGGCGTCTCCGACGGGGTCTCCGACGGCGTCTCGCTGGGCGTCTCCGACGGCGTCGGGGTCGGGGTCTCGGTGGGCTCCTCGTCCTGGTAGCCACACACGAACCAGTGGCTGATGCCGGGGAAGTTGCCGTTGTCGAGCGGCGGCGAGTGCAGCTCCGTCCACGGCGATTCGGTGCCCTCGACGACGTAGATCGTGTAGGCGTTACCGCCCTTCACGACGATGGACGTGATGACGTAGGAGTCGTCGAGTTGCTCGACGTCGAGGAATTGGTCGTCGTCACCATAGACAGTGCCCTCGAGCACGCCTTCAGGGAACTCCTCGCCCTCGGGCTCGGAATCGAACAGCGTCTCACCCGGGGCGGGAAGTCCGGCGAGCGCGGCGTTGGCGAGGAAGCTCGGGTCTTCGCAGTCCTGAGCGTTGCCACCGTAGTAGTTGTGGGTGTGGTCGTTCGGGTGCTCGACTTCGTCGCCGGCGGCTGCCGGAACGGCGGCTCCCACGGCGATCGCTGCGCAGGCAGCGGCGATGAAGGTGATGCGACGCACGATATGCCCCTCGATACAAGTGTTCAGAACATGACACAAGCCGCTGCGGAGGCAGGAGGAACATATCGGAGCCGGGGCATGGCTGGCAACGCGTTCGGGTGAGACACGCCGGGCGCACGACCCACGGGGGTCGTGCGCCCGGACGTGACGGTGAGCGTCAGGCCTTGACGAAGCGGTTCCGCAGCGCGAGGGCACCGGCCGCCAGCAGCACCAGCGCCGCGCCGATCAGCACTGTCGGCGAGCTACCGGTGTCCGGCAGCTCCGGCTCGTCCGGGGTCTCCGACGGGGTCGGGGTCTCGCTCGGCGACTCGGACGGGGTCTCCGAGGGCGACTCACTGGGGGTCTCCGACGGCGACTCGCTGGGGGTCTCCGACGGGGTCTCGCTCGGGGACTCCGACGGAGTCTCGGTGGGCTCCTCGGTCGGCGGCTCCGTGGGCTCCTCCGTGGGAGGCTCGGTCGGCTCCTCCGTCGGCGGCTCCGTCGGCGTCGTCGGCTTGATCTTGCAGATGGTGTAGTTGCTGATCTCAGCCGGCTTGCCGGAGGCGTTCACCGGCGCGAAGAGGTGGGTGAGATCCGGGCCGAGGAACAGGTTGGTCTGGTTCCCGCCCTTGACGAGGACCGCCAACTGGGCGTTGACGGCCTCACCGACGTCGGTCAGTTCGACGTCGAGCCATAGCAGGTCCTCGGACAGGGTGACCGTGAACCACGGGTGAGTGATGACATCGTCGTCGGTGGCGTCCGGGTCGGTCTCTTCCCAGTACGCGCCGGGAACGATGTCCTTGCACGACTGGACGTTGCCGTCGAGGACCTGGTCGGGCTCGTTGTGGTCGGCGGCGGCGGGCAGGGTGCCGAGCAATGCGGCACCAACGGTGATGGCAGGCAAAACGGCAGCAAGGTAGGCAAGACGGCGCATGGTGCCCCTCAAGTATTAAAACGCTCTAATTCGACACAATCGGGCAGGAGGTTATCGGAACTGCCCGCTTCGTCGCAATACGCCCCGCCCGTCGATCTCAGCGGCTGTCGCTACCCTCCGTGACCAGGGCCGCCCTGCCGGCTTCGAGGCGCGCCACGGGCACCCGGAAGGGCGAGCAGGACACGTAGTCGAGCTTGATCGACTCGAAGAAGTGGATCGAGTCAGGATCGCCGCCGTGCTCGCCGCAGACGCCGAGCTCGAGGTCCGGCCGAGTCTCCTTACCCTCCCAGGCGGCGATCGAAACCAGCCGGCCGACACCGTCGGCGTCGAGCGACTCGAACGGGCTGACGCCGAAGATGCCGCGCTCGAGGTAGGCCGGGAAGAAGGTGGCCTCGACGTCGTCGCGGGAGAAGCCCCACGTGGTCTGGGTGAGGTCGTTGGTGCCGAAGGAGAAGAACTCGGCCGCCTCGGCGATCTCGTGCGCCGTCATGCACGCCCGCGGCAGCTCGATCATCGTGCCGACGGGGAAGCGCAGGTCCGTGCCGGTCTCGGCCGCGACCTCGGCCACCGTCGCCTCGGCCATGTCGCGGATCGCCTCGAGCTCCTGGACGGCGGCCACCAGCGGCACCATGATCTGCGGGCGCGGATCGAGCCCGCGGGCCAGCAGCGACGCGGCCGCCTCGGCGATGGCACGCACCTGCAGCTGGAACAGCCCCGGCACGACCAGACCGAGCCGGACCCCGCGCATGCCGAGCATCGGGTTCTGCTCGTGCAGCCGCTGCACCTGCGCGAGCAGCGCCGCGGCCTCGGCGTCGGGCGACCCCGTCGCGTCGGCCACCGCGACCCGCACGGACAGCTCGGTGATGTCGGGGAGGAATTCGTGCAGCGGCGGGTCGAGCAGTCGGATCGTCACCGGGTGGCCGTCCATCGCCTCGAGGATCTCGGTGAAGTCGGCGCGCTGCAGCGGCCGCAGCTCGTCCAGCCCGGCGTCGCGCTGCTCCGGCGTGCGGGCCAGGATCACGTGCTCGACGATCTTGCGCCGCGCGCCCAGGAACATGTGCTCGGTCCGGCACAGCCCGATGCCGGCGGCGCCGAGGTCGCGGGCGCGGCGGGCGTCCTCGCCGGTGTCGGCGTTGGCCCGCACCTCCAGGCGGCGGCGGTCGTCGGCGTGGCGCATGAGCCGCAGGACGGCGGCGACGACCTCCTGCCGGGCACCGTCCTCGTCGGCGGAGGACGCCGACGGAGCCGCCGCTCCCCCGTACAGCGCGTCGACGACGGCCGAGGGCACCACCGGGACCGAGCCCAGGAACACCTCGCCGGTGCCGCCGTCGATCGAGATGACGTCGCCCTCGGCGACCCGGGCGCCGTCGGGCGTGGTGAACTCGCGCGCCCGTGGGTCGACCCGCAGCGCCTCGACGCCGACGACGCAGGTGCGGCCCATGCCACGGGCGACGACGGCGGCGTGCGACGTCTTGCCGCCGCGCGAGGTGAGCACGCCGCGCGAGGCGACCATGCCGCGCAGGTCGTCGGGGTTGGTCTCGCGCCGGACGAGGATGACGTCGTCGCCCTGCTGCGCCCACTCGACGGCGGTGGCGGAGTCGAACGCCACCCTGCCGACGGCCGCGCCCGGACTGGCGGCCATGCCGCGCGCGATCGCCGTACGGTCGGCGGCGGGGTCGAACTGCGGGAACATCAGCTGCGCGAGCTGCGCCCCGGTGACCCGCGTCAGCGCCTCGTCGGCGTCGATGAGGCCCTCGTCGACCAGCTGGCCGGCGATGCGGAACGCCGCGGCCGCCGTCCGCTTGCCGACCCGGGTCTGCAGCATCCACAGCTTCCCGCGCTCGATGGTGAACTCGATGTCGCAGAGGTCGCGGTAGTGCTTCTCCAGCGTCTCCATGATGCCGAGCAGCTGGTCGTACGACGCCTTGTCCAAGCGCTCCAGGTCGGCCAGCGACAGCGTGTTGCGAATGCCGGCGACGACGTCCTCGCCCTGCGCGTTCGGCAGGTAGTCGCCGTAGACGCCCTGCTCGCCGGTGGCGGGATCGCGGGTGAACGCCACGCCCGTGCCGGAGTCGGGTCCGAGGTTGCCGAACACCATGGCGACGACGTTCACGGCGGTGCCGAGGTCGTCGGGGATGCGCTCCTGGCGGCGGTAGATGCGGGCCCGCTCGGTGTTCCACGACTCGAAGACGGCGCGGACGGCGCGGTCGAGCTGCTCGCGCGGGTCCTGCGGGAAGTCGGTGTCGCTCTCGCGACGGACGATCTCCTTGAACTCGGCGACGAGCTCGCGCAGGTCGTCGGCGCCGAGGTCGACGTCGGACTCCGCGCCAGTGTCCTTCTTGCGGGCCTCGAGCGCCTTGTCGAAGTGCTCGCCGTCGACGCCCAGCACCGTCTTGCCGAACATCTGGATGAGCCGGCGGTAGGAGTCCCACGCGAACCGCTCGTCGCCGGCGACCGCGGCCAGTCCCTCGACGGAGGTGTCGGTGAGACCGACGTTGAGGACGGTGTCCATCATGCCGGGCATCGAGAACCTGGCCCCGGAGCGCACCGACACCAGCAACGGGTCGGTGGCGTCGCCGAGCCGCTTGCCCATGCCCGACTCGAGGCCGGCCAGGTGCCAGTCGACCTCGGCGGCGAGGCCGTCGGGCTCGCGCCCGGTGGCGAGATACGTGCGGCACGCCTCGGTGCTGATGGTGAACCCCGGCGGGACGGGAAGCCCCAGAGAGGTCATCTCGGCGAGGTTGGCGCCCTTGCCGCCGAGTAGGTCGCGCTGGTCCTTGCTGCCCTCGGTGAAGTCGAAAACGTACTGCACAGGCCGGCCCTCCGTGTCGCGTACGGCATCCAACGAGCGGGTTTCGCGGGAGCCTAACGACGCGGGCGGAGCGCTCGCCTGGACCACATCCGGACCAATCCCGGAGTGTGCTACCGCGGCGGCGTCTCGTGCACCGATTCCCGCGTCCGACCCCGGATCCATGGTGGGCGGGGCGTGACGCACGGCACAGGTTCTGGTACGGACCTCTCCCGACCAGTGACCACGGATCGCCGGAAGGTCAGCCGGGGGCGGACGTCCCCCCGGGCAGGTCCTCGCCGATGGTGTCGGTGAGCTGCTCGACGTTGAACACCAGCCAGACGAAGATACCGGCCGCGAGCGCGGACACGACGATGGTGCCCAGCGAGAACTTCGACTGCACGGCCTTGTAGATGACGAACACGATGGCGACGGTGACGGCGACCGTCCGCAGAACGGGCTGCAGGTCCACGGCGGTGGTCGACACCCAGTCGAGGAGCCCGGTCTGCATGCTTCGAGGGTAGAGCCGCCCCCGTCCCGATGCCGACGGTCTGCCCAGGTCGCGGACAATCCGCCGGCATCGAGAGCCAGCCGTCAGCGGTAGTTGGTGAACTCCTCCATGGCGATGACCGGCTTCACGCGGGACTGGAACCGCGGCGTCACGAACGCATCGCGGAGCACGTCGTCGGCCAGGGCGTTGCCGATCGCGCCCATGACCATGCCCTGGTCGAGGGAGAGGAACCACTCGTCGACGGTGCCGGTGTCGACGTTGACGGCGTCGCGGAAGCCCCACTGGGAGTAGATGTCGAAATCGCTCTCCAGGTTGGCGAGGTTCTCCATCGCCTCCTCGGGGGCGTAGCGAAGCGCCAGGAACGACGCGTGCGGCGTGACGACACCGTTGGTGTAGTCCTCGGGCGCGGGCAGCGGCTGGGCCGGCTTGTCGCAGTCTTCCCAGCCGTAGTCCACCAGGGTGGCGTCGTTGTTCGACGGGTAGCCGTTCGGGTCCATGCCGATCGCGTCGACGCCGTAGACGCCGTAGCCGCCGTTGGTGTTGTTCGACGGTGAGAAGCCCCAGTAGCCGTACTGCGCCTCCTCGAGCCCGTGCTCGATGTGTGCCTGGACGGTGTTCGGGTGGTTGACCGCCCAGCTGCGCCGGCCCCACGACTCCTCGGGCACGAACAGCGAAGGCATGAGCGCTTCGAACATGCTGCCGCCCCAGCCGGGGACGACCTCGATGCCGCGGTACTGGTAGGAGCCCTCCCAGACGTCCTGGCGCAGGTAGGTGCGGTGCTCGCCGGCCGACTGCTGCTCGGTCCAGCTCCAGTCGCAGGTGTTCGGGAAGCTGCGCCAGGTGCCGAAGTAGGTCTTGCGCGGCAGCTCGCCCTTCGCGATGCCGATGTAGGTGGCGATGCGGCTCTCGCTGACCAGCGTGTCGTAGCAGCACGGTGCGGCGCCGGTGCTGGGCGCGTAGTGGAACAGGATCCGGTTCACCTCGGGCCGGTAGTAGAACCCGAAGTCCATGCTGTCGTAGAGCACGCCGGCCGGCTCGGCCAGCTCCGGTACGGCCTCGGCGACCACCTTCAGGCCGGTGGCCAGCCAGCCGTTGTCGACCGACGACAGGTGCGGGACGACTGTGCTGCCGTCGTCGGGCCAGGTGGTGATGACCTCGCCGGTGTGGTGGTCGTACCAGTTGTAGAACTGGCCGCTCTCCTCGTGCCGCTCCAGTCCCTCCAGGGTGTCGAGGGTGACGGAGAGCCGGTCGACCAGCTCGGCCCGCTCGATGATGCCGAGCTCCTCGGCGACGACGGCGCTCCACATGTAGGCGCCGATGTTGGTGGTCGACGTCTGCACGCTCGTGGTGCCGTCGTGCTTCAGCTTGTCCGCGGGCATCCCGCTGGCCTCGTCCGTCATCGCGACGAACGACGCCCACGTGTCCTCGGCGTAGCGCTGCAGGGTGGCGCGGTCGTCGGCGGACAGGCCGCCGCCGGGCCGGGCCGCGGCGCCGGTCGCCGCCGGCGCCGGGGCCGCGGCCTGGGTGGGCAGCGCCAGGCCGGCCACCAGCACCGTCGCGACGGCTCCCGAGCCCAGTGCCTTCGCTCTCGATCGAATCTGCATCGACAATCCTCTCCGGGTAGACGGGATTCAGCTGCGACCGGCGGCGGCGATGATCTCGTTGCGCTCGATGCGCGTCAGCACGCCGTCGTGCACGAGGTGCTGGGTCACGCTGCGCACGTGCATGAGGAACCGGCCCTGGCTCGGCCACTCCTCCTCGTCCTCGATGAGGTCCTCGACGGTGCAGCCGTCCTCGCGCTCGTGGTTGGTGACGCCGGAGTCGACGTCGCGGATGACGACCGTCGGGCTCTCGTCGGAGTCCGGGCAGGCGTCCGGCGGACCGGACTCGAGCACGTGGAACCAGTCGAACGCGACGGTGGTCGCCTGCGTCTGCTCCTGGCCGAACGCGTAGAGCCCGACGTCGGCCGTGGCCAGCCGGTCGTTCTCGATGACGCCCACCTGCTCGAAGTTCACGCCGTCGGCGCTGTACCAGCCCGTGTAGGTGGTGCCCGACTTCTCCAGCCGCAGCCACCAGGTGGTGACGTCGGCGGGCAGCGTGACCTCGGGGAAGGCGGGCTGGAAGATGTCGTCGATCTCGTGTCGCATCTCGATCTTGCGCGCGCACGGCTCCCCGACCGGCGACGTGCCGACGTAGTCGAGCTTGAGGAACGTCTGGTCGCTCTCGTAGACCAGCAGGCCGCCCTGCTGCCAGCGTTCGCAGACCTCGCCGGACACCCTCGTCTCGACCACCCAGTCCCCCTCGGGCAGCGACTGCAGCATGAGGTTCGGCGCATTGTTGTGCTGGTCGAACAGGTTGGTCGGCGTGGTGTCGATCTTCAGCTGGCCGCCCTCGACCCGGAAGCGGTTGAGGTCGGGCCGGACCACCTGGTCCCAGCGACAGCCGTCGAGCCGGTCGCCGTCGAACTCGTCGTCGGGCGCAGGGTCGCTGCCCGGGTCGGCGCACTCGATCGGCGGCGACGCCTCCGGCACCGCCTCGACGCGGACGGAGTCGTGTGCCTCGGAACCCGCGGCGTCGGTCACGGTGACCGTCGGCCGGTACACGCCGGACAGCTCGTACGTGTGCGTCACCTCCGCACCCGTGGCCGTGGTGCCGTCGCCGAAGTCCCAGGTGTAGGTGAGGTCCTGGCCCTCGGGGTCGGTGGCCTCGGCGCTCAGCGTGACCTCGTAGGGCAGCTCGCCGGACGCAGGGTCGGCCTCGACCGACCAGATCTCGGGCCGCGCGTCGGCCGACACGCCCTTGCCGCGGAACTTCAGGTAGTTGAGGTTGAACAGGCCGGTCGACCCGGGCTCGTGGCGGAACACGAAGAACAGCTCGTGGGTGCCGCCGGGGTCCTCGACCGGGACGGTGACGTCGGTCCACGACTGCCAGCCGCCGGTCGGCGGGATGAACCCGCTGTCGCCGACGAGCGGGCCGTCCGGCGCACCACTGCGGATCTCGATGCGCCCGCCGCTGCCACCCGAGGCCAGCCGGTAGGTGATGGCGTCGATCCCGGCGAGGTTCATCGGGTCGTAGGAGATGTAGTCCCCGTCGTCGATGAAGCCGATGTTCTGCCGGCCGCCGCGCGGGTCGCTGGTGGCCTCGAGCTGGATGCCGCTCATCGTCTGGAAGTGCTCGGCCTCCTTGAGCTTGGGCTGCAGGACGTGCAGGTCCCGCCCGGTGAGCGCGCCGACGCCGTCGCCGCCCTGGTCGGTGTAGCGCGCCTCGAGCACCCAGAACAGGTCCTCGCCGGCCGGGTGCCCGGCGTCGGTGCTGGTGGCGACGGTGCCCTCGCAGCCGGGCAGCACCTCGACCGGATGCGCGTGACCGGCGTGCCCGAACAGCACCTGCAGCTCGACGCCGTCGCAGCTGATCGTGCCGGCCCCGGTCGAGCCGTCCTCGGCGTCTGTGACGTCGATGCCGTAGGCGATGTCGTCGCCGAAGTCGAAGAAGCCGCCGTCGGCCGGTGGGTCGAGCGTCACCTCGGGCGCGGTGTTGCCGGCGGTGATCTGGACGGTCTGCGAGCGGGTGGCGCCGTCCTCGGCCGTCACCGTGAGCCGGGCGGAGTACTGGCCGGCGACGGTGTAGGTGTGGGTGGGGTTCGGGTCGGTCGACTCCGCGCCGTCGCCGAACGCCCAGTGGTAGGTGACGGGCAGGCCGCTGGGGTGGCCGGATCCCTCGCTGCTGAACCGCACCTCCAGCGGCAGCGCGCCGGAGGTCGGGTCGGCGGCGGCCTGCGCGACCGGCCGGGTGCCGCTGCCGGCGTACTCGATGCGGTAGATGCCGGAGTCGGCGTTGTTGCCGCCGAACCCCGTCCCCCACTCGATGACGTACAGCGCGCCGTCGGGCCCGAACGTCATGTCCATGGGGCGCAGGAACTGCATGCTGGTGAGCAGCGGGTTGATGTCGTGGACGGCGTCGTCGCCGTTGGGCCGGATCTCCCACACGTCGTTGTCGAACGGCCGCACGTAACCGTCCTCGGTGTTCGTCCACTCGTAGAACAGCGCGGCGCCGTCGTAGTACTGCGGCCACTTGACGTCGGAGTCGAGCGTGTCGTCGTAGCGGTAGACCGGGCCCGCCATGGCGCCGCCGCCGGTGCCCATCTCGGGCGCGTTGGTGCCGGACTCGGAGCGGCCGTAGTAGATGTCGGGTGCGGTGACCGGCGGCAGCTCGGTCAGGCCGGTGTTGTTGGGCGAGTCGTTGACGGGGTTCGCGCAGTCGAACGCCGGGCCGGCGGTGTTGGTGGCGAAGTCCCAGTCGCGGAACGGGCCGGCGCCGTGGCAGTACGGCCAGCCGAAGTTGCCGGCCGCGGTGATGCGGTTCCACTCGACCTGGCCCTCGGTGCCGCGGTCCGGGTTCGCCTGCGGCGCGTCCGGCCCGTAGTCGCCGACGAGCAGCGCGCCCGTCTCGCCGTCGACCTCGATGCGGAACGGGTTGCGAAAGCCCATGGCGTAGATCTCGGGCCGGGTCTGCGCGGTGCCGGGCGCGAACAGGTTGCCGTCGGGGACGGTGTAGGTGCCGTCGGCCTCGGGGTGGATGCGCAGCACCTTGCCGCGCAGGTCGTTGGTGTTGGCCGAGCTGCGCTGGGCGTCGTACGGTGCCCGGCCCGGCCGCTCGTCGATGGGCGCGTAGCCCTGCGACTCGAACGGGTTGGTGTCGTCGCCGGTGGCCAGGTACAGGTGGCCCGCGGCGTCGAAGCTCAGGGAGCCGCCGGCGTGGCCCGAGACCGCCCGGTCGACCGGGACCTCGAGCAGCTGCACCTCACTGGCGAGGTCCAGCGTGGTGCCGGTGAGGGTGAACCGCGAGAGCCGCTGCTCGGCCTCCGTCCCGTCGGGCGAGTAGTAGAGGTAGATCCAGCCGTTCTCGGTGAAGGCGGGGTCGAGCGCGATTCCCAGCAGGCCGTCCTCGCGCTGCGTGTAGACGTCGAGGGTGCCGACGACGGTGGTCTGGCTGCTCTCGGGGTCGATCATGCGGACCTCGCCGGCCCGTTCGATGTAGAGCACCCGCCCGTCCGCCGCGACGTCGAGCTCCATCGGGTTCGCCGTGCCGGTGTCGAGCGGGACCTTGTCGAAGGTGTCCCAGACGGTCCCGCCGCAGTCGGCCGCCGTCGCGCCGGCCGCGGTCTCGATGCCGCCGAGCAGGTGTTGCAGGAACTGCGGCTCGGAGTAGCTCTCCGTGGTGTGCCCGCCCGCGGTGTACCAGGCGCGGCCGCCGTCATGGGCGTGACACCAGGCGATCGGGTGGTCCAGGCCCATCGGGTTGGCCTCGGGGTCGTACGTGGACTCGTCGAGGCTGGCCAGCACGTGCACGTCGCCGCGCGGGTTGGTGCGGAACGAGTACCACTCGTCGAAGCGCTGCCAGTCCGCCGGCAGGTGCTGGGTCGACGGGTGGGTGCGGTCGGCGACGTGGATCGTGGCGTCCTGGTTGCGCGGATGGCCCTGGAAGTAGGCGCCGACCAGCTCGCCGTACCACGGCCAGTCGTACTCGGTGTCGCTCGCCGCGTGCACGCCGGCGTAGCCGCCGCCGGCCTGGATGTAGCGCTCGAAGGCCGCCTGCTGCTCCTCGTTCAGCACGTCGCCGGTCGTGGAGAGCCAGACGACCGCGTCGTACTGGGCCAGGTTGTCGTCGGTGAACGCGGCGGCGTCCTCGGTGGCCGTGACGGTGAACTCGTGCTCGGCGGCCAGCTGCTGGATCGCGGCGATGCCGGCCGGGATGGAGTCGTGCCGGAACGCGGCCGTCTTGCTGAAGACGAGGATCGAGTAGCCGCCGTGCCCTGGATGAGCGGCCGCTGTCTGCGCTCCGGCCGCAGCGAGTAGCCCGGCGATCAGGGCGAGAATGGCGACCAGTACGGCCGATCTGCGTCGGCGGCGCGGTCCGGGCTGAGCCATGAGCGGTTCCTCTCCGTCGAGTTCCCCTGTGCCCCCCGTGTGCCCGGCCTCAGCCCAGATTTCGTCTGGCGCCCCGCCGAATGTAACCGGTATCAGTAACCGGTTACGAAGAGATTTCCGTACCAAATGTCCGGTGTCAAGAGGGAGGCCTTGGGCACGCCTCGCCGATCCCTGCGGTCCGCCGGCCCCGAGATGATCACGTTCAGCCCGAGATCTCGTGTCGCACTACGCCTGCAATAGTGGTGCGGCACAGGTAACCGTGGTGGGCTGCCCAGCTGACGCCGGAGAATCCCACCACGTGGACGCCAGCGGGTGCGTCCCCTGATAGCTGTCCGTTCTCAGGCCGCGGAGCGGCTAACAGAATGAGCAGCAGGGGGAACCCGGTCAGCCTCCGGAGATGCCGATCTCAGCGTCGGCGAGGTCACCCGCGTCGTGGGTGTCGTCCAGCCAGCCCGCCGGCAGCGCGACCTTGCGCGGGCTCCCCTGCCGGCCGCGCGGCGTGCCGAGCTCGGCGACGGGGTACGGCTGCGACGGGTCCAGCTCGCCCAGCAGCAGATCGAGCTCCGCGAGCGACGACACCATGCCCAGCGACGCCCGCACCTGCTGTCCGGCGACGAAGCCCTTGAGGTACCAGGCCATGTGCTTGCGCATGTCGCGCAGGCCGCGGTCCTCGCCCATGAGGTCGGCGAGCAGTTCGGCGTGGCGGCGCATCATGGCGGCCACCTCGCCCAGTGTCGGCAACGGCGGCGCCGGCGCACCCGTCAGCACCGCCGCCAGGTCGCGGAACAGCCAGGGCCGGCCAAGGCACCCGCGGCCGATGACCATGCCGTCGGCGCCGGTGGCCTCGAGCATGCGGACGGCGTCGGCGGCCTCCCAGATGTCGCCGTTGCCGAGCACCGGGATCGACACGTGCTCCTTGAGCCGCGCGATGGAGCCCCAGTCGGCCGAGCCGGAGTAGTGCTGGGCGGCGGTGCGGCCGTGCAGCGCGATGGCGGCCGCGCCCGCGTCCTCGGCGATGCGGCCGGCGTCGAGGTAGGTCAGGAGATGGTCGTCGATGCCCTTGCGGGTCTTCATGGTCACCGGAATGCCGTACGGCTCAGCGGCACGCACGGCCGACCGCAGGATCCGCTCCAGCAGTCCGCGCTTGTACGGCAGCGCCGCCCCGCCGCCCTTGCGGGTGACCTTGGGCACCGGGCAGCCGAAGTTGAGATCGACGTGGGCGACGCCGTACTCGCCGGCCAGGATCGTGACCGCCTCGCCGACGTAGTAGGGGTCGACGCCGTAGAGCTGGACCGAGCGGACGTCCTCGACGTCGGCGAAGACCAGCATGTTCAGGGTCTTGTCGTCGCGCTCGACGACGCCGCGCGAGGTGATCATCTCGCACACGTACAGCCCGGCGCCCTGCTCGGCGCAGAGCCGGCGGAACGCGGCGTTGGTGACGCCGGCCATCGGCGCGAGCACGACGGGCGGGTCGACCTGCAGGGATCCCAGCCGGAGGGGGGCGACGGTGAGCGTGGAAGTCATGGCGGACCCATTGTCCCCCATGGGCGACGGTGTCAGCAGGTCGGCAGCCGCTCGGCGAGGTAGCCCTCGACGTGGTCCAGCCCGATGCGCTCCTGGTGCATGGTGTCGCGGTCGCGGACGGTGACCGCGTCGTCCTCGATCGTCGCGAAGTCGACGGTGACGCACAACGGCGTGCCGATCTCGTCCTGGCGGCGGTAGCGGCGGCCGATGGCGCCGGCGTCGTCGAACTCGACGTTCCACCGCGCCCGCAGGCGGGTGGCGAGGTCGCGGGCCTTGGGCGAGAGGTCGGCGTTGCGCGACAGCGGCAGCACGGCCACCTTGACCGGCGCCAGCCGCGGGTCGAGGCGCAGGACGTGCCGGGTGTCGACGCCGCCCTTGGCGTTGGGCGCCTCGTCGACGTCGTAGGCGTCGAGCAGGAACGCGAGCACCGAGCGGGTGAGCCCGGCGGCGGGCTCGATGACGTACGGCGTCCAGCGCTCGCCCTTCTCCTGGTCGAAGAAGCTGAGGTCCTGGCCGGAGTGCCGGGAGTGGGTGGTGAGGTCGAAGTCGGTGCGGTTGGCCACACCCTCGAGCTCGGCGAACTCCGACGCCCCGAAGCCGAATCGATACTCGATGTCGACGGTCCGCTTCGAGTAGTGCGAGAGCTTCTCCTTGGGGTGCTCGAAGAGGCGCAGGTTGGCCTCGGTCAACCCGAGCCCCAGGTACCAGTTCCACCGCTCCTGCAGCCAGTACTCGTGCCACTGCTCGTCGGTGCCGGGCTCGACGAAGAACTCCATCTCCATCTGCTCGAACTCGCGGGTGCGGAAGATGAAGTTGCCGGGAGTGATCTCGTTGCGGAACGACTTGCCGACCTGGGCGATGCCGAACGGCGGCCGCTTGCGCGAGGCGTTCATGACGTTGACGACGTTGGCGAAGATGCCCTGCGCGGTCTCGGGCCGCAGGTAGTGCAGGCCCTCGTCGGACTCGACCGGGCCGAGGTGGGTGGTGAGCAGGCCGTTGAACATCCGCGGCTCGGTCCAGGAGTCCTTCGCGCCGCAGGTGGGGCACGGCACCTCGGCCAGCCCGCCGACGACGGGGCGCCCCGTGCGCTCGGCGAACTCCTCTTCGAGCTGGTCGGCGCGGTGGCGACGGTGGCAGGCCTGGCACTCGACGAGGGGGTCGACGAACTCGTCGACGTGGCCCGACGCGACCCAGACCTCGCGCGGCAGGATGACCGCGGAGTCGAGGCCGACGACGTCGTCGCGCTGCTGCACCACGGAGCGCCACCACTGCCGGCGCACGTTCTCTTTCAACTCGACGCCGAGCGGCCCGTAGTCCCAGGCCGAGCGCGTACCGCCGTAGATCTCACCCGTCGGGAAGACGAAACCACGGCGCTTGGCGAGGGAGACGATGGCGTCGACGGGCGCAGGCACGGTGGTCACTCCATTCGGGGTCTCGGCGTTCGGGTCAAGCTTCGAGGGTAGACGACGCGGGCTTGCGCCGTCGGCCGGCCGGGCGGGCCGGTCGTCCCCGGACGGCAAGAACGGCGAGCGCCGTCGTCACCGGAACCGCGGCGATGATGCCGAGCCCGCCGACGAGCGCCCGCACGATCTCCTGCGCCACCGCCTCGGTGGTGATGACGTCCGTCACCCCCTGGCCGGCGACGCTGAACAGCATGAGCAGCGGCAGTGCTGCGCCGACGTAGGCGAGGACCAGCGTGTTCACCGTGGCGGCGACGTGCTCGCGGCCGATGCGCAGTCCCGCGGCCAGGAGCGAGCGCCGCGACGACGACGGGTCGGCGGCGGCCAGCTCCCACACCGCCGCGCTCTGGGTGACGGTGACGTCGTCGAGCACGCCCAGCGCGCCGATGACGAGCCCCGCCAGCAGCAGCCCGCGCAGGTCGATCTCGGTGTTGACCGTGCCGAGGTACGACGCCGCTTCGCCGGACAGCCCGGTGAAGTGCGCCACCGAGGTGAACAGCGACCCCAGCAGACCCGTCAGCGCCAGGCTGACCAGCGTGCCGATCAGCGCCACCGACGTGCGGATCGACAGCCCGTGGGCGAGGTACAGCGTGATGATCATGATCAGCGACGCCCCGACGACGGCGACCGGCAGCGGCGGCTCCCCTGTCAGCAGCGCCGGCAGCACGAACACCAGCAGGACCACCATCGACACGCCCAGCCCGCCGAGCGCGGCCAGCCCCTTCCAGCCGGACAGCACGACGACGGCAACGGCGAACAGCCCGGCCAGCCAGAGCAGCGGCAGGTCGCGCTGGAAGTCGAGCACCTCGTAGCGGCTCTCGAGCGGGGCGTCCGGCAGCGCGCTGAGCACGACCTCGTCGCCCCCGTGGAACTCCGGCGCGCCGATGCCGAACGGCAGCGGGACGACGGTCTCGACGCCCTCGTCCGGGCCGGCGTCGACGCGCACCCGCGCCTGCAGGCACTCGCCGGCGGTGTCCTCGCCCTCAGGGGTCGGCGGCGTCTCGACGACGTCCTCGCACGGCTCGACGGCGAGGATGGTGCCGTCGGTGCGCACCCCGGCCTCGATGCTCGGCGTCTCGCCGGACGGCCACAGCACGATCAGCCCGGCGATGGTCGCGAGGATCAGCGGGATCAGCACCGCCAGCACCAGGTTGCGCACGTGCGGCCCGGCCGGCGGGGCGGGTTCGGTGCCGTGGACGTGGACGGCGTTCACGCGGGCTCGCCAGCGCCGCGGTCGGAACCGGCCGGAGGACGCTTCTCAGCTGAGGCCGCATCGAAGTCCGTGGGGACGACAGGCGCGGCGGCGTCGCCCAGACCGACCTGGTCGGCGTCGGACGCCCGGACGCTGGCGCCGCTGCTGCCGACCGTCGCGACGATCTCGAACGCCGTCGGCTCGTCGATGGCCAGCGACAGCAGCGGGACGGCCTCGAGCTTCGACTCGTAGGACGACAGGGCCCGCCGGTAGGAGCCGACGTTCTCCCACTCGCTGCTGACCACCCACAGCCCGGGGTCGTCGGCGGCGCGGCCGACGTGGCCGCCGCGCCAGCCCGGCTTCGCGGCGAGCACCTCGAGCGCCCGGCGGGCTCGGTCGCGGAACGACACGGCGTCCGCGGGCGGGACCCGGTACCGGGTGACGACGAGCATCGTGATCCTCTCGAGGCATGGGGGCGACTCGACTCTGTCGGAGCCATGGAGCAGTATGTCGACCAACCACCGTACGATGCTCGGTGATCAGGCCGTCCCGAAGGATCTCTCCGTGCCCCAGAACCGCCAGCCGCGCCGCAACCCGAACCGCCGGCCCGCCGCGCCGGGCGCCGGGTCGCGCGCCCCGCGGTCCGGGGGCAGCCGCCGTCCGGCCCCGGCCGGCCCGCCGCCCAGGTCGAGCCTGCGCGCCCGCATCGAGACGGTCAGCTACCCCATCCTGGTGAAGCTCACCGCGGCGCCCAAGTGGCTGCTCGGCGTCGTGACGGCGGCCGTACTGCTCGGCGGGCTGCTCGCGCCGTCGCCCATCGGCCCGGCGCTGCTCGGCCTGGTGGTGCTGTTCCTGTTCTGGCTGCTGGTGCTGGCCTGGCCGCGGCTGTCGGCCGGGCAGCGACTCAGCCGCGGATTCATCGTGGTCGCGCTCGGCGCCCTCGTGGTCGCCCGGGCCGGCGGCTGGCTGGCCTGAATCCGTCGCGTTCGTCGCCATCCGATCGGCGCCGACTCGCGTAGGTAAGGCTAGGCTATTCTTGCCTCGCCCATCGGATCGCACCCATCGAGGACACCATGACCCGCCGCCGCTCCACGGCCGCGTTCGCCGCCGGCCTGACCGCCGTCGCTCTCGGCCTCACCGCCTGCTCCGCCGACGGCGACGAGGACCCCGTCGCGGCCGCCTCCGACGACGCCCTCGTCGTCTACAACGCCCAGCACGAGCAGCTCACCGAGGAGTGGGCCGACGCGTTCACCGCGGAGACCGGCATCGAGGTCGTCCTGCGCAACGGCAACGACGCCGAACTGGGCAACCAGCTCGTCCAGGAGGGCGAGGAGTCGCGCGGCGACGTCTTCCTCACCGAGAACTCCCCCGCCATGTCGCTGGTCGAGAACGCCGGCCTGCTGGCGCCGGTCGACCAGGCGACGCTGGACCAGGTCCCGGAGCAGTACCGCCCGGCGAGCGGGCTGTGGACCGGCATCGCGGCCCGCTCCACGGTGTTCGTCTACAACCCCGACGAGCTGCCCGAGGCCGAACTGCCGGCGTCGATCATGGACCTCGCCGACCCCGCGTGGAAGGACCGCTGGGGCGCGGCGCCCGGCGGTGCCGACTTCCAGGCGATCGTGTCGGCGATCCTCGAGCTCGAGGGCCCCGACGCGACCCGCCAGTGGCTGGACGCGATGGAGGAGAACGTCACGGTCTACCAGAACAACATCGCGACGATGAAGGCCGTCAACGCCGGCGAGGTGCCCGGCGGCGTCATCTACCACTACTACTGGTTCCGCGACCAGGACGGCACTCGGGAGAACAGCGGCAACACCGAGCTGCACTACTTCGGCAACCAGGACCCGGGAGCGTTCGTCAGCGTCTCCGGCGGCGGCGTACTCGCTTCGAGCGAGAACCAGGAGCAGGCGCAGCAGTTCCTGGCGTTCCTCACCGGCACCACCGGCCAGGAGATCCTCGGCACCGGCTACAGCATGGAGTACCCCGTGGCCAGCGGTGTTCCGGCCAACCCGGCGCTGCCGGCGTTGGACTCGCTGCAGGCGCCCGCCGTCGACCCGTCGAGGCTCAACAGCGTCGACGTCACCGACCTGATGACGGACGCGGGGCTGCTCTAGGGGCACGCCGTGGCCGCCACCGACTCCCTCCAGACATCCCGGCCCGGGGACGCGGGCGCCGGCGCCGACGGCGGCTCGCGTCCGCCCGTCGCGCTGGTCGTCGTGGCCGCGGTACTGGCGGCCGTCCTGCTGGTGCCGCTCGGTTATGTGGTGTCGGTGGTCGTCGACGTCGGCTGGGGCACGCTCGAGCCGCTGATCTTCCGGCCGCGGGTCGGCGAGCTGCTGGTCAACACCGTCCTGCTGGTCGTGCTGGGCGTGCCGCTGACCGTGCTGCTGGGCGTCGGCGGGGCATGGCTGGTCGAGCGGACGACGCTGCCGGCGCGCCGGTTCTGGGCCGTGGTGCTGGTGGCGCCGCTGGCGATCCCGGCGTTCGTCAGCAGCTACGGGTGGGCCAGCGCGGTCCCGTCGATCCACGGGCTCAGCGGCGGGCTGCTGGTGTCCGTGCTGGCGTACTACCCGCTGGTGTACCTGCCGGCGATGGCGGCGATCCGCGGGCTGGACCCCGCGCTGGAGGAGTCGGCGCGTTCGCTCGGGCTCGGCTCGTGGGCGGTCTTCGGCCGAGTCGTGCTGCCGCAGCTGCGGCTGGCGGTCCTGGGCGGCGGGCTGATCGTCGCGCTGCACCTGCTGGCGGAGTACGGGGCGTTCGCGTTCATCCGGTTCGACACGTTCACCACGGCGATCGTCGTGCAGTACCAGTCGACGTTCGCCGGCCCGGCCGCCGGCGCCCTGGGCGTCGTGCTGTCGGCGCTGTGCCTGACGTTGCTGGTCGCGGAGGCGGGCGCGCGTGGCCGGGCCCGCTACGCACGGGTCGGCTCCGGCGTGGCCCGGGCCGCGGTGCCGCAGCGGCTGGGCGTGCTGACGCCGCTGGTGCTGCTGGCCCTGACGGCGCTGGGCGTCGCCGCCGTCGCCGTCCCGCTCGCGAGCGTGGTGCGCTGGCTGGGCCGGGGCGGCTGGGGCGGTGCGTGGTCGCAGCCCGAGCTGCCGCAGGCGCTCACGCAGACGGTGCTGCTGGCCGGCGGCGGCGCGGTGACGGCGGTGCTGGTGGCGCTGCCACTGGCCTGGCTGACGGCGCGGCATCCCGGCCCGCTCGCCCGGCTGCTGGAGGGCACGTCGTACGTCGCCGCGAGCCTGCCGGCGATCATCGTCGCGCTCGCGCTGGTGACCGTCACGCTGCGGATCCTGCCGGGGCTGTACCAGACGGCGTTCACCGTCGTGCTCGCCTATGTCATGATCTTCCTGCCCCGGGCGGTGGTGCCGCTGCGGTCCGGGATCGCCCAGGCGCCGGTCGCGCTGGAGGAGATGGCCCGCTCGCTCGGGTATCCGCCGATCGTCGCGCGGCTGCGGGTCACGCTGCCGCTGCTGGTGCCGTCGATCGCGGCCGGTGCCGCGCTGGTCGGGCTCGGCGCCGCCAACGAGCTGACCGCGACGCTGCTGCTCGCGCCGACCGGCACCCGCACGCTCGCGACCCAGTTCTGGTCGCAGGCGTCGGCGATCGACTACCCGGCCGCGGCGCCGTACGCGCTCCTGCTGATCCTGCTGTCCGTGCCGGCGGTCGCCCTGATGTTCGCGCAGTCACGGAGGAGGGGTGCCCGATGACCACGCTCGCGTTGTCCGGTGTCGCCAAGTCGTTCGGCCGGGTCCCCGTGCTGCGCGACGTGTCGCTGACGGTGCCCGCGGGCACGCGCATGGCCGTCGTCGGGGCGTCGGGGAGCGGGAAGAGCACGCTGCTGCGGCTGATCGCCGGGTTCGAGCACGCCGACGAGGGCGAGATCCGGCTCGGCGACTCCATGCTGACCGCACCGGGCCGGTTCGTCGCCGCCCATCGGCGCGGCATCGGCTACGTCGCCCAGGACGGCGCGCTGTTCCCGCACCTCACCGTCGAGCAGAACCTCCGGTTCGGCCTGCCCCGCCGCCGGCGCGACCCCGCCCGCGTCCAGGAGGTCATGGAGCTCGCCTCGCTCGACCCGGCGCTGGCCGGCCGCTATCCGCACCAGCTCTCCGGCGGCCAGCAGCAGCGGGTCGCGCTGGCCCGCGCGCTCGCGCCGCGGCCGGCCGTCATCCTCCTCGACGAGCCGTTCAGCGCCCTCGACACCGGCCTGCGCGAGCAGACCCGCCAGGCGGTCATCGACGCACTCGAGGCGAGCGGGGTCACCACCGTCCTCGTCACCCACGACCACGACGAGGCGCTCTCGTTCGGCGGGCAGATCGCCGTCATCGCCGGCGGCCGGCTGGTGCAGTCCGGCCCGCCGGCCGCGGTGTTCGACAACCCCGTCAGCACGGAGATCGCGGCCTTCCTCGGCGCGGCGATCGTCCTGCCCGCGTCGTTCACCGGCCCCGACGGCGCCGAGTGCGCGCTCGGCCGGGTTCCCGTCCGTCACGACCGCAGCGACGGCAGCCCCGGCGGGCGGCTGCTGATCCGGCCCGCCCAGCTCGGGTTGAGCCCCGCCAACGGCACCCACAACGCCGTCGTCGAGGACGTCCGCCCGCGCGGCTCGCACGCGGAACTGCTGCTGCGGACGGCGGGCTCGGCGCAGGTGCTGATCCCGCTTCGCGTGCCCGCACACGAGGGTCCGGAGTACCACGCCGGGATGCGGGTCTCGGTCACCGTCAACGGCGGCGGGGTGCTCTACCCGCCAGACTGATCGCCGTGGTCGACGACGGGTTCGCGGAGGCGCTGGCGGGGGTGCGGTCACGCGGCGGCGGACCGGCCCCGGCCGCGGGCGGGCCCGAGCTAGCTGGCGAGGTCGTTGGTCTTCGGCACGAACGCGCTGGCGGTGGACGTCGCGCCCTGCGGGTCGCCGATGACGGTGATGCGGATGGGTGTACGTGTCCGTGGACCAGGGTGCGTCGAACGGCGGGACGATCACCCTTCCGCCGAGCTCGGTGGCCTTCGCGGCAGTGGCGTCCGCATCGGCGGTGGCGAAGGTGACGCCCCAATGGGGCGGCATGCCGAACTGGTCGTCCGCGATCGGGATGATGCTGCCGACGACGTCCTCGAATCCCTCCGGTGCGCCGGCCGCAGCCATCTGCCGGCGCAGGCCCGGGTGGTGCTCGCGCTCGAGCCAGTCGCCGTATCCGGGCAGGATCCACCCCTGTGCTCCGCCGCCGATTCCGGCCGTCCGCCACCCGAAGACCGACCCGTAGAACGACCGCGCCCCGTCGACGTCGCGGGTGTTCAGGTTGTTGAAGACCACCGAGCCCGGGTCTTGACCAGCCGCGCGCCCTTCTGCCCCCGCGCCTCCCAGACGGAGAACGCCGCGCCCTCGGGATCGGTGAAGACGGCCGTCCGGCAGGCGCCCAGCAGGTCGAAGGGCTCGGCCACCACACCTCCGCCAGCCTTGCGGACCATGGGCACGACCTCGTCTGCGCTGTCGACCCAGAAGTAGGTGTTCCACGTCGCCGCCGGCGGCGCTCCCTGGGGAATCGATCGGATGGCGGCGACATCACCGCTGCGCGGCTCGCCCGACGTGTCGAAGATCGACGAGCTCGCGGCCCGGCCACGCGCGATGCAGTACGTGCCGGCCGACCCCGGCGGCATCACGTCCTCGAAGTCCCATCCGAACAGGCCGCCGTAGAACTCCAGCGCCGCCTCGGGTTCGGGCTCGCTCAGCTCCACCCAGCAGGGAACGCCGGGGATGTATCCGTCGCGTTGGGGCATCGGTGCTCTCCTGTCCCCCGCTCAGGTCAGAGTCCCTTCAATCTACGCGCCGATGAGATCGCCACGACGCGATCGAGCAGCCTCAGCGTCGCGCGCCACGAAGCGCGCACAGACTCCGAGATCGACCTACTGGTCGAGGCGCCTGAGGGCACGTCGTCATTCGGGTTCGTCCGCCCAAAAGCAGCTCCTCGAGCAGGTTCTCGGCCACGAGATCGACCTCGTGCCTGACGGCGGCTTGACGCCGAAACTCGATGACGACATCCGCCCCGATGCGGTCCTGCTCTGATGGACCGCAAGGCAGCCGAGGAGCTTCTGCACATCGAGGGCTGGCTCGCAACGCGTCGACGAGATCATCCACCGCGGGAAGGACGCCTGCTTCGTCGATGCCCTCTTCAGGAGGCCGGCGACTCGCTGATGATGAAGCGTGGCGAGGCCGCCGACCGGCTGTCCCGACGTGGCGTGTTGGCGCCCGACGGCGTGGAGTGGGCGCTGGCGGTAGCGAACCGCAACGTCATCATCCACCAGTACGACGAGATCAATCGCCCGGCCGCGGGGTCTCGTTCCGCGCCTGCGGGTCGATATCACGCCCCGGTCGATCGGGACGCCGTCGTCGCGTGGATCGGCGATGGAAGCGCCGGTAGATTGACTCAATGGACGAGGACGAGGAGCTGCTCCAGGAGGCGATCCGCCGGGTCATGGCTCGGGAGAACCGCCGGCAGTCCGAGGAGACCACCGACGAACACGGCAACCCGCTGCCTCGCCTCGACCTGGATGACCCGACGCCGACGACGGACGAACCGCTGCTCCGAGTCGGGTACGCGCTGCTCCCGCACCTGCCCACCGGCTGGCTGACGGCGATGCTGACCGTCGCCGCGGCGGCTGACGACGTCCGGACCTGGGTCATGATCACGAAGCCGGGCGAGGGCCCGTCGCGCTACGAGCACCTGCACTACCTCCCAGACGTCGCCGAGGCGGCAGCGGCCCTGCGCCACGCGACCTACGAACCGGAACGCGGCGCGTGGTACGGCCTCATGCTCCGGCTCAACGCGAACGGCACCCTCGTCCCGCGGGAGGATCATGAGGGTCCGCCGTTCCTGCACTGGGGTCCGCGGGAGGTCGAGCTCCTCGAGCGCGATCAGGAGCGGTACCCGAGGCCGCCCGAGCGGCTCCCTGCCTGGCACCCAGCCCGCTGACCAGCGCCGTCACGCGCGCAGCCAGCAACCAGGCGGCGATGCCGGCAGCGACGGAGGCCGTGACGGCGAGGGCGGGGTGGATCCCGTCGAGGTGGGGGTAGACCTGCCAGTGGGTCAGGTAGATGTAGAGCGAGCTGCTGGCCAGCACGCTCACCACGCGGTGCAGCGGCGCCGGGCAGGGCACGGTCGCCGCCCACATCAGCAGGGCGACTCCGCCGAGGATCGCCGCCTCGCGGACGGAGTTGCCGAAGAACCCGGGCACCGTGGCCGCCAGCACCGCCGTCAGTCCCAGCCGCTGCCACGGGCGCGACGCTCGCGCCGCCGCCCAGCCGAACGCGAACAGCCAGAACACCGGCATCGTGTGCGGGACGCCGAGATCGACCACCTCATAGCGCCCGAGCAGGCCGAACCCCAGCAGCACGACCGGGAACGCCACCGGGAACCGCCGCTCCAGCCGGTCCACCGACGGGACGGCCAGCAACGCGGCCAGGACGACCAGGATGTAGACCAGCACCTCGACGAACCAGAAGTGCCAGTCCGACGTCCACGACGGCGGCCCGAGCAGGCCGTTGAGCAGCAGTACGTTGAGCGGCCCGTACTGGTCCGTCAGCAGCACCACTCCGCCGATCCAGAGCACGCTGGGGACGGCGATCCGGGCGATGCCGACGGCCTGCCGGCGCAGCCGTGTCGCCCGGCCGGCGGCGGTCAGCCGGAAGCGGGCGAAATTGAACCCGGCCACCGCCACCAGCACATGCGCGCCGCCGAGCAGCGTGAACAGCCCGGCATGAGTACCGACGACGCAGACGATCGCCAGGGCCCGCAGTGCGGCACTGGTCTCGAGGCGCCGCACCCGCCACCGTCCGGGGGCGGCGGTGGCGCGCGCCGCGGCCAGCTCGCGGATCGGCGTCACGTGCCAGTTCGCCGGGACGGCGCCGAGCTCATCCTCCAGCCGAATCGACACCTCGACGTACGAGAGCGAGTCGCCGCCGAGGCCGACGAACGTGCTGTCGAGGGTCGCGTCGGGACGGCCCAGCAGCTCGGCGTAGAGCGCCCGCAGCCGCTCGGGCGTCGTCGCGTCGGTGCCGGCCGACGGAGGCGCCGCACCGGGCGCGGCGGACACCAGCTCCCGCAGGGCCGGGTAGTCGACCTTGCCATTGGCCAGCCGCGGGACGTCGGCGACGGCGGCGACGGTGACCGCCCGGGCGGGCAGCCCCAACCGGCTGGCGACCTCGTGGCGGACGGCGGTGGCCTCGGCATCGGCGCTCGGCCCGGACACGGCGACCAGGAGCTCGCCGTCGGTCCCGGTGCACCGGACGGCGACCCCCGGCCGGGTCAGCGCCGTCTCGAGATGGTCGAGGTCGACCCGCAGGCCGGCGATCTTCACGAACCGGCTGCGCCGCCCCACGATCTCGTACAGCCCCTCGGCGGTGCGCCGGGCGAGGTCGCCGGTGCGTAGCGCCGTCACCGTCCGCCCGAGCCCGAGGTCGGCCGGGCTCGACGCGTAGCCGAGCATGACGTTCGGGCCGTGGTAGACCAGCTCCCCGACGTCCGGCGACACGGCCTCGGGCGCCGGCTCGATGACGAACGAGCCGCCCGGGATCGGCACTCCCACCGTCGCCGGGTGCGCCGCGGCCAGCCGCGGCGGCAGGTACGCCATCCGCGCGGTCGCCTCGGTCTGCCCGTACATGACGACGAAGTCCCACCCGGCGCGCCGCCCCAGCTCGGCGTAGCGGCCGACGCGCGCCGGGTCGAGCCGGCCGCCGGCCTGGGTGACGTAGCGCAGGCGGGGCAGCCGCATCGAGGCGAAGCCGACGCGGTCGAGCAGGTCGAACGTGTGCGGGACGCCGGCCAGCGACGTGCCGCCCTCGGCCCGGAACAGGTCCCAGAAGCAGGCGTCGGCGACGGACAGGTTCGAGAGCACGACGGCCGCGCCCCGCAGCAGGTGCGTGTTCACGACGGACAGCCCGTACACGTAGTGCATCGGCAGCGTCGTGACCGCCCGGTCGGTGTCGCGGACGCCGAGGTACGCCACAATCGACTCCGCATTGGCTTGCACGTTCTCGTGCGACAGCCGGGCCAGCTTCGGCGACCCGGTCGATCCGGAGGTCGGCATCAGCAGCGCGAGGTCCGGGTGCAGCTCGTGCGCGGAAGCGGGCCGGCGCACCTCCAGCTCGCCGCCGGGCAGCAGGACGACGTCGGGATCGTACGCGGCCGCGACGGCGCCGGCCTGCGCAGGCGGCACCAGCAGCGCGACGTGACCCGCGGCCAGCGCGGCGAGGTACGTCACCAGCTGCTCGGCGTCGTTGGCGCCGCTGACCAGCACCAGCTTCCGTCCGGCTCCCAGCCGGGCCGCCGCCGCATCGACCCGCTGGGCCAGCTCGCGGTAGGTCCAGCGGTCGTCACCGGCGACGACGGCGAGCCGGTTGCCGTGGCGGGCGAGGTCGCGTGCGAACGGAACCGCAGCATCGGGAGCCGTCACAGGTCCTCGAGGCAGCGGCGAGACCACCGTCATACCAGCTCACGCACCATCCGCACGGAGCCGCTGCCCCGCAGCGACTATCAATAAGGCGAGCCTTACCTTAAATGCTGCGGGGCGGGTATTTCAAGGTGCCGGACGGCTACCCGGTCGTGGCCGCGACCGGGGCCGACGCCGGGCCGGCCGGCCGGGGTCGGGCTCGGTGAACGCGTGGACCTGGAACTCGTACGCCGTCGGCGGCGCCGGCCCGGTCACGCCGAGCGACGTCGCGCCCGCGCCCACGTGCCCGGCCGGCTCCCACGATCCGGTCCCGGCGGCCCGCCGCTCGACGTCGTAGCCGTCGGCGTGCTCCGACGCCGTCCACGACACCCGGGCCGACGACGGCGACAGCGCGCTCCCCGCCACCCCGGCCACAGCGGCCGGCATCGGGTCGCGCGTGACCAGGACCGCGTTGGCTCGCCCGCGCACCGGCCCGCAATCGGACCGACCAGCGATCACCGTCGCCCGGTGACCCGATACGCCATCCCCAGCGGTTGATCCTGGAGTCACCGTGGCATTGATCGGACATTCCGCCCAGCAACTCCACGATCACTCCACGATCAACGCGGCGCGGTGGGTCAGTGGACGTGGCGCAGGAAGAACGCCAGCGCGCTGTCCAGCTCGAACGCCGGGACGCCCGCGTGCGGCCCGGGGTTGGCGTGCAGCGTCTTCTCCGCCGACCCGAGCGCGTCGAACAGCGCCAGGGCGTCGTCGCGTGGGATCGACTCGTCGTCCCATTGCAGCAGGACTCGACCGGGACGGTGACCCGGGCGGCCGCCGCACGGAGGGCGTCGCCGCCCGCGAGCCCGACGACGGCCGCCGCGATCCGCGGCTCGGCGGCGACGAGGGAGATGCCGATCCCGGCCCCCAGGGACAGGCCCCAATACCCCACCGGTGCGGTCGGGCCGACGTCGTCGAGGCGCTGCAGCGCGGCCAGGACGGCCCGCCACTCGGGCACGGCCCGCTCGGCGAGTGCGGCGTTGAGCCGGGCGACGTGCGGGCCGACCGGCTCGCACGCGTCCGCCGCCGCCCGGAACGCCGCGATCAGCCGCTCGTCGAGCTCGGTGCGCGGCCTGCCGCCGTGGCCGGGCGCGTCGATCGCGCCCACCGCGAAACCGCCGCCCGCGACGAAGCGGTGGGCGCGATGCACGGTGGCCGGGGCGGACGCATGCTGCCCGCCGCCGTGGCCGAGCAGGATCAGCGGCCGCGGGCCGCTCGAGCCGGAGGCCGTCCAGAGCACGCCGGGGACGTCGTCGTGGATGAAGTGCCGTTCGACGACGCCGTCAAGGGTCGTCGGCGAGGTGAAGCGCATGGTGTCGTGCCTTCCGGAAGAGCCGTACGGGCGCCTCCGAAGGACCCACCGTCAGCGGGACCGCCCGGTCGCGGGAGAGGAGAGCACCCGACCTGTCACAGCGTTGATGGGACTCACCTCCTCCGGTCGATGCAGCGGCTCGACGCCATCAGCGGGTCAGGCCCGGCAGCGCGGGCAGGTGCCGAAGATCTCGAGTGTGTGCGACACGTCGGCGTAGCCATGCTGGTCGGCGACCGATTTGGCCCACCGCTCCACCGTCGGGCCGGCGATCTCGACCGTGGCGCCGCAGGACCGGCAGACCAGGTGGTGGTGGTGTTCCTCGCGGACGCAGCGGCGGTACACGGCCTCGCCGGCGTCGGAGCGCAGGACGTCGACCCGGCCGTCGTCGGCGAGGGTCTGCAGGGTGCGGTAGACGGTGGCCAGCCCGACGCCGGCGCCGCGAGCCCGCAGCAGGGAGTGCAGCTCTTGGGCGCTGATGAAGTCCTCGGTCTCGTCGAGGACCTCGTCGACCGCGGCGCGCTGCCGCGTACGACGGTGCTCCTTGGCCGGCTGTTGGCGTACCGTCACGTGAGTCGCCCGCTCCTCTGGGTCTCGCCTGTCGATTCTCATTCCCAACACAGTCTATCTCCGAACGTCCTTCGGAGACGAGCACCGCGCGGCACCGGTCCCGAAGATCTTCAACGGGCGAGAGCGCCAGGACGTTCCAGCCGAGACGTTTTGACAATGGTTGTCAGTCTTGATGAGAATGTGTCCCATGAAGAACCGTCGTGCGGCCGTGGCCGCGCTGAGCACCGCCGCCCTCGCCGGGCTCCTCCTCTCCGGTTGTGGCGACGACGACCCCACCGCGAGCGGCGGCGACGGTCTCACCGTCGCGGCGGCCTTCTATCCGCTGGCGTTCGTGACCCAGCAGGTCGCGGGCGACCACGCCACGGTCGAGAATCTGACCCAGGCCGGCGGCGAGCCGCACGACCTCGAGCTGACGGGCCGGCAGGTCGGCCAGATCTCCGACGCGGACCTGGTCGTGTATCTGGCCGGCTTCCAGCCGTCGGTCGACGAGGCGGTCGAGCAGAACGCCGAGGATCGCGCCGTCGACGTCGCGGACCTGGTCGAGCTGCTCGACGACCCCGAGGACGAGCACGGCGACGAGCATGTGGAGGACGAGCACGCGGGCGAGGACGAGCACGCGGGCGAGGACGAGCACGCGGGCGAGGACGAGCCGGCTGAGGACGAGCACACAGACGAGCACGCCGAGGACGAGGACCACGAGGGCCACGACCACGGCGACCTCGAAGGCGACCCGCACATCTGGCTCGACCCGACCAACCTCGAGCCGATCGCCGCCGCCGTCGCCGACCGGCTGGCCGAGGCCGACCCGGACCACGCCGACGACTACCACGCCAACGCCGACGCTCTGAGCGCCGACCTCGAGGCGCTCGACGGCGAGTTCGAGTCCGGCCTGGCCCACTGCACGCAGCGGGTCATCGTCGTGGCACACGAGGCGTTCGGGTACCTCGCGCACCGCTACGACCTCGAGCAGGTGGGCATCTCCGGCATCGACCCGGAGGCCGAGCCGTCACCGGAGCGGCTGTCCGAGGTGCACGACGTCGTCGAGGCCGAGGGCGTCACCACGATCTTCTACGAGCGGCTGGTCAGCCCGGACGTCGCCGAGACGCTGGCGAACGACCTCGGCGTCGAGGCGGCCGTCCTCGATCCCATCGAGGGGCTCACCGACGACACCGCCGACCAGGACTACTTCGACCTGATGCGGGCCAACCTGGAGGCGCTGCGGACCGCCAACGGCTGTTCCTGAGTACGGTGACCCCATGAGAGCAGCCGTCGTCGACGTCCGCGGGCTGCGGGTCGAGCTCGACGACCGCCCGGTGCTGCACGGCGTCGACCTCCGCGTCGTCGAGGGCGAGGTCGTCACGCTCCTGGGGGCCAACGGCTCGGGCAAGTCCACACTGGTGCGCTCGGCGGTCGGCCTGGTGCCGCCGAGCGCGGGCGAGATCCAGCTCTTCGGCATCCCGCTCAAGGCCTTCCACCACTGGTGGCGGGTCGGCTACGTGCCGCAACGCACCACGGCGGCGGCGGGCGTTCCGGCGACGGTGCGCGAGGTGGTCGCCGCCGGGCGGCTGGCCCGCCGCAAGCTCTTCCGGCCCGCCGGCACGGCCGACCGCGACGCCGTCGACAACGCCATCGAACTGGTCGGCCTCACCGACCAGGCGAATCGGAGCGTCGCCGGGCTCTCCGGCGGGCAGCAGCAGCGGGTGCTCATCGCCCGCGCCGCCGCCTCGGAGCCGGACCTGCTGGTGCTCGACGAGCCCAACGCCGGCGTCGACCGGCGCAGCCAGGAGGCGTTCGCCCGTGCGCTGCGCACGTTCGTCGCGTCGGGCCGCACGGTGCTGCTGGTGCTGCACGAGATGGGCCCGCTGGCGCCGCTGGTCGACCGCGGTGTCGTCCTCGACTCGGGCCGCGTCGTGCACGACGGACCGCTGCCCACGCCGTCGATGACGCTGACCGGGCCGCCGGACCACCACGACGACCATCGCGAGGACTACGGGGCGGGCCTGTTCGGATGAGCTTCCTCGACTACGACTTCATGCAGCGGGCCCTGATCGCGGCCGTCCTGACCGGTCTCGCCGCCCCCGCCGTGGGCACCTACCTCGTGCAACGGCGGCTGGCGCTCATGGGCGACGGGCTCGGGCACGTCGCGCTGACCGGTGTCGCCGTCGGCCTGCTGACCGGCTGGGCGCCGGTGTGGACGTCCGTGGCGGTCGCCGTACTGGGTGCGCTGGCCATCGACGTCGTGCGGGCCCAGGGGCGGGCGTCGGCCGACGTCGCGCTGGCCATGCTCTTCTACGGCGGCATTGCGGGCGGCGTGCTGATCACCGGGCTGGCCGGCAGCACGGCGGCGACGCTGAACACCTACCTGTTCGGCTCCATCACGACGGTGTCGGCCGACGACCTGTGGGTGGTCGCGGTCCTGGCGGTCGTGGTGATCGCGCTGGCCGTGGGCCTGGCGCCGCAGCTGTTCGCCGTCTGTCAGGACGAGGAGTTCGCCCGGGTCAGCGGCCTGCCGGTGCGCCTCTACAGCATGCTGATCGCCATCATGGCCGCCGTCACCGTCACCGTCGCCATGCGCACGGTCGGGCTGCTACTGGTCAGCGCGCTCATGGTGGTGCCGGTCGCGACGGCGCAGCAGCTCACCCGCAGCTTCCGGACGACGTTCGCGCTGGCGCTCGCGCTGGGTATGGTGCCGTCGCTGGGCGGCGTGGTGTTCTCGTACTACGTCGACGTCGCGCCGGGCGCCAGCATCGTGGTCGCCTCGCTCCTCGGGTTCGTGCTCGCCTGGCCGGTCGGCACGGTGCTGCGGCGACGGCGCAACGCCAAGGCCCGGGGCGGCGAGGACCCGCGGGTCACCGGGGCGCACGTGCCCACCGGGCAGCACCCGCACCAGCACGATCCCGACTGCGGCCACCCCACCGTCGAGCACGGCGACCACACCGACTACCTGCACGACGGCCACCTGCACGCCGCCCACGGACGCCACTACGACGAGCACTGACCCGCCGTTGTCGGTGGCAGGGTCCAGAATGGGCCGGGTGAACGGGGTGAATACGGCGGGCGTTGACGACCTGCTGCGCGAACAGGCGCCGCAGGTGCTGGGTGCGCTCGTGCGGCGCTACGGGCACTTCGACGCCGCCGAGGACGCCGTCCAGGACGCGCTGCTCGCCGCGGCGGTGCAGTGGCCCGACGAGGGCGTGCCCGACAACCCGCGCGCATGGCTCATCACCGTCGCGTCGCGGCGCCTCACCGACCAGCTGCGCAGCGAATCGGCGCGGCGGCGGCGCGAGGAGTCGGCGGCCGCGCTGACGCCGTCGGCCGACCAGTTCACCGCGCCGCCCGCCGACGAGGCGCCGGCCGACTCCGACGACACCCTCACGCTGCTGTTCATGTGCTGCCATCCGTCGCTGTCGGCGCCGTCGCAGGTGGCGCTCACCCTGCGCGCCGTCGGCGGCCTCACCACCACGCAGATCGCGCGGGCGTTCATGGTGCCCGAGGCCACCATGGGGCAGCGCATCAGCCGGGCCAAGCAGAGCATCAAGACCGCCGGCGCCCGCTTCGACCTGCCGCCGGAAGAGGACCGCGCCGACCGCCTGCGCGCCGTTCTGCACGTCCTCTACCTGATCTTCAACGAGGGCTACACCGCCACGTCCGGCGCCGACCTGCAGCACGTCGAGCTCGCCGCCGAGGCCATCCGGCTGACCCGCCAGGTGCACCGGCTGCTCCCCGGTGACGGCGAGGTCACCGGCCTGCTGGCGCTCATGCTGCTCACCGATGCCCGCCGGCCGGCCCGTACCCGGCCCGACGGCAGCCTCGTGCCGCTCGCCGAGCAGGACCGCGCCCTGTGGTCGGCCAAGGCCATCGACGAGGGTGTCGCGCTGGTCACCGGCGCGCTGCAGAGCGGCGAGCTCGGGCCGTACCAGGTACAGGCCGCCATCGCCGCGGTGCACGACGAGGCGCCCACCGCCGACGACACCGACTGGGCGCAGATCCTGGCGCTGTACGACGTGCTCGAGCGCATCGCGCCCAACCCCATGGTCACGCTCAACCACGCCGTCGCCGTCGCCATGGTGCACGGGCCGCGGGCGGGGCTCGACCTGCTCGCGACTCTGTCCGGCGACACCCGGCTGGCCGAGCACCACCGGCTCGAGGCGGTGCGCGCGCACCTGCTCGAGATGGCCGGCGACGACGACGCCGCGCGGGCCGCCTACCGGCTCGCCGCCCAGCGCACCACCAGCCTGCCCGAGCAGCGCTATCTCGAGGGCAAGGCGGCCCGGCTCACGCCACCGGAATGATCACTATGCGCCGGGCACCTGGTCATGATCTAGGAAATGCGATGATCACACTCGTCGAGCGTTTCATGCCAACCCGTGACGAATGCGCCCAACCACCGCGCGAACGCCCCCCGGTCGCCGCTCCCCCGGTCGGCTCGCCTGGGCCGTCGCTCGGCCATTTCTTCGTCACGAACGTCGGCAACGCGATACAGGGCGGGCCGAGTCCACATAATCTGGTCAGAGGAAAGCCGCGGTTGTCGGCGAGAATGTGCCCGCTGAAGCGCTATCATGGCGCGTTCAATCGTGGCGAGTGAGTCATTCTCCGGTGCGCCCGCGGATATGAGTCGTCGGTGCTCAGAGGAGCTGTCATGAACGCGTCGAGGGGGGCCGCGGACCGGCACCCGATCGGGTACTGGCTGAAGCTGGTCGACCGGCTGATCGACCAGTCGTTCGACGCCGTCCTGGGCAGCGCCGCCGTCACGCCACGGCACTGGCAGATCCTCAACCTGCTCGAGGACGGCCCGGCCACGTACGCGCAGATCGACGACGAGGCCGCTCTGTACCTGGCCCCGCACATGCCCACCGTCCGCCCCGTCGTCGACGACCTCTGCAGCCGCGGCTGGGCCGCCCCCGTCGGGCCCGACCGCGTGGCGCTCACCGAGACCGGGGTGAAGGCACTGTCCGACATCCAGTCGCGGGTCGTGGCCGACCGGCAGCGGGTCACCGAGGGCATCACCGACGACGAGTACCGCGCCACCGTCGAGGTGCTGGCGCGCATGGCCACCAACCTGGGCTGGCGCGAGGAGCGCGACATGGGGCCGGTCTGACGGGCTCGCCGCCCGAACGGGGTCAGACGGCGGGGGCGGCCGGGTCGGCGCCCCCGTACCGGCGGTCGCGCCGGGCGTAGATCTCGATGGCATCCCACAGCCGGCGCCGGTCGAAGTCGGGCCACAGGGTGTCGAGGAAGACCATCTCGGCGTACGCCGACTGCCAGAGCATGAAGTTCGACGTGCGCTGCTCCCCCGACGGCCGGACGAACAGGTCGACGTCGGGCAGGTCGGGGTTGTAGAGGTAGCGGCCGAGGGTCCGTTCGTTCACCTTGTCCGGCTTCACCCGGCCCGCGGCGACGTCGGCGGCCAGCGCGGCCGCGGCGTCGCCGAGCTCGGCCCGGCCGCCGTAGTTGACGCAGAACTGCAACGTGATGACGTCGTTGTCGCGGGTGCGCCGCTCGGCATCCTGGAGCTCGCCGATGACGCTCTTCCACAGCCGGGGTCGGCGGCCGGCCCAGCGGATCCGCACGCCGAGCGCGTCGAGCTCGTCGCGACGGCGGTGGATGACGGTGCGGTTGAAGCCCATGAGGAAGCGCACCTCCTCGGGCGAGCGGCGCCAGTTCTCCGTCGAGAACGCGTACACCGACAGGTAGCGCACGCCGATCTCGATGGCGCCGTGGATGACGTCGAGCAGCACGGCCTCGCCGGCCTCGTGGCCCCTGGTACGCGGCAGCCCGCGGGCGTTGGCCCAGCGCCCGTTGCCGTCCATGACCAGCGCGACGTGCGCCGGCACGAGGTCCGCGGGGACGGGCGGCGGGACGGCTCCGGACGGGTGCGGCGTGGGCGGTGTGTAGGTGCGCTTCACCGTTCCACCAGGCCGAGCGAGCGGAGCCCGCGTTCGAGGTGCCACTGCAGGAACGCGGCGGTGATGCCGCTGGCCTCGCGGCGGGTGCGCGGCTGGCTGGAGTCGGCGGCCGGCCAGTCGCCGCTGAGCAGCGCGGCCAGCAGGGCGACGGTGTCGGCCGACGGAGCCACCGTCCCCGACGGGCGGCACGACCCGCACACCATGCCGCCGGCCTGGACCGAGAACAGCCGGTGCGGCCCCTGCGCGTCGCAGCGGACGCAGTCGGCGAAGCTCGGCGCGAACCCGGCGACCGACAGCCCCCGCAGCAGGTAGGCGTCGAGGACCAGCCCGGGATCGTGCGCGGCGCCGGCGAGCGTGCGCAGCGCACCCACGAGCAGCAGGTACTGCTGGACGGCCGGCTCGCGCTCCTCGGCGGTGAGCCGCTCGGCGGTCTCGAGCATGGCGGTGCCGGCGGTGTATCGCCCGTAGTCGTCGGTGATGCTCATGCCGTACGGCGCGATGGTTTCGGCCTGCGTGACGATGTCGAGCGTGCGCCCCGTGGCGAACTGGCAGTCGACGTGCATGAACGGCTCGAGCCGCGCCCCGAACCGGCTGGTGGTGCGCCGCACCCCCTTGCCCACGGCGCGGACGCGGCCGTTGTTCCTGGTGAGCAGCGTGACGATGCGGTCGGCCTCGCCCAGTTTCTGGGTGCGCAGCACGACCCCTTCGTCACGGTAGAGGCTCACCTGTCCAGGGTAGCCGTCCCATGGTCCCGCGGCGGCTCCGGCGCGACGTGGTCGTACTGACCGTTCCACGCGGCCGCGGGCGTCGCCGGCCGCGGCGGTCCCGGCTTCCACAGCAGCGCCGACACGGCCAGCCAGGCGATGCCCAGCGCGGCGCCCACACAGAGCAGCAGCACGCCCGCCGCCCGGCCCGCCGCCGATCCCTCCTCGTCGTACCCGAAGTCGTCATAGGGCTGGTTGGCGAGGACCAGGATCAGCCCGACCAGCAACCCCCCGAGCGCCAGGATGCCGAGCGCCACCTGGTACGGGTTGATCGGCCTGGGAGTCGGTGCGGTCATGGCCCGATGATGACAGCCGGGCCGGACACGACACCAGGGCGACTCCGCGCTGCCACCATGATCCACGCGTCAGCAGGTTTTGACCCAGGAGCACTCGACGTCGTCGGGGAGGTCGACGGCCGGGATGTCGGTGCGAGCGGCCGCGGCCGCGCCGTCCTCGGTGTGGGTGGCGAGGCGGACGGCGATGCGGTCCTCCAGGTCGCTGGGCTTGCCGCTCAGGTAGTCGTTGAGCACGACCGAGAAGACCAGCCGCCGGCCGTCGGCGTCGTCGACGTAGCCCGAGAGTGACGACGCGCCGGTGAGCGAGCCGGTCTTGGCGTGCACGTTCCCGGCCGCCGGCGTGCCCGCCATCCGCGAGCGCAGCGTGCCGCCCACCATGCGGTCCGAGACGCCGGCGATCGGCAGTGCCTCGTACCAGGTGCCGAACCAGGGCCGGTCCTGCGCGGCGACCAGCAGGTCGGCCAGCTCGGCGGCCGGGATCAGGTTGCGCCGCGAGAGCCCGGAGCCGTCGCGGTTGGCGATGGTGGCGGTGTCGACGCCGTAGTCCGCCAGCTCGGCGCGCAGGACCGCCAGCCCGGCCGCCCAGGTGCCGGCGCCGGAGACCTCGCGTCCCATCGCCTTGATCAGCACCTCGGCGTGTCCGTTGTTGCTGAGCTTGAGGAACGGGGTGAGCAGCTCGCTCAGCGGCATCGACTCGTGCTCGGCGACGACGGTGGCGCCCTCCGGTGTGGTGCCGCGGCCGATCCCGCCGGTGACCCGCACGCCCTCGGCGGCCAGCGCGCGGACGAACACGTCGGCGGCATAGTCGGTGGGCTCCTCGACGCTGGCCCACTCGCTCGCGCCGTTGCCGCCGGCCGCGACGGTGCCGGAGACGACGATGCGGTCGCTGCCGTGCTCGCGTTCCACGGAGACGTCGTTGCTCGTGCCGGTGGTGGCCTCGTTGACGATGGTGACGGCGCCGGTGTGCGGCGTGAGGGTCACGACGGCGGGCGCGCCGGCGGCGGCGCCCGGGTCGACGTTCACGATGACGGTGCCGGCGTCGTAGTCGGTGTCCGGCGCGACGGTGAGCGCCGACACCGGCGCCGCGTAGTAGTACGGCTCGTCGTCCCAGGCCCAGTCGTTGCCGAGCCGGACGTCGTCGAACCAGGTGTCGTCGGCCAGCACCCGCCCGCTGACCACGCGGACGCCGTCGTCGGCCAGTTGCTTCGCCAGCTCGGCGTAGTCCTCGGCGAGCAGGGTGGGGTCGCCGGTACCGCGCAGGTACACGTCGCCGCGCAGGATCGGGCCGGTCCGCCGGCCGGACGTGGCGACGGTGGTGGCGAACGTGTGGTCCGGCCCGAGCACGTCCAGCGCGATGGCCGACGTCAGCAGCTTCTCGTTCGACGCCGGCATCAGCCGCTGGTCGCCGTCGTGTTCGTAGAGGGTCTCGCCCGTCGCGGCGTCGCGTACGACGACCGACGCCTGACCGCCGTCGAGCCGCGGGTCCGCGAGGATCGCGTCGAGGTCGGCGGTCAGGGCGTCGGTGGCCGGTGTCGCGCCGGCCGGAGCCGCATCAGGCTCCGCCGCCAGGAGGTGGGAGGCGACGTTCCCCGTCACGACCAGCGCGGTGGCGCCGGCGGTGACGGCCAGGTTGCGGGTCCAGCTGGCCATCGTTCGCTCCTCGGCATCGGGGGATGATCGATCCGGAGAGCGACGACGATGGTCTATACCATTCGCCGTGTCAAGAGGTGGTGGCCGCCCGCGCGGCGACCGACCGGTTGACGGCGCTGACGATCGCCTTGAGCGAGGCGGTCACGATGTTCGCGTCGATGCCGACGCCCCAGAAGACCTCGCCGCCGACCGAGCACTCGAGGTACGCGGCCGCCTTCGCGTCGGCGCCGGACGTCAGCGCGTGCTCGGCGTAGTCGAGGACCCGGACGTCATGGCCGATGCCGCGCAGCGCGTCGGTGAACGCGTCGATGGGGCCGTCGCCGCTGCCCTGCAGCACCTGCCGCACGCCGTCGACGTAGACCCCGACCTGCAGGGCGTCGCGCTCCCCCGCCGCCGACGAGGTGTGCACGGAGTTCAGCGCCAGCGGCGTCTCGCGCTCGAGGTACTCGGCGCGGAACACCTCGCCCATGCGCGCGGGCTCGATCTCGCCGCCCTCGCCGTCGGTGAGGCCCTGCACGACGCCGGAGAACTCGATCTGCAGCCGGCGCGGGAGGTCGAGCTGGTGCTCGGTCTTCATGATGTAGGCGATGCCGCCCTTGCCAGACTGCGAGTTCACCCGGATGACCGCCTCGTACGTGCGGCCGACGTCCTTCGGGTCGACCGGCAGGTACGGGACCTCCCAGGTGTGGTCCTCGATGGCGACGCCGGCATCCTTGGCGTCGCGCTCGAGCGCCTCGAAGCCCTTCTTGATGGCGTCCTGGTGGCTGCCCGAGAACGCCGTGTAGACGAGGTCGCCGCCCCACGGGTGCCGCTCGGGTACCGGCAGCTGGTTGCAGTACTCGACGGTGCGGCGGATCTCGTCGATGTCGCCGAAGTCGATCTGCGGGTCGATGCCCTGGGTGAACAGGTTCATGCCCAGCGTGACGAGGTCGACGTTGCCGGTGCGCTCGCCGTTGCCGAACAGGCAGCCCTCGACGCGGTCGGCGCCGGCCAGCAGGCCCAGCTCGGCCGCCGCGACCGCCGTCCCGCGGTCGTTGTGCGGGTGCAGCGAGAGGATCATCGACTCGCGGTGCGGCAGGTTGCGGTTCATCCACTCGATGGAGTCGGCGTACACGTTCGGCGTCGCCATCTCGACCGTCGCCGGCAGGTTGACGATCATGCGGCGGTCCGGCGTCGGCTGCAGCACGTCGGCGACGGCGCCGCAGATCTCCGCGGCGTAGTCGAGCTCGGTGCCGGTGTAGGACTCCGGCGAGTACTCCCAGTAGATCTCGGTGTCCGGGGTGATCGCCTCGGCGTACTTCTGCGCCGCCCGCGCCCCCGAGGTCGCGATGTCGGTGATGCCGTCGCGGTCCAGCCCGAAGACGACGCGGCGCTGCAGGATCGACGTCGAGTTGTAGAGGTGCACGATGGCCTGCTTCGCGCCCACCAGCGACTGGAACGTCCGCTCGATGAGGTGGTCGCGGCACTGCGTCAGCACCTGGATGACGACGTCGTCGGGGATGAGCTCGCCCTCGATCAGCTCGCGGACGAAATCGAAGTCGGTCTGGCTCGCGGCCGGGAAGCCGACCTCGATCTCTTTGTAGCCCATGCGGACCAGCAGCTGGAACATGCGCATCTTGCGCTCGGCGTTCATCGGGTCGATGAGCGCCTGGTTGCCGTCGCGCAGGTCGACGGCGCACCACTGCGGTGCCGTCGTGATGCGCTTCGTGGGCCAGGTGCGGTCGGGCAGCTCGACGGCGATCTGCTCGTGGAACGGCCGGTAGCGCTCGGCGGGCATACCGGACGGCCGTTGCGAAGGCGGCCAGACGTTGGCGATGGTCATGGCGGGAAGGCTCCTGCTCGGGAAGGTCGGACACAGCGCGACCGGCAGCGCGAACTCACCGCGATGAGGGAGCCGGTCTAGCGGACCCCATCGCGGCAGCTAAGCAGGAGGCTGAAACGCCGCACGAACAGAGACTCTAGCACCCGGTCAGAAGCCGAGCTTCCCGAGCTGCTTCGGATCGCGCTGCCAGTCCTTGGCGACCTTCACGTGCAGGTCCAGGTAGACGGGGGTGCCGAGCAGCCGCTCGATCTGGGTGCGCGCATTGGTGCCCACCTCGCGTAACCGGGCGCCCTTCTTGCCGATGACGATGGCCTTCTGGCTGTCGCGCTCGACGTAGAGGCTGGCGTGGATGTCGAGCAGCGGCCGATCGGCGGGGCGGTCCTCGCGGGGGATCATCTCCTCGACGACGACGGCGATGGAGTGCGGCAGCTCGTCGCGGACGCCCTCGAGCGCGGCCTCGCGGACCAGCTCGGCGACCAGCGTCTCCTCGGGCTCGTCGGTGAGCTCGCCGTCGGGGTAGAGCGGCGGGCCCTCGGGCATCTGCGCGAGGAACAGCTCGGCGAGCAGCTCGACCTGGTCACGCCCGGCCGAGGCACGCTTCTCAGCCGAGGCCGCAAGTCGTTCAGCCGCGGACACCGGGACCACGTCGGCCCACGCGATGCCCGCCTCCTCGCCGAGCGCGGCGACGCCGGCCAGCTGCTCGGCCAGCCGGCCGGGTCCGACGAGATCGCTCTTCGTGACGACGGCGATCTTCGGCGTCCGCCCGATGGCGGCCATCTCGCCGGCGATGTACCGGTCGCCGGTGCCGATGTCCTCGTTGGCCGGGAAGCACACCCCGATGACGTCGACCTCGGACCACGTGGTGCGGACGAGGTCATTGAGCCGCTGGCCCAGCAGCGTCCGCGGCCGGTGCAGGCCCGGGGTGTCGACGATGACCAGCTGGCCGTCGGAGCGGTGCACGATGCCGCGGATGGCGTGGCGGGTGGTCTGCGGCCGGTTCGAGGTGATCGCGATCTTCTCGCCGACCATCGCGTTGGTCAGGGTCGACTTGCCCGCGTTGGGCCGCCCGACGAAGCAGGCGAAGCCCGAGCGGAAGCCCTTGTAGTCACCGATCACGGAGTCGAGTCTCCCACCTCGGGCGTCACGGCGCCGCCGAGTTGTACTACTGTCCCAGTTTTTTGATACATTCGTACAGGAATTGACGAGAGGACCAGGAGGACACCATGGCGTGGCTCTACGTGATCGTCGGCGGGCTGTTCGAGACGGCGTTCGCGGTCTCGCTCAAGGAGTCGCACGGCTTCAGCCGACTGTGGCCGAGCGTCAGCTTCGCCGTCACCGTCGTGGTCAGCATGCTGCTGCTGGGCCTCGGCCTGCGCGAGCTGCCGGTCGGCACCGCCTACGCGGTCTGGACCGGCATCGGCGCGGCCGGCACGGCCATCGTCGGCATGATCTTCTTCGACGACCCCGCGTCGTTCTTGCGCATCGCGGCGATCGGCCTCATCGTGTCCGGGGTGATCCTGCTGAACCTCGCCGGCGGCGGCGCGCACTGATGAGCACCGCCAAGGGCGAACAGCGCCGAGCCGCGCTGGTGCGGGCCGCCGCCGAGCTGCTGCAGTCGGGCGGGCTCGAGGCGGTGGCGCACCGCGCCGTGGCGGGCCGGGCCGGCGTGCCGCTCGGCGCCACCACCTACTACTTCGCCGACCTCGCCGAACTGCGCCGCGCCGCCGTCGACGCTCTGGCCGAAGCCGACGTCGCCCGCATGACCGCCGCCGTCGACGCCCTGCCGGCCCGGCGCCGCGGCGGTGCGGCCGTCGCGCGGATGATCGCGACCCTCCTGACGCCGGACGAGTACGGCGCGCTGGTCGCCTGGTACGAGCGGTACGTGCTCGCCGCGCGCGAGCCGCTGTTCGCCGCGGCCGCCCGGCGCACCAACGCCGCCGCTCTCGATGCGGTGGCGACGGTGCTCGAGCGGTCCGGGGTCGGCGCGGCACCGCCGCCGCAGGTGGTGCTGGCGGTGGTCGACGGCGCCGTGCTCGGCGCCCTGGCCGACGGTGCAGGCCTGACGGGGGTCCGCTCGGCCGCCGCCGACGCCCTCACCGTCGTCCTCGCCCGCGACTGACGGCCCGTCTCCACCACCCCGGCCCGTCTCCACGACCGCCGGTCGTCTTCACCACCCCGGCCCGACTTCACCC
>NZ_SMKL01000099.1 GCF_004348545.1 Jiangella ureilytica | reverse complement strand
TCTATCAAGTCACTCCCGGCCGGGCTCTCACCCGTGATCACCATGGACACGTCATTACCGAAGCCACACACAGCGGGCAGATCACGTTGGAGTCACCCGGCGACCACGCCAGGCCCCGCCCCGTCGAACAGCGCCCGGTAGCAGAACCCTGACAGAGAGATCACGTTCACCACGGAATCCCGTGCCGTACCAGGCCTGCGATCGTGGTGATGCGCGGGCGATCCTGGTGACGGCCGCCGTGCCGCCTGTGAACAGCCGTGATCATGGGGCTCGAGCCCGGAGGGACCACGGAACCCGTCCTCGAGAGCCATTGACCTGAACAGACCCCGGCACTAACTTGGATATTTAATCAAATCCAGTCGTCGCGACGGAGGTCGGATGAGCAGGGTTCGGGTGGGGGAGCTGGACGTCGCGTACCAGGTGACGGGGACCGGTCCGGCGTTGCTGCTGGTGGCGGGGACCGGGTACAACGGCTCGACGTGGTGGCCGGGGATGGTCAACGACCTCGCGCGCGACTACACCGTCATCACCTACGACCATCGCGGTACCGGGCGCACGACGGGGCCCACCGGCGCGTTCTCGACCCGGACGCTGGCGGCCGACGCACTGGGGCTGCTGTCGGCGCTGGGCGTCTCGACCGCGCACGTGGTCGGGCACTCGATGGGCGGCCGGGTGGCGCAGTGGATGGCGCTCGACGGCGCCGCGCGGGTGGGCGGACTGGTGCTCGCCGCCAGTGGCCCAGGCCCGCTGCCCGGCAGCGAGGACGGCCACACCCGCGGCATCCCCGCGAAGATGGCCGCCGGCATGGTCGAGCTCGGCTACGACGGCTACGTCCGCAAGTCGCAGCGCGACACCTTCTTCACCGAGTCCTATGCCCTGGCCCACCCGGAGCCGGTCGACTGGCTGTTCGACGCGTTCTGGGAGGGCCGGCCGACGCTGGTCGACTACTTCCAGCACGTGACCGCGCGGCAGCAGCACGACACCGTCGAGCTGTTGCGGCTCATCGCGCACCCCGCCTTCGTGCTCGTCGGCGACGCCGACGCGCACGAAGGCGGGACGGGCTCGCACGTGGACCAGTCGCTGTACCTGGCCCGCGCGCTGCCGTCGGCGACGCTGTCGGTGCTGCCCGGCGTCAAGCACGGCTACTTCTGGGAGGCGCCCGCCGAGTCGGTGGCGCGCATCAAGCGCTGGCTGGCCGACGTGGACGTCACCGTAACGTCATAGAAGCAGGTCAGACATCATTTGTCGACACACGTAACGAGTCGGCAAGGACCGTTGACCCACCGTCTGTATCATGTATCCTCTGACGAAGAGCTTCGAAAAGTGATGCTCGTCATGCCGGAGCGTCGCGAAGTCTCCCATCCCGATCCAGGTCGGACGCACAGGAAGAAGGCCATCGCATGACCGTGGAACCGCAGAGCAAGTCCGTGCCGAGCCTCGAAGACATCGAGCGTCGTGAACAGCCGCTGAGCGGTGCCCACAACAGCGAGATGGGCCAGCGTGAGACGTGGAACAAGAAGAACCCGCCCACCGAGGCCGTCCTCATCAAGGACCTCCGCACCACGGACCTGACTCCGCGTGAGTACCGGAACACCAAGGCCCGGTTCTACCGCCTCGGCCACGACATCCGGCTGCAGCCGCACCTGAGCGAGCTCCCGCCCGGCGGCGCGTCGGTCAACCACCGGCACACCACCGAGGCCGTCATCTACATCGTCAAGGGCTTCGGCCACTCCATCATCAGCTGGGACGGTGTCAACGAGCAGCGCATCGACTGGGAAGAGGGCGACCTGTTCAGCTTCCCGGTGTGGATGTGGCACCAGCACTTCAACGACAGCGACTCCGAGACCTGCCGTTACCTCGCCGTCCAGGACACCTTCTCGATGAAGGCTCTCGGCTTGCACGCCATCGAGCGCTTCCCCGAGGGCGGCAGGACCGAGTAGGCCCGTCCCGGCCTTCCACCGCGAGAGAAGTGGGGAACCTTCCATGCGAGGGCAATACGCGAAAGGCCTGATGCTGACCGGTACCGCCGCCGCCACGGCGCTGGTGCTGGCGGCCTGCGGCGGCGACGCGTCGCCGACCGCCGGCAGTGAGGACGAGGACCCGGCCGCCTTCTACGAGGGCAAGACGCTCACCATGGTCGTGCCCTACAACCCGGGTGGCGGCTTCGACTCGTACCTGCGGCTCCTGGTCCCGTATCTCGAGGAGCAGCTGCCGGACACCACGATCCGGGTGGAGAACCAGCCGGGTGGTGGCGGGCTCATCGGCGCCAACGCCGTCTACCAGGCGGAGCCGGACGGTCTGACCATCGGTCTCATCAACTACCCCGGCGCGGTCTTCGCCGAGGTCACCGGCACCGACGGCGTCACGTTCAAGAGCACCGACTGGACGCAGTACGGGCGGCTCGGCGCATTGCCCCCGCTGGTGTACACCGCACCGGACTCGCAGTACACGACGTTCGAGGACATCCTCGACGCGAGCGACACAGTGACGTTCGGGCTCGGCGGCGTGGGCTCCGACGCCTACTACGTCGCGGTGGCCCTCTCCAACGTGTTCGACTTCCCGCACGAGATCATCGGCGGCTACCCGGGCAGCAACGAGGCCGACGCGGCGCTGCTGGCCGGCGAGGTCGACGCCTCGGTGAACTCCGGCGGCGCCGGCGTGCTCCTGGTCGAGGGGTCCGGGGCCCACGGTGTGGTCGCGGTGAGCAACGAGCCGCTCGAGCAGCTGCCCGACGTCCCCGTCATCGGCGAGTTCGGCGACGAGGCGCAGCAGGAGCAGCTGGCCCCGCTCGCGTCGGTCTACGACCTCGAGCGCATGGTCGTCGGGCCGCCCGGGGTGCCGGAGGACCGCGCCGACTTCCTGGCCGAGGCGATCTTCGCCGCGGCGTCGGAGAGCGGCTACGCCGAGGAGATGGAGGCCGCGAGCTACCCGGTGAACCCGCTGAACCGCGCGGACACGATGGAGCTCGCGAGCACCGTCAACGAGTCGATCGAGTCGCTCGCCGAGCTGCTGGCCGACTGAGTCCACGGCTGCGGGGCGCGCGGTCCACAACGCGCGCCCCGCATCCGTACGCCGGCAGCGCACGGCGCCAACGGCACGGAACCGCCCACTCGCAGGTAACGGAGCTCCGCTTATGGGCCAGGCCCTTCTCGACGGTCTGTTGATGTTGCTCGAGCCGATGTCGTTGTTGTACCTGACCATCGGCATGGCGATCGGACTCGTCTTCGGCTTCCTGCCCGGCCTGGCCGGGCTCGCCACGCTGGCACTGCTGATGCCGGTGATCATCGGGATGGAGCCGGTCCAGGGCCTGGCGTTCATCCTCGGCGCGTACGGCGCGCAGTCGTTCGGTGGCTCGATCACCTCGATCCTGTTCAACGTCCCGGGGTCGGGCGAGCAGGTCGTCACGACGTTCGACGGCTACCCGATGGCCCGCAAGGGGCAGGCCGGCCGGGCGCTCGGCGTCTCGGCCGCGTCCAGCGCCTTCGGCGGCCTGTTCGGCGTCGTCATCCTGCTGCTGGCGATCCCCATCGCGCTGCAGCTCATCACCTACCTCCGCCCGCCGGAGATCTTCGCGCTGGGCATCGTCGGCATCTTGGTCATGGGCGTCTCGAGCGCCCGCACCAAGATCAAGGGCGTCATCTCCGGCGCCCTGGGCCTGATGCTCTCGTTCATCGGTCTCGACCCGATCACCGGCATCTCCCGCATGACGTTCGGGCAGCTCGAGCTCAACAGCGGCCTCGGCATCACCGCGATGACCATGGGCCTGTTCGCCATCACCGAGATGCTGGTGCTCTACACCCGGGGCCGGGCCATCGCCGCGCAGGCGCCGGCCCAGACCAGCGGCGCCAAGGGCAGCCGGGTCATCGACGGCGTCTGGGACACCGTCAAGAACTGGAAGATGGTCATCCAGGGCGGCATCATCGGCTCGATCTGCGGCCTGGTGCCGGGCATGGGTGGCACGGTCGCCATGTTCGGCGCGTACGGCTACGCCAAGGCGCGGTCGAAGGACCCCGACTCCTTCGGCAAGGGCAACCCGCTCGGCGTGCTGGCGCCGGAGTCGGCCAACAACGCCAAGGAGGGCGGCTCGTTCGTCCCGACCCTGGCGTTCGGCATCCCGGGCTCGTCGGGCATGGCGCTGGTCATCGTCATCCTGCTGATCCTCGGCTACGTGCCCGGGCCGCAGATGATCGACAACCACATGGACATCGTGTTCCTCATCGCCTGGATCTGCGCGCTGAGCAACGTGCTGGCCAGCCTCCTCGGCCTGGCCATGGCGCCGCTGTTCGCGAAGCTGGCCTTCCTGCGGCCGCAGCTGCTGGCGCCGCCGCTGGTCGCGCTCTCGCTGATCGGCTCGTTCGTCGACACCCGGTTCATGCTGAGCGTGCTCATCGCCGTCGTCGCCGGGTTCGTCGGCTACGTGCTGCGGGCACTGGGCTACTCGCTGGCCGGCGTGATCCTCGGCTTCGTGCTGGGACCGATCGTCGACCAGAACCTCGGGCTGGCGCTGCAGCTCTACGGCTCGGGCTTCGTCCTGCGGCCCATCACGGCCGCGATCCTGGGCCTGACGCTGGTCGCCGTCCTCTGGGGCTCGGTCCGCAAGGCTCTGAAGGATCGCAGGGACACCCCAGGCGGACCGCCGGCCGATGCCGTCGCCGCCGGTGAGGCAGGTGGGAGGAACCGATGAACGAGCGCCGCTTCGAGCTGATCGTCTCGTGGATCCTGCTGGGATTCACGGTCTGGTATCTCGCCACCATGGCGTCGTACTCCAGCAACGCGGGCCGGGTGCCGGCCATCACGGCCGCGGTGGCGGGGGCGGCGCTCGTGGTGCAGATCGCGACGCTGCACCTGCGCCCGCGCAAGCCCGCCCACGAGGAGGCGCACCTGCCGCACCTCGCCGAGGCGGTGCTCGACCGCGCCGACGCGCGCACCGAGGGCCATGACGTCCAGCACCCGCACCTGACCGAGGAGCTGGAGGACGAGCTCGAGAAGGACTCCTACGACACCCTGATCGCCATCAAGGGGGTCCGCCGCACCCGCTTCCTCGCGATGGCCGCGTTCTGCGTGCTGTTCTACGTCGGGATCCTCATCGCCGGCTTCATCGTCACCACCGGCGTGCTCATCGCCACCATCATGCTGACCGCGAAGGAGCGGCTCCGGACCGCGGTCGTCGCCGGCCTCGTCGGCGCCGCGGCCGCCTACGGGCTGGTCGTGTCACTCATGGGCCTGCAGCCGTGGACCGGCTACCTGTTCGTGGCGCTGGGCGTGACCTGATCACCACCGCACATCCACCACCCGCAACCGGAGGAGCCCGCATGGCCACCCGTCTCGCGGCCGGCGACGTCGCGCCCGCCTTCACGCTGCCCACCGCCGACGGCGGCAGCGTCAGCCTGGCCGACTACCGCGGCCGGCACGTGATCGTCTACTTCTATCCGAAGGCCATGACCTCCGGGTGCACGACAGAGGCCTGCGACTTCCGCGACTCCCTCGCCTCGCTGGTGGGCTCGGGGTACGACGTCGTCGGCATCTCGCCGGACCCCGTCGAGGCGCTCGCGGAGTTCGCCGGGAAGGAGCACCTGACGTTCCCGCTGGCGTCGGACACCTCGACGGCGATGCTGGAGGCGTGGGGCGCGTACGGCGAGAAGGTGAAGGACGGCCGCACGGTCATGGGCGTCATCAGGTCGACGGTGGTGGTCGGCCCGGACGGCCTCGTGGAGCTGGCGCAGTACGACGTCAAGGCCGACGGCCACGTGGCCGCACTGCGCGCGGAGCTCGGCCTCGCCTGAGCGGCTGGGCCGGGAGGCATTGACCTAGATAACAAATAAAGTATCATCGCAGCCACACCCGCGTTGTGCCTACCGTCCGGAGGTAAGACGTGAGCAGCAGGTTGGACGGCCGGTTCAGCGGCGCCGATGACTACCGCGAGGGCGCCACCCACTACGACGTGCAGAACAAGCGTCGGGCGTCGGTGGTCGAGGAGGCCCGGAAGCGGCGCACCGCCGTCGTCCGCGAGGCCGACGTGGTCATCGAGGACAGCCCGCTGCGCCGGATGCGCCGCGGCAGCTACATGGGCGCCGACGGCCCCCGGCCCACCGACGTGCTGTCGACCGACCTGCACGAGATCCCGGCCGGCGCGACGTCGACCATTCACCGGCACTCGTGGGACGCCGTCATGTGGGTCACTGCCGGCACCGGCTGGACGGAGATCAACGGCCGCCGCGTCGACTGGAAGCCGTGGGACACCGTCTACCTGCCGGCGTGGAGCTGGCACCGTCATGGCAACGAGTCCTCGAAGGACGCGCGCTACATGACGTGGAGCGTCGGGCCGATGTTCGAGTACTTCGGGCTCGCGCTGCTCGAGGACGCCGGCGACGAGCCGTACGCCGAGCTGCCCCCGCCGCCGAGGTCGTCGGCCACGAACCTGCTCGCCGACCGCCTGGATCCGGCCGACCCGTACGCCCGCCGGCTGGCGCGGCTGCTGGGCTCGCGCGTCGACACCAGCGACTCGCGCCTGCACACCGCCTGGGACGACGTCACGCCCCGCGTCACCAAGCGCGGCGCCCGCAGCATGTTCCTCGTCGACGAGTCCATCGGCTACCGCACGTCCGGGCTGACCGCCGTCATGCACGAGCTGGCGCCCGGACGGTGGCAGGCGCGGCACCGGCACGGCGGCGACGCGTACCTCTACGTCGTCAAGGGGCACGGCCACAGCGACATCGACGACGACTCCTACACGTGGGCGGAGGGCGACCTCATCGTCGTGGACCACTGGTGCTGGCACCAGCACTTCAACGACGACCCCGAGGCCACCACCCGACTCATCCGGGTGCACAACGCCGACGCGATCTTCGACCTCATGTCGACGCTGCTGGACCCGCTGCCCTTGCTGGAGGAGCCGCCGCAGCTGGACGGCCCGGACCTCACCGGGTTCGTCTGGCCCGACCCGCTGGACGGGCGGCCTCCGACCGACTGATCGATCGGGAAGGAGCGCTACATGTGCGGTACCGATGTTCCTGAGCACGGACGCATCACCGGCACCGACGGAAGGTTGCGGGTCTGGAAGGACACCGTCGACCTGCACGAGGTGGCCCGCCACGTCGCGCGCGATCCCGAGGTGCGGCGCTCGGCGGCGGGCTTCATCGGCTACGGCTCCACCCAGCCCGGCGACCGCGTGCTCATCGCCGTCGGGCGCATCGTCGACGGCAACGTCGTCGACGCCATCGTCGGCGCGCTGCACGACATGGGCGCGTCCGTCGACGTGCTGGTGACCGACGACGAGCCGGACCGCAGGTTCGAGCCGCTCGACGAGATCACCATGATGATGCGGCGCGAGTCGTCGCAGCTCAGGTTGCGCCGCGGCGACCGCGCCATGTGGATCGAGGAGCTGGCCGAGAAGCGCGGCTACGACCTGCTCATCCAGGGCGCCGGGGGGCCGGTGCCGAAGTCGGCGGGCCGGTACGAGGCGTTCCCGTGGAGCACCGAGGAGCACCTGGCCAGCTCCGCCAACGTGTTCCCGCGCGAGCTGCACAAGCTCATCAACGAGCGCACGTACGAGCGCATCACCAACAACATCGGCGGCCGGATCCGGCTCACCGACCCCGAGGGCACCGACCTCACGACGACGATCCTCGAGAAGCCGTTCCACGACGGCCGGCACGACTACGGGCTGAAGCCGAAGTGGGGCCACCTCATGGCGCACCCGCCCACGCCCGTCGAGGTCGACGACGACACCCGCGGCGTCATCGCCGGCACCATGAGCCACTACGGCCGGCCGTTCCCGCGCATCGAGGTCGAGCTGGAGAAGTCACGGATGGTCCGCATCGACGGCGGCGGCGAGTACGGCAACGGCTGGCGCGAGCTCGAGGAGGAGTCGGCGGGGACGCAGTACCCGTGCTTCCCGGAGCCGGGGCTGTTCTGGCTCTGGGAGGTCGCCATCGGCACCAACCCGAAGATCCGCCGTCCGTCCAACGTCGAGTACCTGTCGTCCGACGGCTTCGAGTGGGAGCGCCGCCGTGGCGGCGTCATCCACTGCGGCATCGGCACCCGATGGCGCTCCGCCGAGGAGGACTGGGCCGCCGACCACGGCTTGCTCTACGGCCACCTCCACGTGCACCTGCTGTTCCCGACGCTGGTGGTCGAGGCGCTGGACGGCTCGGCGATCCCGGTCATCGAGAACGGCCGGCTGTCGGCCTACGACGACGCCGACGTGCGCGACCTGGCGGCGACCTTCGGCGACCCGGACGAGCTGCTCAACGACGACTGGGTCCCCGAGATCCCCGGCATCAGCGCCGACGGGGCGTACGAGGACTACGCCAAGGACCCCGAGCCCTACATCTACTCCTGATCCTCCGGACCCGTTTCCGCCCGCTGGAGCTCTGCTGTCGGATGTGACTGCACAGCTCTCACGCGCGCGTTGGAGGTCTGCGGTCGGATGTGACAGCAAAGCTCTCTCGCGCGCGTTGGAGGTGTGGCGGCTGATGTGACCGCACAGCTCCAACGCGCGTTGGAGGTCTGCCGTCTCAGGTGACCGCAGACCTCCAGGGGGAGCAATGGGCCCGCGGAGCGGCGCGGTCAGCGCGACGGGGCGTCGGCGGCGTCGTCGGCGTCGGCGGCGTCGGCGGGCTCCCGGCGGGCGCTCCACGTGGCGGCGAGCACGAAGGCCAGCCCGATGGCGGCGGCCACCGGGAATCCGACGACCAGGCCGGCCGCGCCGATGAGCGGGCCGATGGCGACCGGCGCGACGGTGGCGGCCGCCTGGTTCACGCCGGAGCGCAGGCCGAGCGCCAGGCTGCGCTGCTCCGGCGGTGCCGCGTCGCTCATCAGCGTGATGAGCATGGGCAGGCTCAGTCCCTGCCCGATGCCGACCAGCGCGGCGGCCAGGTAGAACAGCGGCATCGTGTCGAACACCGGAGAGACCGCGACGCCGAGGCAGCCCAGGGCCAGCGCCACCGACGTGACGGCGACCGGCGTGCCGAGCTTGGCGATGCGGCCGGTGTAGAACGACGTGATGGTGGCGACGACCGCCATCGCCGAGATCACGCTGCCGGCGACGGTCGGCGAGTTGCCTTCGTCGACCAGGTAGAGCGGGAAGAACGACGACCACGCCGCCGGGATCCAGAGCCGGTTGAAGGTCAGGAACATGACGGTCTGGATGCGGGGGAGCTTCATCAGGCCCAGCGCGGCGGCGAACCCGGAGCCGGTGTCCGCCGACGCCGGTGCCCGGCCGATGTCCAGCAGAGTGAGGCTGACCAGGAAGAAGATCACGCCGAGCGCCACGACCATCGCGAACCCCAGTTGCGGGTCCTGCCAGGCGACCAATGCGCCGGCGAGGATCGGGCTGACGATCTGGCCGAGGTTCGCGACGGAGCTGAACCGGCCGGCGTCGTGGCTGCGGTTCTTGCCGCCGCGGATGCCGGCGGCGTAGGACTGGCCGCCGATCCAGCCCAGCGGCCGGATGATGCCCATGAACACCTGCAGGACGAACAGCAGCCAGAGCGAGGGCGCGAGCATCATGCCGACGCCGATGAGCGCGGTGCCGGCGGTGCCGATCTGGACCGACCGCTTGGCGCCGACGCGATCCATGAACGCGCCCATGGGCACCGACAGCACCGTCTCGAACAGCGCCTTCGTGCCGACCAGCAGACCGATGACGCCCACGCTCGCGCCGAGCTCGTCGGCCCGCAGCGGGATCAGCAGGTAGAGCACGGCGTTCATGCTCAGCCCGAAGCCGCCGATGGCGTAGGCCAGGAACCGGTACCGTGCCGCTACCTCGCTCAAGGTGACGCAACCTCCGTCGTGGGATCGGTGAACCGGCTGAACACCAGCCGGCCGTCGACGACGGTGCCGTCGACGGTGAGGGTGTCGAGCTCTGCCACGGGATCGCCGGAGACGACGGTGAGGTCGGCCAGCAGACCGGCCTCGACCGCGCCGCGCCGGTCCTCCTCGTGCGCGGTCCAGGCGGGCGCCCGCGTGTACAGGTCGACGGCCTCGGCGACGGTGACCGCCTCGGCCGCGCCCAGGTGCGTGCCCGACCGCGTGGTGCGCCGGACGGCGGCTCGCAGGCCGACCAGCGGGTCCAGCCGGGCGCACGGCGCGTCGCTGTTCGCCTGCACCACGAGGCCGAGGTCCAGGGCGGTCCGCAGCGGCAGCATCCGCGGCCCGGCCTCGGCGCCGAAGATCTCGAGCCAGCCGTCGCCGATCGCCTCGAGGAACGCCGGCTGCGTCGACAGCACCAGGCCCAGGTCGCGCATGGTCTCCAGCTGGCCGGGCCGCGGCGGCAGGTAGGCGTGCTCGACCCGGTGCCGCAGCCGGCGGACGCCGTCCGGGTCGCCGATGCCGGCGAACGCGTGCAGCGCCAGGTCGACGGCGCGCGGGCCGATGGCGTGGACGGCGGTCTGCAGGCCCAGCCGGTGCGCCCGGCGGACGACGCCGTCCAGCTCGTCGGCCTCGATGCGGATCAGCCCGCGCTGTCCCGGGTGGCCGGGGTAGTCCTCGTGCAGTGCGGCGTTGCGGTGCTCGTCGGACCCGTCGACGCTCACCTTCACGCCGCCGAGCCGGAGCAGGTCGTCGCCGAGGCCGGACCGCACGCCCACCGCCGCGAGGTCGTCCAGCGTCGCCTGCCCTTCGACCACGCGCACGTACGCCCGCACCCGCACGCCCAGCCCGGACGACGACCCGCGCAGCCGCTGGTAGTCGGCGAACTCGTCGGCCGTGCGGGTGATCTCGTGGATCGCGGTGATGCCCAGCGCGTGCAGCCGGGCCACGCCCGCCGCCAGCGCGCTCAGCCGGTCCGCCTCGGACAGCCCGGGCACGACGGTGTCCGTACGGGTCGTGTCGAGGCGCAGCTTCGCCCGCTCGTGCAGGACACCGGTCGGCTCGCCGGCCTCGTCGCGCTCGATGTGGCCGCCGGGCGGGTCCGGCGTCGCGGCGTCGATGCCGGCCAGCCGCAGCGCCAGCGAGTTCGCAGCGACGACGTGCTTGCCGGTGCCGCGGAGCAGCACCGGGTGGTCCGGGGCGACGGAGTCCAGCTCGCCGCGGGTCGGGAACCGGCGTTCGGCCAGCGCGGCCGGGCCCAGGTTGTCGCCCTGGATCCAGGCGCCCGGCGGTGTGACCGCCCGGCGCGCGGCGACCACCTCGAGCAGCGCCGCGATCGAGTCGGCGGGGTGGCGCTCGGCGAAGTCGAGGAAGTGCTCGGCCAGGATCGCCGTGCGGTGGAAGTGCGTGTGGCTGTCGGTGAACCCCGGCAGCACCCACCGCCCGGCGAGGTCGAGCACGACGGCACCGGGGGAGACCAGATCCTCGCCGCGGCCGACGGCGGCGATGCGGCGCCCGTGCACCAGGACGGCGTCGGCGTCGGGCCCGGCGCCCCAGACGCGGCCGCCGCGCAGCAGCAGGTCACCGTCGCTCACGGCCGCCCCCTCACAGCCCGCGGGTGCCGGTGGTCCGGCGGAGCAGTGTCGCCGCGATCACCGTGATGGTCGCCATGGTCACGCTCAGCACCGCCGCGCCGGTGACGTCGCCGTAGTCCCAGCGCCGCCAGATCAGCGTCGACAGCACGACGTTGTCGTTGGAGCCGAGCATCAGCGGCAGCGTGAGGTTCTGGATGCTGGCCAGGAAGATCATCAGGAACCCGTTGAGGAACACCGGCCGCAGCAGCGGGCCGAGCACCCGCTGCCAGATCTGCCGGCCGCCGGCGCCGGAGGTCTCGGCCGCCTCCTCGAGGCCGACCTGGATCTGCGCGATGCCGGCCGTGGTGAGGCGGGTGCCCAGGCTGATGTACTGCGTCGCCATGGCCACGACGATGATCCAGATCGTGCCGTAGATCGGGATCGGCAGGATCAGGTAGAGCACCAGCGTCGACAGGCCGATGACCACGCCCGGCAGCGCGTGCGGCACGAACGCCAGGATGTCGACCAGCGCCCGGTACCTCGACCGCGACCGCACGATGACCCACGAGAGCGCCATCGCCAGCACCATGCCGCCCAGCGCCGCCGCGACGCCCAGGACGAACGTGTTGCGCAGCGCGTCGAGGAACTGCGCGCCGCCCAGCGCCTCGCCGTAGCCGGCCGTCGTCAGCCGGTCCAGCGCGTCCAGGCCCCACACGCCGAGGTACGGCTGGAAGCTGGCCCACAGCAGCACCAGCATCGGGAGGACGAACGAGAGCGCGATGTAGCCCCAGCAGAACAGCACGGCCGGGATCTTCCAGCGCTTCAGCGCGATGGTCTTGGGCCGGAACGTCTTGCCGGTGATGGTCGCGTAGTCCTGCGAGCGGCCGATGATGCGGTTGTAGAACAGCAGCGGGATCAGCGAGACGGCCAGCAGGAACATGCCGTACGTGCCCGAGACGCCGTAGTTCGGCAGCCCGCCGACGGGGTTCGAGGCCACGTAGATCTCGGTGCTCAGGACCGACACCCCGCCGGACAGCCCGAGCACCAGCGGCACGTCCAGCGCCGTCACCACGGTCACGAACTGGTAGATCAGCGCGCCGATGAGGGCGGGGCGCAGCAGCGGCAGCGTGATGCGCCGGACGATGGTCGAGAAGCCCGAGCCGGACGCCCGCGCCGCCTCCTCCAGCGACGCGTTGACCCCGCGCAGCGACGCCGTGATCAGCAGGAACGTCATCGGCACCAGGCTCATGCCCTGGACCAGGATCATCCACGGCAGGCTGTACACGTCGAGCGGGCCGGGGCCCTCGGCGCCGAACGGCAGCCGCAGCAGTGTGTTGATGAGCCCGTTGTTCGGGTTGAGCAACAGGCTCCACGAGATGGCCAGGATCAGCGCCGGGATGCCCGACGGCGCCACCAGCAGCACGAACACCGCGTTGCGGGCCGGAAGGTCGGTCCGCTCCACCAGCCAGGCGCAGGTGATGCTGACGGCGAACGCGACCAGCAGGCTGCCGGCGGAGAAGATCAGCGTCGACAGGATCGCGGAGTACGTGCCCGAGTCGCCGAACACGTCCACGTAGTTCTGCAGCGACCACGGGAACGGCGGGCGGATCACCAGCCCCAGCGACGTGTCCTGGAAGCTCGTCAGCACGAGCATCAGCAGCGGGCCGGCCACCAGGTAGATGACGGCCAGGATGGCCAGGCCGCCGATGACCGTCCGGCTGCCGAACCGGCGGCGCCGGCGCACCCGCGGCATCGGGGTGGAGGCAGGGGGCGGTGGGGACGGCGGCGCCTGCGTCCCGGCGGCCATCAGCGCGCCCCCTGGTCCTGGACGGTGGCCTGGACGCCGGCCGGCACCTCCGGGTCGTCCGGGATGACGACGCACTCGTCGGCGGGCACGTGCAGCACGACCGCGTCCTTGCGGTGGAACCGCGAGCGCTGCGGCCCGGTGACCCGGAAGACCTGGTCGCCGACGCGGACGCGGTAGTCGACGGCGTCGCCGACGAACAGCCCGACCTGGACCCGGCCCTCGAGCAGGTTCTCCCGGCCGGGGTGCTCGTAGCCGATCTCCAGCGCCTCCGGCCGGATCGCCACGGTGACCGCGGACCCCACCTCGGGCGCGTGCTCGGTACGGCAGCACAGCGGGCCGGCCGGCGTCGACAGGTAGGCCGAGCGGGTGTCGTCGTCGTAAGCGTCGACCACGCCGGTGACGAAGTTCGTGGCGCCCACGAACGACGCCACGAACCGGCTGTTCGGCTGCAGGTAGATCTCGCGCGGCGAGCCCTCCTGGACGATCCTGCCCTGGTTCATGACGGCGATCGTCGTCGACATCGACAGCGCCTCGACCTGGTCGTGCGTCACGAACACCGTCGTCACCTTGATCCGCCGCTGCAGCTGGCGCAGCTCGGCGCGCATCTGCTCGCGCAGCTTGGCGTCGAGGTTGGACAGCGGCTCGTCGAGCAGCAGCACCTTCGGGTCGCGCACCAGCGCCCGGGCCAGCGACAGCCGCTGCTGCTGGCCGCCGGAGAGCTGGGTGGCGCGGCGCTGCACGAACTGCTCCATGCCCATGAGCGCGAGCGCGTCCATCACCTTGGCCTGGATCTCCCTGCCGGACAGGTCACCGGCCACCTTCAGCGGGAACGCGACGTTCTCGGCCACCGTCATGTGCGGCCAGACGGCGTAGTCCTGGAAGACCATGCCGATGGGCCGCTTGTTCGTCGGCACGATCCCCCGGGCCGACACGACGGCGACCCCGTCCAGCTCGATCTCGCCCGACGTCGGCTCCTCCAGCCCGGCGATGCACCGCAGGGTCGTCGTCTTGCCGCAGCCGCTGGGGCCGAGCAGCGTGTAGAACGCGTTCTGCTCGACGTCGAAGCTCACGTCGTCGACCGCGCGGACCTCGCGGCCGCCGTCGTCGTAGGCGTGGAACAGGTGCTCGACCCGGATGGCGCCCATGTGCCCGCTCCTATGACGCGGTCAGACCGGCGAGCGTCTCGCCGACCTCCGCGACCACGGTGGCGTCCTCCTCGGTCTCGAGGTTCACCAGCTCGGTGGTGTCCGGCACGTCGGAGGGGGTCGTCTCGTTGCCCTTGAACTCGAACTCCAGCTGGCGGGCCTGCCCCTCGTCGGAGGCGTACCAGGACAGGAAGCAGGCGGCCGCGTTCGGGTGCGCGGCGTCGCTCATGATGAAGCTGTAGTAGTCCTGGGTCGGCGCGAGGTCGAGGTACTTGATCTCCAGCGGCGCGCCGGCGGCCTGCTGCTCCAGCACCTCGGAGTCGTGCGCGCTGGTGCTCATGAGCGCCTCGCCGACGGCGACCTTCTGCAGGCTGGCGGTGGCTCCCTGGACGACCAGCGGGTGCGCGGTCTCCATCAGGCGGGTGTACCAGTCGACGGTCTCGTCCTCGCCCCAGGCGGGCGCCAGCCGGGAGAGGTAGGTGCCGCGCGGGTCGACGACGATCTTGCCGTCCCACTCCGGGTCGACGAGGTCCTCCCAGGTGTCTGGCAGCTCGTCCTCGCTGATCAGGTCGGCGTTGTAGACCAGGCCGCTCACCATGCGGTAGTTGCGGTACAGGCTGATCTCCTCGCCCACGTCGAGCACCTGGTCCTCGGGGATGCCCAGCAGTGCCCAGTCGACGTCGCGGATGAGGTCGCGCTGCAGCAGCGGGCCGACGTACGGCACCGACATCGCGATGGAGTCGACGCCGAGATCGCGGCCGGTCTGCACCAGCGTGAGCACCTGCTGGACGGCGTCGTTGGGCCGCAGCGAGGTGTATTCGACCGTGATGTCCGGGTGGGCGTCCTTGAACGGCGCGATCATCTCGTCGAAGACGGCGGCGTCGGTGGTGGCCCAGTGCTGCACCACGCCGCCCTCGTCGGCGGCCGCGGCGCAGGCGTCCTCGGTGCTGACGCTGAGGGTGTCGGTGGGATCGGCGGCCGCATCGCCGCCCCCGTCGCCGTCACCGGAGCCGGAGGCGGTCCCTCCTGAGGAGCCGCCGCAGGCCGCGAGGAGGATCAGGGCGCCGGCAGCGGGGACGAGTGCCGTGAGGTGACGGCGATACAGAGCCATGACATAACTCCTGCCGCTCGAGGGGGTGCACACAGGACGGAAACGGCGGAACTCGTGCTCGGGGGCTGTCGCTACCACGAGCGAACCGAGCAGCCGGCGAGTTTCGGATAAGATATTCAGAATCAGACGGGCGGTCAAGGGATCGTTCTTGTCCTGTTGACTCACTCTCCAGTTGAGCGATGAGAACGGTCGGTCCGATGGGTGACGCCCTGGCACTGCTCGCGCTCCTGCTGTTCGCGGTCAACGCGTTCGTCGTGCGCGCGGCCGGCCGCCGGCTCGAGCAGGGGCTCGGGTTCCTCGTCTCCCTGGTGGTCAACGTCGTCGTCGGTGGCGCACTACTGGGCGGCCGGCTGCTGCTGGGCGACGAAGCGCTGCGTGTCGACTGGCCCGCGTTCTGGATGTTCCTGCTCGCCGGGGTGTTCTCGGGCTACCTGGGCCGGCGCGGCTACTTCAGGTCGGTCGAGATGCTGGGGCCGTCGCGGGCCAGCGCGGTGCAGGCGGCCAACCCGATGTTCACGATGGTCTTCGCCTGGGTGCTCATCGACCAGGCGCTGACCTGGGTCGACGTCGCGGCGATCCTCGTCATCGTGGTGGGCGTCTACCTGACCAACCGCCGCTCCGACCGCCTGGCGCCGTCGTCGCACGCCGGTGAGTCGGTCGGCGAGACGGCACGCGAGCGGCTGGCGCTGCTCGCGCCCGCCGTCGTGGCGACCGCGTCGTACGGGCTGGGCAACGTGCTGCGCGGCGGCGCCGTCGAGGACTGGAACGAGCCGATCGCCGGCGGCGTCCTGGGCGCGGTCTCCGCGACGCTGGCCTACCTCCTCCTCCACATCTCGCCACGAGGCTTCGCCGCCCGGGTGCGGCGGGCCGACCGGCGCGGCGTCGCCTGGTGGACGCTCACCGGCGCGCTGACCATCGGCGGGCAGATGGCTGTCATCGGGTCGGCGGCGCACCTCGACGTGGCGGTGGCCGTTGCGATCTCGTCGGCGCTGCCGATGATCGTGATCCCGGTGAGCGTGGTCGTGCTGCGGATCCGTGAGGGCGTCACAACGGTGACGGCGCTCGGTGCGGCCCTGATCAGTGGTGGTGTCGCCTGGCTCGTCCTCCTCTGAGCGCCCAGCGGGCCTAGGCTCGTCACATGAGTCGCTATGCCGCTGAGGTCAACCAGCTCACCGCCGCCTGGCTGCAACGCTCCGACGGCGCCGGCGTGCTGTCCGGCGCCGGGCTCTGGCCGCTGCTGGCCGTGCTCGCGTGGTCGGCCGACGAGCCCGGCCGCGGCGAACTGGCCGGCGCCGTCGGGCTCCCCGCCGACGAGTGCATGGACGCCGCGCGCGACCTGCTGAAAGAGGTCGACGACCTCGACGGCGTCGACGCCGCGCTGGGCCTGTGGGCACAGGAGGCTGCGGAGGTCCGGCCCGAGTGGCGCGACACCCTGCCCGCCGGCACGTTCGGCGAGCTCACCGGCGACGCGGCCGCCGACCAGCCCAAGCTCGACGCGTGGGCGCGCGAGCGCACCCACGGGCTCATCGAGCGGTTCCCCGTCCAGGCCGGCCCCGAGCTCATGCTCACGCTGGCGACGGCGCTGGCGCTGCGCACCACCTGGCAGCGCAAGTTCACCGACGAGCCGTGGCCGGTGGCCGACGGCGTCTGGGCCGGCCGGCGGCTCGCCGGGCTCAGCCGCACCACCGCCGAGACCCACGACCTGCGCGTCGCCGACACCGCCGCCGGTCCGCTCACGCTGACCCGGGTGGCCGGCGACAACGGCCTCGACGTGCACCTCGTGCTCGGGTCGCCCGACGCCGCCGCGGGCGACGTGCTGGCGGCGGCGGTCCCGCTGCTGGGCTCGGACTCGCTGGTCGACGGTGCGGCGCTGCTGTCCTCCGGCGAGACCGAGCGCTGGCCGGGGGTCTCGACGGTGTCCGCCCAGCGTCCCGGCCTGGTGCTGAAGACCACCCGGTTCACCGTCCGGTCGCTGCACGACCTGCTGCGCCAGGCCGAGGTGTTCGGCCTGCGGACGGTCGCCAGCGGCGACCGCGGCCACTTCCCGGTCATCGGCCCGGTGCCGCTGCGCGTCGACCAGGCACGGCAGGCGGCGGTCGCCATCTTCAGCGCGACGGGGTTCGAGGCGGCCGCCGTCACCGCCATCGGCCTGCGGACGGTGTCGATGCCGGTCCACTCCACCCAGGCGCTCGTGGTCAGCTACGACCGCCCGTTCGGCTTCCTCGCCGTGCACCGCGAGAGCGGCCTCGTCCTCTTCGCCGGCTGGGTCGACTCACCCGACGACTGGACCCCGCCCGGCGAGGGCTCGCGCCCGCC
>NZ_SMKL01000098.1 GCF_004348545.1 Jiangella ureilytica | reverse complement strand
CCGCCGCCCACCGCCACCACCGACGGCGCGACCACACCGGTGAGCAGTGCCAGTCCGGCCGCCAGCGCGTCGAGCGCGTCGTCCCAGACGGCGACGGCGGCCGGTTCGCCGCGGCGGACCAGTTCGGCGACGTCGCGACTCCCGCCCACGGCGACACCGGTGACGGCCGTGTACCGGCGCGCGACGGCGGCGGCCGACGCGATGGCCTCGAGGCAGCCGCGCCCGCCGCACGCGCACGCCAGCGAGTGCCCGACGTCGACGTGGCCGATCTCGCCCGCGTACCCGTCGCCGGCGAAGACCCGGCCGCCGAGCACCAGGGCCGCGGCGATGCCGGTCCCGACCGGCAGGAACACGGCGTTCTCGGCACCGCGCAGCGCGCCGGCCCGGTGCTCGGCCAGCCCGCCCGCGCGCACGTCGTGTCCCACCGCGACCGGACATCCCAGCCGGTCCGCCAGCAGAGCGCGCAACGCGACGTCGTGCCAGCCCAGGTTCTCGGCGTGCACCGCGATGCCGGCGGCCTCGTCGACGATGCCCGGCACCACGACGCCCACGGCGGCGGGCGGCGCACCGTCCGCCAGCCGCCGCACGACCGCCTCGACCGCGTCGATCACGGGACGCCCGTCGAGCCCGGCCGCCGGCGTGACCGTCCGGTCGACGGCGCCGAGCCGGCCGCCGTCGTCGATCAGCCCGGCCTTGACGGCCGTGCCGCCGACGTCGACGGCGACCACCCGCGGCGCCATGTCAGCGGCCCGGGAGGACGACCGAGCGGGTGAGGTGCCGCGGCCGGTCGGGGTCGAGCCCGCGCGCCTCGGCCAGCACGACCGCGAGCCGCTGCGCCACCACCAGCTGCGCCATGGGATCGAGGTCGCCGGTGACGAACGTCGCGCCGGTGGCGGCGACCTCGGTCTCGAGCCCGCCGGGCGGCGGCCCGAACGACCACACCAGCCGGCCCGGCTGCGCGATCGAGACCGGACCGTGGCGGTAGTCCATGGCGGGGTAGGATTCGGCCCAGAACTGCGCCGACTCGCGCAGCTTGAGCGCCGCCTCGTGCGCCAGTCCCACCGTCCAGCCGCGCCCCACGAACGTCGCCTGCTCGATGCCGGTCAGCCCGTCGAGCGGCTCCTCCAGCGCCTTCTCGGCGTCGGCGACCACGGGCCCGAGGTCGTGCCCGACGTGCGCGCGCAGCAGCGCCAGCGCGCTGGTCGCCGAGCGAGTCTGCACCACCGACCGCTCGTCGGCGAAGTCGAGCACGACCGCCTCGTCGGCCGCGTCGACGGCGGGCGACCCGGCCGCCGCGGTGAGCACGACCAGCCGCCCGGCGCCGCCGTCGGCCCGCAGCGCCGCCAGCAGGTCGAGCACCTCGGTCGTCGTACCGGAGCGGGTGATCGCGACGACGGTGTCGTAGCGGCGGCCGGGCGGCACCTCGGAGGCGGCGAACGCGTCGGTCTCGCCGTGCCCGGCCTGCTCGCGCAGCGCCGCGTACGCCATGGCGACGAACCACGACGTGCCGCAGCCGGCGACGGCGACCCGCTCGCCCGGTGACGGCAACACCCGCCGCGCGGCGTCCAGCAGGTCCGCGACCCGGACCCAGCAGGCCGGCTGACTGGCGATCTCCGCCCTGACGTGTTCGGTCATCGATGTGCCGTCCCTCGTCGCCTCGACCGGTTACGTGCATCATATCGACTGAACTCGGCACGAAACGCTCAGCTTCGGTCAGGCTCCTGTCGCATGCCGGCCGAGTTTCGATTGAGTCACACCGGTTGACACGTTCTGTCCCGATCGCCACGATGGGTGCCCACATCGACAGATTGTGCGCGAAACGTGCATGAAACGCATGCAATCAATCATCGCGCCGAGCGTCTGGAGGCGACGTGAGACGACTGGTGTCCATGACGGCGGCGACGGTGGCGGCAGGGCTCGCGCTCACGGCCTGCGGGTTCGGCGGCGACGACGGCGGCAGCGGCGGCTCCGGGGACGAGGGGGGCGCCACCAGCATCGACCTGCTGGTCCCGCAGTACAGCGACGGCACCACCGCACTGTGGGAAGAGATCATCGCCTCGTTCGAGGACGAGAACCCCGACGTCACCGTCGACCTCGAGGTGCAGTCGTGGGACAACATCAACGACGTCATCCGCACCAAGGTGCAGGCCGGTGAGGCGCCGGACATCCTCAACATCGACGCATTCAGCGGGTTCGCCAAGGACTACCTGCTGTACCCGGCCGACGAGATCGTGTCCGAGGAGACCTTCGGCGACTTCCAGGAGTCGTTCATCGAGAACGCCTCGCTCGACGGCACCGTCTACGGCCTGCCGATGATCGCGTCGGCGCGGGCGCTGTTCTACAACGAGGACGTGCTCGCCCAGGCCGGCATCGCCGAGCCACCGGCCACCTGGGACGACCTGCTGGCCGCGGGCACCGCCGTCGCCGCGCTGGGCACCGGCGTCTACGGCTACGGCATGCCGCTGGGCAGCGAGGAGGCGCAGGCCGAGACCTCGATCTGGACGTTCGGCGGCGGCGGTTCCTGGACCGACGGCGACGCCATCACCGTCGACACCCCGGAGAACCTCGCGGCCGTCGAGTTCATGAAGCGCATGATCGACGAGGGCGCCACCCAGCCCGACCCCGGTGCCACCGACCGCACCCCCATGCTCGACGTGTTCGTGCAGGGCCAGATCGCCATGGCCGTCGGACTGCCGCCGACCATCGGGCAGATCGAGGAGCGCAACCCCGCGCTCGACTACGGCATCGCGCCGGTGCCCACGCAGGACGGCTCCCCCGTCACGCTGGGCGTCGCCGACCACCTCATGGCGTTCCGCAACGACGACGACAAGCAGGACGCCATCAGGGCCTTCCTCGACCACTTCTTCGCCACCGACACCTACCTGAGCTTCGTCGACACCGAGGGCTTCCTGCCCACCACGAAGTCCGGCGCCGAGGGCACCGCCAACGCCGAGCGGTTCGCCGACTTCCTCGAGGTGCTGCCCGACGCGCAGTTCTATCCGAGCACCAACGAGGCCTGGGCCGCCACCCAGGGCGCGCTGCAGAGCCTGGTCGGCCAGATCCAGACCCAGGACGCCGCGTCCGTGCTGCAGCAGATCCAGGCCGCCGCCGACAACGCATGACGACGGGCGGTCGCCCGGCGCGCTGGACCGCGACGGCCCGAGCCCTCCCGTGGCTCGGGCCGACGCTGGTCCTCGTCGCCGGCGTGGTGTTCTTCCCGGCCGGCTACATGGCCTGGACGTCGTTCCGCGACCTGAGCCAGTTCGGCGTCGACAACGGCCCGGCCGGGTTCGACAACTACGCGCGGCTGCTGGAGTTCACCGCGCTGTCGAGGGTGCTGCTGAACACCGTCGTCTGGGTGGTCGGCGTCGTGGTGGTGACGGTGGTCGTCTCACTGGGGCTGGCGCAGTTCCTCGACAAGGCGTTCCCCGGACGGCGGTTCGTGCGGCTCACCGTCATCGTGCCGTGGGCGGCGAGCGTCGTCATGACCACCACCGTCATCTACTACGGCCTGGACCCGTTCTACGGCGTCCTCAACGCCTTCCTCGTCGACGTCGGGCTGCTGGACCAGCCGTACGGCTTCACCCGCAACGCGGTGCCGGCGTTCCTGACGGCCATGGGCATCGCGGTGTTCGTGTCGCTGCCGTTCACGACGTACACACTGCTGGCCGGGCTGCAGACGATCCCGGACGACGTGCGCGAGGCGGCGCAGATGGACGGCGCCGGGCCGTGGGCGGCGTACCGGCGGATCATCCTGCCGCTGCTGCGCCCGGCGCTGGCCGTCGCCACGATCATCAACATCATCAACGTGTTCAACTCGCTGCCGATCCTGCAGGTCATCACCGGCTCGATCCCCGGCTACAACGCCGACACCACCACGACGCTGATCTTCAAGTTCATCCGGGCGGACCGGCAGATCGACACCGCCAGCGCGCTGAGCATCGTCAACTTCCTCATCGTGCTCGCCGTGATCCTCGTGTACCTGAAGGTCGTCAAGCCGATGAGGGACGACGAGTGATGCCGGCGGCAAGGTCCCACGCAGGGGCGAGGCCCACGAGGGAAAGGAGAGCTGTGGCCGCCTCCGTCCGTGCCCGCAGCCCGCGCCGGCCGCTCATGGCGGTCGCCGGGGCCCTCATCGCGCTGGTCTTCGTACTGCCGTACCTGATCATGCTGGTCGGGTCGTTCAAGTCGCGCTCGGAGATCCTGCGCGTCCCGCCGACGTACCTGCCGCAGGAGTGGGTGCCGTCGAACTACGTGGACATGTGGTCCACGCCCGAGACGCCGCTGCCGTACAACCTGGTGTCGACGATCGTCATCTCGGTCTGCGCGACGCTGGTGGTGCTGGCGGTCGCCGCGCCGGCCGCGTACTACACCGCGCGGCACCGGTTCCCCGGCCGGCTGGTCTTCCTCCTGCTCGTGCTGGTGACGCAGATGCTGCAGCCGACGGTGCTGGCCACCGGCCTGTTCCGGCAGTTCGTGACGCTGGGCATCAACGACACATGGCTGGCGATGATCCTGGTCAACAGCGCGTTCAACCTGTCCTTCGCGGTCTGGATCATGCACAGCTTCTTCGCCGCGATCCCCCGCGAGCTGGACGAGGCGGCGGCGCTCGACGGCGCGTCGCGGCTGCAGATCCTGCGCCGCGTCACGCTGCCGCTGGTGTGGCCGGGCGTCGTCACGGCGATCATCTTCACGTTCGTCGCCTGCTGGAACGAGTTCGCCGCGAGCCTGGTCATCCTGACGACGGCCGAGAACCAGCCGCTGTCCGTGGCGTTGACCAAGTTCGTCGGCCAGTACGAGTCGGCCTGGCAGTATGTGTTCGGGGTGTCGATCGTCGGAATCGTGCCGGTGGTCATACTGTTCGCACTCATCGAGAAGAGGCTGGTGGCGGGGCTGACCGCCGGAGCGGTCAAGTGAGGGGGACGCCGTCGTGACCGAGGTCCCACCGGACGACACCGGCACCGAGCTTGACGGCCAGACGCCCGACCGCGCCCGCCGATGGCGCCAGATGCTCGACCTGCTGGCCGAGCGCGGCCGGCTCAGCGTCACCGAGACCGCCTCCGCCCTGTCGGTGTCCGAGGCGACGGTCCGCCGCGACTTCACCGAGCTGGCCCGCCAGCAGCTGGTCACCCGCACGCACGGCGGCGTGCTCGCCACCGCGGTCGCCTACGACCTGCCGGCCCGCTACCGCGCGACGTCGGGCAGCGACCCCAAGGAGCGCATCGCGGCGGCGGCCGCCGACCTCGTCGAGCCCGGCCTGGTCGTCGGGTTCAACGGCGGCACCACCACGTCGGCGACGGCGCGCCGGCTCGCCGCCCGCATCGAGCACGGTCCGCACTCGGGCGAGCACGCGCTCACCGTCGTCACCAACGCGCTCAACATCGCCACCGAGATGGTGCTGCGCCCGCACATCCGCACCGTCTCGCTCGGCGGCGTCGCGCGGCCGCAGTCGTACGAGATGACCGGCCCGCTGGCCACGCTGGTGCTGAACGAGCTGTGGCTCGACATGCTCATCCTCGGCATCGACGGGCTGACGGCGGCCGGCGGCGCCTCGTGCCGGCACGTGGGCGAGGCCGGCATCAACGCCGACATGGTGCAGCGGGCCAGCCGGGTCGTCGTGGTCGGCACCGGCGACAAGATCGGCCGCCGCGCCTTCGCCCGCATCTGCGACGCCGAGCAGGTGGGCGTGCTGGTCACCGACCCCACCGCGCCCGAAGACGAGCTCGCCGCCCTGCGCGCCGCCGGGGTCGACGTCCACCTCGTCTGACGACGGCGGGCGCTCAGCAGACGTCGTCGACGTTCACGGCGCCGTCGGCATCGCTCGGCGTCTCGGTGGCGCCCGGAGTGGGGGCCTCGTCGCCCTCGCCCTCGTCGGCGGGCGGCTCCTCGTCGCCCGTCGGCGCGTCCGCGGGCGGTTCCTCGTCGGCCGGGTCGCCGGTGGGGTCGTCAGCGGGCGGGTCGTCCGCAGCCGGGCCGCCGCCGTCGCCCGTCGGCTCGCCACCGGCGTCGTCGGCGGGCGGCGGCGTCTCGGCCGGCGGGTCGAGGGACTGCTGGACGTACTCGCGGATGACGTCGTAGTCGGGGTCGTGGTACTCGATGATGTCGTCGGTGAACGGGAGGCTGCGCAGCCCGCCCGACTCCTGCACCTTCAGCGCCAGCTGGGCGAAGTCGGACAGCCGGTCCTGCGTGATGTCCGTGGACATGGTGTTCTCGGCGGCATTCGCGAGCTGCTGGTAGCGGCGCAGCACCGTCATCGGGTCGGCCTGCTCGGTGATGGCGCCGATGACGCAGCGCTGCCGGCGCATGCGCTCGTAGTCGTCGGAGACCGGGCCGGGACCGCAGCGGGCCCGGGCGAACCACAGCGCACGGTAGCCGTCGAGGTGCTGGTTCTCGCCGGGCTCGATCCAGCCCGACGGCTCGGTGCAGCGGCCCCACTGCTCCTTGGTGCCGATGGGGATGCGGTACGGGACGTCGATGTCGATGCCGCCGAACGCGTCGACCAGGTACTGGAAGCCGCGCAGGTTGACCATGACGTAGTAGGAGATGTCGAGCCCCAGCGCCTCGCCGACGATGAGCTTGGCCGCCTCGGCCCCGGGGTCGGGGATGCCCTCGAAGAATTCCGGGAACTCGTGCGGCACGAACCGGTACACCGCGGACAGCCAGTAGTAGGCGTCCTCCTCGGGGCCCCGGAAGCCCTCGGGGTAGGCCTCGGCGAGCGGGGTGTCGGGCGGCATCGGCAGGTTGAGCAGGTTGCGCGGCAGCGAGAACAGGGCGGTGTCGCCCGTCTCGGTGTTGATGCTGGCGACCATGACGGTGTCGGTGCGGGTCTCGTCGCGGCCGGGCCCGGAGTCGGAGCCGAGGATGAGCACGTTGACCCGCCGCTGCCCGGCCCACGGGTCCTCGTCGGAGCTGTCGGGACGGGTGAGGCTGCGGGTGTCGTCGTCGGCGAAGACGTTGCCGATGAAGCCGCGCTGCGTGTAGGCGTACTGGCTGCCGAGGCTGAGCGGGCTGACCACGAGCGAGGCCACCGCCAGCACGACCAGCGCGCCGAGGAGCCGCTGCGGCGTGCGCAACCCGCGCGGCTGCAGCAGGTAGAGACTGACCAGCGCGGTGAGCAGCCAGGCGGCCGCGACGCCGACGAGCACGCCCGCGATGAGGTTCAGCGTGTCGGGGTCGGTGCCGGCGTCGAGGAGTCCGGAGACGCCCCCGGTGACGGTGTAGTAGGCGGCGACGCCGGCCAGTACGAGGAAGAGGCCGAGGACCGCCCAGCCGAGCCTCTTGCGCCCGGCCGAGATGAGCCCGAGCCCGGGCACGAGGGCGCCGACACCGGCCTGGCGCAGGAACCGGCGGTAGTCGGCGGGCGACACGCTCTCGCGGGCGATGCGGGAACCCCGCCGCCCCCGACCTCGTCGGCCGACCGTCTCGTCGCTGCTCATCGATGCCGCCGCCGCGCGCGTGCCCCGTACGCGGGCCTGCCTCCTTCACCGGACATGTGGCCGTATTACCGATGGGTCGCCGGACATTGTGCCTCACGTGACGAACTCCCGCCGACCCGCCCGCGTTCCCGGCGTGCCCGACCTGTCGCCCTTCTACAACTTACGGGTCATGAGGACGGAATCGCGGTCGTCACCCGGCGCGATCCTGATGGCCCCCGGCAGGCGGCCCACCTCGGCGAACCCGCACGACTCGTAGAACCGGCCGAGGCCCAGGCCGTCGCGGTAGGTGAGGTGCAGGAACTCCAGCCCGCCGGCGCGCGCGTGCTCGGCCAGGCCGTCCAGCAGCGTCCGGCCGGCGCCGCGACCCTGGAACCGCGGGTGCACCTGCAGCCGCAGCACCGTGGCCCAGTGCCGGAACAGCGGGTTCGCGGACCCGACCACGAAGCCGAACCCGGCCCGCTCGCCGTCGGCGCGCAGGACGCCGAGGAACGCCGTCCCCGCCGACAGCTCCGCCAGGTGCGCGTCGAGCGCGGGCCGCACGTCCTCGGGCCCGACCGGCGGCACGAACCCGACCGCCCCGCCCGCGTTGGTGACGTCGACCCAGCAGCCGAGCAGCCAGGTGGCCAGCTCCTCCCCGACGGCGGTGACCCGTTCGACCATGTCGTTCACAGCCCGAAAGTACGGGACACTGGTGAGGTGACCGACGGACCCCTCATTGTCCAGAGTGACAAGACCCTGCTCCTCGAGGTCGACCACGACCAGGCCGACGACTGCCGCCGCGCCGTCGCGCCGTTCGCCGAGCTGGAGCGGGCACCCGAACACGTGCACACCTACCGGCTCACCCCGCTGGGCCTGTGGAACGCCCGCGCCGCCGGGCACGACGCCGAGCAGGTCGTCGACACCCTGCTCCACTACTCCCGCTACCCCGTCCCGCACGCGCTGCTGGTCGACGTCGCCGAGACCATGGCCCGCTACGGCCGGCTGCGGCTCGACAGCCACCCGGTGCACGGGCTGGTCCTGGTCAGCACCGACCGCGCCGTGCTCGAAGAGGTGCTGCGCTCGAAGCGGGTCATCCCGCTGGTGGGCGACCGGCTCGACCCCGACACCGTCGTCGTCCACCCGTCCGAGCGCGGCAACCTCAAGCAGGCGCTGGTCAAGCTGGGCTGGCCGGCCGAGGACACCGCCGGCTACGTCGACGGCGAGGCGCACGCCATCGACCTCGCCGAGGACGGCTGGACGCTGCGGCCGTACCAGCGCGAGGCCGTCGACGGCTTCTGGCACGGCGGCTCCGGCGTCGTGGTGCTGCCCTGCGGCGCCGGCAAGACGCTGGTCGGCGCCGCCGCCATGGCCCGGGCCAAGGCGACCACGCTGATCCTGGTGACGAACACCGTCGCCGCCCGGCAGTGGAAGGACGAGCTGGTCAAGCGGACCAGCCTCACCGAGGATGAGATCGGCGAGTACTCCGGCGCCAAGAAGGAGATCCGCCCGGTCACCATCGCCACGTACCAGGTGCTCACCACGCGGCGGAAGGGCGTCTACACGCACCTCGAACTGCTCGACGCACGCGACTGGGGCCTCGTCGTCTACGACGAGGTGCACCTGCTGCCGGCGCCGATCTTCCGCATGACCGCCGACCTGCAGGCGCGGCGACGGCTCGGGCTGACGGCGACGCTCGTGCGCGAGGACGGCCGCGAGGACGACGTCTTCACGCTCATCGGCCCCAAGCGGTACGACGCGCCCTGGAAGGAGATCGAGAACCAGGGCTGGATCGCCCCCGCCGACTGTGTCGAGGTCCGGGTCACGCTGTCCGACCGCGAACGGCTCGCCTACGCCACGGCCGAGCCCGACGAGCGCTACCGGCTGGCCTCCTGCACCGACGCCAAGACCCGCGTCGTCCAGAGCCTGGTGAAGCGGCACGCCGGCGAGCCCACGCTGATCATCGGCCAGTACATCGAGCAGCTCGACGAGCTGGGCGAGCGCCTGGGCGCCCCCGTGGTCAAGGGCGAGACGACGGTGCGCGAGCGGCAGCGGCTGTTCGACGGGTTCCGCTCCGGCGACATCCGCACACTGGTGGTCAGCAAGGTCGCCAACTTCTCCATCGACCTGCCCGAGGCCAGCATCGCCATCCAGGTGTCCGGCACGTTCGGCTCGCGGCAGGAGGAGGCCCAGCGGCTCGGCCGGATCCTGCGGCCCAAGTCCGACGGCCGCACGGCCCGGTTCTACTCGGTCATCGTCCGCGACACCGTCGACCAGGAGTTCGCCCAGCACCGGCAGCGGTTCCTCGCCGAGCAGGGCTACGCCTACCAGATCGCCGACGCCGAGGACGTCCTGCGCGACAGCTGACGCCGTCGCCGAATATCCGGTGGACACTCCGGCCGGCGCGAACTAAGCTCCCATGCCCTTCGCGACCGGACCGGAGCACCGGGCCGTCGGAAAGCCCCATCTTCCGCCGAGCCCCAGGAGGCCGCCCGTGTCCGCCGACCCCGTCCTGAAGGCCGAGCGCGAGCATCTGCGCCAGTCGCGCGACGACCTCGCCGCCATGCGCGAGCACACCCTGTCGCTGACGGCGCAGAGCGCGGACCACGTCTCGACGGAGTACCTCAAGGCCGCGCTGTACCGAAGGGCGAAGGCGCTCGAGGACGACCCGTCGCTGCCGCTGTTCTTCGGCCGCATCGACCGCACCGACGACGACGCGAGCGAGACCTTCCACATCGGCCGCCGGCACGTCATGGACGACAACGGCGACCCGATGGTCGTCGACTGGCGGGCCGACGTCTCGCGCGCCTTCTACCGGGCCACGCGCGCCGACCCGCACGGCGTCACACTGCGCCGCCGCTACGGGTTCGCCGGCGGCGAGCTGACGTCGTACGAGGACGAGCACCTGCTCGACCCCGGCGAGGCCGACATCACCAGCCGCATCCTCACCGAGGAGATCGAGCGGCCGCGCGTCGGGCCGATGCGCGACATCGTCGCCACCATCCAGCCCGAGCAGGACGAGGTCGTCCGCGCAAGCCTCGACCGGACGGTGTGCGTGCAGGGCGCGCCGGGCACCGGCAAGACCGCCGTGGGGCTGCACCGCGCGGCCTACCTGCTGCACACCTACCGCGAGCGGCTGGCCCGCACCGGCGTGCTGGTCATCGGGCCGAACCAGGCGTTCCTGCACTACATCGCCCAGGTGCTGCCCACGCTCGGCGAGGTCGACGTTCGCCAGGTCACCGTCGCCGAACTGGTCGGCACCGTCCCGATCCGGGGCGCGGACGGCACCGGCGCGGCGGCGCTCAAGGGCGACGAGCGCATGGCGACGGTGTTGCGCAACGCCATCTGGTCGCACGTCGCCGAGCCCGCCGAGACGCTCTACGTCACCCGCGGCACACGCCGCTGGCGGGTCCCGGTGCACGAGGTCGCCGACGCCGTCGCGACGCTGCGCGAGCGAGGCGACGGGTACACGACGGCCCGCTCGCTGCTGGGCCAGCGGCTCGCGCACCGGATCCTGCTGCGCATGGAGGCGGCCGGCGAGCTCACCGACGACCGCGTGCAGAACGCCGTCGCCCGCTCGCGCCCGGTGAAGCAGTACGTCGACCAGCTGTGGCCGGCGCTGGACCCGGTGAAGCTGGTCATGCGGCTGCTCAGCGAGCCGGAACTGCTCGCCGTCGCCGCCGACGGCGTCCTCACCGCCGAGGAGCAGGCCACGCTGCTCTGGCCGAAGCCGGCCCGCGGCCCGAAGACCGCGCCGTGGTCGCACGCCGACGCCGTCCTCGTCGACGAGGCGGCTGCCGCGCTCGAGCGGGTGCCGGGCGTCGGGCACGTCGTGCTCGACGAGGCGCAGGACCTCTCGCCCATGGAGCTGCGCGCCGTGGGCCGCCGCGCCGCCACCGGCTCGCTCACCGTCCTGGGCGACATCGCGCAGGGCACCACTCCGTGGGCGACGCCGTCGTGGCCCGAGGCGCTGCGCCACCTCGGCCATGACGACGCTCATCTCGAAGTCCTCCGCAAGGGCTACCGCGTGCCGGCGTCCGTGGTGGATTTCGCCGGCCGGCTGCTCCCCGTCATCGCGCCGGGCATCGCGCCGCCGGAGCCGGTCCGGTCCAACCCGGGCCGGCTCGACGTCACGCGCGCCGACGGCGACCTGGTCGAGGCCGTCGCCGATGCGGCCGCCGACGTCGCCGCGCGCGAGGGCTCCGTCGGCATCATCGTCGCCGACGACGGTGTCGGCGCGGCCGCCGAGGCACTCCGGCGGGCCGGCGTCGCCCACGGAGAACTCGCCGACGACCAGCGCGTCACCGTCGTCCCGGCCACGCTGGCGAAGGGCCTCGAATACGACCACGTGATCGTCGTCGAGCCGGCCGCCATCGTCGCCGCCGAGCCGGCCGGGCTGCGCCGCCTCTACGTCGTGCTGACCCGCGCTGTCTCCTCGCTCACCGTCGTGCACTCCGAGCCGCTGCCCGCACCGCTGACTCACCAGTAGCGATACGATGCCGATGCCCGCCAAGGGCTACATTCTGTGTATTGTCTGCACGGCGTATGGGGTCATCGGCACCCCCCGAAACATCGCTCGGACGAGAGCGACGGCACTGCCTGGGGAGGGCGCATGGCATCGGACTTCGACCTGGCACGGGCCGGACACGGTGCCCTGGGATCCCACCGGTGAGCGCCGCTACGGCCAGCGGAGGATCCTCGATCTTGCACGGCGCACACGTACTCCTGACCGGCGCGACCGGTTTCGTCGGACAGGCACTGCTCGAGAAGCTGCTGTCCAGCTACCCGGACACCCGGGTCAGCCTCATCGTCCGGCCGCGGGGGGCGCTCAGCGCCCAGGACCGCATCGACCGGCTGTTCCGCAAGCCCGTCTTCGGCACCTGGCGCGCGGCCGTCGGCGAGGAGGAGGCCGAGCGGCAGTACCGCGACCGGGTCACCGTCCTCGAGGGCGACCTCGCCGACCTGCCGCCGCTGCCCACCGACGTCGACGTCGTCGTCCACTCCGCGTCGACGGTCTCGTTCGACCTGCCCATCGACGAGGCGTTCGCCGCCAACGTCTCCGGTCCCGAGTCCCTGTACCGGGCGCTGCTCGCCGGCGGCTCCGACCCGCACGTCGTGCACGTCTCCACCGGATACGTCGCCGGGCTGCGCAAGGGCATCGCCGAGGAGCGCAGCCTCGAGCACGACGTCGACCGCGCGGCCGAACTCACCTACGCGCAGGCCGCCCGGCCCGACATCGAGCGGCTCTCGCGCAGCCCGCGGCTGCTGCGCCGGCTGCTCACGCAGGCGCAGGCCGAGCACGGCCGGGCCGGCGCGCGCGTGGTCACCGACACCGCCGAGCAGGCCCGCCAGGAGTGGGTCCGGTCCGAGCTGATCGAGGCCGGCCGCACCCGGGCGCAGAGCCTGGGCTGGCCCGACGTCTACACCTTCACCAAGGCGCTGGGCGAGCGGGTCGCCGAGGACCTCTGGGCGGGCTCCGGCCACCGGCTCACCGTCGTGCGGCCGACCATCATCGAGTCGTCGCTGAAGCACCCGTTCCCGGGCTGGATCGACGGCTTCAAGGTGGCCGACCCGCTCATCGCCGCGTACGGACGGGGCCTGCTGCCGCAGTTCCCGGCGCTGGCCGACACCGTCCTCGACGTCATCCCCGTCGACTTCGTCGTCAACGCCGCACTGGCCGCGGCCGCCGCCCCGCCGCCGCCCGGCGAGGCGCAGTACTTCCAGGTCAGCTCCGGCATCACCAACCCGCTGCCGTTCGGCCGGCTGCTGCGGCTGGTGCACGAGTACTTCGAGGCCAACCCGCTCAAGGACGCCAAGGGCGCCCACCTCGCCGTCCCGTCGTGGTCGTTCCCGCACCGCGGCGTCGTCGAGCGGGCGCTGCGCCGCCGCGAGCGCATCGTCGACCTCGCCGACAAGGCCGTCGACCGGCTGCCGCCCGGTGAGCGGTCGCGCAAGTGGATCTCGACCATCTACCGGGCCCGGCGCGACCTCGACACCCTGCGCAAGTTCACCTCGCTGTACCAGCCGTACACCGAGACCGAGGTCATCTTCGACGACGCCAACCTGCGGGCGCTGCACGCGGCGCTGCCCGACGATCGCAAGGCCGAGCACGGCTTCGACGTCACCGAGATCGACTGGGCGCACTATCTGCAGAAGGTCCACATCCCGAGCGTTCCCGGCCTCACCCGGGGCAGTGGCGGCGACGGCGGCGGCGCCGGCTCCACGTTCCTCGAGCTGCCGCAGCGCACCGATGTCCTCGCCGTCTTCGACCTGCAGAAGACGGTCGCCGCTGCCACGCTGGTCGAGCACTACGTCTGGACCGAGCTGGCCGCGAAGCCGCTGTCGCGCTGGCCGGTGGTGCTGAGCAACCTCGTCGCCCTGGGCCCGCGCTACCTGCAGGCCGAGCGGCGCGACCGCGGCGACTTCATCCGCACCTTCATGCGCCGCTACGAGGGCGTCCACGAGAACGAGCTGCGCAAGGTCATCGCCGACGAGGTGACGGTCTCGCTGCACCGCGGCCTGTTCGAGGACGCGCTCGAGCGCATCCGGGCGCACCGCGAGGCCGGGCACCGCACCGTCCTGCTCACCGGCGAGATCGACGTCTTCGTCGAGCCGCTGGCGACGCTGTTCGACGTCATGGTGGCCGGCAAGATGGAGTCCGACGAGTCCGGCCGCTGGACCGGGCACCTGGCCACGCCGCCGCTGGTCGGCGAGGCCCGCGCGGCCTGGCTGCGCCGCTACGCCCAGGCCGGGGGCTACGACCTCGCCGGCTCGTACGCCTACGGCGACAGCTACGCCGACCGCTCCTGGCTCGAGGTCGTCGGGCACCCCCACGCCGTCAACCCCGACGCCAGCCTCTACCGCTACGCCAAGTCCAAGCGCTGGCCCGTGCACAGCTGGACCACCACCGCCGAGGGCCGGCTGTCACCGGTGCTGCGCAGCGTCCGCGGAGCACGGCGGGCATGACCGGGCGGCTCCTCACCGGCCGGGCGCTCGTGACCGGCGGGACGTCCGGCATCGGCCTCGCGTTCGCCGAGGCGCTGGCCGCCCGCGGCTGCGACCTCGTGCTGGTGGCGCGCGACGGCGACCGGCTCGAGCGCACGGCCGGCGAACTGCGCGAGAAGCACGGCGTCGACGTCGAGGTGCTGAAGGCCGACCTCGCCGACCGCACGCAGGCCGACATCGTCGTCGCCCGGCTGACCGACCGCGACTCCCCCGTCGAGGTGTTCGTCAACAACGCCGGCAAGGGCGTGCACGCGCGGCTGGCCACCGACGACACCAGCGAGCACGAGCAGGCCATCGACCTCATGATCACGGCCGTCGTCGTGCTCGGGGCGGCCGCCGCCCGCACCATGCGCGAGCGCGGCCACGGCGTCATCGTCAACGTCTCGTCGGTCGCCGGCCTCATCACCATGGGCGGGTACTCGGCGGTGAAGTCGTTCGTCCGCACCTACTCCGAGAGCCTGTCGCTCGAGCTGGCCGGCACTGGGGTACAGGTCACGGCGCTGCTCCCGGGCTGGGTGCGCACCGAGTTCCACGAGCGGGCCGGCATCCGGACCGGCTCCATCCCGTCGTCGCTCTGGCTCGACGCCGACCGCGTCGTCGCCGATTGCCTGGCCGATGTCGAGAAGAGGCGCGATCGTTCGGTACCGTCGGCACGGTTCAAGGTCCTGGCCTGGCTGGCCGAGCACGCCCCCCGCGCGGCGGTGCGCAAGGTCACCGCACGACTGGTGAGCGGACGGCGATGAACGCACTGCCGAGTACGAAGAGGTACCACGCGGCCTGGCACCGGTTCGCCCGGTTCGTGGCCCAGCGGATGCTGCTGCGGCCGGTCGTGCACCTCACCACCAAGGTGACGGTGCGGGGCGCCGAGAACCTCGACGGCCTCGCCGTGCCGTTCGTCGTGGTGGCCAACCACAGCAGCCACCTCGACGCGCCGCTGCTCATCACCGAGCTGCCGCGGCGCTACACCCGCACCATGGCCGTCAACGCCGCCGCCGACTACTTCTACCGCTGGTGGTGGATGAAGGCGACCACGTCGCTGTTCTTCAACACCTACCCGGTGAGCCGCACCAACGCCGACATGGGCAAGGGCCGCGGCCTGGCCAACAAGCTGCTGAGCGAGAACGTCCCGGTCGTCGTGTTCCCCGAGGGCACCCGGCGCAACACCGAGGGCGGCGTCAAGCGGTTCAAGCCCGGTGCTGCGGCGCTGAGCATCGCCCAGGGCGTGCCGTGCGTGCCGGTGGCGATCATCGGGACGAATGAGGCCATGCCGGTCGGCCAATGGTGGCCGAAGCGCGGCCGGCCTCCGGTCACGCTGGTCATCGGCGCGCCCATTCACCCGCGCGAGGGCGAGCGGACCCGTGACCTGACCGAGCGGCTCGAGGCGAAGGTCGGCGCCATGGTGGCGACCGGCGATCCGGGCGCTGAGGGGAAACCGCGCGACACGGCCGAGCCGGACCCGCCGGCGCAGCGGCCGAGTGACCACGCTCAGAAGGAGGAGGCGTCGTGACGGGTGTGCAGCACCAGAAGTGGTGGGGCTGGGGGGTCGAGGGCATCGCCTTCACCCACGAGGACAAGCCGAGGCTGGCGCCGTTCGTCATGGAGAAGATCGGCATCGACCTCGACGCGCCCGGCACGCCGCCGCCCGCGTTCGAGGACCTCAAGGTGCCGGCCTCGCAGCTGGGCGACGAGCTCGGCGGGAAGCTGCGTGACGCCGTCGGCGAACAGTACGTCGACACCACCGACCTCAACCGGGTCGTGCACACCTACGGCAAGGGCCTGGTCGACCTCGTACGGGTGCGCGCCGGCGACCTCCCCCGCGTTCCCGACGTCGTGGTCTACCCCGCCGACGAGGACCAGGTACGGCAGGTGGTCGACGCCGTCGTGGCGGCCGACGGCGTGCTCATCCCGTTCGGCGGCGGTTCCAACATCTCCGGCTCGCTGACCCCGCAGCCGGCCGAGCAGCGAGTGGTCGTGTCGCTCGACCTCGGCCGGCTCAGCCGCGTGCTCGAGGTCGACGAGGCCGCCGGGCTCGCCCGCATCCAGGCCGGCGCGCTCGGCCCGGACCTCGAGGAGCAGCTCAACGCGCGCGGCTGGACCATGGGCCACCAGCCCGACAGCTTCAAGCACTCCACGCTCGGCGGCTGGGTGGCGACGCGCAGCTCGGGCATGCAGTCGGACAAGTACGGCGACATCGCCGACATCACCCGCGGCATGCGCGTCGTGCTGCCGGGCAAGGTCATCGTGCTGCGGCCACTGCCCAGCACGTCGTCCGGGCCGAGCGTGCGCGAGATGATCCTGGGCTCCGAGGGCCGGCTGGGCGTCATCACCGAGCTCTGGGTCAACGTGCACCGGGTGCCCGAGAACCGCGAGATCATCGCCTATCTCTACCCGACCTGGGCCGCGGCCATCGCGGCCATGCACGAGATCTCCGAGTCCGACGCCGCACCCACGGTCACCCGGGTCTCCGACGCCAACGAGACCGCGTTCTCGCTGTCCATGCAGAAGCCGTCGAAGGGGCTGGCGGCGAAGGCCGGGCCGATCCTGTTCAGCGTGCTCGAGCGGCGCGGGTGGGACCTCTCCGCGGCGTGCCTGTCCTACATCGGGTACGAGGGCAGCGAGTCGCACCTGAAGTACGAGAAGGGCCTCGTCGGCAAGATCGTGAAGAAGCACGGCGGCATCAAGCTGGGCAAGGGCCCGGGCTCGCTGTACGACCAGAAGAAGTTCGACACCCCGTACATCCGCGACTTCCTGCTCGACATCGGCGCGCTGGGCGACGTGTCCGAGACGGCGGCGCCGTGGTCGAAGCTGATGAACCTGTATGCCAACACCATCAGGGCGGCCAACGTGGCCTATGCGGAGCTGGGCCTCAAGGGCTTCGTGATGTGCCACCTGTCGCACAGCTACCACTCCGGCGCGTGCCTCTACTTCACCTTCGCGTTCCCGCCGAGCACCGACGTGCCGGCCGAGCAGATCGAGCAGTACTGGGTGGTGAAGAAGGCGATCCAGCAGTCGTTCATCGACAACGACGCCACCATCTCCCACCACCACGGCGTCGGCACCGACCACGCGCACTGGCTCGAGGACGACATCTCGCCGGCCGGCACGGACGTCATGGCCGGGCTGCTGAAGTCGGTCGACCCCGGCCGCAACCTCAACCCCGGGACGTTGCTGCCGGCGCACCGGGAGTGGTGACGGCGGCAGCGTCCGGCCCACGCCGAACCCGGAGCCGGACGGCTGCCAGCACCACGGCCAGCGCCGCGGCTGCCACCGTCACCGCGAAGGCGGGACGGTGCCCGCCGAGGTCGGCCAGCCGGCCGGCGAGGCCGGACCCGACGGCGTAGCCGATGCCGGTGGCGCCGGCCAGCAGCGTCATCGCCGCGCCCACGCGGGTGGGCGGCACCTGCCGCTCGGCGGCCGCGAACACACTGATCATGTACGGCGCGACGGCGAGACCGAGCAGCAGGACGACGGGTACGAGCGCCGTCAGCGAACCGGCCAGCAGCAGCGGCGACGACAGCACCACCAGACCGACGGCGAACACCAGGATGCGCCGGTCGTAGCCGAACCGCTGCGGCAGCGCCGCCGTCGCCAGCCCGGCCAGCACGCTGCCGACTCCGAGCAGCGCGTGCACCAGGCCGGCCATCCCGGGCGTGCCCGCGGCCGTGGCCAGCGCCGTCGTGCCGGTCTGGGTGGCGCCGAAGATGACGCCGATGAGCAGCTGGGCCAGGCACAGGGTGAGGAACGCCGCGGTGACGAACGACTCGCCGTGGGCGGCGGCCGACGCGCGCACGGCGTGGGTGAGCCGGGCGGTCGGGTGCAGCGCGAACCACGACCCGAAGACCACCAGCAGCCCGGCCGCGGCGAGCAGCGCGCCGCTGGGGCTCAGCGCGACGGCGCCGAGCCCGACCAGCGCCGGGCCGAGCACGAACGAGGCCTCGTCGGCGGCGCCCTCGTAGGAGAACGCGGCGTCGACCAGCCGCGGCTGGGCGCTGCCGGTGCGGTGGGTGATGGGCCGCCAGCGGACCCGGGCCAGGGGCCCGACCTGCGGCATCGTGAATCCTGCGACAGCGGCCGCGACAACCATCGTGGGGGTGCTCGCATCGGCCTGCACGGCGCCGACCAGCGCCGCCAGGGCCAGCCCGGCCGCCAGCGACTGCGCCAGCACCACGGGCCGCTGGCCGATGCGGTCGGCGACAGTTCCGGCCAGCGGGGCGCCGACGGCGTTCGCGACGGCCAGCGCGCCGGCGGCCAGGCCACCGGCGGTGTAACGGCCGGTGGCGTCGGACACCAGCAGCAGCGTGCCGAGCTGACTCATGGCCAGTGGCAGGCGGCCCAGGAACGCCACGACGACGTAGCCCGGACCGGCGAGAGCGAGGAGGCGGCGGTACGAGGTGATGGGCGACACGACAGGGCTCCGGAAAAGACTCAGGTGCGCGTCTCCCCGCCACCAGACGCGCACGAAACCCTGTGCTGCTGCCAGTCTAGCAAGTCCGGGCCGTACTGCCATGATCATCAACCTTCTGTGCTGCTATCACGACTGTGTGTTCCGCGGACTTGTGTGACAGGGCGTTCGGAGACATCCGCGACAGTTCCTGATCATGGTCCGATGCTGGGGGGATGGGACCGGTGGGGATGTGGGACGTCGTGGACGTTCGAGCGAATCTG
>NZ_SMKL01000097.1 GCF_004348545.1 Jiangella ureilytica | reverse complement strand
CGACGACATCGCCCACGCCATCGCCTACCTCGCCGGCCCCCACTCCGGCTCCACCACCGGCACCACCCTCGCCGTCGACGGCGGCATGCACGGACTCCGGTTACGCCGATGATCACTGGAGGGACCGATCCGAGCCACCTTGCCGACGCCCTTGCGTGGCCCGACGTGCAGCTCAGCCGGCTCGGCTTCGGCGCGGCGCCGATCGCCGGCCTGTATGCGGCTGTGGACGAGGAGACGGCTGTGGCAACGGTCGATGCCGCCTGGGAGGCGGGGATCCGCTACTTCGACACCGCGCCCCACTACGGCCTCGGACGGTCCGAACGTCTGCTCGGCGCTGCTCTCGCCCAGCGGGACCGTGACTCCTACGTCATCTCCACGAAGGCGGGCCGGCTGCTGGTGCCCGACCCTTCCCCCGCTGCCGACGACAGTGACAACGGCTTCGTCGTACCCGCGACTCACCGGCGCGTTTGGGACCTCAGCAGGGACGGCATCCGGCGCAGCCTTTACGATAGTCTGGACCGGCTGGGCCTGGACCGGGTCGACCTCCTCTACCTGCACGACCCCGAACACCGGATGGACCAGGCACTGGCCACCGGCCTGCCGGCCCTGATCGAACTGCGCGACGAGGGCACCGTACGCGCGATCGGGGTGGGGTCCAAGGATACGGACGCCCTCACTCTGCTGGTCCACGAGTCCGACCTCGACGCGGTCATGGTGGCCGGCCGATACACCCTCCTCCGGCAGCCGGCGCTCGACCGGTTGTTCCCGGCCTGCCAGACGCGCGGCGTCGTTGTCGTGGCCGCCGCCGTTTTCAACTCCGGCCTCCTCGCCACCCCCGACCCCGAGCCGGACGCCACCTACGACTATCAGGCGACCCCGCCCGCACTGCTGGAGCGGGCTCGCCGCCTGGCCGCCACCTGCGCCGACCACGGTGCCGTGCTTCCGCAGGCGGCCCTCCAGTTCCCGCTGCGCCATCCGCTGGTGCGATCGGTGGTGGTGGGAATGCGGTCACCGCTCGAGGTCACTCAGAACGTCGAGCTGCTCGCCGACGCGGTCCCGCCGCAGCTCTGGACCGCGCTGCGGGAGCAGGATCTGATTCCGTGAAGCGCACACGTCGCGGCTCCGCAGCCGACCAACCGGTCGAGATCGTTCACACCTGTCGCCGGGCACAGCTGCCTTCAAGCCGGCCAGAAGCTCGGGTACGAGGTGCCCACAGAGAGGTGCCGGCGTAGGTTGCTCGGCGCTCTGTGACACGCAAGCATCCGGGAATTGGCGATATGGCACAGCGGTTCGACCTGTTCCACATCGACGCCGACGGCCGAATGCCGCCATGCGCCCAGCTGCGCGACGATCCGGCCGACACTCGGTGCAGCCACATTGGCGGAGTACGTCGAGGTTTGCAGAACACCCCGACGGCGTCGCCGGACGGGTCCTACGGCACGGCTGGCGATTGAGCGAAGAGGCAATGCCGACGTGACGCTGTCGAGGACTTCGCCGACCCGTTCGAGCTGACGGCGTCGAGAGCATGACGCGGAGACGTTCTTCGCGCACCTCCGGCTCGCCGCCGGCCGACTGCTCGAGCTGCCTCCGGATGCTCAGGTCATCGCCGAGCGCGACCGCACGGTTCGTCGGTAGCGCAACGACCGTTGAGATCGTCGGCCACCAGTGCAGCCGCCTCGCAAATCCCGTGGCGAAGTCTGGACATCGAGCCCGAACCCGGCGGGAGCACAAGGCATGGCCGCAACCGCAGGCTCGGAGTCGACCTGCTCGAGAACTAGGGCACTCCGCCGGCGTCGAAGGCGCCAGCACCGTCGGGTCAGTCGGCGACCAACTGCGCTGAGAGCAGCTCGCCTCGCAACGCTTGGTGCGTTCGGCCGACCATTCTCGGCCCGAGCCGATCGACTGGCAGACTCGGCGCTGAAGAGCACGACGAGGATGTCGGCCGCCTTCCACCAACGTGAGCCCGGGGCGCATGCGATCGGGTCGCCGACCTGGACCACGAGCCCTTTGCCGCGGGCGGCGTTAGTCGCAGTGGCGAGCAGGCTCGACGTCGAATCGATCGGTACGCGCGTCGGAGCCGGCACGGGGGCGTCATCATCGATCCCATCTCGCGGAGAGCAGTTCGTTCGAACAGGTACACCAGGCAGATAGCCACATGGACCGCAGCCGCTGGCGCCGTTGTCGATGCGCTGCTGACGAGCGCCGCCCAACTGCTCGCGGGCTAGCCGATCCGGGGGTAAGTGGGGGATCCGTCCCCGAAGACGACGAAGCGGCGGGCCACATGGCTCCGCCGCCTACCGTTGGTGGGAGTGCGCCATCAGGGACTCGAACCCCGAACCCGCTGATTAAGAGTCAGCTGCTCTGCCAATTGAGCTAATGGCGCAACGACGTTGAAGATTACCACCCCGGCAGGGGAAGCTGAAATCGGGTTCTGACCAGCGATGACTCCGCCGTCAGCGAGGCCCCGCCGGACCGCCGGCGCGCTGTGGCAGGGTAGAACGCATGGCCAACCCGCCCGAACGCCGTGAGTACGACATCGACATCCCGGCCGAGGTCGAGCCGGGCACCTACGCCGACTTCGCCTCCATCTGGCACACCGCCGACTCCTTCGTCCTCGACTTCGCCGTCCTGAAGCGTCCGCCGAAACCCATCGTCAACGAGGACGGCAGCCGCGTGCTGAAGGTGCCGACACGCGTCGTCACGCGGGTGCGGGTGCCACCGAGCCAAGTCTTCGAGATCATGAAGGGCCTCGAGAAGCAGCTGTCCATGTGGGAGCGCAGCCACGGCGTCAAGCGCAGGTCTCCCGAGGACACCTGAAGCCGTGGGCAACGTCCTGCGCATCGTCATCGGCCTGGCCGGGCTGACGGCGGCGGCGTGGTCCGCGTCGCGCTCGCTGCGGCTGCGCCGGCGCGGACTGGAGGCTGACGCCGTCGTCACCCGGTCGGTACGGCACCGGCGCGGCATGGGCCAGGGTGAGCGGAGCAGCCGCTGGGTCTCGACGGTCGAGTTCCTGGACGAGGACGCGGTCACGCGGACGTCGTCGCTGCCCGGACGGTTCACCGTCGGCGAGACCGTTCCGATCCGATACGTGCCGGACGGCTCCGAGCGGGTCGCGCGGGCCGGCAAGGCCACGTTCGCGGAGGCGTTCGCCATTCTCGGCGCCACGGCCGGCGGCATCGCGCTCACGCTGCTGATCTGAGGCCGCCCGCCCGGACACCTCCGCAGACGCGGACCCGCCCCCGCGGATGCGACCAGCGGGGGCGGATGGTCCGACGTGGGCCTGCGGGTCAGCGCTTGAAGGCGTCCTTCACCTTCTCGCCTGCCTGCTTGAGGTCGGACTTCGACTGCTTGCCCTTGCCCTCGGCCTGTTTGCCCTCGTCGTCCGTCAGCTTGCCGAGCGCCTCCTTGGCTTCGCCGGCGGCCTTCTCGGCGGCGTTCTTCACTTTGTCGTCCGCACCCATCGTGATCCCCTCCTCGAACGGGTCTCTCGGCCCGTACCCAGGGTGCGGCGCGCTACACGGAGGGGCAGGTGTCGGTGGCCTCGACCCGGGCGATGACGCGGTCGGCGATGGCGGCGAGCGACTTCACGTCGTCGCTGGTCACGGCGTCGAAGAAGTAGCGGCGAACGGCGTCGACGTGCGACGGGGCGGCGGCATCGATGGCGGCCCGGCCGTCATCGGTCAGGACGATGAACGCGCCGCGGCCGTCCGAGGCGCACTCCTCGCGCCCGACGAGCCCGCGCTTCTCCATGCGGCTGAGGTGGTGCGACAGCCGGCTCTTCTCCCAGCGCATGACGCGGGCGAGCTCGGACACCCGGATACGGGCGTCGTCGGCGTCGGTGAGATGGACGAGCACCTCGAAGTCCGGCATCGACAGCATCGACTCGGACTGCAGCTGCCGCGCGAGGGCGGCGCCCAGAACGGTGTTCATGCGGAGGTAGGCCCGCCACGCGCGCTGCTCGTGGTCGTCGAGCCACCGGGTCTCTGCCATGCCCGCCAGTCTACCGGAATAGTTGACACGTCACCAAGGTTAGGTAATCTGTGACGCGTCAACAATCATAGTTGGCCACAGACCCCCGGCAAGGAGCAGGAGAACATGACTACGACGACCGATCTGAACCAGCTGACCGGCGACTACGTCCTGGACGTCGCGCACACGCGGCTCGGATTCGTCGCCCGGCACGCGATGGTGACGAAGGTGCGCGGCGCCTTCAACGAGTTCGAGGGCACCGCCCACATCGACGGCAGCGACCCGAGCCGGTCCTCGGCGAGGATCGTCATCAAGACGGCCAGCGTCGACACCCGCAACGCCCAGCGCGACGGCCACCTGCGCACCAACGACTTCTTCGAGATCGAGACCTACCCTGAGATCGTCTTCACATCGACGACGATCGAGCAGAAGGACGAGACGACGTTCCAGGTCACCGGCGACCTGCAGATCAAGGACGTCACCCGTCCGGTCACCTTCGACCTCGAGTTCACCGGCGCCGCCATCGACCCGTTCGGCAACCAGCGCGTCGGCTTCGACGGCTCGCTCCAGATCAACCGCAAGGACTGGAACGTCACCTGGAACGCCCCGCTCGAGGCCGGCGGCGTCCTCGTCAGCGAGAAGGTCACGCTCGAGTTCGAGATCTCGGCCATCAAGCAGGCCTGAGGCACCTCACTCGGCGATCCTTCCGACGCCGCGTCCGGATCCGTCCGGGCGCGGCGTCGTCGCATCCGGGTGGACCGCGGCGGGCGGCCGGTCGAGGCGGCGTTGACATGGAACGGTGTGCCGTATTGCATGATCGGCACCCCCGACCTCGACCGCCGGCTCTCGCGCCGCGATCCGGCCTGGAGGAACCATGAGATCCGTTCCGATCGTGCTGGCCGGCGTCGTCGCGCTCGGCCTCGTCGCCACCCCGGCGAGCGGCGAGCCGTCGCCGTCGTCGACCGGTCCCAGTTGGTCGCCCGGAACTCCGGACGTCGTCATCGCGCAGGCGGCGCCGCGCAAGAAGCTGCATTTCCCGAATGCCGAGCGGCTGGCCGACGGGTCGCTCGTCGCGGTCGCGCGCGAGGGCGCCGGGCACACCGGCCAGGACGGCCGCCTGCTGATCATGACCAGCGACGACGGCGGCAGCACCTGGTCCGCGCCCGAGGTCCTCTTCGACAGCCCGTACGACGACCGCGACCCGATGATCACTCAGCTCTCGTCGGGGCGGCTGTTGCTCAGCTGGTTCCAGAACGACTACTCCGTCACGCCCGCGGAGCCCATGGGCACGTTCGTGGCCCACAGCGACGACGGCGGCGAGACGTGGTCCGCGCCGGTCGCCGTGCAGTCGATGCTCAGCGGCGAGTCCGACATCGTCGACACCTACGAGCTGGGCTGGAACGCCAGCCACGGGCAGATCAAGGAGCTGGCCGGTGGCGACCTGATCATCCCGCTCTACGGCACCGTCCCCGACGACAAGTGGCAGAAGGCCACCGTCGTCCGCAGCACTGACGGCGGCGAGACCTGGTCGGCGTCGACGGAGTCGCTGGTCGCGTCGGCGACCGGCACGCACTACCAGGAGCCGGTGCTGACGGTCCTGCCCGGCGGCATCGTGCACGCCCTGCTGCGCATCGGCACCTCGGCGTCGACGATGGGCGCGGTGCACTCGCAGGAGTCGTGGTCGCGCGACGGCGGCCGGACGTGGTCGGCACCCGCGGAGATCGAGCTGGTGACGTCGTCGGCGCACACCGAGGTCCTGCGCGACGGCTCCGTGTTCCTCGCGTACGGCGACCTGTCCGGGCACTTCACCGACAAGCGCGGGACGGTGGGTGCGGTGATCCGCTCGCCGCTGTCGCCGTGGACCGGGGCGCCGCGCGAGCTGGTCTGGGACTCCGGCACCGGCGACCAGGCCAATCCCGCCGCCGTCGAGGTGCGGCCCGGGCGGGTGCTGGTGATCGGCTTCGACTCCGCGACGAGTCGCCTGGTGGGCACGTTCGTCTCCGTGTCGCAGGTGAGCCCCGACCGGCCGGACCCGCGGCGGGTCGACCTGCTGGCGTGGGTGACGGCCGGTTCGGCGACGGTGTCGACCGACATGACGCACGTGCAGCCGGGCCGTCCGGGCGTCGGCGTGCTGGGGGCCATCGACGGCGTGGTCGGGTACTGGGACGCCTCGTGGGCGCCGCGGGCCGCGCCGGCCTCGTACACGGTGGAGTTCGACCGGCCGCGGCGACTGTCGTCGGTGGGGGTCGCGTTGAAGCCCGGCTACGCGTCCGCGGCCGTGGTGTCGGTGCGGTCCTCGGCCGACGGCGCCTGGCGGGAGGTCGGGACGCTGGAGTCGGAGGTCCGGTGGGGTGACGACCTGACGTGGTTCCGCTCGGCCGGCGTGGTGGACGCCGTACGGGTCTCGATCACGTCGTCGAACGGCTGGGCCGTGCTCGCCGAGCTCGGCGTCCGCGCCCCGGCGCCCGGCTGAGCCCACGCTCCGTGATCATCGAGGATCGCCCCCGTCCCGGTGGCCGATCCTCGATGATCACGGCGGAGGGCGCGCGGTCGCAGCGACGAAACGGCGCTGGTCAGAAGGATCTGACCAGCGCCGTCGAGTGGGGTGAGTGACGGGACTTGAACCCGCGACTTCCTGGACCACAACCAGGTGCTCTACCAGCTGAGCTACACCCACCATGCGCGCCCAACCGGGCGCGGCTGAACAAGTATACGGTGCCGGACGGAGTGGTCGAGAACGGGTTTACGTCGTGGCGCCGTCGGGGGCCTGGTCGGCCCGCGCGTCGTTCATGACGGAGACCGCTGCGGCCCGGGAGCTGGTGCTGTCGGGGCCGGGCATCGGGACGAACACGGTGCGCCGGTAGTAGCGCAGTTCGTCGATGGAGTCCTTGATGTCGCCGAGTGCGCGGTGGTTGCCGGTCTTCGTGGGGCTGGCGAAGTAGACGCGCGGGTACCAGCGGCGCACGAGCTCCTTGATCGACGACACGTCGATGTTGCGGTAGTGCAGCCAGCCCTCGACCTCGGGCAGGTCGCGGGCGAGGAACAGCCGGTCCATGTGCACGGTGTTGCCCGCGAGCTGCGCCTTCGACGGCTCCGGCACGTGCTCCTTGATGTAGGCCATGACCAGCGCGTTCGCCTCGTCCATGGTGACGCCGCCGGGAAGCTCCTCGAGCAGGCCGCTGGCGGTGTGCATGGTGCGCACGACGTCGTTCATGCTCTCGAGCGCGGCGTCGGGAGGGCGGATCACCACGTCGACACCGTCGCCGAGGACGTTGAGCTCGGCGTCCGTGACGAGGACCGCCACCTCGATGAGCGCGTCGCGCTGCAGGTCGAGACCGGTCATCTCGCAGTCGATCCACACCATTCGATCGTTCGTCACGCCCACAACCCTATGGGAACGCCCTACGTCCGCCGGCGTCGTCGCTCGCCGGATCGCTGTCGTGTTGACTCGTCCGTGTCGTCGGCGGGCCGGTCCGGCCGCGATCGCGCCGCCACGACGGCCAGCACCGTGATCATCAGCGCTGCTCCGACGACGACGGCGGCCGCCTGCCAGTAGGGCCGGTCGTTCCCGATCAGGACGGCGACGGCGACAGCGGTCGCGAGCGTGCCGTACAGGGCGAGCTCGGCGACCGACGGGATCACGATCGGGCCGGGTTTCCGCGGGACGGCGTGCGGCTCGGGTTCCGTACCGCCGGCCGCCGGCGACGGCGTGCGGTGCGGCTCGGGCGGCCTCGGCGGCGACGGCGTGCGGTTCGGCTCGTGCGGGCTCGGCGGCGACGGCGGCAGCGCCGTCCGGCGGGCGGCGCGGCGCGGCCGGGGCGGCGAGTCGGAGAAGGCCGACCACGTCGCCGTCGACTCCTCGCCCCGGGCGCCGCCCGCCGTCGCCGGCCCTTCGGGCGCCGTGGTCTCGCGGGCCGCGGGCTCGGTCGCCTCACGGCGCGCTGCCCGCCGGCCGGCCGCGAGCCGCTGCGCCGCCCGGGCGCCGGCCGCCGCCCGCTCGGGGGCCAGGCCGGCGCCGGCGGGTCCCACCGCGTGCTCGCCGGCTGGATCGTCGGGCGCGAGCGGATCGGCCGGCGGCTCCGACGGGTTGTCGCCGGGCTCGGGCCGGCCTGCTGCCCGCCGGCCGGCCTGACGGCGCTTCGCCACCGGAACTCCTCGCAGCGTGGAACGGACGATCGGGATGCGCCGCCGAGCCTAGTCCCCGATCGCCCGATTCGCGCGGGGACCGATGAGCGCGAACGGGTAGCATTCTGCGCCACATGAGCGTCGAACCCGCGCCGTCCGTGCCGCCGCCACCTCCGCCGCCGCCGGGTGAATCCCGGCCGCGCCGGTGGGTGTGGCCGCTGGTGGCCGTGCTGGCGCTGATCGTCGGAGCGGCCGCCGGGATCGGCATCGGCCTGGTCATCGACGACGACGAGTCCCGCCCGGCCGCGCAGCGGACGCCGTCGCCGGCGGCAACCGGCGGCGAGGGCGGCGAGAGCGACGAGCTCGAGCAGCTCCGCGATCGGCTCGGCCAGGTCGAGGAGCAGCGCGACGACCTCAAGCGCCGGCTCGACGAGGCGCGCGCCGAGCTCGAGACGCGGGCGACGGAGACCCCGGACGAGCCGCTCGAGTCCGAGCCGACGCCGTTCGAGGGCGAGTTCACCGTCGGCGACTTCACGTTCACCGACGTCGAGGTGCTGCGCGACTTCGCCGGCGACTTCGAGGTCCGCGCGACGGTGAGGAACGACGGCGACTCCGAGGCCGAGTTCGTCTCCCTGGCGGCGACGGTGCTCAACGGCGGCGAGACGGTGTCGACCCTCACCACGTCGATCAGCGCGCTCGCCGCAGGCGACTCCGTCGACGCCCAGTTCATCGGGTTCGACGACTACGGCGACTGGGACGCGGTCGAGTTCTCCGTCGACGGCGGCTCCGCCACCACCACCTGAGGGAACCGTTCGCACAGTCGTCGTCCCGCCCGTCGCGAACCCGACATTGACTGGTTGTCAATCGCCTGGACGGTAGCGGTCATGAGCGATCGGTCCCGTTTCCGTCGAATCGTCCGCGCCGCTGTCGCGGTCCCGCTGGCGGCCGCCCTCGGCCTCGCCGTCACGGCCGCCGCGAACGCCGTCGGCGACCCCCACGACCCGGCCCACGCCCACAACGACTACGAGCACGAGCGCCCGCTCCTCGACGCGCTCGACCACGGGTTCACCAGCGTCGAGGCCGATGTCTGGCTCGTCGACGGCGAGCTGCTGGTCGCGCACGACGCCTGGGAGGTCCAGCCCGGCCGCACCCTGGAGTCGCTGTACCTCGACCCGCTGCGCGAGATCGTCCACGCCAACGGCGGCTCGGTGTACCCGGGCTGGGACGGCTCGCTGCAGCTGCTCATCGACATCAAGAACACCGGCGAGGCGACGTACGCGGAGATCGACTCCGTGCTGCGCCGCTACCAGGACATCATGACGCGGTTCATGGGCGACCGAGTGCAGACAGGCGCCGTGACGGCGGTCATCAGCGGCGACCGCCCGCGGGCGACCATGCTGTCGCAGCGGCTGCGCTTCGCCGGGTACGACGGCCGGCTCGGCGACCTCACCAGTGGTCTGCCGGCCAGCTTCATGCCGCTGGTCAGCGACAACTGGGGCAACCACTTCACCTGGCGCGGCGTCGGCCCGATCCCCGAGGCGGAGCGGGCGAAGCTGCAGCAGATCGTCACGACGGCGCACGCGGCCGGCTACCGGGTCCGCTTCTGGGCGACGCCGGACACCCCCGGCCCGGCACGCGACGCGATCTGGACCGAGCTGCTCGCCGCCGGCGTCGACCACCTCAACACCGACGACCTCGCGGGCCTCGACACGTTCCTGTCCGCGCGCTAGTCGCGGCCCTTCGTCGCCCGGATCTCCAGCGGCGCGCCGGCCCCGTCGACCGTGACGGCGACCAGCGCGCCGCTGCGTTCCAGCGTCGCGGCGACCAGCCCGCCGATGTCGCGCCCGCTGTCCGGGCCGGGGCTGTCGCCGTCGCCGTATCCGTAGAAGAGGTGCAGCCGGCCGCCCGGGACGAGCAGCGCCGCGAGTGTGCCGACGTCGGCCCGCGCCGGGTGCGTCCAGAACACGTTGACGTTGGACGCGAAGATCACGTCGAACCGTGGCGGCCCGTCGGCCTCGAGCGTCGTCAGATCCTGCTCGACGACCGTGAGCCGTCCGGCGTCGACGAGGTCGCGGTTGCGCTCACGGATCCGCCGCACGCCGACGGCGGACCGGTCGAGCGCCGTCACGTGCCCGTCGCCCGTGAGGAGCCGGCCGATCTCCGCCACGGCCGCCCCCGGCGCCGCGCCCAGTTCGAGGATCCGCTCGGTGCCGGTCAGCCCGAGGCGGGGGACCAGACGGGCGATGTGATCGGGCGTTCGGCCGGACATGGCGCCGAGTCTGCCGAATCATCCCTGACGAGGGGTGTCAACTGTCCAGGGATCGGGGTACGGTGCGCGCGAGAAGTTCCCGGTTGCCTTCGTCGCCTTGACATGGCACAGCGGGACCGTCGGGGGACGGGGACCCCCCGTACGGTTGCCCGCGAGCGCCCTCGGAGGGGATCGTGTCCGCAGCACGCTCCGGCCCGTTCACCTGGTCGTCGTTCGGTGTCGGGTACCTCGTCGCCTCGGTCGACGACGGCGGCAGCCCGGTCGTCGACGTGGTGCTGCCGAGGCCTGCCGACGGCGCCCTGCACACGGCGGCGGCGCTGCCGCCCGCCGACGCGGCGCGGCTCGGGGTCGAACTGACCACGTTGACGTCGGTCACGGACGACGGGCCGCTGCGGCTGCTGCCCGACCTGCGCGACCGGGTCGCCGCCCTCGACGCGGCCCTGCTGGACCTCTCGTCCCCTGATGCCGGTGACGACGACGGTTCCGGAGTCGGCGGCGCGCTCGACGCCGTCGACGACCTGATCGAACGGCTGTACGGGCTGCGCGGCGAGCTGACCGGCGCCGCCTACGCCGGGCCGTCGGCCGCTGCGCGCATGGCCGCGGGACGTTCCGGTGGTGCTGAGACCGTCATGACCGGCCCCGATCGCGCGGCCGCCCCGGACCGCCGCCTGACGACGATGGGCGGCCTTGCATTGGCCCTCGGTATAGTGGCGATCTTCTGGATCGCCCTGGGGGTGCTTCTGTGGACGGTGCTGAGGTAAGGGCGTCCGGCGACTTCGACGAACGGTGCAATCACGGTATTGAGTACGACGGCGCTCCGCTCCTCGAGATCCGGCACTCGTAGGTCACCATGGAGTACGCCTGCGTGTTCGAGGACGGCACGGTCGTCGGCGGCACTGCGCCCCTGAGCCTCCTTGACTACGGTTCGCTGGGCGTCGCTCTCGCATGCGCCGGCACCGCCCTCGGGCTGGGCCGCCCGATCAAGCGCCTGAAGGCGGTGGGCGTCGAGGTGCCCGGGTGAGCCGCCGGCTGGAATCCCTGCACGACTACCTCTGGGCGATCGGCGCGATCCTGCTGGCCATCGCCGTGCCGATGTACGGGTGGAACGCCCTGGCCGTCTGGGAAGGTGACGAGCCCTGCGTTCACGGGCGCACGGTCGACGGGGAGCTCGTCGATACCGTCGCGGTCCACCAGGGCTATGTGCCGCTCGAGTTCACCTGCGAGTTCGCCGACGGCACCGTCGACCGGCTCGTTCCCGTCGCGGCGAGCGTCGTCCTGCACGGCGGGCTCGCCGGTGCCGTCGTCAGCCTCGTGGTCGCCTGGACGATCAGCCGCCGCCTCGACCGCCGGGCTGCCTCCGCCGACTCACCTGGATGAGCGGCCGCCCCCACCGCCCGAGCAGCTCGTTCGCCGTCGTCGCTGCGATGGTTGAGGAATGCGGGTCGTCATAGCGACACGGATCCCTCAACCATCTCGAAGGCGAACTATCGTTGCCGGTCGTGAAGGTCCTCGTGGTCGGCGGCAGCGGCTTCCTGGGTGGTGAGCTGGTCCGCCAGTCGACCGCGGCGGGCGACGACGTCGTCGCGACCTACCGGAGTCGGCCGGGCTCGCTCGACGGAGCCGACTGGCGGCCGCTCGACATCCGCCGACGCGAGGACGTTGCGACCCTGACCGACGCGGTTCGCCCGGACGTCGTCGTCAACGCCGCCTACGTCCAGGCCGACTGGGCGACGACGGCGGACGGTGCGGCGAATGTGGCGCTCGCGGCGGCCGCGGCCGGTGCTCGCCTCGTCCACGTCTCCAGCGACGCGGTCTTCTCCGGCGCCGCCGTGCACTATGACGAGGCGAGTGTTCCGGACCCGGTCAACGCGTACGGCGCGGCGAAGGCGGCGGCCGAGACCGTGGTGCGGGCGGTCGTCCCGCGGGCGGTCATCGCCCGGACGTCGTTGATTCTCGGCGACGGCGGGTCGCCACAGGAGCGGTTCGTCCACGACGTGGCGACCGGCCGGCGCGACGGCGTCCTCTTCACCGACGACATCCGCTGTCCCGTCCACGTCGCCGACCTCGCTGCGGCGCTGCTCGAGCTGGCGGCGTCGGACCGGTCCGGCATCCACCACGTCGCCGGTTCCGACGCCGTGAGCAGGTACGAGCTGGGCGTGCTCGTCGCCCAGCGGGACGGGCTCGACGCGGCCGTCTTGAGGACCGGCACCCGGGCCGCGAGCGGCCCGCCCGGTCCCCTCGACGTCCGACTCGACTGCCGCGAGACCCAGAGACGGCTCCGCACCCGGTTGCGCGGCGCGCGCGAGTTCCTGGCGTGCGGCTGAAATGTCCGACCTCGGCGCTACCCTCCGGCCACCAGGGGGAGAGCCGGGGTTGGGGGCGCACGAGCATGACCGAAGAGACCTGGCACGAGGCACGACTGATTCCGACCTCGGGCATCAACGGAGCCGAGGAGCAGGAGCGCCGGGCGACGTCCGCACTGCTGGCGGTGATGACGGCCGTTCGCGAGTTCGGGCGGGCGCTGACCAAGCCATTCGGCGCACCTGCCGGCAACGTCGAGGCCTACATCGAGGTGCCGTTCTTTCTCGGCGAGAAGAAGCTGTTCCCGGACGGCCTGATCCGGGTCAGTCGCGGGCAGAAGGCCTGGACGGCGCTGGTCGAGGTCAAGACGGGTAGCAACGAACTTGCGGCGGAGCAGCTGGAGAACTACCTCGACATCGCCCGCGAGCAGGGGTTCGACGCGGTGCTGACGATCTCGAACGAGATCCCCGCGATATCCGGGCAGCATCCGACGAAGGTCGACAAGCGCAAGCTGCGCAAGGTTGCGCTGCACCACCTGTCGTGGACAAAGGTGCTGACCGAGGCGGTGATGCAAAAGGAGTTTCGCGGCATCGCCGACCCCGACCAGGCCTGGATCCTCGGTGAGCTCATCCGTTATCTCGAGCATCCTCGCTCCGGCGCCCTGGAGTTCGACGACATGGGCGAGACCTGGGTCGCGACCCGCAACGCCATCGCGGCAGGCACGCTCCGGCCGACGGACAAGGGCGTGAGCGAGGTCGCCAACCGATTCGACGCGCTCCTGCGGTTCGCCAGCCTGCGTCTCGGCCGGCAGCTCGGCGCAGAGGTCACGCCGGTACTGGCGAGAAAGGAACTCGCGGACCCATCGCTGCGTACCCAGTCGCTCATCGACACGCTGGCCCACGACGGCACCCTCTGCGGTTCGATCCGGATCCCTGACACCGTCGGCGAGCTCGTGGTGACCGCCGACCTGCGCGCCGCCCGTCTCACCTGCCACGTCGACGTCGACGCGCCCAAGGAGGGCCGACAGACGACGCGGGTCAACTGGCTGGTGCGGCAGTTGAAGAACGCCCCGCCGGACGTGCGGATCGAGGCCTACGTCATGCACGGCCGGGGCGCTGGCGCCGCGGAACTGCTCAAGGTCGTCCGCGACGATCCCACCGTCCTCGTGACCGATCCGGCCAAGGACCTACGCTCGTTCCGGGTGGCGCTCAGCCTGCCCATGGGCAGCAAGCGCGGGCGCGGCCGCGGCTCGTTCATCGACTCGGTGCTGGCCGCGGTCGACACGTTCTACGGTGAGGTCATCCAGCACCTGAAGGCCTGGTCGGCCGCGCCACCGCGCCTGCGGCCCGAGCCCGAGGCGGTCGAACGCCAGCCCGACGTGCCACCGTCGCTGGTCTCGACGTCGCTCTCCTCACAGGACGGCGCCGAACCCGTTCCCGCTGCGAATGCGGTTGCGGGGAACGAGCCCGATGGACCGGCCGAAGACGGTCTTCAGAATCCGTCGACTCAGGACGGGGTCAAGGTGCCCCCCGAGGACTGATCTCCGCTCGATGCCGGGCGGCTGTGAGCCGCCCGGCGTCCGAGGTGCGTCAGCGGCGGGGGAGCAGCCGGGACACGAGAGCCTTGGCGCGAGCCAGGACGGTTTCGCTACGCGACCGCTCCACCGGACCGGACATCGTCTCCGGGAGCGGCTGGATGGGGTTGTCACAGTAGATGGTGCCCGTGACATAGAGGTCGCCGACGATCAGTACGTCGCCGGTGAACCGCGCCGGGCCGTAGGCGACGAGCGCGTAGCCGGACTCGGAGTCGTTGACGGCCCAGAGGGCCGCGTCGTCGTTGGTCGAGGTGTATGCGAAGACACCAGCGATGTTCGTGCCAACTCCGATGACGCCGGCACCGGAACCCGGAACGGCCGTGTCGTTGAGGCCGACCACGCCGGCGCGCTCGGAGTCGAGCGTCGAGCCCAGGACGCCGTCGTTGTACCTGCCGCTGGCGGCGATGGCGGCGCCGAAACCGGGCGTGTTGGCGTAGTTGGCGGCGGACACGCCGTAGGCGTTCGGGGAGTAGCTGCCGCCGGCGAAGCCGTTGGATCGGGCCGACGTCATGAGCGCGGCGGCACCCGAGCCCGCGTTGTGCATCGCCACCGTCGGCGTCGAGGACGAGGAGGTGACGCCGGTCGAGGCGGAGCCCGACGTGTTCGAGCGGCCGAGGATCAGTGCTTGGCCGGCCGCGGCCTGGGACTGCGAGGCGCCGGCGATGCCGACGGCGGCAGCTCCGGCCACGCCCGCGGCTCCGGCGGCGAGAAGACGGCGACGGCTCTGGGTGTCGGACGAGCCGTCGGAACCGGCGTCGGAAGCGGTGTGGTCATGGGTGTCGCTCATCGAAGGCCCCCCGGCCGCTCTGCCCGGCGCATCCGGGCGTGATCACCTGACGGCTCGGACGCTAACAGTGGCCTGTTAGATGGTCAACAGGTATGCGCACCACGGGTGACGTGTACCTGCGGTGGCCATCGGTAGCAGCGACGGCGACCGCGCGACCGCGCGACCGCGCGACCGCGCGGACGGGATCGTCGCGGCCAGGGTGGTTGCCATGCGACAGGAAGAGATCTGGGACGTCGACGCCGCGCGGAGGTACGACACGCCGGGCACCGGGATGTTCGCCCTCGAGGTGCTGGAGCCGACCGTCGACCGACTGGCCGCGCTCGCAGGCCGGGGCCGAGCGCTCGAGTTCGCCATCGGCACCGGCCGTGTCGCCGTCCCGCTGTCCGAGCGGGGCGTGCCGGTCAGTGGGATCGAGCTGTCCACGGCGATGGTCGACCAGTTGCGGACCAAGGCCGACGAGGACACGATCCCCGTGGTCGTCGGCGACATGGCGAGTGCACATGTGCCGGGAGTGTTCGCGCTCGTCTACCTGGTCTACAACACGATCTCCAACCTGCTGACCCAGGGTGAGCAGGTCGCCTGCTTCCGCAACGCCGCACGCCACCTCGCCGCCGACGGCCGGTTCGTCATCGAGCTGTGGGTGCCCGAGCTGCGCACGCTCCCGCCCGGGCAGCAGGCCACGGTCTGGCGTTCCGAGCCCGGATACATCGGCCTGGACACCTACGACGTCCTGCAGCAGAGCGTCGTGTCGCACCACTTCCGCTTCGACGAGGGCAAGCAGGCGCAGCTCTTCCGCAGCCCCCATCGCTACATCTGGCCGGCCGAGCTCGACCTGATGGCGCAGCTCGCCGGGCTCGAGCTGGAGACCAGGCACGCAGACTGGGCAGGTGCGGAGTTCACCGCCGAGTCTCGGTCGCATGTCTCGGTCTACCGGCGGTCGGCCGGGTACCGGCCGGAATGAGGGTGGGCGCGCCTTGTGTCTCGGTACTCGACCTCGACTACCAGGTCAGGGCGGCGCTCAAGCTGTTGGAGGCCAACTCTCGCAACGCTTCACACCAATCGCCCAACGGTCGGCGAGCACCTGCATGGGCAAGGCGTCCAGATGCGACCGCGAACGATGTCCACGGACCAGGTGATCGAGCCGCCGAGCTGTACGGTCGGGGGATGTCGCTGCAGGGTATCGAGATCTTGGTGGGAGTTCGGCGAAGACAGCCGGCAACCGCTTAGAGCATCGAGGCATACGGATGCGCCTGCGCCGACAACGTGCCTGACACCCATGTGCTGATGACCACGAGTGGTCATGACCGGCCGGGGGTGACGAGGACAGGCGCCATCCTCAGTTCAGGTCTGGTGGCGCAGGGTCGTGGTCGGCGAGCTGTGCATCGCGATACCGTCGCGCGACCTCTTGAAAGGCGGTTTTGGGCGTCTCGGTGTAGCCGGCGCCTGCCGGCGTGTCCGTGCGCTCGACAGCGACGATGCCGAAGCTCGCGATGTCCAGATCGCGGCGCGGATCGTGACGGCGGAGGTAGTGCGGTTCGCTGTACTCGAACACGAACGCGCCGTCGACGCCGGTGGAGGCGAACGTGTCGAGCAGGTCGCCGATGTACCGGGCCTGGACGGTCTCGTCACGAGGGTGGTGTCCGTCGATGACGGCTCCGTCGGGGCGGTCCCAATCGACGATGGCGTCTCCCTCCGCGCCGCGGGCGTCGGCGCCGGGGTAGGAGCAGCATCCGAACTCCGTCACGAGGACGGGCTTGCCGTGTCGTCGCGCCTCGTCGAGGACCGCGGTGTATCGGTGGTGGTTGGAGTGGTCGCGGTAGTGATTGAGCCCCACTGCGTCGAAGGGTTCCCAGTCGACTGTCTCCCAGCTTCCCGCGCCGTAGGTGATCTCGCCGGCGAATCGCTGACGCACGGCGCCGGCCGCGCGATGGAGCATGCGGTTCAGGCGCTGGTTGAAGACGGGTAGGAGCGGCCAGAGCCAGCGCAGCCGACGGGCGCGGTCCAGGTAGCTTCTGCCGGGGATGAGGCCGGTGGTGAAGATCGTTAGCTCGCAGCCGACGTTGAGCCGCAGTCGGCCACTCTCGGCACGCAACGGCTCGACCTTCTCGGCAACGGCTGCCAGTTGTTCGATGGTGGCGGTGACGGTCGCGTCGGGCAGCCGTGGCTGTACCCACACCTCCAAGCCCGCATCGAGCGCGAAGCGGGCGGTCTCGAAGATCCGGGCAGGTGACGATCCGAACACGGTCACGGCGTTGGCGTGCAGCTCTGTTCGGATCACCGCCATGTGGCGCTGCATGAGCGAGGAGGACCAGTCGGGACGCGAGTCGGTATGGGGCACGTAGGACGTGCCGGTGTCGTAGTCGATCCCGCGATACCGCAACGCCCGCGGGGCGCTCACCGAACGTCCTCCCGCACGGTCGTTGCCACAATGACGGCCATCACGGCGATCCACGTCCATCCGGTGATGATCGTTGCCCGCTGCCACACGCCGGCGATTGCCGATCCGGACTCGTCGGCGATGACGAAGACGATGAGCAGCGCGGCGCACAGGAGGCCCGCGGCGATCGAGATCTCGGCGAGCCGGCGCAGACCGCGCACGCCCCAGAATGCGCGGGCCAGCACGAACGCGGCAGCCGGCAGAGCCGTGAAGACCACCAGGCTGGCTAGGTCATGGGCGATTCCCTGCCGGCTCTGTCCCGCCGCGGTGACTGGCGCCGGGTTGGGGGGATAGCCGTCGGGGGGATCCATGACGAACGCTCCTGCGGCGATCAGCCCCACCGCGAACGCCGCGAGCAGCAGCGGCCCCCAGGTCGCGCCCGGGACGTCAGGCAGCGCCCGCCGAAGCCCCAGTGCGCACGCGCCCATCAGCAGCCCGGTGACGATGAAGTTGCCGATCTGCACCCACCCGCGCTCGCCGAGCGACAGCGCACTCACCGGTAGGCGCGCCGGATCGTATCCGGGCCGCGTCGCGCCATCGATGAGGAACACAGCCACGAAGAGCGCCGCCCCGAAGGCACCGGCCAGCAGCAACATCGTCGTGACGGACGGGCGATCCATGCCGCTCATTGTGCGACATCAAAGTCGCATTGTGCAATAGCGAAGTCGCGCACCTGATAGTGTGGCCGGGTGCGATCAGATTCCGTGGTGCCATCGCCGGCGCGTCGCCGTACACGCCAAACGATCATCGAGGCGGCGATCGCCGTGTGGGCCCGCGACCGCGACGCCACCCTGAGTGAGATCGCCGATCGCGCCGAGACCCATCGCGCCACCCTCCACCGGCACTTCCCCAGTCGGACCGACCTGCTGGTCGCCGCGATCCGTCACAGCATCGGCGACATCGTGACCGCCACTGAGGCCGCTGCAGTCACTCAAGGCACGCCGCAGGATGCCCTGCACCGCCTCATGGCCGCTTACCTGACCATCGGCGACCGCATCAGGTTTCTGTTCGACGACCACGCCATCGCCAACCACCCCGCCGTCGCGGAACTCGCTGCCATCGACGGCCCTGTCATCGACCTCATCCGCCGCGGCCAGGCCGATGGCACCATCGACGCAGCCTTCCCACCTGCCTGGATCGAGCGCTCGATTTGGGCGCTGGTCTATGCGGCCTCTGAGGCCGTCGACGACGGGACACTGGCGGCCCACGAAGCCTTGCCCATACTCCTGCGAACCGTCGACGACGGCATCGCCCGCCATACGTGAACGATGCCTCCCAGGCGCTGCACTCGAAGACGTCCCAGCCCTGGACAACTGACTCGGCGCCCTCCCCAAGGACGAGGTCGGGCATCGTTGATCTGGGTCGTGCGGCACGCCTGAGCACTTCGGTGTGAACGCGGTTCGCCGTCGGCACCCGGTGTTGGCAGTGGCCGTCGAACACCGTTGGTGCTGGTCACTTGATGGTGACGTCCCGCTGAGTGGTGTAGTTCCTGGCTGTGGAGCGTCGTCGTGTCGACGGTGGCGTTGGGCGGCCATCGTGCGAGGGTCAGTGAGACCTGACTAGGGATTCTCACGAGAGGACACGACGCACGATGGCCTTGGACCATGCTGC
>NZ_SMKL01000096.1 GCF_004348545.1 Jiangella ureilytica | reverse complement strand
TCGTGTGATGTGTCCTTCCGCGAGAACCATTGGCGTGGTCTCGCTGACCATCACACGATGGCCTCCACACGCGTGGTCACCCACGCCGTCAGGCCCGACGAGTTACACCACAAGCGGGGACATCACCTACGGGAGCTGGGGAAGCGACCTGGCACCAGCAATTCGTGGTCGCAGGCTTGCTCAGCATGATGGCATCCCGGACGAGACGTACCGATCTTGTTGCTGGGTCGCAAACATGACGGCCTCACGGTCCGCAGGATTGCTGATGCTCTCGGCATCGATGGGAGCGTGACCCGCAGTCTCGTCCGCTCAACGGCCAAGGGGTGGTACTCACGCGAGCTGGTTCGCGGGGATCGGAGAGGGCCCTGACGTGCCGACGCAGAAAGCAGTCGACCTGGTAGCGGTCGTCGAGGCATCCTGGCAAGAGATCGCCGAGATGCTTGTGAGGGGATGACGAATGTATAGGAGCAGTTCTTCGTTGCCGCGCTGGACCGGGCAGCGGCCAACCTGCGCACCTCCACGGCGCTGGAGCAGTGATCTCAGGTGAGCGGCCGCCTGGGCGCTTTCATCAAGAAGCTCGAGCTGCCCGCGGAGTTCGTGCCTCCGAGGACCTTGATGCACAACGGCGTCACGGCCCACGCGATCACCCGGGATGACGTGGCCGACGACGTGCGCGGTATCAACGACAGTCTTGCGCTGATCCGGGAGACCAGAGGTGGAAAGTGGCCGACCGAGCCGGTCACGGAGGAAGAGATCATCGTCGACGAGTACTGGCACGAGTGCGAATTCCGCGACCGCAAGTCGTTCAGCTACATCCTCACCTCGGCCGACCTCGGCTACATCGGGTGCGCCTACCTCTACCCGCTGGGAGTCCGACGCCCCTTGACGCCAGAACTCGCCCAGCACGACGTCGACGCCAGCTGGTGGGTGACGCCCGACGCCTACGACCGCGGCTACTACAGGACCGTCTACCAAGGCCTGCGCCGCTGGGCGACGATCGATTTTCCGTTTTCCGCACCGCACTTCTCGAACATGCGCATCCCGGACTGAAAGCGGTAGTCGACGACCTGAAGGACCGCTCGCACCGCTGACGCACGACACGGACTTGTCGTGGCATCTGGCGCATCGTGCTGCCCGCTGTCGCCGCGGGTGGGCGCCGGTTCCACGGTCCGGGTGAACCTCCTGCTGGCCAGCCGGGAGCGGCGAGTGCTCGTGCCGAGTGTTGCCGTCGACGATCAGCGATCTCCAGGCGTCGGTTGCGGGGGAGCCGGACGAGGACACGGCGGCCGGTGTGGACCAGGGGGCGGCCTTCCAGGACCGGCCGATCCGTACGAGCCGTATCCGGTGTGGACATGCAAGGAACGCAGCGGCCGCGTCGAGAGGGTTGTCGCCTGCGCTGCAGGTCACGGCGATCGGCGTCGGCATCCGATGGTCCGACACGTACACCTCGGACGCCATAGCGGAAATATTCTGCTATCGTGGTCGACGTGGAGGAACTGTCGGCGCGATTGCGGGTGCGCCTCAAGGACGAACGGCGACGACGCGGTCTCAATCTCGAGGCGCTCGCCGCGGCCAGCGGTGTGAGTCGGAGCATGATCTCCGATATCGAGCGCGGCGCGAAGACCCCCACCGTGCTCGTGCTGGCCCGCCTGGCGACGGCGCTCGGCGTGACCGTGTCCCGGCTGCTGGGCGAGGACCAGCCGGACCGAGTGATCGAGCTGCGCCGCGACGGCCAGCCCGCCATCACCGACGCGGCCGGGTGGCAGCGGCGCATCCTGTCCCCCACCTTGCCCGGCGTCGAGTTCGAGTTCATCCGCACGACCATCCCGGCCGGTGTCACGCTCGGCTCGTTCGCGCCGCACGCAGTGGGCTCGCGCGAGTACATCGCCGTCGAGACCGGCGAGCTGGCCGTCACCGTCGATGGCGTCGAGCACCGGCTCGGCACCGGAGACGCCCTCTACTACGCGGGCGACGCCACCCACGCGTTCGCCAACCCGGGCGCCGTCGAGTGCATCTATTACACGGCCATGCATGTAGCCACCGCCCACCACGCCACCACCGAGGAGCGACCATGACCATCGATCAACTCGACCCGGCGGTCCTGCCGGAGCCGACAAGCACCTATACACACGGCACGCTGGTGACCGGCGCCACCCGGACGGTGTTCGTCAGCGGCCAGGTCCCCTGGGCGGAGAACGGGACGGTGCCGCCCGACTTCGAGACCCAGTGCAGGCTGACCTGGCGCAACGTGCTCGCCGTCCTGGCCGAAGCCGGCATGGGGCCCCAGCATCTGGCCAGGGTCACCACCTATCTTTCGGACCGGAAGTACCGCGAGGCGTACGGACGCATCCGGGCGGAGGTGCTGGGCGACCACCGGCCCGCCGTCACGATCGTCATCACCGACATCTACGCCGAGGAATGGCTGCTGGAGATCGATGCCGTCGCAGTCGAGACATGATGGGCTGGCCGCCGTTGAATACGTCATCGCAACCGTGGTCGTCCACGACCGCGCGCCCGCAACACACAAGCACGGGGAGAAGAGCGGGCGCCGTAAGAACGACCGGGCGAGTCTCGGAACGGTCGGGGCCATCCAGCCGTGCGGGGCCTGGCCTTCACGAATGCCGCGACCGCCCCAGCCGGTCGGCTGATTTCACCAGTCAAGAAGTCGATATCGCCGATCCGGAACGGGTTGCTGCAGGCGGTCGGGCGGGTGTCGACCACGGCATCGGGATGTTCGGTGCGCCACGGCCGCTGCCAGCTCATCTGGACTCGCTGCGACGCGCGGGCCGCGGGTCCCGCCGCCCCGAACAGATCGAGCTGCAGCCACTGTCCCGCGCCGGTCAACGTGTCATCGCCGGGCGGGCGGCGCGCTCGGTACGCGCGCTCGGCCTGCATGGAGCACCCGTCTCACGCGGCTGGCTGACGGGGACCGCGCCGAGCTCGATGGCCCGGGTCCGCTCGGCATGGACGAGGTCGGAGTGCTCGCGTGCGTTCCCGGGTGCTGGACCACCACTCGGGGCGCAGGCCCAGCCGGGCGGTGAAGGCGATCAGTTCGTGGTGGCGCCGGCGACCAGGTGACCAGGTGCCCACGCGCCAGTGACGCGCGCCCGGCGACGCCCGTCGTGGAGGCCGACGTTCACGACGGCCACGCCTGTGCGCCGAGTCGGTGGTGGTTGCGGTATTCCGAACACGATGGGAGCACGCCCATGAGTAGTAGCTCGACAACCCGGGACATTCCCGTGTCGCAGGGGATCCTGCACCGCTGGCCCAGCGCGCTCGGCCTGACGATCGCCGTCGTGCAGCTGGCCACTGACCCGGATACCGAGAGGATCGCCATCGTGACCGGCGTGGCGCTCTTGTGTTACCTGGGTGCTGCGGCACTGAATCGCTCATGGGTCGCATGGGCAGGCTGCCTCGTCTTCGGCGCTGTCGTGGTCACCAGCCAGGCGGTCGACGTGTCCTGGTGGGTCGTCTGCGCCGTCGTTGCGGCGGCGCTGGTCGTCGTCGGCGTAGTCCTGAGGGTGCCGCGCCCGCCGCTCACCGCGCAGGCCGCCGCCCTGACCGCTTATGGGGGCGTCGCTGTGGCTGCGCTCTTCCTCGCACCCAGGGCGGGGCTCGCGCTGACCGGTGTCGCACTCGCCTGTCACGCTGTGTGGGACGTGATCCACTACCGGCGGAACCAGGTCGTACCACGGTCGCTGGCGGAGTTCTGCGTCCTGCTGGACGTGCCCCTGGGCGTGGGCGCCATCGTTCTGGCCATCACTGGCTGAGGGAGGACGCCATGACCATGCCGGTCCAGGAAATCGCCGACCGCCTGGAGATCGAGCAGCTGCTCATCCGGTACTGCCACGCGGTCGACGGCCGCGACTGGGACGCCTACCGGGCGGTCTTCACATCCGACGCCGTCATCGACGACGTCACCGCAGGCCCTGGCAACAGCGTGGAGGAGATGGCGGCGTTCCTTGCCGGCGCCTTTGAACGCGTCGTGGTCATCCAGCATGCGATCTCGACGTCGCGGGTCAAGATTGACGGCGACACGGCCACCGCCAGGACCATCTGCCACTGTCCGGTCGTACTCCGCCGGGGCGACGGCGAGACGCGGCTGTTCTTCCAGGGCCTCTGGTACGACGACGAACTCGTCAGGACCTCGGACGGCTGGAAGATCGCTCATCGGGCCGAGACCGGCTACTTCCACGACATGCCGCCCGACTTCAGCTTCGAGCGAGGCCTCGAGGAAGGAGAGCAGTCATGAACCTGGTCGTCGTCTCGGCGCGTGTTCATGCGGACAACGTCGATGTGGTTGCTGCCGAGACGCGGAAACGTTCGCGGCGATCGCCGCGGCTGCGCCCGATGTGGGCTACGCGGTCTGAAAGGGGCCCGGCGGCGTCACGTTCGTCGCTTTGCTGGACGCGCCTGGTGCGAGCAACCCATTGCTCGCGATCCCGGCGTTCGTCGAGCTCCAAGACGGCATCAGCGCCTGGGCGCTCGAGTCGCCCACTCTGAAGTGTGGGAGATGGTCGGCGCCAACGGACTGTTCGAACGCGCCACCGATTCGCGACATCCGAAGGCCCGTAGCACGCGCACGACACACCGGCAAAGGAGAGCCCGGCATGAATGCGGTGAACGGCCACAGGGTCGCCGCAATGACCTTGGTCAGGTCGCAATCACACTCTCGGCGATCTGGCAGCCCTCACCGTTCCTGACCGGGGAACGCTGCCACCAGCACCGCGCGGCTTCTGCCACACATAGTCGCGGCGGCCGTGATGATTTCCGGCGCTCGCCCGCAAGTTGCGAGGTCGAGGTCGAGGTCGGGGCAGCAATCCACGCGACGCTCCACATCCGTTATGCCATATGCCCACTCGATGGGCACCGACCGAAGGAGTAGGGATGACTATTGCGAGCTCCACGTTCGTCAGCCTGGACGGCGTGGTCAATCACATGGACAAGTGGCACTTCGACTATGTCGACGCCGAGTTGGAGGAACTGGCGCTGGAGCAGCTCCGCGCCGCGGACGCGATGCTGATGGGCCGGAGGACCTACGAGGTGTATTCCGCCACCTGGCCCGGGCGGACCGGCGAATATGCCGACGCGATCAACGCCATGCCCAAGTACGTCGCCTCCACCACCCTCAGCGAACCGGCCTGGCACAACACCAGCGTGCTTGACGGCGACATGGTCGAGGCGGTCCGGTCGCTGCGCGCCGCGGACGGCACGTCGATCCTGATGCATGGCTACGGCCCGGTTGCCAAGACCCTCCTGCAGGCGAACCTCCTCGACGAGCTCCACCTGTGGGTGCATCCGCATCTGTCCGGAGTGGGCGACGCCGAGGACCTCCTCATCCGCCCCGGCCTCACCAAGAAGCTCGAACTGACCGCCACCCGCGCCCTCAGCTCCGGCATCGTCGTCCTGACGCTTCGCAATCCCGATGCCTGACCGAGCCAGTCGACCGACGACCGCGACGACCTCGCCCAGCAAGCCAGGCCGGAAGGAACGCCACATATGCCTGAAAAGCCAGCACCGCACGCAAGCGGCGGATTCACCGTGCATCGCCGCCTGCATGCCACCGCCGAGCGCGTCTTCGCAGCATTCGTCGAGCCGAGCAAGCTCGAACAGTGGTTCGTCGTGCCCGGCTATCACACGCCCGCCGAACGGATGCGGGTCGACGCCCGGCCGCGCGGACGGCTGGACGCTGTGATGATCTCGGACGCGGACGGCTCTGAAATCCCGTTCGGCTTCGAGTACGCCGAGATGGGCCCGCCGCGCCGGGTGGTCCTCCAGTTCCAAAAGCCGCGGGAGCTGGTCACCGTGACACTGTCCGATGCCTCCGACGGAGTCGACCTCACCTATGAGTTCGTCTCCTGGCCCGGACCCGCCGACCAGGACGCATCCAGGCGAGGCGTCGAGGACATGCTGGACCTCATCGCAGCAGGAATCGAGCGCGGCACCATCTGACCCGCCCCCCGGCCTGAACGACGCAGAGCGACAAATGCCGGTGGTCACCCTCCACCGCGACCCGGCTGGCGTCGGCCACCCGGCCGGCGTCGGCGACCCGGCGGCGGCGAGGTGCCGTTGGTGAAGCACCCGCCGTCGACGCTCGGGAGACACCGATCATGGGGGCGTTGCGGCTGAAACACGGCGAGCGGGTAAGGCATCAGGCCCGTGCCGATCACCAGGCCGCACCAACGGAGCAGGCTGGGTGACGTAGCGATCCCGCTCCACTGGTCCATCCCTGGGCGGGCGTGCCCGGGTGCCCACACCTCGGGCCCACAAGAGTGCGACACATCGAACCGAGCCGAGAGGAACGACGATGCCAACGGTGACTTCGAAGGACGGCACCAGTATCGCCTACAGCCGCGTGGGCAGCGGGCCGCCGACCATCCTGGTGGACGGTGCCCTCTGCTGGCGTCAGCAGGGCCCCAACGCCGGACTGGCGGAGAAGCTCGCCGACCACTTCACCGTGTACACCTACGACCGCAGGGGCCGCGGCGAGAGCGGCGACACCCCGCCATTCAACACGATGCGCGAAATCGAGGACCTCGAGGCCCTGATCAACGAGGTAGGTGGTTCCGCGTTCGTCTACGGCATCTCCTCTGGCGCCACCCTCGCGCTCGACGCGGCGGCCAGCGGCCTGGCCATCGCGAAGTTGGCGATCTTCGAGCCGCCACATTTCGTCGACGACACGCGTCCCCCGCTGCCCGAGGGATACCAGACCCGGCTCGAGGACCTGGTGAAGGCGGACGAGCGCGGCAAGGCTGTCAAGCTCTTCATGACCGAGGGGATCAACCTCCCTAGTCTCATGGTCGGCATGATGAGGCTCATGCCGGCGTGGAGGAAGCTGAAGTCGATCGCGCACACGCTGCCCTACGACGTCTCGTTCGTGGTGGAGGCCCAGCAGGGCAAGCCGTTGTCCAGCAGTCGCTGGTCCGCGGTCACCGTGCCGACGCTGGCAGTGGTCGGCGGCAAAAGTCCGAAGTGGATGCACAACGGAGTGCGGGCCACCGCAAGCGTGCTCCCCAACGCGAAGTACTTCGTGCTCGAGGGCGAGATGCACATCGTCAAACCCAAGGCGTTAGCCCCGGTCTTGACGGAGTTCTTCGCCAACGAGATGACGCCGAACGGCCGATGGGACGACCCGTTCGCAGCGTAGTGGCGCTACTGCGGTGGATGCTCTTGCCTCTGGCCAGCGCCTGCCATCGGTCCAGTTCGAGCAGGTACGCCTCGAGCAGAGCCTTGGCCACCGGACCATAGCCGTGCATGAGGATGGGTGCGCCGTCCTCGGCGCGCAGCGCGCGGATGCTCTGGACCAGCTCGCCGTCGAGGACCTCGGTGTTGGCCCGCGCCGGTTGCCCGAGCGTGGTCGACGCGACGAGCTTGGGCATGGCGTTGATCGCGTCGGCGTACACGCCGTCCCTGCCCGGCCATGTGGCCGCGTACACCTCGTAGGTCTTGCGGCCCATGAGCAGCGCGCCCGCGGCACGCAACTGCTCCAGGGCCAGCGCGTCGGACTCGTCGTCGACGTAGTCGTAGTGCCACTTCTCCATGTGGTTGACCACGCCGTCCAGGCTGACGAACGCGGAGGCGCTGATGGTCCTGCCGATACGTGCGGTCACTGCCTCTACTCCATCTCGTGGCGACCTGCCGCCGCCTTCGCGTGAGCCGGCGGAGGCGAGGCGCAGGCCTTCCGAATCTGTGTCCGCCGGCCACTGTTTCCGATCGAAGATAACTGTGTCCTATGGATACTGTTTCCGCAAGACTCAATTCGTGCCCGGGCTCGCGCCCACGCAAGTGCGGCTCGAGACGACGTGTCGCGCCGCCGTCGCCGGCACGGCGGGCGACACGACGGAACGGCGGAAATTGCACCCGGGTCGTTCCATCTCGAGTCCACAGTGAATCGGCCAGGTTGAGAGCCGCAAGTACGGCTGCAATCGGGCGACGGCCGTGCCGAGGTCCGAGTCGTCGTGGACACCGTTGAATGAGCTAAGGTCCTGCAGCGCGAGGTCGGCCTGAACGGCGATCTCCGCGAGGTCGGCTCGTTCGGTTGGCTCCTCCGCGGCCCGGGTGAGGCAGCCGAGGACTTCCACACGGGCGAAGCCGCCGATGAAGTCCGCGAGCGCTGTGCAGCGGCGAATTGCCCGCTACCGATCGGCAGGCAGACTGTCCCGCCTCGTCGCGGTCCTCCACCTTCGCCGCAACAAGGACATCGTGCTGGCAATCGTGCTCGTCACCCTCGAACGGGAGTCGAGCGGGCACCACGAGGCGTTTCGTCAGCGTTTCCGGCATCCCTGGAGGTGCAGCAAGCCTATGTCGTCACCGGAGACTGGGATTACGCCGTCGTGCTCGCGACTCGTGGCATGGCGCACCAGCACGTGCTCGCTGACCGACTGTTCAAGAACGCACCAAACGTCAAGCGCTACACGACCATGGTGGTCATTGATCCCATCAGGACCGGAAACTACCTACCCACGCAGTGAGCCCGCAACCGCCACGGAACCCGGGCTGGCGGGTGTGTCGAAGCGGCTGCGCAGCCGCTTCGAACCTGCCTCCGCGCGCCTGGTCGGTGAAGAGCCGCAACCGAGGAGCTCAGCATTGACGGCGCCCGTTTCGGAGATGCCGACTCCGCCTCGGACCCAAGCAACCCGTTCGACAGCAACCGTGCTCGGACAATGCCGGGCAGATCGGGTCTTCCAGACCACTACAGCCGCTACGTCGGCACGGCCTGATGACTCTGCTGGTGCGCTCTGCCGGTTACGGGCAATAGGTGGCGTCGTCGCCGTCGATCTGCCCGAGGAACGCTCCGAAGTCACCGATGTGGGCGTCCTCTCCGAGGATCAGCCGAGTGACATTGCCCAGGCCGAGACGAGGCTCCTCCTGCGAGGACGCGTGGTCACCGAGGTCGTGGTGTGCCACTGCACGTTGCGCCGTGACAACCCCCAGGCAGTTCGGGTTCGTCGGTGGGTCAGCGGCGGCGACCGCGGGAAGCGAGGCAAGGGTGAGTCCGGCGAGCGCGAGCGCGGCACTGGTCAATCGCATGGTTCTGGTCTCCTCAGCTACTGTTTCGGTTGCGGTTGGCGCGAACAGCTGCCACCGCACGACCCGTCAAGGACCCGCCGAACGTAGGACGGCGGCGTCCACGGTGCGAACGATTCGGTCCTCGACGAATCGATGCGATGACAGGGGTGAGAGACATGCTGCGGCTTCGGATGAGCGTCGACGACATCGCTCGTATACGGCTCGCGGCGCCAGGCCTCTGCGAACTGCCAGTGAGCCTGCAGGCGCTGCAACTGGTCGGACATCCCTATCGACGAATGTGGCGCTCCGAGGCAGGCAGGCTCCCCCAGCAGGCGGGACGCCTCTGGGAGCTGGTCCCGGCACAAGGAGACGTCCCCCTGTTCCTCGCACCGGAGACGGTGGACGACATCGACGAGGCAATTGACATCGTCCAGTCGACGCCCGCGGCACGGATCCGGGCCGAGGTGACTGCGGGGCGGGCAACTCGACTGTCAGCGTGGGTCGAAGACCTCTGCCGGGGTCGGACACAGGCGCGGCACGACCTCGGCGTAGCGATGCGCGCGTACCACGACCACGTCATGGCGCCCCTGTCGCCGGTCCACACCCGCGTCGTGACGGCCGAGCTGAGTCACCGCACCCGCGAAATCGCGACGGAGGGCATCGCCACGATGCTGAACAGTCTGCATCCGGCGGTTCGGTGGCGCGCGGGCGTCCTCGAGGTCGCCGGTCCGGTGCACGCCGACATCGATCTGGGCGGTCGTGGACTTCGGGTGATGCCCTCGGTGTGGCCTCGTCCGGGGCTCGCCCTGGAGTGGAGCCAACCTACTCTGGTCTACCCGGTTCCGTATGCCACTTGGCTGGCCGAGGCGAGTGCCGGATACGACGGCGCGAAAGCCGCCCTCGGAGCCACGCGCGCCACCGTCCTGCAGACACTCGTCGACGAGCACACCACGACCTCGCTGGCCCGTGCTGTAGCGCTCAGCCCGTCATCGGCTTCTGTGCATGCCTCGGCGCTGCGTCGGGCCGGCTTGGTGGCCAGTCGGCGCCGGGGCAAGACGGTGAGGCATTCGCTCACGCCGTTGGGGCTGGACGTCGTCACCGCGTCCAGGGGCCGGGCGTTGCTGTAGCGGTCGGCGAGCTTTAGCCGGAGCGCGTCGGGCGGTAGGTCCCGCAGATGCTGAGGTAGCGGTGCCGGCGCCGGCATGGTTCTCACCCGGAGCCGGTGGCGTCTTGGTGACATGGCCGACGAGGAGGTTCCATGCCTCTTGCAGGCCGACCGGTGGGCTGGCGACGTACATGCCCGCGCCCGTGCACATGGTGACGCGTCCCAGCGCGGCCAGCACCTTTGCCGCTTCCCTGCGGCACCGTGGCGGCGAGTGGTGCCACCTTGGGTCGGAGGGTACATAGGATCTAGTTCGCCGCGGGAAACAGAGCAACTACGATTTGTTTCTCGAGGCTTGAGGCCACCTCGCTCTTGACGAGGTCTAATCTGGACACATACGGTGAGCACCACCGCGATTACCGGGTTTGATAGCCGTCCGCCTCAAGTCGTTGGGCGCACGCAGGGCGCGAAGCGCTTCCCACCGCTCGGCAACATATAGGACTTAACGGCTCAGTCGGCAGTTCACCGAGGAGGAGTGCTCGATGACAACAAAAGGCGGGCAGCAACGCGCCCGGCACGCTCGGCGCGTCACCGGTTGTGCGACCGCCGGGCTCCTCCTCGCGGGCTGCACCGCGCCGGGGGCCAGCACCGGTAACGGCGACAACGATGAGGGAGCGACGTCGCTGACGGTCTGGGTAGATTCCACGAGGACACCGGGCGTCGAGCGCTACATGGAGGAGCATCCCGACGTCGACATCCGGATGACAACCATCCCCAGTGACCCGGGCTATGTGCTCACACAGATCTCGCTGGCCAATCAGGCCGAGGATGGCTGGCCCGACGTGGTCTTCCTCAACACCCCGGAGGACGTCGCGTCGCTGGCCGCGCCGCCGTTCGACTTCGCCGCGCCACTCAGCGAGCTGGTCGACGACGAGATCGTCGATGGGTTCGTCGAGGGCTCGCTCTCAGGATGCACCTTCAGCGACGTTCTCTACTGCCTGCGCAACGACATCGGCCAGACGGTGCTCTGGTACAACCAGGCGCTGATGGACGAGTTCGGCTACGAGGTCCCGCAGACCTGGGCCGACTACGGCGCGCTGGGTGAGCGGGTCGCGGCCGAGCACCCCGGCTACATCATCGGCGGCCTCAGCGGCAAGTGGGGCGCCGGTGTGTATTTCGAGTCCAGCGGCTGTCCCACCCGCGACGTCGTCGACCTGACGACAGTACGCATCGACACGTCCGATCCCGGCTGTGTCCGCGCCGCCGAGTTGCTGGACCCGCTGCTGGCGAACGGCTCGGTGTCCACCCTGTCGCCGTCGGACCCGGCGTTCGCCCAGATCGGCCAGGAGAACAGGATCCTGATGCTCCCGGCGGCGTCCTGGTACGGCGAGCACCGGTTCAAGGCGGCCTACGAGAGCCCGGCAGGTGAAATGGCGGCGGCGCCGATGCCGACGTGGGAAGGCGAGGACGTGCCGTACAGCGGCTCGGTGGGCGGTGGCGCGTTCGTGGTGTCCAGGCACTCGGCGCACATGGACGCGGCCGTCGACTTCGCCACGTGGATGACCACCGACGTCGACCACCAGAGCGAGCAACCCACCTATCCGGCGTTCGCCGAAGCGGCCGAGGCGTGGGGCGCGGCCAGGGCGGAGGACCCTTTCTACGCCGAGGACCCGTTCCCGGTGATGAAGGAACAGGCGCCCCTCATCCGGGACACCTTCGGCTGGGTCCGCTATGCCAACGAGTGGAACAACATCTTCAACGAGACGGTGGTGGCCGCCGCCGGGTCACCCGATCCCCTCATCGAGGCCGTCGAGGTGTGGGGCAGCCGGCTCACCGAGGCGGCGGAGTCCACCGACTACGAGGTCACCCGGTGACCGAGACCGAGATCGCCGGTCGCCCTCCCGCCGGGACAGATGGACGGGCACGGCGACGGGCACCCGAGACCGGCCGCGAGGCCCGGGTCCTGGCGCGACGCCGACGCCGCAGGCTCGCGCCCTATGTCTTCGTGGCGCCGTACGCGCTGTTCCTCGTCGGCTTCGGCATCGCACCGGCCGTCTACGGGTTCTACACGTCCTTGTTCACCGACGACACCGACGCGGGCACCACATTCGCTCCGCTGACGAACTGGGGCGAGGTGCTCACAGACTATCGCCTCGCTGATTCCGCCCGGAACGTCGCGACGTACGTGGCACTGTGGCTGCCGTCGATGCTGGTGCTGATCTTCGCGATCGCACTGGTCCTGCACGCGCGCCCCGGGCGGTTCGCCGCCGCAATGCGCTTGGTCTACTACGTGCCCGGGGCCATCACCGGTTCCGCCGCGGCGCTGTTGTGGCTGTTCATGGTCAGCCCGCAGGTCAGCCCGTTCTCGCCGCTTCTGGATCTTCTCGGCGTCGAGAACGCGACCGAGGCTGTCTCCGGCAACACACCGCTGATCCTGGCCCTGATGGGCATCGCGATCCACGCCGGCGGCTGGATCCTCATCGTTTACGCGGCGCTCGCCGCTCTGCCGCGGGACGTGCTCGAGGCAGCGGTCATCGACGGCGCCTCGTCGTGGCAGGTGGCGATGCGCGTCAAGTTCCCCATGGTCAGCCGGTACGCCGCACTCATCCTCATCGCCACGTTCGCGGCCGGAACTCAGGTCTTCGTCGAGCCGACCGTGCTTGCCACCGGGGTCCCGGGACAGATCAGCTCGACGTGGTCGATCAACCAGCTGGCGTACTACTACGCCACCCAGCAGGGCGACTTCGGCAAGGCGGCGGCCCTGTCGCTCGCGCTGCTGCTGGTCGGGCTCGTGGTGGCGCTGTTCGTCATCTACCGCACGAAGTTCTACCGCATAGACAGGGGGCTGAGCTGATGGCGGTTCAGACGACCACGCACGGCGCGGGACGGGTGGCCGGAGGGTCGCTGCGGGTGGGCTTCCTGATGGTGTGTGCCGTCTTCTTCGGATTGCCGGTCGTCTGGTTGATCCTCGCGGCGACGAAGACCCAGGCGTCCATTTTCAGCGATCACCCGCTGTCCATGGGTTCACTCGGCAACATCGCGCAGGGCTGGAGCAACCTGCTGACGTTCAACGACGGCGAACTGGTCGGCTGGATCTGGAACTCCCTCTATTACGCCGGCTCGAGTGTCGTGATCGCCACGGTCCTCAGCGTCCCGGCCGGCTATGCGCTGGCGAAGTACGACTTCGCCGGCCGCAAGGCGCTGTTGGTGCTCACCCTCATCGGCATGATCATCCCGACGGCTGCGCTGGTACTGCCGCTCTACCTGCAGATGAACGCGCTCGGACTGCTCGGCACGCCGGCGTCGGTGATCCTGCCGCTGGCGTTCTACCCGTTCGCCGTCTACCTCTGCTACGTGTACTGCACCACTAGCCTGCCCGACAGCCTGCTCGAGGCCGCACGCGTCGACGGCGCGAGCGAGGCAGCTCTGTTCTTCCGCATCGTGCTGCCGCTGTCGAAGCCGATCATCGGCATGATCTTCTTCTTCAGCTTCGTGCACGCATGGACCAGCTTCTTCCTTCCGTTCGTCATGCTCTCCGACGACCGCACCTTCAATCTCCAGGTGGGTCTGATGATGCTCCTGCAGTCGACGGACGCCATCAACGCTGAGGGCGGCTTCGCCGCGCTGCCCATCCATCAGCCGGAGGCGGCGCTCGCCGCCCTGGTCGCCGTCGCGCCGGTCCTCGTTGCGTTCCTGTTCGCGCAGCGCTACCTCACCGCCAGTGACGTCTCCGGCGCCGAGAAGGGCTAGGCCGGGCACCCATCGACCCGAGTGTGCTTCGCATGTCGCGTCCGCCGAACGTCCTGTTCATCAAGTCCGACCAGCGCGACACCCGGCGCAAGTCGCACTCCGGTCATCCGGACGTCACCACGCAGGCGCTGGACCGCCTCGCCGGACGTGGGTCACCTTCACCCGTGCCTTCGCGCAGGGCCCCCGCCTGCACCCCCAGCACGGTGTCGTTCCCGTCCGGGTAAGTACTGCCGCGACCACGCCCCTGCGACCTGTCGGGCCGCCTCTGGCGCGCAGCGTCGAGCGAACGCGTGCCGACGAGCCGCCGCTTCATCACGGCTGCCGTCGACATCCGTGTGGCTAGCCTGGGTGAGGCCCTTCCGAGGCCGCATCAGGTGTGGACGGCCTGCGAGCCGTTCAGGAACGCCACTTCGCGGGCACCGCGACGCTGCCGTCCAACGCCGACGACTCCTCGTCGGGCAGCCGGCCCCCCGTCAGCGCGCCAGCTGGCGGGCGCAGGGACCGGACGGCGACTGGTGCTTCGCCGGCCCCGCGCGAGAGTCGGGCCGCCGGCGAGTCCTGCGCGGCAATTGGTGCGGCGTACAACACCGAGGTCGACGAGCTGATAGTGGCTGGTCGGCCCCATCGCCGGCGGCCGGCGACGCTCGACCGGCCGACTTATACTGCCCCGGCGTCTGGGACACGCCGGATCTTCCTGCACCTCTGGCACGACGGCGCGGTCGGCTCGCTGCTGGCAGCTGCCGGCGACCTTGGCGGGGTACGTCCACGGACACGATGCTCGCGTCACGGTTCGAGACGGACTCGGCCGGTTCGTTGACACGCTTGTCCCGAGCCTGACGTTCGAGCTGTCCGGCCCGCCCTGGGCCGCAGCCTCCGCTGACGGAGGCTGCAGCCCATCTCGTGGCCGAGGAAGTCGGTCCTCTTCAGCGACAGCGTTTGCGCACGCAGTTGCGCCGACGCGGTGGCCGGGTTGAGTCGCAGCTACTCGACGTTGGCAACGGGGACGATGGTGGGGTTGGCGGATGCGTTGATGCGGAAGCCCTCCAGGGAGACGAAGGTATTGGCCGAGGCATCGTCCTTCCGGCCGGTGACCTCCACGGTGAGCGTGTGCGGGCCCGGTCCGAGGTTGTGCCGTTCGAACAAGGGCTGGGACTGCCTGCGCGTGGCGCTGTAAGTGTTGACCGCCACCGGCGGCCCGCCGTCGACGCTGATCTCAGCGATGCCGTGGCCGGGGTTGGCTTCGAACAGCACCGTGATATCCGGGCCGGAGAACGTCAGCGTGGCGGTTGCCCCGACGGTGTTGGAATGGGTGCGGGTGCCGAAGAACCACTTGCCGCCGCCCGTAGGCGTGCCTCTGGTGTGGATCCAGTCGCTGTCGGTTTGCTGGCCGGAGTAGGTCAGGGTTCCGCCGCACGGAGGCACCATGTCGTCGATGGTGACGTAGGCGGTCGGCGAGGTGCGCAGCGCGCCGACCTCCGCCAGCAGGTTGACGTTTCCCAGCCCGAGCTTCCCGTCGGGCCCGGGGGAGGCGTTGACCGCGGCCGCGCCGCCGATGGAGTTGGCGCGCATCAGTTCGACCATCACGTCCTGGGCCGTAGTGACGGTGGTGTCGCGCGACGCGAAGCTCCACCAACCCCAACCTGCGGAGTTGGGCTGGACCGCCAAGAATGACTGCTCGTGGGGCCTGGTGGCGTCGCAGGGCAGATCCCCCTCGAGTTCGGCTTCGTGCACGAGGACGTCGGCGGGCGCGAGCCTGGTACCGCCTCGCTTCTCGGTGAGATGGGTGTTGGGAACGAACGCGGTGGTCGGTGAAACCGCCGCGATGTGGTCTTTGATCTCCTGGAGCCGGCCGGAATCGAACTTGCCCGGGGCGGTGTCCAGCCAGAGGCCAGCGATGTCGCCGTACTCGGTGAGCAGCTCGGTGATCTGGTTCTTGGCAAACTGCACGTACTCGGGGCTCGCGACGAAGTGGTAGTTGCCCTCGTCGTCGGAGCCACCGTCCTTGTAGAAGTCGAGCCAGGAGTAGTACAGGACGGGCTTCAGGCCGAACTCGCGAGCGGAGTCCACCACTTCCTGCACGATGTCCCGATCGGGTGCCGAACTCGAGGCCACGTCGTAGTCGGTGTAGTCGCTGGGCCACAGCGCGAACCCGTCATGGTGCTTGGCGGTGAAGATCACATACTTGGCGCCCGAGGACGCCGCCGCCTGCATCCACTGGTCGGTGTCCATCTCGGCGGGTGGGGCGAACGTGAGCGGCGAGACCTCGTGGGGGTCGTAATCCCAGGGCCTCTTCTTGACGTAGGTGGCCAGGCCGTAGTGCATGAACACCCCGAACTGCAGGGCGACGTAGTTCTCCCCCGGCGTGCTGGTCGCCGAGGTCGGCTCCATCGCTGGCGGGTCGGCCTCTGGCGGTGCGGCGGTGGTGATGGAAGTGCCGCCCAGCGTGGCCGCGAGGGCAAGAGCCAGCCCTCCGGCACACCAGCCGAGTGATCTTCGGATGATGGTCATGGCTTTCCCTTCGGTGGGTGTTGGGAATGACCGGTCCCGACATGGGCGCCGGGACCGGGCGTCACTTCACCGATCCGGCGGACAGCCCCGCCGACTCGGCAGCGCTGCGGGATCATGAAGATGACGACGGTCGGGAAGCGGGCACCGGGCCGCGAGCGCACTGCACACCCGACATCAGGCGACGAGCACGCCCGGCCCCCGCGGGAGCAGACGCCCGTGGGACGGACCGACGGCGCCTTCTGTTCTCATGCGCTACCCCTCCGATGGTGGAGCGACGGCGGTTCCGCATCGCAGCGGATCCCCGTGTCAGCACGCACCAGCTGGTGAGCGCAAATAGCAGTTGTGGGCTGCCGCCAGCGCAATCAGTACCACTTGATTCCAAAGCAGCCACGCTATGTCCGGTGGTCAGCAGTGTGCAGCGGTGAGCGGTCAGCTGTCAACGCTCTATAACTAGTATTTGTTCGTCATCAGTCCATGAGTCGTATATGATGGTTGTCACCGTTCAGGGAGCTCAGTACCGACAGGCTCACGGCTGACTTCGGCCAGAGCCAGGACGAGAGGTAGCGATGCACGACGAGCGCGGACTCACGGGCCCGGCCGGAGCGCCACGCGGCGATGACCGTGCCGACACAGGGACCATCTACCGCCCTGGCTACGAGGTCGCGGCGGAGCGGATCCTGGAGCACGTCGCCGCTCGGCAGCTCCGCCCCGGCGACCGTGTCGGTACCGAGCGGGACATCGCGCTCGCTCTCGACATCAGCCGCACGGTCACTCGTGAGGCTGTGAAGGTCCTTTCGGCCCTGGGCAGGCTGACGGTGCGCAAGGGTTCCGGTGTCCACGTGGCCGAGCCGTCCGGTCGGTTCGCCACCGATTCCTGGAGCCTTTTCCTGCCCGCCGATCCGGAGCAGGTTCGGATGCTCTTCGAGGTGCGCAGGACGCTCGAGGTGGCGGCAAGCGAGTTCGCCGCTTCCCGTGCCACGCCCCAGCAGGTGCGGGCCGTGCGCGATGCGGCCCGCCGGTCCGCCGACGCCGCCGAGAACGACGACTTCGACCGTTTCCGGCAGGCCGACGAGGACTTTCACCGCGCCGTGGCCGCCGGCACCAACAACACCTTCTTCGAGTCGACGGTCGGTGTCATCACCCAGCTCAAACGCCAGGTGCTGACCATCGGCCTACGCGGCGATCAGAGCGGATCCCTGGTGGTGGCAGCGAAGGAGCACACCGACATCGCCGATGCCATCGGCGACGGCGAGGCCGGACGCGCCGGTGGCACCATGGCCCAGCACATCGACGGCGCGCTCGTGCAGTTCCAGCACGAGATCCGGCGCCGGATGCTCAGTGTCGACCTGCCGTCCGGCCATCCGCAGGCCGGACCGCACCCCGAGAGCAGGTGACGCCGTGCGCATCGTCGATGCCACGGTCGACCTCGTCGAGCTCCCTGCTCAGCCGGTCTTTCGCTGGCGCGACGGCCTCCCCGGTTCCGAGCCGCCGGTCACCGGTGGGATCCTGCGTCTGCGCACCGATGAAGGTCTGGTCGGCGAGGCGCACACGCGGCGGGGCGTCATCGTCGCCGACCTGGTGAACCGCGTCATCCGCGGCGAGATCGTCGGCGCCGACCCGCTCGCCCGCGAGTTCCTCTGGCGCCGGATGTGGGAGCTGGACCGGCGCGAGGAGTTCCCGATCTACGCGCTCGGGCTCGTCGACATCGCCCTCTGGGACATCGCCGGCAAGGCGGCCGGCCTGCCGGTGCACCGGCTCGCCGGCGGGTTTCGCGAGAGCATCCCGGCATACGCGAGCACGGTCACCTACGGATCGGTCCAGGAGTACCTCGACGTCGTCGACCAGTGCCTTGCCCACGGCTACCAGGCCGTCAAGGTGCACGCCTGGGGTGACGTCCGCCGCGACAGCGAGCTGGTGACCCGGCTGCGCGCCCATGTCGGAGACGATCTACCGCTCATGTACGACGGCTCGGCGGCGTTCGACCTCGCCGGTGCCATCCAGCTCGGGCATGCCCTGTCCGACGCCGGGTTCCTCTGGTATGAGGAGCCGATGCGCGAGTTCAACGTGACCGCGCACCGCTGGCTGGCCGACAACGTCGGGGTGTCGCTGCTCGTCGGTGAGACCGCCGACGGCGCACACATGAACACCGCGGACTTCATCTCTTCCGGCTGCGCCACCTCTGTGCGCACCAGCCCGCACCTCAAGGGTGGCATCACCGGTGCCCTGCGCATCGCGCACCTGGCCGAGGCGTACCTGATGAATGCGGAGGTCCACGGGTCCGGGCTGCTGCAGCGGCAGCTGTGCATGGCGGTGCCGAACACCACGTACTACGAGAGCCAGATCATCGGCAACCCGATCATCCCGGATCCTCACGTCGACGCCGACGGCATGGTACGGGCGCCCTCCGCGCCCGGGGTCGGATACGACGCCCGACCGGCACCCGACGAGTTCGGCGACACGGCTTTGTCCCGTGCGTGAGCTCGATGACCTCATCACCCTCGCCCCGCACGGCACTCGGCACGCGCTCGCGCCTGGGTCGGCGTCGGCGCACACGTGAAAGGGATCGACACATGGCAGAACTCGACGGCTGGGCGGTGGTGGTCACCGGCGGTGCCTCGGGCATCGGGCTGGCCACGGCCGAACTGCTGGCCGCCGCCGGCGCGAACGTGGCCATCCTGGACCGCAAGCTCGACGACGCCCCCGGCGGCCTGTATGCCCTCGAGTGCGACGTCACCGACTCCGACGGCGTCGCCGCGGCCGTCACCGCCGTCGCCGACCGCTTCGGCGGCCTCGACATCGTCGTCAACAACGCCGGCATCGGCGCCGCCGGCACCATCGCCGACAACCCCGACACCGAGTGGCACCACGTCTTCGACGTCAACGTCCTCGGCATGGTGCGCGTCGCCCGCGCGGCACTGCCGCACCTGCGCCGCTCCGAGCGGGCGGCCGTCGTCAACGTCTGCTCCATCGCCGCCACCGCCGGGCTCCCCCAACGCGCCCTCTACTCCGCCACCAAGGGCGCCGTCCTCTCCCTCACCCTCGCCATGGCCGCCGACCACATCGGCGACGGCATTCGCGTCAACGCCGTCAACCCCGGCACCGCCGACACCCCCTGGGTCAGCCGCCTCCTCGACGCCGCCCCCGAC
>NZ_SMKL01000095.1 GCF_004348545.1 Jiangella ureilytica | reverse complement strand
GTCGGGATCGACGGCGACGGCGCTGACGCGGGCTCGTCCTCGCCGCTGCAGGCCGCCGCCGTCAGCACGAGGGCGGCCGCCGCCACGAGGCTGTACCCGGCCACACTGCATGGTACGTCCGAGCGGCCTGGACGGGTCTAGTCGCAGGGACGCTCCGCGCTGGTGGCGTACGTGCCGGTGGTTCCCTCGGTCACCAGGTGCTCGACGGCGGCCAGCAGCCGGTCGACGTCGTCGGCGGTGGAGCCGAGCCCGAAGCTGGCCCGCAGCGCAGCGCCGTCGGCGCCCAGCTTGGACAGCAGCGGGTGCGCGCAGAACCGGCCGTCGCGCACACCGATGCCGTGCTCGGCGGAGAGGTACTCCGCCACCTGCCGGGCCGGGTAGCCGTCGACGGTGAAGGCGACGACACCGATGGCCGAGCCGCTGTCGGGCCACAGCCGCAGCGTCCGCACGCCCTCGATGCGGTCCAGGCCGGCCAGCAGCCGCCGGCGCAGCGCCGACTCGTGCACCTCGGCGCAGCCCTCGGGCAGGGCCGCGATCGCCTCGCAGGCGCGCGCCAGCGCCGCGGCGCCGATGACGTTCGGCGAGCCGCCCTCGTGGCGCGCCGGCGCCGGCGCCCAGTCCGTCGCCGTCAGGGTGACCTCGCGGACGGCGCCGCCGCCGGCCAGGTACGGCGGGGCGGCGTCGAGCCAGTCGCGCCGGCCGACCAGGACACCGGCGCCGAACGGGGCGTAGAGCTTGTGGCCGGAGAACGCGACGTAGTCGATCTCGCCGGCGACGACGTCGATGCGGCGGTGCGGCGCGAGCTGCGCGGCGTCGACGACGATGCGCGCGCCGTGGCGGTGCGCCAGTCCGGCCAGCGCTCCGAGGGGCAGCTGCTCACCGGTGACGTTCGAGGCGCCGGTCACGGCGAGCAGCGCGGCCGGGCGGCGGGCCAGCTCGACCTGGAGCCGGCTCAGCGTCTGCGCCAGCGTCGAGGCGGCCTCGACGACCCGGTGCGCCCGGCGCTGCCAGGGAAGCAGGTTCGCGTGATGCTCGATGTCGAGGACCACCACCTCGCCACCGTCGGGGACGCAGCCTGCCAGCAGGTTCAGCGCGTCGGTGGTGTTGCGCGTGAACACCACGACGTCGTCCGGGCGGGCGCCGACGAAGCGGGCGACGGTGCCGCGGGCGTCCTCGTAGCGCTGTGTCGACAGCTGGGAGGCGTAGCCGGCGCCGCGGTGCACGCTGGCGTAGGTCGGCAGGATCTCGGCAACGTGGTCGGCCACGGCCAGCAGCGCCGGCGCACTGGCGGCGTAGTCGAGATTGACGTAGCGGGTGTCGCCGCCGGTGGCCAGCGGCGCGCGCAGGTCGGCGCCGACCACGGGCAGCAGCGGCCGGGTGGGCGCGGCCGGCAGCGGGCTGGCCAGGACGGACGGCGTACAGGGCAGCTCGGTGACGGTCATGGCAGGGCCTCCGGGTCTCGGGGACCCGGGTGCGGGTCCGCGCTTGCCGCCTCGGTGCCGAGCCGGCCAGGTCGTCACCCGGGGCACCCCGCCGCGGAGGAGGGTTGCCGGCCAGCGAGCCGGGGCTTGGCGCTGGCGCTCATGACCTTTCGACCGCGAGCCTAACCGCAGGCCGCCACTGTCGTCCACCTGCTGAACGAAATCGTCCCGGATGATGAGAATTCCCAGGCCTGCCGGACCGGCTCGCGGTGGCCCGGCCCGGCGCGGCAGAATGCCGGAGACGTCCTGCCGAGAGAGTGGAACCACGTGTCCAAGCCCGCCCTGCCGTCCGTCCAGCAGCGCATCGCCGAGGAGATCGGCGTCCACGAGCACCAGGTCGGCGCCGCCGTCGCCCTGCTCGACGAGGGCGCCACCGTCCCCTTCATCGCCCGGTACCGCAAGGAGCGCACCGGCGGGCTCGACGACACCCAGCTGCGCACGCTGGAGGAACGGCTGCGCTACCTGCGCGAGCTCGAGGAGCGCAGGGCGGCGGTGCTGGAGTCCGTCCGCGAGCAGGGCAAGCTCGACGACGCCCTCGAGGCGCGGATCCTCCTCGCCGACACCAAGGCCCGGCTCGAGGACATCTATCTGCCGTACAAGCCGAAGCGGCGCACGAAGGCGCAGATCGCCCGCGAGGCCGGGCTCGAGCCGCTGGCCGGCGGCCTGCTCGCCGACCCCACACTGGACCCGCAGGCCGTCGCCGCGGACTACCTGAATCCCGAGGCCGGGGTCGACGACGCCGCCGCCGCGCTGGCCGGCGCGCGGGCCATCCTGGTCGAGCGGTTCACCGAGGACGCCGACCTCATCGGCACCCTGCGCGAGCAGGTGTGGGCCGCGGGGCGCATGACGGCGAAGGTGCGCGAGGGCAAGGAGACCGACGGCGCCAAGTTCGCCGACTACTTCGCCTTCGCCGAGCCGCTCACGAAGCTGCCGTCGCACCGGGTGCTGGCGATGTTCCGCGGCGAGAAGGAGGAGGTCCTCGACCTCACCGTCGACCCCACCGGCGACGACGGCTCCACCGCGGCCTACGAGGCCGAGATCGCGCACCGGTTCGGCATCCGCGACGAGGGCCGGCCCGCCGACGGCTGGCTCACCGACACCGTCCGCTGGGCCTGGCGCACCCGCATCCTGCTCCGCCTCGACCTCGACCTGCGCACCCGGCTGCGCGAGGCGGCCGAGGAAGAGGCGATCCGGGTGTTCGCCACCAACCTGCGCGACCTGCTGCTGGCCGCGCCCGCCGGCACCCGCGCCACGCTCGGCCTCGACCCCGGCTTCCGCACGGGCGTCAAGGTCGCCGTCGTCGACGCCACCGGCAAGGTCGTCGCCACCGACACCGTCTATCCGCACCAGCCGGCCAACCGCTGGAACGAGGCGCTCACCGCCCTGGAGCGGCTGGCCCGCGAGCACGACGTCGACCTGGTCGCCGTCGGCAACGGCACCGCGTCGCGCGAGACCGACAAGCTGGCCACCGACCTCGCGGCGCTGCGGCCCGGCCTGACCAAGGTCATGGTCTCCGAGGCCGGTGCGTCGGTGTACTCCGCGTCGGCGTTCGCCGCCCAGGAGCTGCCCGGCATGGACGTCTCGCTGCGCGGCGCGGTGTCCATCGCGCGGCGGCTGCAGGACCCGCTGGCCGAGCTGGTCAAGATCGACCCGAAGTCCATCGGCGTCGGGCAGTACCAGCACGACCTTCCCGACTTCGCGCTGTCCCGCTCGCTCGACGCCGTCGTCGAGGACTGCGTCAACGCGGTCGGCGTCGACCTCAACACCGCGTCGACGCCGCTGCTCAGCCGGGTCTCGGGCATCACGCCGGGACTGGCCGAGAACATCGTCGCCCATCGCGAGAACCACGGGCCGTTCCGCACCCGCACGGCGCTCAAGGAGGTCGCGCGGCTCGGCCCCAAGGCGTTCGAGCAGTGCGCCGGCTTCCTGCGCATCCCCGGCGGCGACGACCCGCTCGACGCCTCCGGCGTGCACCCTGAGGCGTATCCGCTGGTCCGGCGCATCGTCGACCGCTCGGGCGGCGACCTCGAGGGGCTGCTCGGCGACACGCGGAGGCTGCGCGAGTTCCGCCCGGCCGACTTCGCCGACGAGCTCTTCGGCGTCCCGACGGTCACCGACGTGCTGCGCGAGCTCGAGAAGCCCGGCCGCGACCCGCGCCCGTCGTTCCGCACCGCCACGTTCAGCGACGGCGTCGAGAAGCTCACCGACCTGAAGCCCGGCATGCGCCTCGAGGGCGTCGTCACCAATGTCGCCGCGTTCGGGGCGTTCGTCGACGTCGGCGTGCACCAGGACGGCCTGGTCCACGTGTCGGCCATGTCCAAGCGGTTCGTCTCCGACCCGCGCGAGATCGTCAAGCCCGGCGACGTCGTCCAGGTCAAGGTCATGGACGTCGATGTCGACCGCAAGCGCATCTCGCTGACGCTGCGCCTCGACGACGAGCCACCCGCACCCGGGCAGCGCGGCGGCGGACAGCCCCAGCCCCGCAACGGAGGCAGTCAGCCTCGGGGCGGTCAGCGCGGCGGCCGGTCGCAGGGCGAGCGCGACACCGCGCCGCCCGGCGGGGCCATCGCCGACGCGTTCCGCCGGGCGGGCTACGGCCGATAGCCGAGCTTGGGGTCGAACGCCGTGACCCAGAAAACCCCGTGCTCGGCGTCGTAGACGTGGATCATCGCGGTGCTGCCGGGACGCAGCGCCTCGAAGCCGTCGTGGCGGATCTCGATGACGACGGCGGTGCCGTCGGCGCCGGTGACCTCGGCCTGGCCGGCGTCGGGCCCGACGTCAGCGGTGCGCACCACGCAGACGCTGCCGACCAGGCGGGCCGGGTCGGCGACCGCGCCGGCCCGCAGGACCCGCCGGATCGGCACCGCCAGTAGCGCGGTGCCGGCGCCTGCCACCAGCAGCCCCAGCACGACGATGACCGCCGACGCCGCGACGCCCTGCGGCCGCACCGCGACGTCGCCGCCCCGGGCCAGGGCGCCGGCCATGGTGGCCAACCAGGCCAGCACGAGGAACACCGACCCGGAGACGTTGAGCGGGACGCCGTCGCCCGGCGGCGGGGTGGTGCCGCCGACCATCACCAGGAGCCAGTAGACGACCACGGCAAGGACGAGGAACGTGAACGGGACCGCCGGGAACGACATGGCGGCGTCGAAGAGATCGTTGATCGCCACCGTCCAGCCTCTCCCACGTGCAGGTGGTCCACGCGGACTATAGCTTCGCGACGGGCGGCCCCGCCGCGCATTTCCCGTAGCCGCCTAGGGTCGTCCCGTGGAGGTTGCCAGTGCGCGCGATGGTGTACGAGAGGTTTCGTGACCGGCCGGTCGTCCGCGACGTCCCGGAGCCGGCCTGTCCGCCCGGCGGAGCGGTCATCCGCGTCGAGGCCACCGGCCTCTGCCGTAGCGATTGGCACGGCTGGATGGGCCACGACGACGACGTCACGGTGCCGCACGTGCCGGGACACGAGCTGGCCGGCGTGCTCGCCGAGGTGGCGCCGGATGTGGCGGACCAGGGCTGGCGGCCGGGCGGGCGGGTCACCGTCCCGTTCGTCTGCGCCTGCGGCGACTGCGAGCAGTGCCGGGCCGGCGACCACCAGGTCTGCGTGCGCCAGACACAGCCCGGCTTCACCCACTGGGGCTCCTTCGCCGAGTACGTGGCGATCGACCACGCGGCGGTCAACCTGGTGCGCCTGCCCGACGACGTCGACGCCGCGACGGCGGCCGGGCTGGGCTGCCGGTTCGCGACGGCGTACCGGGCGGTCGTGCAGCAGGGCCGGGTCGCGGCCGGCGAGTGGGTGGCCGTGCACGGGTGCGGCGGGCTGGGGCTGTCGGCGGTCATGATCGCCGCGGCGCACGGGGCGCGGGTGGTCGCCGTCGACGTCGCTGCGCCGGCGCTCGAACTGGCCCGCACGGCCGGCGCCGCGGTGACGGTCAGCGCGAGCGGCGGGACCGACGTGGTGGCCGCGGTCCGCGACGCCACCGGCGGCGGCGCGCACCTCTCGCTGGACGCTCTGGGCAGCACGACGACCTTCCAGAACTCCGTGCGCGGGCTGCGCCGGCGCGGGCGGCACGTGCAGGCCGGACTGCTGGTGGCCGAGCACGCCGGCCAGGCGGTCGGCATGGGCCCGGTGGTCGCCCACGAGCTGGAGCTGCTGGGCAGCCACGGCATGGCGGCGCACCACTACCCGGCCATGCTGGCCGAGATCGCCGCGGGCACGCTGCGGCCGGACCTGCTGCTCGGCCGCGAGCTCACCCTCGAGGAGGGCGTCGACGCGCTGCTCGCGATGTCGGACGCATCGCCGACCGGCGTGACGATCCTGCGCCCGGCGGTGGTCGCGTGAGGGTCTTCGTCACCGGCGCGACAGGGTTCGTCGGCGCCGCGCGGGCGCTGCGCGAACGATCGGTGCGCGACCTGCTCGGCCGGCTGCCGGAAGGACCGTCCATCGAGGCGGACCTGGCCGAAGGGACCTACCGCCGGTTGCTCCCGCAATGATATGACTGCTGGAATGACCCGCAGACGACACAAGGTCATCGCCGCCGCCCTCACGTTCGCCGCCACCTCGGTCAGCGCCGCCGCGCCTGTCAGCGCCGCCGACGTCCGTGTCGCCGAGCCCACCATCGCCACCGGCCTGGGCTTCGACACCTGCACCGCGCCGTCGGTCGCCGCGCTCGACGCGTGGTGGGGGACGTCGCCGTACACGACGGTCAACATCTACTTCGGCGGCATCAACCGCGGCTGCCGGCAGCCGAACCTGACGCCGTCGTGGGTCCAGACCGTCAGCGGCCTGGGCTGGGAGCTCCTGCCCACGTACATGGGGCATCAGCCCAGCTGCATGCTGGGCAGCAAGGAGCACCGCTTCACCGAGGCCGACGCCACCGCCATCGGCGCCGCGAACGCACAGGACGCCCTCGCCCAGGCCGAGCACCTCGGGCTGCTGCCGGGCAGCGCGCTCTACGCCGACGTCGAGCACTACGACCGCAGCGACACCTCCTGCGTCACGGCCGTGCGGCACTACGTGTCGGCCTGGACGACCACGCTGCACGCCGCCGGCTACCTGGCCGGCGTCTACGTGCACCAGGACTCCGGGCTGCGCGACCTGTCCGCCGTCTACGACTCCCCGGAGTTCGCCCGTCCCGACGCCGTCTGGATGGCCCGCTGGGACGGCGACCCGGCGCTCACGGGCTGGCCGACGGCGCCCGACAGCCAGTGGCCGGACCACCAGCGCGCCAAGCAGTACCTCGGCGACCACGACGAGACGCACGGCGGGGTCACCCTCACCATCGACAGCGACTCGCTGGACGCTCCGGTCGCCACGGTCGCAGATCGGTAACACCCGCCGAAACCCCTGTTCAACAGGGCTTTCCCAGAGGACACTCGGTACCGGAGGACGGGGGGTCCACCATGAGCCGCTGGACGGGCATTCTCAGCAGAGCGGCCGGGGTCGCGGTCGGCGCGAGCCTCGTCGCCACGGCACTCGCGACACCGGCCGGCGGGTACCCCGCCACCCCCGGCAACTATCCCAGCGGCTCGTCGGCCACCATGGCCACGGGGCGCGGCTTCGACACCTGTACGGCGCCGTCGCTGGCCGCGCTGCAGGCCTGGCGGGCGTCGTCGTACCGCACGGTGAACATCTACTTCGGCGGCGTGAACCGCGGCTGCACGCAGCCCAACCTCACCGCCGCCTGGGTCCGCGGCGCGACGGCGGGAGGCTGGCGGCTGCTGCCCACCTACTTCGGCCGTCAGCCGTACTGCATGCTCGGCACCAAGCCGCACCGCTACACCGCGGGGACCGCCGGCTCGTTCGGCACCGCCGACGCGCAGGACGCCGTCGCCCAGGCCCGCGCGCTCGGCCTGCTGCCGGGCAGCGCGCTCTACGCCGACGTCGAGCACTACGACCGCCTGAACGCCGACTGCACGCTGGCGGTCCGCCGCTACGTCTCCGCCTGGACCGTCGCCGTCCACCAGGCCGGCTACCTGGCCGGCGTCTACGTGCACCAGGACTCCGGCCTGGCCGCGCTGTCCGCGTCGTACAACTCCGCCAGCTGGGCCCGTCCGGACGCCGTCTGGATGGCCCGCTGGGACGGCAACCCGGCGCTCACCGGCTGGCCGACGGCGCCGAACTCGCAGTGGGCCGGGCACCAGCGCGCCAAGCAGTACCAGGGCGACCACAACGAGACCTGGGGCGGCGTCACGCTGAACATCGACAGCGACTCCCTCGACGCGCCGGTCGCGACCGTCGCCCAGAGCTACCGGGTCACCAGCACGACGGCGCTCAACGCCCGCACCGGCCCGTCGACGGCGTACCCGGTGGCGCGCAGCATCGCCGCCGGCGCCACGGTCGCCGTCGTCTGCCAAGGCCACGGCCAGGCGGTCGGCACCAGCGCGGTGTGGAACCGGCTCACCGACGGCAGCTGGGTCACCGACTACTACGTCTCGACGCCGTCGAACACCACCTTCTCGAGCGCGCTGCCGCGGTGCACCTATCCCGGCCAGGTGACGAGCACGACGTCGCTGGTCGCCCGGGTCGGCCCGGGCACCAACTACGCGGCCTCCGGCGCGGCCCTGCCGCCGGGCGCCCTGGCCTACGTCATGTGCCAGGGCCTCGGCTCGCTGGTGGGCACCAGCCGGGTCTGGAACCGGCTGCACGACGGGCGCTGGGTCAGCGACTACTTCGTGGGCAACCGGTCCGCCAACACCTGGAGCGCACCGGTGCCGCGCTGCCCGTGACCGTGTTCGGGCTGCGCGGTTCACCCCCGGGCTCTAATCTGTCGCTGCCAACTCTGTCGACCCCACGGAGGACCCTCATGGCAGGCAAGTTCGAGCTCTACAAGGACAAATCCGACCAGTATCGCTTCCGGCTGAAGGCCGGCAACGGCGAGACCATCGCCGTCGGCGAGGCGTACGCGAGCAAGAACGGCGCGCTCAACGGCATCGACTCGATCCGGCGCAACGCCGTGGACGCCGTCGTCGACGACCAGACCGACGACTGATCACGGCACGCCCGGACGAGCCCTGGCCCCGCACCCCGCGGGCCGGGGCTCTCGTCGTCTACCGTCGTCGTCCATGGCAGCCCTGCGCGAGATCGTGGTCGACTGCGTCCACGCCCCCGGCCTGGCCCGGTTCTGGACGGCGGTGCTCGACGGCTACGACGTCCTCCCCTACGACGACGCCGAGATCGACCGGCTGGCCGGTCTCGGCCTCACGCCCGAGACCGACCCGACGGTGGGGGTCGGCGGCCCCGGGCCGACGCTGTTCTTCCAGCAGGTGCCCGAGCGCAAGACGGTGAAGAACCGCGTGCACCTCGACGTCGAGGCGCCCGACCGCGAGGCCGAGGTGCAGCGGCTGGTCGCCCTCGGGGCGAGCGTGCACCGCGTCCACGAGCGGTGGACCACCATGCTCGACCCCGAGGGCAACGAGTTCTGCGTCTCCGAGCCCGACTGACCGGGGTCAGTCCGCCGCCGTCGCGGCCTCGGCCGCCCGCCGGCGCAGCGCCTGCCGGGCCGGCAGCAGCGTGGCGCCCAGCGTCAGCGCGAGCGCGGTGGCCACGACGCCCAGGTAGATCAGCGGCGAGCCCGACGGCGTCAGCGAGTCGGCCCGCGCCAGGCTGAACGGCACCAGCGTCGCGACCGAGGCGAGCGTCCCGAGCGCGATGCCGAGGGCCGCCACCAGCACGCCCTCGGCGCCGACCATCCGCATGACCTGCGCGCGGGTGGCGCCGGTGAGCCGCTGCAGCCCGAACTCGCGCCGCCGCGCGCCGGTGCTGGCGGAGAGGACGTTGATCACCGTGATCGCGGCATATGCGACGATCATGATGACGACGGTGTAGTTGGCGAACGCCAGGGTCCGCTGCTGGCTGCCGTAGTCGTCGAACAGCGCCGTGCGGCCGGCGACCGCCAGCCCGGGGGCCGCGGCGGCCAGCTCCTCGACGGCGGCGACGACGGCGTCCGGGTCGCCCTCGGCGGCCACCAGCACCTCGTGCGCCTCGCCGGCCGTGGTATGCGGCGCCAGCAGGTCCGCCGGCAGCAGCAGCGTGTCGTAGTCGTCGGCGGCGTCGAACGTCGCGGCCACCCGCACCGTCGCCGCGGCGCCGTCGCCCAGCCGCAGCGTCAGCTCGTCGCCGAGCCCGACGCCCAGGGAGCGCGCGTGGTCCGCGGCCAGCGCGACGGTCGATCCCGTCAGGCCGGTCAGTGCGCCGTCCACCGCCGTCACCGGGGTCGTCGCGGCCGCGCCCGCCGCCGTCACGCCCTGCAGGGTCCAGCCCTCGTCGCTCTGGGAGCCGTCGTGCGGCGACTCGACGAACCCGGTGCTGCGGACCAGCGCCGAGGCGCCGGCCACCCCGGGGAGGCCGGCGAGGCGGTCCACCAGCCCGGGACCGACGGGCTCGGCGGACGTCACGACGGCGTCGGCGACCAGCCCCCGGGCGAAGGCGTCGCGGTTCGCCGCGTCCTCGGTCGACTGCAGGTAGAGCGTGCCGGTGGCGATGCCGGTCAGCATGATGATCGGCGCGACGACGGCGGCCGTGCGGGACGTCCGGCCACGGGTGTTGAGGACCGCCAGGTGCCCGGAGACCCCGCCGGCGGCGCGGACGGGCCACTGCAGCAGCGCGGTCAGCGCCCGGATCAGCACCGGGCTGAGCAGCGCCATCCCGATGGCCCACAGGATCACCGCGGGACCGGCCGTGCTCGACGTCAGCGGGCCGCTCATGACGGTCACCGTGACCACGCCGAGCGCGATGCCGCCGCTCAGCGCCAGCATCCCGAACAGCCAGCGCCACGGGCTCATGCCGCGGGTGTCGAGGGCGGCCTCGGTGAGCGCCTGGGTGGGCCGGACGGCCGCCGCCCGGCGGCCCGCGATCAGCGCCCCGCCGACGGCCGCGACGAGCGCGGCGCCGACGGCCGCCACCACGGGGATCCAGCCCTGCCGGAACTCGATGCCCGCCGGGACGACGCCCGCGTCGGTCATCCGCTCGAACAGGAACTCGCCCAGGAAGCGGCCCGGCACCAGCGCCGCCGCCGTCGCCAGCAGCCAGAGCAGCAGCGTCTCGCCGAGCACCATGCGGCGCAGCTGGCCGGGCGTCGCGCCGGCCGAGCGGAGCAGCGCCAGCTCGCGGCCGCGCTGCTGGATCGAGAGCGCCAGCATCGACGCCACGCCGAACATCGACACCATGGTCGCCCAGCCGCCGAAGACGCCGGCCAGGGCGATCAGGTCCTCGCTGCCGGCCCGCGCCGGCAGCACCTCGGCCAGGCCGCGGTCGTCGCCGGTGAGCGCCGTGGCGGGCGCGCCGTCGAGCGCGGCGTCGATGCGCCCGCGCAGCTCGCCGGCCCCGACGCCCGGCTCGGCGGCCACCGCGATCGCGTCGACCGTGCCCGCGGGTGCCGGGGCGTCCAGGACGCGGCCCTCGGCAGAGGCCACGCCGTCGACGGCGGCGACCGTCGCGACCAGGTCGTCGTCGAGGCGCACCCGCTCGGGCAGCAGCGCCGACTCGTCGGTGCCGGGGATGTCGTAGCGCTGCTCTCCCGCGACGACGACGTCGGCCCCGGCCAGCTGCCGCGGCGGCACCGCGGTACGGATGCCGGTCTCCATCAGCCCGCCGCACGCCATCACGATGGCGGCGCCGAGCATCGTCGCCGCGAAGGCCGCCACGAAGGCACCCTTGCGATGGCGCAGGGACCGCACCGCCAGACCGAACATCGGTTGCTCCCGAGGACTCGTCGCGCCCGGTGCGCGACCTCGGGACCGACGCTACGGAACCGGCGGCCCGGCGCCCATGGCGCTGACCGCCGGCTTCACCGTGGGGCCAGCCCCACCTCAGGCTGATCCCTCGGATGTCGTCGGGCCAGGCATGACCATAGGCACGGTCACCCTGGCCTGGCGCGTTGCACCGACGACGTCGAGGAGGCCTCCGGCCCCCTCTCATCGCCGGTCTGCCCGGCCCTCCTTGCGCGGCGAGCCTGCCAGTCGGAGCGGAGCTGGCCCATGAGGATGGTGTCGACCCGCTCGCCGTCCCAGAGCAGCGCCTCGGGCAGCCGGCCCTCGACCACGAAGCCGGCCTTCTCATACGACCGCTGCGCCCGCGGGTTGAACGCGTAGACCTCGAGCCCCACGCGGTGCAGCCCGACCTCGTCGAACAGGTAGCCGAGCATGAGCGCGACGGCCTCGGGGCCGATGCCCCGGCCGCGGTACGACTCGACGAGGTCGATGCGGAAGCCGCCGGTCTCGTTGTCGGCGTCGATGTCGTTGACGGAGATGCCGCCCGCGTACCGGCCGGTGACGGCGTCCTCGATGGCCCAGTCGAGCCGGTCGTCCTGCTCGGCCCGGCTGGCGCAGTAGGCGTCGATCTCGGCCCGGGTGAACGTGCGGTGGGTGCCGGTGAGCCGGGCGGACTCGGGGTCGGACAGCGACTCGAAGACCGCGTCGGAGTGCTGCGGCCCCAGCGGGACCAGGCGGATGCGTTCGCCGGTGAGCGTGGGCGTGGCCGCGACGGCGGCTGCGTTGATCACGCGCCCTGTCTACCCGTCGCGGGGCCGCCGCGGCAACGCCTTTAGACTGGAGGGGAGAAAGGCGAAGGCCCCTCGGAGTAAGGGTCCGAGGGGCCTTCTCAGTCGACCGGAACCATCACGGCCGGGTGAACCGGCCGGATGCTCGCCACCTCCGATGACGGTGGCTCGAGTCGGCAAGGCTCACGGTTGCCCGTGGGTGCCTCGCAGCCCTTCCGATCTGCCGTCCGGCTCCGTCAGCCGCCCCGCGCATCGGAGTGCGGTTCGTCGGGTTGCCCCGACGCGGCGAACTGCCGTTATCCGTCCGGCCCGCCCTCGACTCCTTCGGTGCGTTCAGCCAGGTCACCCCGGCTTTCCGGCTCCGAACTCGTCGATGACGATGGAGTATTTCTAGTCCCGTCGCCCAGGTCGCACAAGAGGGTTCCGCCAAGATTTTCTCTACCTGGCACCACCCACAAGGCTGTCCACAAGTCGCTGAGCGCGAAGCGCCGCGTTACCCACACCCCTGTGCACAGAAATTGTGGACAACTTCGTGGATCAGCGCCGGTTGAGCACCCGCGTGACGGCCGCGACGACCGTCGTCGCGAGCACCGCACCGCAGAAGACGAGCCCGTAGGCGACCCACAGATCGAGGCCGCGCGGGTCCCAGGCGTTGTCCTGGCCGAGGCTCAGCAGCGGGATCAGCAGGTCCAGCGTGTAGCCGAACGGGTTGAACGTGGGGTGGACGTTCACCTCGACGGGGTCCAGCGTCCGGTCCCAGAAGTAGGCCGTGCCGAACACCAGCAGCCCGACGAACCAGAGCGCGGCCAGGCCCGGCCGGTAGCCGAACCCGACCGTGACGTCCTGCAGGTAGCCCCAGCCCTTCATCAGCAGCTGGCCCAGCGACGACGTGCCCAGCAGGTCGCGGCGGTGCCGGAGCCGGGCCAGCAGGACGGTGCGGGCCGCGGCGTCGTCGCCGGATCGCCGGTAGTGGTTGGCGAGCTGCTCGTACACCTGGTGCTGGTAGCCGGTGGGGTCGCGGCGCAGCCAGGCCAGCGCCGTCTCGACGTCGGCGTCGCCGGGGTCGTCGAACGTCAGGCCCGACAGCATGACCATCGAGGTGTCGGTGGGATCCATGACCAGCGTGCGGACCTCGGACTCGCGCAGGTCGACGGCGATCTCGCCGGCCGGCAGCTCGACGGTGCCGGCCTGCATCTCGGACAGGTCGACGACCGCCCGCCGGCCGCGCGCCGCCGGCACGGTCGCGATGCTGAGGTCGTTCATCAGCACGCGCCGGGCCACGACCGCCTCGTGCAGCGTGATCAGGGGCCGCACCTGCTCGGCCGCGTCCGCGCGACCGGCCGCCGCCGGCTCCTGGCTGATCGAGACCTGCTCGCAGGAGAGCTCGCCGATGTTCGCGCGGTCGAGGCGGACGTCGCCGACGATGGTCAGCGGCCCGTCCCGGTGGAGCGGCGCGAGCCGAGCTCGATCGCCCCGGACACCCGCAGGTTCGGCGCGAACACCGCGGTGCGGCCGGGGTTGCGCAGCGTCGTGCGGCCGCGGACCAGCAGCCGACCGGCCAGCACGGCCTCGGCCAGCGAGAACTGCCCGGTCAGCTCGACGTCGCGGCACTCGAGGTTGCCCTCGACCTTGAGCCCGGACGCCGCCACGACCTCCTCGACCGGGGTACGGCCGTCGGCGCGGACGCCGGTCTCGCCGTGCAGCGCCGTCAGCACCACGCTGAACCCGACCTCGGCCCGCCGCAGCGCCAAGCCGCCCGTGATCTCGGCCTCGCGGACGATCAGCGAGCCGCCCACCGTAATGCCGGCGACGTCGACGGCGAACCGTCCCGCGTGCCGGAAGCGGCCGCCGTCGACGATGAGGTCGCCACCCACCCGCGAGCGCGCCACGACGACCGCGCCGTCGACGTCGAGCCCGGTCAGCCGGAACACCCCGCAGGTGACGTCGGGGAGCAGCAGCGCCGTCTGGCCGGGCGCAGCGAACTCGGCGTGGCGCAGGCTGAGCCCGGCCGCGAACGTCGACCCGGTGAGGCGCAGCGCGCCCCGGAAGACGCCGCCGTCGACCAGGAACTCGTCGGACATGGTCTGGATGGCGCTGAACACGATGGGCCCGTCGGTGGAGCCGACCCCGTGCCCGGCCAGCGTGGACCCGCTGAGCACGAACCGGCGGCGCACGTGCGCCTGGTCGAACGAGACGGTGCCCTGGATCTCGGCGCGCTCGATCGAGACCTTGCCGCCCACCTGCACGCCGGTGCCGTCGAGCACCCGGTGGTCGGGCCGGCGCAGCACGGCGCCGTCGAGCACGAGGTCGCCGCCGACCTTGCCGTCGCGCATGACGATGCCGCCGTCGGCCCAGAAGCCGCCGAGGTCGGAGGAGTACGGGTCGTTGCCCACCACGAAGTCGCCGCGGACCTCGATGCGCGGCGCGATGAGCGCGTTGCCGTCGGGGTTGTAGATCTGCGCGCCGGTCAGCACGACGCTGTCGGCGACTGCCGCCGTGAGCCGCACGGCGCCGTCGCAGACCATGCCGCGGGCGGTGAAGCGGCCGTCGACGCGCAGCCCGATGGCGTCGACGCCCATGCCGGAGGACTCGATGTAGGCACCGCGCAGCAGGACGTCGCTGCGCACCCGCGCCTGGAACAGCCGAAGCTGGCCCTGGATCCGCGCGCCGTCCATGGCCAGGCTCTTGCCGAGGTCGGCGTGGGCGAGGTCGATGTCGCCGCGGCAGCGGAACCGGCGCCCCAGCACGAGTCGCTCACCGATGACGGCGCGCGACGCGGCCAGCGCGCGGTAGCCACCGTCGAGGTGCGCCCCGCCCAGGAAGACCGCGGCGCCGACCCGGATGCCCTTGATGTTGAGCCCGCCGCGCGCCGACAGCCGCTCGAGGTTGAGATCGCGCCGCACCGTCGCCGACTGCAGGCTGATCGCCCACGAGTCGTCCGGGTTGGTGACGCGGGTGCCGACCAGCCGCGCGGAGGTCGCCTCCATCTCGTCGAGCATGACGCGCCCCACCAGGCGCGCGCGGTCGGCCACCAGCGAGCCGACGGCGGCCCCGATGCCGACCAGCGCGTAGCCGCCGGGGTTGCTGATCTCGACGCCGCGCAGCGCGAGGGTGTCGCGGACCACGCCGCGCGGGATCAGCATGCGCCCGAGGATGCGCGCGCCGTCCTCGATCTCGATCCGGTCGGCCTCGATGTCGCTGGCCACCAGCGCGTCGCCGCCGGGGTTGGCCAGCACCGCGGCGTCGAACACGACGCTTCCGGCGATGGTCGCGTGTCCGAGGTCGACGGTGCCGCTGCAGCGCACGCCGTGGCCCTGAACGCCGCCCGCGACCAGCCGCCTGGCGTCGAGGGCGACGCCGTGCCGGTTGCGCAGGACGGCGTCGGTGAGGTCGACCCGGCCGGACACCGTCGCGCCGGACAGCACGACGGGCCCGCGGGCCCGCGCGCCGACCAGACTCAGTCCGCCGTCGACGCGCAGCCGCTCGGCGTTGACCGCCTCGCCCGACGACGCGAACATCCGGGCCCGGGTGAGCAGGAGGTCACCGCCGACGCTGAGGTTGCGCGCGTGCACCAGCGTGGCGTGGCCGGTGAACCGGCTGTCCTCGAACGACGCCGACCGGTGCACATGGGTGTCGACCATGCTGACGGAGCCGACGAGGCACTCGCGGACGGCGATGGCGTTCTGCACGTCGACGGACTGGGTGCGCAGGTCCGGCACGCGGCAGCGGATCAGCTCGACGCCGGCGGCGGTCAGCTCGGCGAGCATCAGGATGTCGTCGATCCAGCACATGTCCAGCCGCAGCGGCCGCTCGAGGCGGCCGTAACGCAGCTGCAGGCCGCCGGTGACACGCGCCCCGGTGAGCCGGACGGCGGCGCCGGGCACGCCGCCGGTGTCGCGCAGCAGCTCGTCGATGATCCGGGCCCGGACGGTGCGCGACTCGTCCCAGGCGTCGGCGGACTCGACGGACCGAGGATCGATGTCGCGCCCGAGGTCGGCCTCGCCGCCCCGCGCCACGGCCGACCGCAGCGCCGACTCGGCACGGCTGAGCCTGTCGCGCACCCTGCCTCCCGGTCCGGCCATCTCACCCTCGCCGTTCTCGGTGATCAATGTAACGGGTGTGGCAATGCGGACGTATGGGGATCGACCATCTCGAACCGATTCCGGCGATACGCCGTGTCGTTACGCGCAGTTCATCCACCGATGCGATAAGAATCGTGAAGACCCCTCGGCGTAAGGGTCCGAGGGGTCTTCTACCTGCACGTACACCGGCGCAGACGGGTCGATACGCTCCGTGACCCACAGGTTGTGGATCACTTGTGGAAAGCCGCGCCGAACCGTGACAAACGACGCCGCACCTCGTTTCCTTCCCCCCGGGGGACTCACTCCCGTTGAGACCTTGCGGTCGGCCCCGCCCGGTCAGCCCGCCGCCACCGCCTGCAGTCCGAACCCGCTACCGGTCTCGAGCGAGAGCCGGTCGCCGGTGATCGAGAACAGCGCCTCTCCCTCGAGCACCGCCAGCACGATGTCCTGCACGTAGGCGGCGCCGCCGGTGCATCCGGCGTCGCTCACCACGACGTCGGCGAAGGCGATGGTGTCGCCGTCGACGGTGGCCGTGCCGCTGACGTCGTTGCAGCCGGTGAAGCCGGAGACGGTGCCGTCGTCGAAGCGCAGGTGCGCGGTGAAGCCGGCCGGCATGGACGACGCCGTCTCGCCGTCGGAGAGCCCGTCGACGTCCCACTGCCGCCCGGTGAGCTCGACCGGCGGCTCGAGCACGGCGAGGTCGGTCATGGAGACCACGGTGTCACCGGCGGTGAGCACGAACGTGTTCTCGTCGGTGAGCTCCCAGGTGGGCTCCGCGGACAGCAGGTCGCGAAGCCACTGGTCGGCCTCCATGCGCTCGCCGGGGCAGCCCATCTCGGTCATGGCGAGGCCGTCGCCGGTGTCGAGCCGGCCGCCGTCGAGCGACACCGGCCCGTTGGTGCTGTTGCAGCCCGCGGAGGCCAGCAGCCGGCCGTCGTCGGTGAACTGGAGGTTCAGCGGGCCGCCCCCCGGAACGCCGATGTCCTCGGTGGAGACGAACGTGCGGCCGGCGAGCGCCCCGGTGTCGCCGACCGTGCCCGAGCCGTCGCCGTCGTCGCCCGCCGCGGTGTCGCCGCAGCCGGCCAGGAGCAGAGCGACGCCCAGCAGCGGGAGGACGGCTGCTGGGCGTCGCATGTCAGCCGAGGTCCGTGGACGGGGCGTCGGACGCCGACAGGCTGAGGGTGTCGCCCTCGGCGTTGGTGACCGTGAGCACGTCGCCGGCGACCTCGACGGTGACGTCGCCGTTGAGCACCTGCAACATCGAGGAGTCGATCTGGCCGAGCTCGCCCGAGCAGCCGCGGCGGGTGGAGATGAGCGGCGCGAAGCTGATGCTGGAGTCGCTCACCTCGGCCGACCCGCTGAAGCCGTTGCAGCCGGTGGAGCCGGTGACGTCGCCGTTCTCGTCGATCTGGAAGTAGGCGTCGGCGTCGGCCGGCCGCTCGAGGGTGGCCTCGGCGGTGGTGACCTCGTTCAGCACCCAGCGGCTGCCGACGATCGGCACGGCCGGCTCGGTGGAGCCTTCGGATTCGGAGGAGTCGCCGGGGACCGCGGTGGTGTCGTCGCCGGCATCGTCGCTGCCACAAGCCGCCAGCAACGCGAGGCCGGCCACCGCGGCGAGAGTTCCTAGTCGTCGCATGTCCATGGGACGGATGCGGGCCGCCGGGCGTTCCTGGGTTGCGCGAAGTTACCGACTAGTAGCACCATGGGGTTACTCGCCGGTAGTAAATTGCGACGGAGGATGCGATGGGCCACTACAAGTCCAACCTGCGCGACATCGAGTTCGCGCTGTTCGACGTCTTCGGCAGCGGCGAGCAACTGGGTGGCGGACGGTACGCGGAGTTCGACACCGACACCGTGCGCAGCATCCTGGCCGAGGTCGACCGCATGAGCCGCGAGGACCTCGCCGCGTCGTACACCGACTCCGACCGCAACCCGCCGGTCTACGACCCCGCCGAGCGCTCGGTCACGCTCCCCGAGTCGTTCAAGAAGAGCTTCGCCACGCTCATGGACTCCGAGCTGTGGCGCTTCGCCCTGCCCGAGGGCCTGGGCGGCACGCCGCTGCCGCCGTCGGTGTTCTGGGGCGCGGCCGAGCTCATCCTCGGCTCCAACGCCGCCGCCTGGATGTACGCGTCGGGCCCGTCGTTCGCCAGCGTCATCTGGCGCAACGGCACCGAGGCGCAGAAGCGCATCGCCGAGCTCATGATCGAGCGCGGCTGGGCGGCCACCATGGTCCTCACCGAGCCCGACGCCGGCTCCGATGTCGGCGCCGGCACCACCAAGGCGTTCCCGCAGGACGACGGCACCTGGCACATCGAGGGCGTGAAGCGGTTCATCACGTCCGGCGAGCACGACATGAGCGAGAACATCGTCCACCTCGTGCTGGCCCGGCCGGTGGGCGTCGACGGCGCGGGCGGCCCCGGCACCAAGGGGCTGTCGCTGTTCATCGTGCCGAAGGTGCGGTTCGACCCGTCGACCGGCGAGCTGGGCTCGCGCAACGGCGTCTACGCCACCAACGTCGAGAAGAAGATGGGCCTCAAGGTCTCGACCACGTGCGAGCTCTCGTTCGGCCGAGACACGCTTTCCAGTCGAGGCCGCGACTCGGATGGCGACGGCGAGCCCGCGGTCGGCTGGCTGCTCGGCGACGTCCACGACGGCATCGCGCAGATGTTCCAGGTCATCGAGTACGCCCGCATGATGGTCGGCACGAAGGCCATCGCTACCCTCTCGTCGGGCTACCTCAACGCGCTCGAGTACGCCAAGGAGCGGGTCCAGGGCGCCGACCTCACCCGGGCCACGGACAAGACCGCGCCGCGGGTCACCATCACCCACCACCCCGACGTCCGCCGCTCGCTCATGACGCAGAAGGCGCACGCCGAGGGCATGCGGGCACTGGTCCTCTACACCGCCACCATGCAGGACCGCGTGGCCGCGGCAGCCGCGCGCGGCGAGACCGACGAGACCGCCGAGCGCGTCAACGACCTGCTGCTGCCCATCGTCAAGGGCTACGGGTCCGAGCGCTCCTGGGTGCTGCTGGGCTCGGAGTCGCTGCAGACCTTCGGCGGCTCCGGCTTCCTGCAGGACTACCCGCTCGAACAGTACGTCCGCGACGCCAAGATCGACACGCTGTACGAGGGCACCACCGCCATCCAGGGCCAGGACTTCTTCTTCCGCAAGATCGTCCGCGACAACGGCCAGGCCCTCGGCTGGCTCTCGCAGCAGATCCAGCAGACCGTCGACGACGAGCTCGGCGGCGGCCGGCTGAAGGTCGAGCGCGAGCTGCTGGCCAAGGCGCTGGCCGACGTGCAGGGCATCCTCGGCACCATGGTCGGCTTCCTCATGTCAGCCGACGTCCGCACCGAGGGCGGCGACGTCCGCAACGTCTACAAGGTCGGGCTCAACACCACCCGCCTGCTGCTGGCCGCCGGCGACCTCGTGGTGGCGTGGCTGCTGCTGCGCCAGGCCGCCGTGGCCCTGACCAAGCTCGACGACGAGACGTCGCCGCGCGACCAGGCCTTCTACGAGGGCAAGGTCGCGGCCGCCCAGTTCTTCGCCCGCCAGGTGCTGCCCCGGCTGGCCGCCGAGCGCGCCGTCGCCGAGGCCACCGACAACTCGCTGATGGACCTCGACGAAGCAGCCTTCTGACCCCACCGCGGCGACACCTCGCCGTCCCGCACGCCGGCCCTCGGACCGTCCCACCCACGGTCCGGGGGCCGTCGCCTTGCCCTCCCGCCCCGCCCCGGCCCGTTGATCTTGGAG
>NZ_SMKL01000094.1 GCF_004348545.1 Jiangella ureilytica | reverse complement strand
GGCGTCGGCAGCGCGGGCCGGGGCGTGGCCGCGGGGGCGGCGGGACGCTCCTCGCGAGCGGCGGCGAGCCGGCGGTTGAGCGCTTCGCGCAGCTGAGCCCGCGAGCGCCCGGCGATGGTGATCTCGTTCTTCGCCCGCTGCTCCGGCTTGCCCGGACGGGGCGAGGACGGCGTGGCGGCGAACCGGCGCCGGGCGACGGTGGAGGGGCGGCTCGGCGACTGCGCGGCGACGCTGCTCGACCGGGGCTGGAGGTCCGGCTGGACGGGCGGCTCTGCCGGCGTGGCCGGCTCGCGCCGCGGGATCGCCACTGTGGGCGGCGACGGCTCGACCGCCCGCGACGGCTCGACCGCCCGCGGCGGCTCGACCGCCCGCGGCGGTCCACTCACCGGCGGCGCGCTGACCGGCGCCGGCCGAGCCGGCAGGGCCTCCGCCGACGGCGCGACCCGCGGCCGGGGCGGCTTCACCGGCGCGAACCGGCGCTTGAGGGCGACCCGCAGCCGGACCCGGGCGCGGTCGGCGATCGCGAGCGTCGCCAGTGCGCCCGTGACGCCGACGACCAGGGTCGCGACGGCACGCAGCTCGGCCGGCACGCGGGCCAGCGACCACCAGCCCTCGAACGTCGCCAGCGCGGCGACGCCGGACACGACGGCCGCCACGACGATGCCGCTGCGGTGCGGGCGCGGGACCTCGGGCGCGGGCTGCGTCTCCCACAGGATCAGCGCGCCCATGGCCGCCAGCGCGAACCCCAGCACGCTGCCGAGCCCGCCGAGGTCGGCGAGCCCCATGATGAGGCCCGCCGTCACGAGCAGTCGCGACGGCAGTCCCGCGCGGTCGCGGCGGCGCGCCGGGAGCCAGGCGATGATGCAGCCGAGACCGATCAGCAGGACCACGCCCGCCAGGGCGAGGTGGGTGCTGTGGTCGGCGTCGAACATATCCGACATTCGACCATGAAGATGGCCCGTGGCGCAGCCTGGACGCCGCGCGTCTAGTCTTCGGGTGTGCTCATCTCCGCGGCCGTCTGCCCGTATCCGCCGCTGATGGTGACCGGCATCGGCCGGCCCGGCGACGTGAGGATCGACGACGTCCGGGCGGCCTGCTGGTCCGCTCTGGACGATCTGCGCTCCGCCAGCCCCGACGTCCTCGTGGTCGTCGGCCCGGGGGAGTCGACCGCCGACGAGGCGTCGCGGTCGGGCAGTTTCGCCCCGTATGGCGTCGACCTGACGGTCGCCCTGCCGGGTGACGACCCCCAGGCCGGCCCGGACCTCCCGCTGTCGGTCAGCGTCGGCGCCTGGCTGCTGCAGCGCGACGGGTGGGACGGAGAGGTGTCGGCGGCGACGGTGGCACTCGACGCGGCCGACGGCGACTGCGTCGACCTGGGGCGGCGGCTCGCGGGCCGGGCCGACCGCGTCGCGCTGCTGGTCATGGCCGACGGGTCACCGCTGCGGTCCGACACCACCCCGCAGGCCCTGCGCGCCCGGGCCCGGGCCTACGACACCGCGCTGGCCGACGCGCTGCGCGACGGCGACCCGCAGCGGCTGCTGGACCTCGACGCGGCGCTGGCCGCGGAGGTCGGGTCGCCGGGGCGGAAGGCGCTGCGGGTGCTGGCGGGCGCCGCCGACGACGAGCTGTTCGACGCCGAGGTGCTCTACGAGGACGCCCCGTACGGCGTCGGCTACCTGGTCGGCGTCTGGGAGCGGCACGGCTGACGGCGCGACGGCGCCGGCCACCCGCGCCGCTCCATTGACCGACGGCGTCAGGCCGGCTTGTCGTTCTCGCCCTTCTCGCCGTCGAGGCCGTCGATGAAGTCGCGCGCCTTGTCGTCGACGCCCTCGAGGTGCTCGCTGTACTTGCCGCCGGTCTTGTCGTCGATGAAGTCGGTGGCCTTGTCGACGCCGTCGCCGACCTTGTCAGCGTTGCCGGAAATCAGGCCGGTGACCTTGTTCTTGATCTCGTCGAAGCCCATGATCGGCACTTCCCCTCGTTGACGTGGGCCGTCGAGCCGCCCCTTGCGACCCGAACCGCACCCCCACGGACGTTCATACCCCCAGGCAGAACGGCCCGCAACGCGTTCAGACATTCCGCCGTCGTGGCAGACTCGGCGGGTGAGCGAGCACGTCACCGTCGTCGCCGTCGTCGGACCCACCGCGGCCGGCAAGAGCGATCTCGCCGTCGACATCGCACTGCGGCTGGGCGGCGAGGTCGTCAACGCCGACTCCATGCAGCTCTACCGGGGCATGGACATCGGGACGGCGAAGCTCACCGTCGACGAGCGCAGAGGCGTCCCGCACCACCTGCTCGACCTGTACGACGTCACCCGCCCGGCCACCGTCGCGGAGTTCCAGCAGCTCGCGCGCGACGCGATCGACGACTGCCGGGCGCGCGGCGTCACACCGGTGCTGGTGGGCGGCAGCGCACTCTACGTCCGCGCGGTGCTCGACCGGTTCGAGTTCCCGGGCACCGACCCCGAGGTCCGCGCGCGCCTCGAGGACGAGCTGGCCGAGGTGGGCGCCGCCGCACTGCACCGGAGGCTCGCCGGCCACGATCCCGCCGCCGCGGCCGCCATCCTGCCCAGCAACGGCCGGCGCGTGGTCCGCGCGCTCGAGGTCATCGAGCTGACGGGGCGTCCGTTCACGGCCACGCTGCCGCCGCGGCGGTACCACTACGACGACGTCGTGCAGATCGGCCTCGACGTGCCCCGCGACGTCCTCGACGAGCGCATCGAGCTGCGCGTCGACCGCATGTGGCAGCAGGGGCTGGTCGACGAGGTCCGTCTGCTGGCGGCCCAGGGGCTGCGCGAGGGGCCGACGGCGAGCCGCGCGCTCGGCTACGCGCAGGTGTTGGCCTTCCTCGCCGGCGAGCTGACCGAGGAGGCGGCGCGCGACGAGACCGTGCAGGCCACGCGCCGGTTCGCCCGCCGCCAGCACGGCTGGTTCGGCAAGGACGACCGCATCGGCTGGGTCCCGTTCGACGCCGATGACCGGTTGGAGCGCGCTCTGACCTACCATCGTCGGTCGTGAGCGGCATCTCCTTCGTCAAGGGCCACGGCACGCAGAACGACTTCGTGCTGATCCCCGACGCCGACGGCACCCTGGCCGGCCGGCTCGACGAGAAGGCGGTGCGACGCCTGGCGGACCGGTACGCGGGCATCGGCGCCGACGGCGTCATCCGCGTCACGCGCACCGAGACCTCCGCCGAGGTCCGCGCGGTGGCCGACGAGGCCGAGTGGTTCATGGACTACCGCAACGCCGACGGCTCCGTTGCGGAGATGTGCGGCAACGGCGTACGCGTCATGGCCCGCTACCTGTGGGAGAACGGCCTGGTCGACGGCTCGGTGCTGACGGTGGCCACGCGCGGCGGCGTCCGCACGGTGCACGCCGAGCCCGACGGGCGGCTGACCGTCGAGATGGGCCGGGCCAAGCCCGCCGCCACCCGGCAGCTGGCCTTCGTCGCCGCCGGGGGGCGCACGTGGGAGGCCACTCCCGTGCGGGTGCCGAACCCGCACGCCGTCGTCTTCGTCGACGACCTCGACGATGCCGGGCCGCTCACGTCGGCGCCCGGCCTGCGCCCGGCCGCGGTGTTCCCCGACTCCGCGAACGTCGAGTTCGTCGTCGGGCGTGGTCACAAGCACATCGCCATGCGGGTGTGGGAGCGCGGCGTGGGCGAGACCCGCTCGTGCGGCACGGGCGTGTGCGCCGCCGCGTGGGCGGCCATGCGGCGCGACGGAGCCGGCGCCGGCGCGCGCTACACCGTCGACGTGCCCGGCGGCCAGCTGGTCGTCACCGAGCGCCCGGACGGCGAGCTGCTCCTCACCGGGCCCGCTGTGCTGGGCCTTCGCGGCACGGTCGAGCTCTGAAACGCGCTGTGACCTAGATCACAGCATCCTGGGAGACCCGGAGGACGTCTCCTTCAGTAGAAGGAGCACGACGTCAGTCTCGCGATCGATGCGCACCACGTGCCGGCGGGCCTAGCGTGGTGTACGTGGCGGCAACGGGGCCGGCCGCGCGCCTGACGAGAGGCGGTGCCCATGGGTGGGACGCACAAGCAGCGACGCGAGGCCGTGTTGCAGGAAGTGGCCCGGCGCGCCCAGGAGCGCTCGACGGGCAAGGCCGAGCGACGGGCCGCCACGCTGCGCGCCGCGGCGAAATTACGGTGGGCGGCGTCCACCGGGTCGAGCTATGGTCGTTCTTGAGGCATTCCCCGTCGGAAGCAGGAGCATTGAGCAATAGTCCAGGCCACGCATACAACCCCTATGACGACTCCGCCGAGCTGCCGGAGGTCGAGGAGTTCGACCACCTCGACGGCGACACCACCGGGGACTACGACCTGGACGAGCGCCATGCGCTGCGTCGTGTGGCGGGCCTGTCGACCGAGCTCGAGGACGTCACCGAGGTCGAGTACCGGCGGCTGCGACTCGAGCGGGTCGTGCTCGTCGCGGTCTGGCCCGGCGGCTCGTTCACCGATGCCGAGAACTCCCTCGCCGAGCTGGCGGCGCTGGCCGAGACGGCCGGCTCGCAGGTGCTCGAGGGCCTCGTGCAGCGTCGTCAGCACCCCGACAACGCCACCTTCATCGGTTCCGGCAAGGTCCAGGAGCTGCGCGAGGTCGTGCAGGCCCATGGCGCCGACACCGTCATCGTCGACGGCGAGCTCTCCGCGTCGCAGCTGCGCAACCTGGAGGACAAGGTCGACGTCAAGGTCGTCGACCGCACCATGCTGATCCTCGACATCTTCGCCCAGCACGCGAAGAGTCGCGAGGGCAAGGCGCAGGTCGAGCTGGCCCAGCTCGAGTACCTCTCCCAGCGGCTGCGCGGCTGGGGCGCCAGCCTGTCCCGGCAGGCCGGCGGCCGGGCCGGTGGCGCGGGCGGCGGTGTGGGTACCCGCGGTCCCGGCGAGACGAAGCTCGAGACCGACCGCCGGCGCATCCGCACCCGGGTCACCAAGCTGCGCCGCGAGCTCGCCGGCATGCGCGTCGCCCGCGACACCAAGCGGGCCGACCGGCGCCGGCACGCGGTGCCCGCGGTGTCCATCGTCGGCTACACCAATGCTGGCAAGTCGTCGCTGCTCAACCGCCTCACCGGCGCGGGCGTGCTGGTCGAGGACGCGTTGTTCGCCACCCTCGACCCCACCGTCCGCAAGTCGCAGACGCAGGAGGGCCGCATCTACACGCTGGCCGACACCGTCGGGTTCGTCCGGCACCTGCCGCACGAGCTCGTCGAGTCGTTCCGGTCCACGCTCGAAGAGGCCGGCGACGCCGACCTGCTGGTCCACGTGGTCGACGGCTCGCACCCCGATCCCGAGGGCCAGCTGACGGCGGTCCGCGCGGTGCTCGCCGACATCGGCGCGGGCGGCGTCCGCGAGATCGTCGCCGTCAACAAGTCCGACACCGCCGACCCCATGGTCATCGCCCGGCTGCTGCGCAACGAGCCGCACGCGGTCGCCGTCTCCGCGCGCACCGGCGCCGGTATCGACAAGCTGCGGGCGCTCATCGAGAGCGAGCTCCCGCAGCCGCCGGTCGAGATCGACGCGCTGGTGCCGTACGACCACGGCGAGCTCGTCGCGCGCGTGCACACCGTCGGCGAGGTGCTGTCGCTCGACCACGAGGCCGACGGCACGCGCGTGCGCGCCCGCGTCCCCGAGTCGCTGGCCGCGGCGCTCGAGCCGTACGCCGTCGCCGCCCGCTGACCGTCGCCCGTCAGTCGTCGAAGCGCACGGTGACGAAGCGCGGGCGGTAGATGGTGACGTCCTTGTAGTGGTCGGTGTTGACGAACGTGTTCACGTTGTACGAGACGACCAGTCCGCCGTCGCGGTCGACGTGCGGGTGGGCGTGGGCGTTGTACGTGAACACGTTCTCGTCGCCGTAGCTGCCGCTCGCGCCGGTCTCGGGGGTGGTGTACACCACGGTCTTGTCGGTGAACGGGCCGTACGGGGTGCACGAGGCGTAGGCGACGATGTCGGCGCTGAGCGGCACGGTGGTGTCGTGGGTGACCAGCAGGTACCGGCCCTCGTGGCGTGACACGCTGTACTCGTTGCCCACGCCCGCCATGACCCGCACGGAGTCGGCCTCGTTCGCCGACCAGCCCGTGGCGGTGCGGTACTGCCAGGCGCCGAGCAGGCTGGTGCCGAACACCCGGGCGACGTGCAGGTACTTCTCCGAGCCGAGGTCCTCGACGCCGTAGACGTAGGTGTACGCGCCGGCGCGCCGGATCGCCGACGCCCACGAGACGCCGGCGCCGGACGGCAGCGGGTGCACGCTGAGCGGCTCGTCCGGGTCGGCCGGCGAGAACCGGGCCAGGACGTTGCGGTTCCAGCGCCAGTCCCAGGCGCCGGGTCCGAACCGCTCGTACTCCTGGTAGGTGCCCTCGATGACGCCACGGGTGGCGTGCGCGTCGCCGGCCCAGAACCAGTGCGAGTCGTCGACGGGCGGCAGCAGCGGCTCGGGGTCGTCGGCGCTGCCGCGGTAGACCGTGCTCAGCTCGTCACCGTCCTGGACGACGAACGAGTTGTTGATGAACGGGGTCTCGCCGCCCTCGTCGGTGACCGGCGAGCGCCCGCCGTCGGCGTCGACCCGGCCGAGGAACGTGTCGGAGAAGACCCAGAAGACGCGGCCGTCGGGCAGCGGGACGGAGTAGGTGCCGTCAGCGCCGGTCCAGTCGTCCAGGGCGGTGTTGTCGTTGCCGTACGTGGTGAACGTGCTGTTCAGCTCGGCGTCGGGGGTGGCGCTGACGGGCCCGGGCACCTCGGCGCACCGGCCCGCGCTGGCTGAGCCGGGCGAGCCGGGCGCCGAAGGTGCCGGTGACTGGACGGCGGTCGCAGTGGCGACCCCGCCGAGGGTGAGGGCCAGGGTGCTGGACATGACAACGCGATAACCGGGACGGAGTGCCATGTAAGAGTTCTAGTCATTAGATGACTTTCTGTCCAGATGTCACCCAGTTGTCGCGCCTGTCCTGATCTCAGTCCTGCTGGACGCGGCCGCCCAGGTGGGTGGCGAGGAACCGCTCGGCGGCGGCGTAGAACCGCTCGCGGTTCTCGGGCTTGGCCAGGCCGTGGCCCTCGTCCTCGAAGAGCAGGTACTCGTGGTCGAGGCCCTTCTCCTCGAGCGCGGCGACGATCTGCTCGGCCTCGGCGACCTTGACCCGGGGGTCGTTCTTGCCCTGCGCGACCAGCACCGGGATGGTGATCTGGTCGACCTTCGACAACGGCGACCGGTCCCACAGCATGTCGCGCTCGGTCTCGGGATTGCCGACACGGGTGTGCATGAACGCGATCTGCGGCTTCCAGTACTCCGGGATCGACGCCAGCAGCGTGAGCAGGTTGGACGGGCCGACGATGTCGACGGCGCAGCGGAACACCTCGGGCGTGAAGGCGGCGCCGGCCAGCGCGGCATACCCGCCGTACGAGCCGCCGTAGATGCCGACCCGCTCGGGGTCGATGACCCCCTGGCCGGCCAGGTGGTCGACGGCGTCGAGCAGATCGGTGTGCATGGCTCGGCCCCACTGCTTGTTGCCGGCGTTGCCGAACGCCTTGCCGTAGCCGGTGGAGCCGCGGAAGTTCACCTGGACCCCGACGTAGCCGCGGTTGGCGAACCACTGCGCCTCGGGGTCGTAGCCCCAGGTGTCGCGGTGCCACGGACCGCCGTGCACGTCGAGCACGGCCGGCAGGTGGGTGCGCTCGACGCCGCGCGGGAAGGTGAGGTACCCGTGGACGGTGAGGCCGTCGCGCGCGGTGAACGAGAACGGCTCCATCTCGGCGAGGTCGTACTGCTCGAGCTCGGGCCGGTGCGAGAACAGGAACTCCAGCTCGCCGGAGTCGCGGTGGTAGCGGTAGTAGCGCACCGGGCCGTCGGACAGCTGGTCGTGCACCAGCCAGGTGCGGTCGTCGCGGACCGGGCGCGAGATGCCGACCTCGCCGCGCAGCTGGGCGCGCAGGCGGTCGACCTCGGCGCCGAACTCGGGGTCGAGGTAGGTCCAGGTCAGGCGCTCCTTGAGGAACATGACGGCCTGCGGCTCGAGCGTCTCGGGGTGCCGCGCGGTGCCGGCGACGTCGTACTCGGGGTCCTCGGCGAGCACGGTCTCCTCGCCCGTGGCGAGGTCGACGCGGAGCAGCCGGGCGGCGTTGACCCCCACGCTCGACGAGAGGTACACGACCGAGCCGTCGCGGCTGAAGCCGCTGACGCCGGTGGTGAGGAAGTCCTCGGAACTGATCTCGAGCCACGGCTCGTCGGTGCCGTCGTCGCCGCGCCGGTAGACGACGGCGCCGCCCTCCTCGGTCATGGCGACGCCGCCGCGGATCCGGTGGTCGGAGTCGATCAGCCACTCGGCGTACCCGGGGTTGACGGCGATCTTCGTCAGCTCGCGGGTGGCGAGGTCGAGGCGGTAGACGTCGTGCAGCTCGGGGTTGTCGGCGTTGAGGCCGACCAGCATGGACGTCGGGTGCCAGCGGTTGTGCCCCAGGAGCTGCGCCGTGACCTTGTCCTGCGGAGTGACCAGGGCGGCCTCGCCGGTCTCGAGGTCGAGCGCGTAGAGCCGCCAGTCCTCGTCGCCGTCGGTGTCCTGCAGGTACACCAGCGTGCGGTCGTCGTGGCAGAACATGAACGTGCGCACGCCGCGGTCGCGGTCGTGGGTGACCGGACGGGCCGCGGCGGGGTCGTCGGCGGGCCCGACCCACACGTTGAGCACGCCCTCGTCGGGAGCGACGAAGCCGAGCCTGGAGCCGTCGGGCGACAGCGAGGGGAGCAACCGCTCGGGGTTGCCGAACAGCACGTCCCGGGGGATCAGCGGCACCGCGTCATACGTCATTCCGGCATTCCATCACGCCCCTCGGACAGGGTCGAGACAGGCCGGTGCCGGGGCTGTGGACAAGCGCTTTCCGGGGTGGCGGGGCGTGTAGTGTCGGGGCGGTGAGCGAGGGCGATGTGACGGTCGAGAAGTTGCTGACGGCGGCCGTCGGAGCCGTCGGCGGTTCCGAACGCCCTGGTCAGGTCGAGATGGCCGAGGCGGTCGGCGAGGCCGTCTCCGAGGGCAGGCACCTGCTGGTCCAGGCCGGCACCGGAACCGGGAAGTCGCTCGCCTACCTCGTGCCGTCGCTGCTGCACGCCGACGCCTCCGACGGCCCGGTCATCGTCGCGACGGCCACCCTCGCGCTGCAGGCGCAGCTCGTCGACCGCGATCTGCCGGCGCTGGCCAAGGCGGCCGAGCCGCTGCTGGGCCGGTCGCCCAAGTGGGCCACGCTCAAGGGCCGGGCCAACTACGCGTGCCTGCACCGCGTCCGCGACGGCGCACCCGACGACCAGGGCGAGCTGGTCCCCGTCGAAGAGCTGGCGGCCGGCAAGCTGGGCGCCGAGGTGCTGCGCGCCCGCGAGTGGGCCGAGTCGCAGGCCGCGTCGGGCGGCACGGGCGACCGCGACAAGCTCGAGCCCGGCGTCACCGACCGCGCGTGGGCGCAGGTCTCGGTGTCGTCGCGCGAGTGCCTGGGCGCCTCGCGCTGCCCGTACGGCAGCGAGTGCTTCGCCGAGGTGGCCCGCGCCCGGTCCGACGGCGCCGACGTCGTCGTCACCAACCACGCCCTGCTCGCCATCGACGCGCTCGAGGGGCTGCCGGTGCTGCCCGACCACGACGTCGTGGTGGTCGACGAGGCGCACGAGCTGGCCGCACGGGTCACCAGCGTGGCGACGGCCGACCTGTGGCCGGGCGTCATCGACCGCGCCGCCACGCGCTCGCGGGCGCACGTCGACGACGGCGACGCCGAGGAGCTGCGCGCGGCGGGCGAGCACCTGCGCCAGGCGCTGCTCGACGCGCCGGTGGGCCGGCTCGACACCGTGCCGGAGCGGCTGCTGGGAGCACTGGTCGAGCTGCGCGACGCCGCCCGCGCCGTGCAGTCCGGGTTCTCCGGCTCGTCCCGCGAGGAGCGGGCCGCCGACGTCGAGGCGGCGCGGCGGGCGGCCAAGACCATGGTCGACGACGTGTTCGGCACGGCCGAGCGGCTGGTCGCCAACAGCGAGCACGACGTCCTGTGGGTCGAGGACCGCGAGCGGGTGGGCCGGTCCTTGCGCGTGGCGCCGCTGTCGGTCGCGGGGCTGCTGCGCGAGCGGCTGTTCGGGCAGAACACCGTCGTGGCGACGTCGGCGACCCTCGAGCTGGGCGGGTCGTTCGACGCCGCGGCCGGGGCGTTCGGCCTGCAGGGCGAGGGCGCGCCGCCGTGGCGCTCGCTCGACGTCGGGTCGCCGTTCGACTACGGCAAGCAGGGCATCCTGTACGTCGCCCGCGACCTGCCGACGCCGGGCCGCGACGGGCTGCGGCCCGAGGTGGTCGACATGCTGGTCGAGCTGATGGCGGCGGCCGGCGGGCGCACGCTGGGGCTGTTCTCCTCGCGGCGGGCGGCGCAGGAGGCGGCCGAGGCGGTGCGCAAGCGGCTGCCCGACATCCCCATCCTGTGCCAGGGCGACGACGTGGTGGCGACGCTGCTGCGCACGTTCGCGGCCGACGACACGACGTCGCTGTTCGGGACGCTCTCGCTCTGGCAGGGCGTCGACGTGCCGGGCGGGGCGTGCCAGCTGGTGGTCATCGACCGCATCCCGTTCCCGCGCCCCGACGAGCCGCTCGCGTCGGCGCGGCAGCGGGCGGTCGAGAAGGCGGGCGGCAACGGCTTCATGTCCGTCGCCGCCACGCACGCGGCGCTGCTGCTGGCGCAGGGTGCCGGGCGGCTGATCCGCAGGTCGAGCGACCGTGGCGTGGTGGCCGTGCTCGATCCGCGTCTGGTGACCGCCCGGTACGGCAGCTACCTGCGGGCCTCGCTGCCGCCGATGTGGTTCACGACCGACCAGTCCGTGGTGGTCGGCGCACTCCGGCGGCTCGCAACGTCGTCGTAGCCTCAGATCCGGCGCATGACCGCGACCACGCGGCCGAGGACGGTGGCGTCGTCGCCGGGGATGGGCTCGTAGTCGTCATTGTGCGGCAGCAGCCAGATGTGGCCGTCGCGCTTCTTGAACGTCTTCACCGTCGCCTCGCCGTCGATCATGGCGGCGACGATCTCGCCGTTCTCGGCGACCGGCTGCTGCCGGACGACCACCCAGTCGCCGTCGCAGATGGCGGCGTCGACCATGGACTCGCCGACGACGCGCAGCATGAACAGCGTGCCCTCGCCGACGAGCTCGCGGGGGAGCGGGAAGACGTCTTCGACCGCCTGCTCGGCCAGCACCGGACCACCGGCGGCGATGCGGCCGACCATCGGCACGTACGACGGCGTGGGCAGGTTGCTCTCTTCGTCGATCATCGCGGCCCGGGTGAAGTCGCCGGGCGCGGTGCCGGGCGGCAGCACCTCGAGCGCGCGCGGGCGATGCGGGTCGCGGCGGATGTAGCCCTTGTTCTCGAGCACGCCGAGCTGGTGGGCGACGCTGGACGGGCTGGAGAGGCCGGCGGCCTGGCCGATCTCGCGCATGCTGGGCGGGTAACCGCGACGACCCACCGACTCGCGGATGACTTCGAGCACCTTGCGCTGCCGCACCGTGAGGTCGGCCGGGTGCTGATGTGTCTCCGGGAAACTGTGCACCGAGGCGCCGGCTGCTGCTTCGCCGCGCTCCTCGTCGTCGTTCTTGGCCACCACGCCACCTCCGGTTGTCATGTCGGTCGGTGCGACGACGCATTCGCAGCATCCGTTCGAAAACGCGTCACACGGTCGAGTGATGGCCTCACATTAGCCCGAATGCACGACACGATCAAACATCTGTTCGAACGTGTCTCGACTTTGTCAGTGGCAGCGTGTACAACGTTTCGTACAGTCGTTCTATCGAACGGTTGTGCGACATGGACCGGAGGCTGACATGGCGACGACGACCTACATCCCGCCTTTCGAGACCCGCACGCGCGTGGTGATCGAGCCCGAGCGTGCCGACGAGCCGCCGCGCCGGCACGTGGCCCGGCGCCGCCCGTCGGGCCGCCCCGCGCCGCTCGTGTGCGCGGGCTCCGCGGAGCCCTCGCTGCACGGCGCCCGGCTCACCCGGCGCGGGCGTGTCGTGGTCGCGTTCGCCTGGCTGCTGCTCATCGTCGCCGGCGTGCTCGCGTTCGCCCGCCCCTGGGACGGCGGCGAGGCGGGTTCCGGTGCGGCGGTCGTCACGACGGTCGAGGTCCGGGGCGGCGACACCCTCTGGGAGCTCGCCACCGACGTCGCCCCCACCGCCGACCCGCGCGAGACGGTCGCCGCCATCATGGAACTGAACGACCTCTCGTCCGCCGGCGACATCCGCCCCGGCGACACCCTGAAGATCCCCGCCGCTCACTGACGCCCGAGGGTCGTCGACGGGGCACCGCCTCCGTGTCCCCATGACGACCTTCGGCGTGGCGCGCACGTCCGCCGGGCGAGCTGCCGAGTTGGTCGGGCCCTGCTGTCTCGATCGTCGAGGACGCGGCGGCGCACCTCGAGTCCGCGCCCCGCTGTGGTGTTGCTTCGTGGGTGCTTCCGGCGCTTGGACTTGCGGCGCGCCTCGAGTCCGCGCCCGCTGTGGTGCTGCTTCGCGGGCGCTCCCGGGGCTTGGGTGTGACCTGCGCCGCCGCGGCCTCGCTCTCCACGGCACCAGGCCCCTCCCCGGGATGGCCCCCTGGCGTCAGCCCCGCTGGTGGTGGGTCGCGCGGGCCGCTGACGGCTGCGTCGTGGTGTCCGGCAGGTGGTCCCGCCGTGGTCGGGCCGTGCGGGCCGCTGACGGCTGCGTCGTGGTGTCCGGCAGTCGGCTCCGCCGTGGTCGGGCCGTGCGGGCCGCTGACGGCTGCGTCGTGGTGTCCGGCAGTCGGCCCCGCTATGGCGCGGTTCGCGCCGGCCTCGCGGTTGATCATGGAGAAGCGGGGCTTCCGTAGCGCTCAGAGCCCACCCTTCTCCATGATCATCAACCTTTCGTGCTGCCCCGACGCCCCGACGACACGAAGGGTTGATGATCATGGGCGTCCACCGTCAGCGGCCGGCGGGGCAGGGCCACGGCGGGACCAACTGCCGAACACCACAGCGGAACCGTCGGCGGCCAACGGAACTGCACACCAGCGGGGCCTGGGGCCGGGGCCGTCTTCGGGGCGGCCCCCTGACGCTGCGTGAACGGGGGCGCGGGAGGCCGGGTCAGGCGGTCTCCCCATGCGCGAAGCGCCGCCGGTCCGCTCGAGGCGGTCTCCCGCGCCGCCGACGATGGCGAGCAGCAGGGGGCCGGCGCACTGGGCAACTCGGGCAACGCCAAGCCCGGCCAACGCCAAGCCCGGCCAACGCCGAGACCGACCAACCACAACATCGTGGGGTCCACCTCCGTCCACAGCTCGCGCGTCGCTCCGCCGTCCACAACCCGCACGCCGACCGCGAACCGCCGCCGCCGAAACCCCGAAACCCCTGCTGGCCTGCAAGAACACCCCGCCCACCCCGGACCACCTGCATCGACGCCGAACCGGCGCCACGGCGGAGCGACTCGCCGACACCGATGATCGACTCATCCGTGACCAGCGGCTTTGAAACACCCACCCGCGACTCGGGCGATTCGGTTGCAGCGGCGCCTCGGACCGACGTACGGTACCCCTACATGTAGTAGTTACACGGGTGTAAGCTGTCCACAGATTGTGGTCGAGAGTCCACAGATTGTCCCCATCTCGTCCACAGCTTCAGCCACAGGGTCCCGAGTAGAGGAGGTGCGAGATGCACTGTCCGTTCTGCCGTCACGCCGACAGCCGGGTGGTCGACAGCCGCACCGCCGACGAGGGCACCGTCATCCGGCGCCGGCGTCAGTGCCTCGCCTGCGAGCGCCGGTTCACCACCGTCGAGCAGCTGACGCTGGCTGTGGTGAAGCGCTCGGGCGCGACCGAGCCGTTCAGCCGCGAGAAGGTCGTCGCCGGGGTTCGCCGCGCGTGTCAGGGCCGGGGCGTCAGCGAAGACGACCTGGCCAGGCTGGCGCAGCGGGTCGAGGAGCAGTTCCGTGCACAGGGGAGTGCCGAGATCCCCAGCCGCGAAGTGGGCCTGGCCATCCTGGTCCCGCTGCGCGAGCTGGACGAGGTCGCGTACCTGCGGTTCGCCAGCGTGTACCGCGACTTCGACAGCCTGGACGACTTCGAGAACGAGATCGCGACACTGCGGGCCGACCGCGAGCAGGCGCAGCGTCGCCGCGACGAGGACTCCACTCTCACCGTCGCGGAACCGTGAGCCGGTAGCAACATCCAGCACGACAACCGAATGAACAGGCCCGGATACACGGGTGAAGCCGGGGGAAGTGAGGAAGGTCCATGACGGAAACGGTGAGCGGGCCGAGCCGAGGCAGTGCGGGCAGCAAGGCCGCGGCACGTACCAAGAGGGCACGGGGCTTGAGCGTCGGGCGCATCTACACCACGGCCGGTGTGCACCCGTACGACGAGGTGACGTGGGAGCGCCGCGACGTCGTTCAGCAGAACTGGAAGACCGGCGAGACCGTCTTCGAGCAGAAGGGCGTGGAGTTCCCCGACTTCTGGTCGCTGAACGCGTCGACCATCGTCACCACCAAGTACTTCCGCGGCGCCGTCGGCACCGACGTGCGCGAGTGGAGCCTGCGCCAGCTCATCGACCGCGTGGTCAAGATGTACCGGACGTCCGGTGAGGCCGAGGGCTACTTCGCCACGCCCGACGACGCCGAGGTGTTCGAGCACGAGCTGACCTGGATGCTGCTGCACCAGGTGTTCAGCTTCAACTCGCCGGTGTGGTTCAACGTCGGCACGAAGTCGCCGCAGCAGGTGTCGGCCTGCTTCATCCTGTCCGTCGACGACTCCATGGACTCGATCCTCAACTGGTACCGCGAGGAGGGCATGATCTTCAAGGGCGGCTCCGGCGCCGGCCTCAACCTCTCGCGCATCCGCTCCAGCAAGGAGCTGCTGTCCTCCGGCGGGACGGCGTCGGGCCCGGTGAGCTTCATGCGCGGCGCCGACGCCTCGGCGGGGACGATCAAGTCCGGCGGCGCCACCCGGCGGGCCGCCAAGATGGTCGTGCTCGACGTCGACCACCCCGACGTCGAGGAGTTCATCCAGACGAAGGCGCGCGAAGAGGACAAGATCCGCGCGCTGCGCGACGCCGGCTTCGACATGGACCTCGGCGGCGCCGACATCGTCTCCGTCCAGTACCAGAACGCCAACAACTCCGTCCGCGTCAACGACGAGTTCATGCGCGCGGTCGAGTCCGGCGGCGAGTTCGGGCTGCGCGCCCGCATGACGGGCGAGGTCATCTCCACCGTCGACGCCAAGAAGCTGTTCCGCGACATGGCGCAGGCGGCGTGGGAGTGCGCCGATCCCGGCATCCAGTACGACGGCACCATCAACGACTGGCACACCAACCCCGAGACCGGGCGCATCACCGCGTCGAACCCGTGCTCGGAGTACATGAGCCTCGACAACTCCAGCTGCAACCTCGCCAGCCTCAACCTGATGAAGTTCCTGCAGGCCGACGGGAGCTTCGACGGCGTCACCTTCGCCAAGGCGGTCGAGCTGATCATCACGGCGATGGACATCTCGATCACGTTCGCCGACTTCCCGACCGAGGCGATCACCGAGACCACCCGCGCCTACCGGCAGCTCGGCATCGGCTACGCCAACCTGGGCGCGCTGCTCATGGCGTCGGGCCTGGCCTACGACTCCGAGGGCGGCCGGGCGCTGGCCGCGGCCATCACGTCGCTCATGACCGGCGCGGCCTACAAGCGCTCGGCCGAGCTCGCCGGCGTCGTCGGACCGTACGACGGCTTCGCCCGCAACGCCGAGGCGCACGCCCGGGTCATGCGCAAGCACGCCGCCGCCACCGACGACCTCCGCTCGGTCGCCACGCTCGACGCCGACGTCCGCAGCCTCGCCACGAAGGTGTGGGCCGAGGGCAACAAGATCGGCGAGAAGAACGGCTGGCGCAACGCGCAGGCCTCGCTGCTCGCGCCCACCGGCACCATCGGCTTCATGATGGACTGCGACACCACCGGCATCGAGCCGGACTTCTCGCTGGTCAAGTTCAAGAAGCTGGTCGGCGGCGGCTCCATGCAGATCGTCAACCTGACGGTGCCGAGGGCGCTCAAGAAGCTCGGCTACACCGACGAGACCATCGAGGCGATCGTCGAGTACATCGCCGAGCACGGCAACGTCGTCGACGCCCCCGGCCTCAAGCCGGAGCACTACGAGGTGTTCGACTGCGCCGCCGGCCAGCCGCGGGCCATCGAGCCCATGGGCCACGTGCGCATGATGGCCGCCGTCCAGCCGTTCCTGTCCGGCGCCATCTCCAAGACGGTCAACATGCCGGAGTCGGCGACGGTCGAGGAGATCGAGGACGTCTACCTGCAGGGCTGGAAGCTCGGCCTCAAGGCGCTGGCCGTCTACCGCGACAACTGCAAGGTCGGCCAGCCGCTGTCCGACGCCAAGGCGAAGGGCGCCGACAAGGCGTTCGACGCTGCCGCCGAGAAGGACGTCGTCGTCGAGTACCGGCCGACCCGCCAGCGGCTGCCGAAGACCCGGCCGAGCCGCACCACGTCGTTCACCGTCGGCGGCGCCGAGGGCTACATGACCGCGGGCTCCTACCCCGACGACGGCCTCGGCGAGGTGTTCCTCAAGCTCGGCAAGCAGGGCTCGACACTGGCCGGCATCATGGACGCCTTCTCGATCGCCATCTCGATCGCGCTGCAGTACGGCGTGCCGCTCGAGACCTACGTCGAGAAGTTCACCAACATGCGCTTCGAGCCGTCCGGCATGACCGACGACCCGGACGTGCGCATGGCGCAGAGCGTGGTCGACTACATCTTCCGCCGCCTCGCGCTCGACCACCTGCCGTTCGAGTCGCGCGCCGCGCTCGGCATCTACACGGCGACGGAGCGGGCCCGCCAGCTCGACACCGGCGAGTACACCCCCGACTCCTCCGACGTCGAGGTCGAGGTCGACACGTTCCGCCAGTCGGCCCCGGTGACGCCGCAGGTCGAGGCCAAGCCGGTTCCGGCGCCCGAGGTCGCGTCGGCTCGCCCGGCTCCGGTCGAGGCGCACACCTCCGCCGAGCTGCTCGAGGTCATCCAGGGCACCAGCACCGACGCGCCGCTCTGCTTCACCTGCGGCACGAAGATGCGCCCGGCCGGCAGCTGCTACGTCTGCGAGGGCTGCGGCTCCACCAGCGGCTGCAGCTGAGGGTAGGCAACCAGCTATATCCCCTAGCGGAGGTTGTCATCCCGAACACGAACTGAATCTGCGTAACCGAACACGATCCCCTGAGGTGAGTGACGACGAGTCCACGATCGACAACAAGGCTGGCCCGGCCCCTCAAACCGAGGGGCCGGGCTATCGGTGCGTCCACGACCGCCCAGAACGGACTCGTCGTGCCGTCTCGCGTGGCGGGAAGCACTGTCCTCGGGCCGACCCGGTTGTCGGCTCAAGCTGATCTCATGAAGCGGGCCGAACAGGCCCAGACAAGAACTCGAGGCCCGGTCCTGGCAGACCGGGCCTCGTGGGCATCGACCGAGTGGCCGAGTGCGGGCGTTCGCCGCAATCAGACCACCCCCGGTGCCAGCTTGTCCATCTGGCACGCGGGGGGAGGTGACGAGAGATGACCGCCGCTGACGCGTTGACGCAGACGCCGAAGCAGAAGTGATCATCGGCGGCTCTCCCTGTGGGGAAGCCGCCACCCCGGCCGCACCAACCGGCGCGACTTGGCATCTCTGCAACCTCAAGGAGGCCCGCCGCGAAGCGGACCGTGGACAGCTCGTTCACCAAGCTGGACGAGAACCTCAACCTCGACCCGTTCGTGCGCCTGAAGGCGCAGAACATCCACAACACCATCCGCGATGACCTCACCAAGGCCGGGCTGATCGCGGGCAGCTTCCTCCAGGGCTCGTTCGCCCGCAAGACCATGCTGAAGCCCCTCAAGGACGTCGACATCGTGTGTCTGCTCCCGGCCTACATGTGGGAGCTGCTGCGCGGCCCCGACGGTCCCGGCAAGGCCATGGAGTCGTTCAAGGCCCCCGTCGCGGAGCGGTGGCCCGGAGTCCAGTTCGACATCGGCGACGAGCCGTCCGGCAAGGCACTGCGTGTGACACTGCCCGACGTCGACTTCACAATCGACCTCGTGCCCGCGTTCGACCAAGAGGGCAGCTACGTCCTCATCGGCGACCGGTTCGAGGGCACGTGGGAGCCGAGCAACACGCGCATCCAGCTGAAGAAGGTCTCCGATCGGGAATCAGGCCACCGGCGGCCGGTTCGTGCACCAGGTGCGCGAGGCCAAGGAACTGACCAAGAACGACGAGGGGCTCGAGTTCGTCTCCGGCATCGTGGTGGAGTCCCTGGCATACGCCGTGATCGGACAGCAGGTTCCGGACAAGGTCGCAATCGCGCTGTTCCTCGAGCACGCCAAGGAGGCGGTGAAGGGTCCGGTCCTGGAGCCGGCGGGTGAGGACGACGTCACCGCGAAGTGGACTTACCAGGAGCGGCAGACGGCCGCGCGGGTATGCCCAGGCGTCCAGGAAGGCGGCCGAGGCGCTCGCCTTCGAGCGCGCGGGGGACATGGACGCGGCCATCGACGTGTGGCACTCGCTGTTCGGAGACTCGTTCCCGCTGGCCCCGCACCGGTCGGTGCTGAACGCGCTTACTGCGCTCGCGGCGGGCAGCCTGACCACCACCGGTCGGCCGAGCGCCACCCAGGTGGGTCAGCAGCTCTCCGCGCCCGGCCGCTCGTGGTCAACAAGCCAGCAGCCCAACAGCCATCCGATGACCCGCGCGGCGACGGTGTTCGGGAACTCGAGCGAGTGATCCTCTCGCTGAACGACGTGCTGGAGGACCCGACGCGCACGCGTCGGGTCCTCCAGCACGAGCTCTACGGCATCGCCGTTGACCGGGTTCTCGAACCCCGGTCCGGCGGCGTCGTTCTCGACATGACGTGCGTTCCGCTGCCCGAACTCGCCGTTGCCAGGTACAACAGCGAGCGTGCTCGGGTCAGCATCCGACCCGACGGCGCCATCTACTCGTTCCCGCTCGGGCCAGATCGGACCTGGCACCACCGCTACCCGTCTCCGCTCGGCAAACAGTTCGGCCACCTGGGCGGCGAGCTGTGCCTCTGGTACCCAAAGGACCCGCGGTGGCTGCGCTGGGAGTGGGACGACGGAGTCGAGCAGTACGTCACCCGCGTTTACCGGCACGTGTTCTACGAGGAGTACTACCGGCGCGAAGGCCACTGGCCGGTCGAGGACGCTCCACACGATGACCCCGTCGCCGGCGAGCACCCCATCCGCAGCGCCTTCATGTGCAAAGAGGAGCACCGGTGGGCATCCTGACCGTTCAACTGCTCACCCTCGGCGCCGGCACGGGTGCGACCGCCACATCGAGTGACGGCGACTCGACGAACGCCTGGGTCGTCATCGCGCTCACGCTGCTCGGCTCCTCGGTCATCGCTGGGCTCATCACCAGCGTGCTGGGCAACCTGCGCGCTGCGGCGGCCGCGAGGCGTGAGGGGTACGCGAACGCGGTCCGGTCGTTGATCGCCCGTGGCGAGTACCCGTATCGCGTACGGCGCCGAGTGTCCGACGAACCCGACGTGCTCGCCGCCCTCGTCGGCAGGGGACACGACCTCCAGGAGCAACTCGCCGCCTGCCGCACGTGGGTCAACTCCGAACACCGGGCCCTAGGCGAGCTCTTCGACAAGGCCCTCGCCGACATCGACGCCAACGTGAAACAGGCGACAGCGGACGCCTGGAACCAGGCGCCGATGGCGACCGCTAGCGGGATGAACCTCAACGGCTGGGGCCCTGGCGACCAACGGCCGCACCTTGCACGCCTTGAGCGCGCGATAGCCTACCGCTTTGGCTGGCGCCGACTACTGCCCCGGAAGCTCTGGCACCTCGAGCCCTGATGCGAAGTAGACAGAAGGTGCGCCGAAACTGGGTAGTCCGGATGCGATCCGCCGCAACTACGGTGGCTTTGACGAGTAAGCCCGCGTCAGGGCCACCGTCCGTGCGAGGGAGAACTCCCATGGCAAACCAGGTCAAGGTCCGACAACCACCCGCGACTCTGGACCTTGGCGTCGTCGAACGAGCCCTCGGAGAGCCTCCGCTGGGCATCAACGGCAGGACCACATCCCGGCGCCGTACATCACCATCGACGCCGCATCAACGCCGCGACCCGACGACGAGACGGCCAATGGATCGAGACGGCGGCCAAGGGAGTGTGGGGCGGATCACTACGCGGCTTGTCGGCAGCTGTTCGAGCGCTGGGCTACGACGTCCAACAGGCGCGTGGCCGCGGCTGGCTTCAAATGCCCGCCGAGGACGTCATCGCCGTCTACGAACGCACCAGCCCCGGTGTGCGGCCGACGCCAGGCAGCCACTTGGCGGAGCTGTCAGGTCCCACGAAGTCGCGTGGGCCCTGACGCACCCGACGTCTTCGGCATCACCCGCGGCAGCGCACGCCCTGCCCGACCGCTCGGAACCGCTACTGGCAGAGGGATAGCACGTGACCCGTCGGATGCCGAATCAGCGGGGGGATACCGCCGATCACCTAGGTCCAGCTGAGGCCTGTTTCGCAGCGGCGGCGGCCGCGGGGATCATCCCCGCGGC
>NZ_SMKL01000093.1 GCF_004348545.1 Jiangella ureilytica | reverse complement strand
CCCGCGGGCGGCGGGGGCACGGGTGCGGCCGGAAGCGTCGTGGTGGTGGCCGGGCCCTCGGGCTCGCCGGTGTCGTTGCGGGTCGCGTCGTCCATGTCTCCACGGTGCCGGGCACGGCTGAGAACAGGCTGAGAGTCAGTCAAGAGCAGTCGAAGAAGCTCCGGGGAGGCGCATCGTGAGGCGCGCGCCGCCCGACGGTGCCCGTCCGGCCTCGACGCTGCCGCCGTGCCGCTGCGCCGCCGCCTTGACGATGGCCAGCCCCAGCCCGGAGCCGGGCAGCCCGCGCGCCTCGGACGACCGGTAGAAGCGGTCGAACACGCGCGGGAGGTCGACGTCGGCGATGCCCGGGCCTTCGTCGCACACGTCGAGCGCGCCGTCGTGCAGGGTGACGGTGACGGTGCCGTTCGGGGGGCTGAACTTGGCGGCGTTGTCGAGCAGGTTGGTGGCGGCCCGGCCGAGCTGAGTGGCGTCGCCCTGGACCATCCAGCTGTCGAGGTCGGCGGCGAACGCGACGCCCGGCGCCCGGCGGCGGACCCGGCTGAGGGCGTCGCGGACGACGTCGGCGAGGTCGAGCTGCTCGTGCGACGCGGCCGGCGCGTCCTCGCGCGACAGCTCCACCAGGTCGCCGACCAGCGTGGACAGCTCCACGGCCTGGGCCCGGGTGTCGGTGATCAACTGGGCGCGGTCGGCCGGCGCCAGCCCGCCCCCGGCGTCGCTCTGGGCGAGCAGGTCGAGGTTGGTGCGCATGCTGGTCAATGGCGTGCGCAGCTCGTGCCCGGCGTCGGCGACCAGCCGCGACTGCCGCAGCCGGGCCTCCTGCAGCGCCGCCAGCATGGCGTTGAAGGCGTGCGCCAGCCGGGCGATCTCGTCGCTGCCGGTGACCTCGATGGGCTCGAGCTGGCCGGTGGCGGCGACGTGCTCGGCGGCCTGGGTCAGTTGACGGACGGGGCGCAGCCCGGCCCGTGCGATGGACAGGCCGGCCCACGTCGCCAGCACGATGCCCACGCCGCCGGCGACGAACGACACCAGCCGCAGCCGGTCGAGCACCTCCTCGGTCTGCTCCGTCGGCTGCGCCAGCACCAGTGCGTAGTGCAGGCCGGTCCGGATGTCGCGGCCGGCGGAGACGGCGACGACGCGCATCGGCTCGCCGTCGAGATCGAGGGTGCGGACACTCTGCTCCTCCGAGCCCAGGGCGACGGCGAGTTCGTCGCGCCCCATGGGCGGAGTGCTGCGCGCGTCGGCAGCGATCGGCTGGCCGTCCTCGCCGAGCAACGCGATGCGCAGGTCCGCGGCGAGGATCGCCTCGGCCGGCTGCTGCACCAGCAGTGCTGGGTTGCCCAGCGGCGTCGACACGGCCTGCTGGGCGCGGTCGAGCAGGTTCTCGTCGACCGAGGTGCGCAGCTGAGAAGAGACCGTGAGGTACGCGGCCAGCGCGGTCAGCGTGATGGCGAGACCGACGCCGAGCGCGGCCAGCGCTCCGACCCGGGCGCGCAGCGACAGCCGGGACGCGAAGCCCGTACCGGACGAGGGGCCGGCCGCGCCGCCGGCGCCGGAGCCCGGCGGTGGCGGGGGAGCCGCGGCGTTGCGGGTGTGGTCGGGTGGCGGGGGAGGGACGCTCGACGGCGACCAGGTGCGGCGGGCGGCATCGCTGGTCACGGCGGATCCTCGCGGGCGACGTAGCCGACCCCGCGCACGGTGTGGATGAGCCGCGGCTCGCCCTGCTCCTCGGTCTTGCGGCGCAGGTAGCCGACGTAGACCTCGAGCGAGTTGGCCGTGGTCGGGAAGTCGTAGCCCCAGACCTCCTCGAGGATGCGGTCGCGTGTGAGCACCTGGCGCGGGTGCCGCAGCAGCAGCTCGAGCAGGGCGAACTCGGTGCGAGTGAGCCGGATGGCGCGGCCGCCGCGGGTGACGTCGCGCGTGACCGGGTCGAGGGCGAGGTCGCCCATGCGCAGCTGCCGTTCCGCCGCGGGATCGGCGGCCGGGGCGGCGCGCCGCAGCAGGGCGCGCAGCCGGGCCAGCAGCTCCTCGAGGGCGAACGGCTTGGGCAGGTAGTCGTCGGCGCCGGCGTCGAGGCCGGACACGCGGTCGGAGACCTCGTCGCGCGCGGTGAGCATCAGGATCGGCAGATCGCTGCCGGCGGCACGCAGCGCCCGGCAGGTCGCGAGGCCGTCGAGGCGCGGCATCATGATGTCGAGGACGACGGCGTCGGGCGCGTCGTCGCTGATGGCCCGCAACGCCTGTTCGCCGTCGGCGGCGAGCTCGACCTGGTAGCCGTTGAACGCCAGCGACCGGCGCAGCGACTCGCGCACGCCGGGATCGTCGTCGACGACTAGTACTCGCATGCCCCCAGTCTGCCCGGCCGAGGTGAGAATCGCCTGAGAGCACGACATATGAGTCCGAGCAGCGAAGACGGCGACGGCGGATGACCCCCGAGGGGAGCCATCCGCCGTCGTACTACCTATCGGCTATGCCCGGTTCAGCTGAACGCGGGGCCGGCAGCCTCGGCCTTGTCGGACGCGGCCTCGGCGCGAGCCTCGGCGTCGGCCTTGGCCTGAGCCTTGCGGTCGACCGCCGCGGTGGACGGGGCGTCCGAACGCAGCGACGACTTGGCAGCCGCAGCCGCCGCGGAGCCGTCCTCGCCACGAACGCGGTTGTTCTCGGCGACGACCGCACCCGTGTTGCCGGAGAGCACGAAGTTGCCCCGGATCACGTTGTCGGACACGTGCACGTCGGCGCTGTTGTCGCTGACGGTGAGGTTGCTGTGGAACGCGTTGTAACCACAGCCGGTCAGCGGAGCGGACGCGCCGATCTGGATGATCTCGCCGTTGCCGCTGAACGTGGCAGCGCCGTCGACCTCCGACAGGCACAGGACGCCGCCCTGCTCGGCACCGGTCACCGAAAGGGCGCCCTGGACGACGGTGTCGTAGACGTCCGTCAGGGTGTCACCGGTGGTGGTCAGGTTGGTCCGGACCCAGCCACTCTCGACGAAGGTCTCGCCGTTGGTGGAGGTGAGACGGGCGTGCGACGTGCCGACCGAGTAGAAGAACCCGGAGTCGGTGGCCGCGACGTTGCCGGACAGCGTGCTGTCCTCGGCGTAGATGCCGTAGCCACCGGTCTGCGTGGTGACACCGCTGACCGAGGTGCCGACGACATCGGCGAACGCGTTCGTGACGAGGCGGACGTTGCCGTTGACGGTCGAGCCGTCGAGCAGCAGGTTCGCGTCGGCGCGGACGGTCACGTTGCCGTTGATGATGACGTTGGTCAGCTCGCACGACTTGCCGGCGGCCACGATCAGGTCACCAGGGACGGTGACGTCGGCTGCGGTGCCGTCGCAGTACGTCGTCAGCGCGGCCTGGGACGGCGCGGCGAAACCGACGGCCATGAGACCGGCGGCGGCTGCCGTCAGGGCGATCTTGCGGTAGCGCATGTGCGCTCCTCTCTGCGGATGCTGCGGATGGTGCGTGAATGACGCGTTCCCCGTGCGATCGTCTCGGTGCCGGGCCGGGGTCACGGACCTTCATCGGGACGGATCGCGCGAGGAGGGTGGAGGATCTGTGCGCGAGATTCAGTTGTCAACACACCGAGTCGAAGCGCCACATACCCCCCGCTCCTGTCGGAGACTTCGTACGACGTGCACTCTTTCCGGGAAATGACGATCATGTCAAGGTTTGGCCCGCATTTCGGGGCCTTTTGTCGACACGAGTTCGCTTGCGGGACACGATACGAGGAGGCCGCCCCGATGGCGTTCATCGTGGCGACATTTGTCCGTTGTGTCGCGTCGAATCGAGGTGTTCCTGGGCCCGGACCAGGACGTCGAGGACCTCCGCGCCGAAGGCCACGCTCTGCCGATGCGCCGGGGCACCGGGCACGGCGGCCGCGGCGAGCTCCGTGACGGCCCTGCTCAGCGCCTCGACGACGGGGGTCTGTGCGGCCGGCTCGACGGCGTGTCCGGCGCCGCCCCACACCCGGGTGTACGAGGCGGCGGCGTCGGCCGGGACGTTCTGCGAGACGACGGCCGTGCTGGACGCGCCGCCGCGGTGGCCCAGGACGAGGTGGACGGTGCCGAGCGGGTCCTCGTGGGCGGCGACGCTCTCGACCGGCCCGAGGATGCTCAGGAGGACGGAGAGGGCGTGCGGGGCGAGGTCCCAGAGGCCGCCGTGCTCCAGCCGCCACGGGGTCGAGAAGACGCCGTCCTCGCGCTGCACGGTCCCCAGGGCGAGCGCCAGGCCGCCCTCCCACGGCCGCTCCTCGCCCTGCACGGCCAGTTCGGCCAGCCAGGCCCGCGTCTCGGGCCGGAACAGGCGGGTGAAGAACACCACCGAGGCGACCCCGGAGGCGTCGACGGCGTCGACGAGCGCCCGTCCGCCGGCGGCGTCCAGCGCGATCGGCTTCTCCAGCAGCAGGTGCTTCCCGGCCGCCGCTGCCGCCGTCGCGTACCCGGCCTGCACGTCCGGCGGAACGGAGAACTGGACGGCGTCGACGTCGCCCAGCAGGTCCTCGAAGGAGGCGTAGGGCCGCACGCCGAACTCGCCGGCGACGGCCGCCGTGCGGCCGGGGTCGCGGCCCCAGACCCCTGTGAACGTCACGCCGTCCGTCGCCGCGAGGGCGGGGGCGTGGGCCACTCGGGCCCAGTGTCCGGTGCCGACCAGTCCGAAGCGCATGGAACGCGACAGTACCGGCGCGCCGACACCCGGACGCCGGTGCCTCGGTGGTCGTCGGGCGGGCATGCTCGCTGCGAGGTCACCCTGGCTCGGTGTCTCCGATCGACGCCGTCGAGGAGACCTCCGGCCTGCTCTCGTCGCCGATGTGCCCGGCCGTCCTGGGCGTCCGGCGGCTAGCCTGGTGCATCGTGGACGAGACGGCGGTCTATCCGGCGCACTGGGAGGCCGACGTCGTGCTGTCCGACGGCGCCACGGCGCACCTGCGGCCCATCGCGCCGGGCGACGCCGACCGACTCGTGCAGTTCTACGCGCGCGTGAGCGACCGGTCGAAGTACTACCGCTTCTTCGCCCCCTACCCCACGCTGACCAGGCGCGACATCGAGAGATTCACGAACGTCGATCACACCGACCGCGTGGCGCTCATCCTGCTGGTCGGCAACGACATGATCGCCGTCGGCCGGTACGAGCGGATCAGCCGCGCCGAGGCCGAGGTGTCGTTCCTGGTCGAGGACGAGCACCAGGGCCGCGGCGTGGGCAGCGTGCTTCTCGAGCACCTGGCCCAGGCGGCCCGCGAGCGGGGCGTGCGCCGGTTCGTCGCCGACATCCTGCCCGCGAACCACAAGATGATCACCGTCTTCGCCGACGCCGGCTACACCGTCGACAACAGCTACGAGGACGGCGTCGTCCATGTCGAGTTCGAGATCGCGCCCACGGGCAGCTCGCTCGAGGTCATGGCCGCGCGCGAGCACCGGGCCGAGGCGCGCTCCATCGAACGCCTGCTGACTCCGCGGTCGGTCGCGGTCATCGGCGCCAGTCGATGGCGCGAGAAGATCGGCCAGACTCTGGTGCGCAACCTCGTCCTCGGCGGGTTCACCGGCCCGATCTACGCCGTCAACCGCGAGGCGACGGCCATCACGGGGCTGCCGGCCTACAAGAGCGTCCGCGACGTCCCCGGCGAGGTCGACCTCGCGCTGGTCGCCGTTCCGGCCGACGCCGTCGCCGAGGTCGTCCTGGACTGCGCGGCCAAGGGTGTGCGCGGGCTGGTCGTCGTGTCGTCGGGTTTCGCCGAGACGGGGGAGCCGGTCGGCCGGGCCCGGCAGGGCGAGCTGGTGCGCCTGGCGCGGGCGCACGGCATGCGCATCGTCGGGCCGAACTGCCTGGGCATCGTCAACACCGACCCCGCGTACTCGCTGAACGCGTCGCTGGCCACCACGCTGCCGCCGGCCGGGCGGGTCGGGTTCTTCGCCCAGTCCGGCGCGCTGGGCAGTGCCATCCTGGGCGACGGCGCCGCCCGCGGCCTGGGGGTGTCGACGTTCGTGTCGGCCGGCAACCGCGCCGACGTGTCCGGCAACGACCTGCTGCAGTACTGGCGCGACGACCCCGCCACTGAGGTCGTGCTGCTGTACCTCGAGTCGCTGGGCAACCCGCGCAAGTTCTCGCGGCTCTCGCGCGCGGTCGCCGAGGCCAAGCCCGTGGTCGCGGTGAAGAGCGGCCGGTCCACCCAGGGCGTGCCGCTGGGGCACACCGTCCGGGCCATCGAGGCGCCGTCGGAGGCGCTGGACGCGATGTTCCGGCAGTCCGGCGTCATCCTGGTCGACACCATCCCGGAGATGTTCGACGTCGCCCAGGTGCTGGCCCACCAGCCGCTGCCCACAGGCCGCACGGTCGCCGTCATGGGCAACTCCGGGGCGCTGTGCCTGCTGGCCGCCGACGCCGCCGTCAGTGCCGGCCTGGACGTCTACGGCGACCCCGTGGGCTTCGGGGCCGGGGCGAGTGCCGACGACTACCGCAAGGCGCTGCGCTCGTTCGTCGACGAGCCCGCCGTCAGCTCCGTCCTGGTCGTCTACGCCCCGGCCGTCGACGCGCCCGGCGACGACGACGTCGCGGCCGCGCTGTCGGAGGTGGCCGCGGCGGCGGGCAAGCCCGTCGTCACGACGTTCCAGGGCCGGCGCGGCGTGCGCGGGCCGGGATCGGTGCCGTCGTACCCCTCGCCCGAGGAGGCCGCCCGGGCGCTCGGGCACGCCACGGCCTACGCGGAGTGGCGGCGGCGCAGCCACGGCAAGGTGCCGCGCCTGGAGAACCGCGACCCGGCGGCCGCGAGCCGGCTGGTGCGCGGGGTGCTGGCCTCGTCGCCGGGCGGGCCGGGCGCTGACGGCGTCGAGCTCGGTCCCGACGTGCTGCGTGAGCTGCTGGCGACCTACGGGGTCGACCTGCTGCCGATGGTGCCGGTGGCGACGGTCGAGGCGGCCCTGGCGGCCCTGGGCGAGCTGGGTGGCGACGTGGTCCTCAAGGCGACGTCGCCGCGGCTGCGGCACCGGCCCGACCTCGCCGCCGTCTGGCGCAACATCGACACCGACGACGAGATGCGCGACGCCTGGGCGACCATGACGCGCACGCTCACCGATCCCGCCGAGGCCGGGTTCGTCGTGCAGCCCATGGCCCCCGGCGGCGTGCCCGTGGCCGTCCGGGCCTGGGAGGACCCGCTGTTCGGGCCGGTGGTGTCGTTCGGCGTGTCGGGGGTGGCGTCGGAGCTGCTGGGCGACCGCTCCTACCGCATCCCGCCGCTGACCGACCGCGATGCCGCGGAGATGGTGCGCGAGGTGAAGGCGGCCGCCTTACTCATGGGCTACCAGGGCGGCATCATGGCCGACCTGGGCGCGGTCGAGGACCTCGTCCACCGCATGTCGCGGCTGGTCGACGACGTGCCGGAGATCCGCTCGATCGAGCTCGACCCGGTGCTCGCCGCCGAGTCGGGGCTGGCCGTCGTCAACGGGTCGGCGACGGTCGCCGCGCCGGCCGCGCGACAGGACTGGTACACACGGCGGCTGCCGTGACGGGATGCACCACGAGCGTGCGAGGATGGAGGAATGGCGGACACAGGGACGCGTGAGGGCCTTCGCCTGGCCATCCAGGAGGCCGGGTACTACCCGGACCTCGTCGCGGACATGCTCGAGACCTCGCTGGCCGGCGAGGCGGTCGACTCCTACGTGGTGCACCACGAGCCGCACTTCGACCGCGACGAGCTGCGACGGCACGTCAGCGTGCTGGTGCTCACGCCCACGAGGCTCATCGTCGGCCATACCGACGAGTACCCCTCCGACGACACCCACGACGTGCCGTACGCCACCACGTCCACCGAGGCGGTGCCGCTCGACCGCGTCACCTCGGTCGTGGTGAGCCGCACGGTCACGACGCCGGCCGCGTACCGCACGGGCACCCCGGCGCTCGACGTCGTCCTCACCGTCGGCTGGGGCGCCATGAGCCGCATCGACCTCGAGCCGGCCACCTGCGGCGACCCCGACTGCGAGGCCGACCACGGCTACACCGGCGCGCTGACGTCCGACGACTTCACGCTCCGGGTCAGCGAGGCCGGCGACGGCAGCGGGCGGGTCCGCGACCTGCTGACCTTCGCCCGCGCGCTGTCCGCCGCCACCGTCAGCGTGCGGTGACCGGTGCCGCTGCCGCGTTACGGCGAGGGCGCCCTCTCTGACCTGCTGCCGTCCGTCCTGGCCGCGCTGGGCGTCAACGGCGAGGTCGACGTGCTCGGCCTGCCGCCGGCCCGCCGCTACTGCGTGCTGCTGGTCGACGCGCTCGGCTGGAACCTGCTGCGCGCCCATCCCGCGCAGGCGCCGTTCCTGGCGTCGCTGGCCGGTCGCGCCATCACCGCCGGCACCCCCACCACCACGGCGACCAGCCTGACCAGCCTCGGCACCGGGCTGCCGCCGGGCAAGCACGGCATCGTCGGCTACACCTCGCGGGTGCCCGGCGGCGACGGCATCTTCAACGCGCTCAAGTGGGACCCCCCGCTCGACCCCCTGACCTACCAGCCGTACCCGTCGCTGTTCGACCGCGCCTCGCGGTCGGGCGTCGAGACGACTGTCATCGGGCAGAGCAGCTTCCGCGACACCGGGCTGACCCGCGCGGCCATGGCGGGCCCGTTCCGCGCCGCCAACTCCTACGGTCAGCGGGTCGCGGCGGCCGTCGAGCGGTCGTCCGGGCCGGCGCCCTCGCTGGTCTACGTCTACGACGGCGACCTCGACTACACCGGCCACCAGCACGGCTGGCGCTCCGCCGCGTGGCGCTACCAGCTGGCCATGGTCGACCGGTTCGCCGAGCAGCTGTACGACGAGCTGCCGGCCGGCACCGTCTTCGTCGTCACCGCCGACCACGGCATGGTCGACGTCGAGCCCGACCGCCGGATCGACGTCGACGACGTGCCGGCGCTGCGCGAGGGCGTGGCGCTCGTGGCCGGCGAGGCACGGTTCCGGCACGTGTACACGGCGTCGGCCGACGGGGCCGGCGACGTCGCCGCCGCCTGGCGGTCGGTGCTGGGCGACCGGGCCGAGGTCCTGACCCGCGCCGAGGCCGTCGCGGCCGGCTGGTTCGGCGCCGTCGAGTCGCGGGTCGCCGAGCGCATCGGCGACGTCGTCGCCAGCGTCCACGGCGACTGCGCGGTCGAGCGGCGCAGCGTCTTCCCCGTCGAGACCCGCCTGCGCGGGCTGCACGGGGCGTTGAGCGAGGACGAGCTCATGGTGCCGCTGCTCGTCGGAGAGGCCTGATCGGGGTGGCTGAGCTGCACTTCTTCACCGGAACCATGGACTGCGGCAAGTCCACCCTGGCCCTGCAGACCGACTACAACCACCGCCGTCGCGGCCTGGCCGGGCTCATGCTGACGTCGCACGACCGTGCCGGCGTGGCGACGGTGTCCAGCCGCCTCGGGCTCTCGGCCGACGCCGTCGAGGTGTCGCCGTCGACGCAGGTGTGGGCGCTGGTGGCGGCCCGGCTCACGGCGGGCGCGCGCATCGACTACGTCATCGGCGACGAGGCCCAGTTCTACACCGCCGAACAGGTCGACGACCTCGGGCGCATCGCCGACGAGCTGGACGTCCCCGTCTACGCGTTCGGCATCCTCACCGACTTCCGCACCCGGCTGTTCCCGGGGTCGGCGCGGCTGGTCGAGCTGGCCGACCGCGTCGAGACCCTGCAGGTCGAGGCGCTGTGCTGGTGCGGCCGGCGCGCGACCCACAACGCCCGCACCGTCGGCGGCATCATGGTCACCGAGGGCGAACAGGTCGTCGTCGGCGACACCGACGGCGCCGGCGTGGTCGGCTACGAGGTGCTCTGCCGGCACCACCACCGGCGCCGCATGACCGCGGTGAGCGCCCGGGTCGCCGAGTCCGGCGCCGAGCCGCTGCCTTTCGCCACGGGGTGAGGCCCCCCGTCCCCCTGCTGCCCATTCTCTTAAGCCGCGCGGGTGCCCTCAAGTCCGCGCCCTCGGTGGTTGCTTGACCATGTGGTTGGGGGGCTTGGACTTGACCGCACCCGCACGGCCTAAGAACGGGCAGCTATCAGGGGGACGGGGGGAGTCTGGCGACGGGCACGGGGTCCTGGCGGCCTGCTGGTGTCCACGTGGTGGGATTTGGCGCGTTTCGCGGGGCCGTCACGAGGTTTTCTGCCGCTTCACGAGGCATGCATGCCTGGTGATGTGGCAGAAGGCCTGGTGATGTAGCGGATCGCCGATGATCATCGCGGTGCACAGCCCGGCGAACCGGGCCAACTGGGTGAAACGGGCACGCGATACGGGGACGCGAAACGGGCACGCGGGCGGTGAGGCGTGCCCAGGGTCTCCCCGTCCCCCTGATAGCTGCCCGTTCTTAGGCCGCGGGTGCACGGGTCAAGCGGACCCCCAGGGCGCGCAGCGCCCACCGGTCCGCTTGAGGCGTGCGCACGCGGCTAAGAGAATGGGCAGCAGGGGGACGGGGAGCCCACCTCACCCCGGCCCACCCCATCACCCCGGCCACCCTCGAACGACTCAGAAGAACTCGTCGAGCAGGCGGTAGAAGGCGAGCTTCTCGGCGTCCAGCTCGACGCCGTAAGCGCGCAGGTACCGCGAGGCGGAACCGGAGCCGCCCACCCGGCCCTCGAGCGACCGGGTGGCGATGGCGAGGTCGAGCCAGCGGTCGGCGACACCCAGGCGGCCGGCGTCGACCACGCCCGTCACCTCGTACGTGGAGGGGTCGACCATGACGTTGAGGGTGCCGAGATCGCCGTGGCAGACCACGAGGTCCTCGCCGGCCGGGCGGGTGGCCAGCAGCTCGGCGACCAGTTGCTCGCGGGTCGAGCCCAGCCGCTCCTCGTCGAGGTCGTCGAGGTCGATGTCGGCCTCGAGTGCCGCCGGCACGGTGACGGCGAGCCGCCGGTCGAACGGGCACTCGTCGACCGGCAGGGCGTGCAGCGCGCGGGTCAGCTCGGCCAGGGCGTCGACGACGTGGTCGCGGGCCTCGGCCGGCCAGTCGCCGGCGACGGGGCGGCCGGGCACCTCGGCGGTGACCAGCAGGCCGGGGCCGCACTCGAGCACCTCGGCGGCCGGGATGCCCTGCGCGCGGAGCCAGATCAGCCGGGCGCCCTCGCCGATGAGGTCGTCATGGGCGGACTCCTTGCGGTAGGTGCCGGCCTGCCGGACGACGCCGGCGCCGGACTTCCCGGTGGTGACCCGTTCGGCGTCGCTCATGCTCAGATGCTCACCCAGCTGGTCACGACGGCGGGACGCACGCCGTCGTCGAAGCGGCAGCTCACCGAGATGGGGCCGCCGGCCACGGGCGCGGCGCGGAACCGGCCGTCGGGATCGGTGGTGACGGAGACGACGCCGTCGGAGTGGCGCACCTCGACCGTCGCGGCTCCCGGGGCGACGATCTGTCCCATGACGCGGTGCGCGCCGGCCTCGCGGGTGACCTCGAGCACGACGACGGTGTCGCCGGCCGTGAACGTCAGCAGCCGCGGCGCCTCGCCGGCCGAGCGCACGGCCAGGGCGGGCTCGGTGCTGGAGTCGGAGATGAGCTCGGCCAGCTCGGCGTCGACCGTGCGCCAGGCGAGGCTCGCCTTGGCCACGTCGATCAGCCGCTGCGGCGGCGGGTCGGTGGCGTCGATGACCTCGCGGAGGCGGTCGACCAAGCGGTCGTCGTCAGCCATGGGGTCCCCCTTCAGCGCCGGCCGGTGCGCCGATGGACATCGGCCGTGCTGGAGTCGTCAGTGGCGCCGTCCTCATGGTCGCGCATGAGGCGGCGCAGGTGCTGGAGGCAGCGTTGCCGGGTGGGGCCGACGCTGCCGACGGGCATGTCGAGCTCCGCGGCGACGTCGGCGTAGCGCGGGTCGGCCACGGCGACGGTGAGCCGCAAGAGGTCCTGGCAGCGGGGCTCGAGCCGCTGGTAGGCCCGGAGGACCTCGACCTGCTCCTCGTGTGCGAGGAAGGCCTCGGCAGGCCCGGGAGCGGCAGGAGCCGCGTCGTCGGCGCGGTCGGCGATGTGGACGTCGGGCAGCTCGGTGCCGCCGCGGCGCAGGAGCCGCAGGCACTCGCGCTTCGCCGTCGTGACCAGCCAAGCCGCCAGCCGCTCCGGGTGGACGAGACGCTCGAGGTTCTCGACCAGACGCAGCCACGTGCTCTGGAAGGCGTCCTCGGCGTCGCCGCCGTGGAGACGGTGACTCCGAACCACCGCCCACACCAGCGAGGCATGGTCGTCGACCAGGCGGTCCCAGGCGAGCTGATCGCCCCTGGACGCCGCCTCGACGAGCTCGCTGACGGACAGATCGGCCACCGCCCAGAGTATAGATGCAGGTAGATCGCCGTCAGTGACGGGCACGCGCCCCCAGGCGCGGCGAACCGCGCCCTGCCCACGTACCCGTCACCCCCCGTTGTGCTGACCATCGCAGCAGCCCCCCGGCTTCACAGACGTTGTACGAGCAGACGTCGTGGACGTCTGCGCCGCCTGGCTGCGAGGATCTCGACGACGCGGTTTCTCGAAAGAGCCCGCCACGGTTCCAGGGGAGCGAGGCCGTCGTGCACGGGCCGGACGGGTGCGGCCAGGCGTGGTGCGCGTGGTGCCGCCATGGTCGCCTCCCCTCGGTGTGCACGCACGGCCGGGAGTCCCTGGTCCGCGGAACGCCGCCTGGTGGTCAGTCGCGACGTTCACAGATACAGAGACCGGGGGAGCGCCCCAGATACATCCAGATGAGACTTTTCTCAGATTTCTCCGTTGGCGCAGGTCAGCCGGGTGTGGGGAGCGGACGGCGGCCGCCCGCTCCCCGTCCGGTCAGTCCTGGCCGGGCCGGTCGCCGTCGACGACGACGGGCCGGCTGGCAGCCCCCGTCAGCGTCACCTCGACGGCGCCGCCGGGCGCGTTGCTCTCGATCACCAGGCGCGCGGCCGTCGCGCCGGCGCCGTCCGGCGTGAACCGGACCGGCACCTCGCACGACGCGCCCGGAGCGATCGGCGCACCGGTGCAGGGGGCCGGGTCGACCACCGCGAAGTCGTCCGCCGTCACCGTCAGCCCGGAGACCACCAGCGGCCGGTCGCCCGTGTTGGTGAGCGTCACCGGCTGGACGGTGGGCACGGCGAGGGTGGTGAAGACCGGCGCGTCGGCGCCGACCCGAGCGGCCGCACCGGCGGCGGCCACCACGCGCACCGTCGTCCGGCCCGTGACCGGCGCCAGCGACTCCGCACCGGTGTAGGGCCGCATCGAGTCGTTCGTCACCTCGAGCGTCACCTCACCCGTGCGCAGCCCCGTCAGCTGCCGCGTCACCGGGTCCAGGATCGCGACCTTCCCCTGCGCCCGAGCACGCCGGACCGCCGCGTCGCCGGAGCCGATCGCGAGGCCGTCGTCGCCGGACCAGTGCACGGACATCGGGTAGGCGAGCGGCACGACCCGACTGCCCGGCAGCACGCCGGACGGCTGGACGACGTGCCCGCCGACGGTGGCCGCGCGGCCGACCTCGACCGTCTCCGGCGCCTCGACGACGACCTGCTGGGCGAACGCCCGGACGTCGGCGCTGAGCCACTGCTGCGCGCCGGAGCCGTCGCGGTCGACGCTCCACTCGACCCAGCCGGTGAAACCGCCGCGGTCCGGGGTGCCGTACGGCGCCTTGCCCGACGACGGGTGGACGACGTACTGGACGCCCTCCTGGCGCTGCACGTTCACGATCTGGGCGTGCGAGCCGACCATGGCCGCGCCCTTGTTGCTGGCGGCGCGGAAGTCGGCGAGCAGCTTCTCGACCAGCCGGACCTCCATGCGGTCGCCGAGCTGGCTGGCGTTCGTCTCGGCCGGGTCGTCGACCGGGTGGTGGGCGAAGACCATGACGTTGCTGACGGCGTCGTCGCCGGCCGCGGTCTCCAGCGCCTCCTGCAGCATGGGCAGCTGGTCCCAGTCCGACCCCCGGAGGCTCCCCAGCGCGCTGTTGAGCAGGATGAACCGGGTGCCCTTGTGGTCGAAGGTCCGGAACGGCTGCCCGAACTCGGCCTCCCAGGCGGCCAGCGTCCCCTGGGTGTTGTTGACGCCGTACGACTCGTGGTTGCCCGGCACGTAATAGCAGGGGACCGTGCCGGAGTCGTGGTCCGGCGTGCTCTCGGCCTCGGGCTCCTCGCCGACGGCGATCAGGTCGCAGCCGCCCTCCTCGAGTGTCTCGCGGGCCAGCGCGATGTCCTCGGGCAGTCCGCGGTCGACGATGTCGCCGTTGAGCACGACGAGGTCCGGCTCCTCGGCCCGGATGCGGTTCAGGGCGGCGACGGCGACCTGGGTGAGGTCGGGCGCGGCCGCGGTGAACTGCACGTCGGACAGGGTGGCGAAGGTCCAGTCCGCGCCCGGCTGCGCCTGGCCGTCGGCCGAGATCAGCGGGTCGGCGCGCAGCGGCGCCTCCTCGGGCAGGTCGATCTGCGATGGGACGTCGGCTTCGAGCCCGCCGATGACGAACCGGCCCGGCACCTGCTGGTCGACCGCCGTGTTGATGCCCTGGAACGAGTTGAAGCGGATCGGGAACACCGCCGTCGACGGGATCGTGAACGTCGCGTACTGCCACTCGGGCGACGGCTGCAGCCCGTTGCCGTAGACGCCGATCGAGGTGCCCTCGGCGTCCCAGAAGCCGGCGTAGGTGAGACCGCTGGGGATGAACACGTCGGACTTGATCTTGATGCGGACGCGCAGCGGCTGGCCGGGGATCTCGACCCAGCGGCCGGCGTTGCTGGCCGCGGTGATGCCCTTGTTGCGGGCGGCGCCGAACTCCAGCCGGATCCCCTCGGGGTCGTCCAGGATGTCCATGCGCGCGCCGGCGGTGCCGTTGCGGGTCCAGCGGCCGTTGGCGGCGTAGTCGTCCTGGAAGTCGTAGACCTGAACGGTCTGGACGCCGACCGTGACCGGCAGCTTCACCGTCTGGCCGGCCGCCGTCAGCTCCACGACGGTGCCGCCGGCGGCCAGCGGGGTGACCTTCAGGCCGGTGCCCGACGACGTGATGTCGACGACCGTCTTGTCGTAGCTGAGGTCGAGGTCGACGAGCTCGACGGGGGCGGCGAAGCCCTGCGCGTCGCGGCCCGTGACGGCGACCTGGACGGCGTGCTGCGGGCCCGCGTCGCTGATGGAGAGGCGGTTCGTCGACAGCTCCAGCGAGGCCAGCTCGCCGAGGATGTCGATGCTGCGCACGCCCTGGGCCGCGCCGGCGGTCGCATGGACGGTGACCCGCCCGCGCCGGTTCGTCGGCACCTCGAGGACGGAGCCGTGGAACGTGCCGCCGCTGCTGCGCCACCGAACCTGCGCCGGGTCCAGCGCGACCGGCGTCAGGTGGTTGTCGACGGCCTTGGCGGTCAGGGTGCGGTGCAGGCCGGGGAACGCCCGCGCCTCGTCCTCGCCCGGCGTGATGACGAGCTGCTTGGCCCGGCCGTTGCCCGGCGTCACGAACAGGCCGACGCCGTTGGGGTCGAGCCGCTCGGAGCCGTCGGACGGGCTGTTGCGGACGGTCGCCGTCTCGTTGCCGAGGGGGCGGGCGACCATCGAGGTCGAGCCGCCGCCGTCGAGGTTCCAGGCGGTCTCGGCGCCCAGACGGACCATGAACCGCGCGAGCTCGCGCATCGTCATGCCGTTGACCGGCGACTGCCGCCCGTCGTTCGTCATGAGGATCATCGTCTTGCCGCCGTCCTTGAACCCGATGACGGTGCGCGGGTGGACGTCGTTGTCGAGCTCGGAGTCCGGGCGGGCGGCGCCGTTACGGACGAGCTCGCGGTTGGAGCCGATGACGAAGCGCATCTGCTGGGCGATCTCGTCGCTGAGCTCGTAGGTGAGCGTGACGGCGTCGCCGGGCTGCAGCGTGCGGATCGCGGCGGCGCCGGCCTCGCGGCCGACCAGCACGAAGGCGCCGGCCGGGATCGGGCCCTCGCCGGCTGTGGTCGGGTCGACGGAGACGACCTCGCCGTCCTGCACGAGCACGGAGGCGACGTCGGTGGCGCCGCTGACGCCGATGCCGCGCCGGTAGGAGCCCCACTTCTGCGTGTAGGCGACGATGGCGCCGTTGGGGGAGCCGGCGAGGGTGTTCGAGGCGTTCAGCGAGACCACGCGGTGCGCCGTCCCCCCGAACGTCGCGGTCGCGTCCAGCGTCATGTCGACCGCGCGGCCGATGCCGTCCGCGCCGACGCCGACGTGTGTCCAGGTGCCGTAGTCCGAGGACTTGAGCAGCTCGCCGTCGCGCACCTCCGCGCCGAGCGGTGCGCCGGAGTTGCTGATGTCGAAGAAGTCGCCGTTGACGCCGGCGACCGCGCCGGCCCCGTTCACCATCACCGAGGTCGGCGCCCGGTCGGTGACGTGCTCGCCGGCGAGCAGGTCGCTGGTGACGGCCGGGTTGGCGAGGTCGGCGGTGAGGATGTGCTGGTCATACCACCCGGTGGGTGTCACCGACGTCAGCTCGCGCAGCGTGATGCCGGGGCCGATCTGCTCGGTGCGGTCGACCAGCTCGATCGCGTCGTCGGTCAGCGGCGGGCCATCGCTCTCGGCCGCCTGGGCCGCAGGCACGGTCGTGAGCAGACCGAACGCGACGGCGCTCGCCGTCAGGGCGAACAACGCCGGCGTCAGCCGCCGGCGTCGTGTTCTGGTGCTGGGTGCGGACATCTGAATCCTTGGGACTGAGGAGATGTGTCCGCAGCAGTGAATGCCTTCGATGCACCTGGTCCGGATCGTCCCATTGGCGAGAGATCGAATTTTGGATGAATCCCCGACGAGTACCGGGCGGCGCGATGGTTGAAGGATTCGTGTCGCTCTGGCGACACCGATCCCTCAACCATCCCGTTGGGGCGGTTGAGGGCGTCAGTCGTTCTTGCGGCGGCCGAACATGATCTCGTCCCAGCTCGGGACGCTGGGCCGGCGGGAGCGCGGCGAGCTCGGCTTGCGGGCCGGCGGGGCGGACTCGTCGGCCGTGGCGGTGAGGTCGGCCTCGGCGGCCTCCTCGGTCTCGACGTGCTGGGCGATGTCGCTCAGTCGCAGCCGCTCGCTGGTGACGGTGTCGTCCTCGTCGCGGGCGGCCGGCTCCTCGCGGGCGCCCCGGGCATCGCGCGCCTCCGGCGCGGCCGGAGCAGCCGGCTCGGGGGCGTGGTCGTGGAAGAGGTCGGGCTCGCGGCGCCGGCGCTCGCGGCCGGGACGCGTGGTGGTGCGCCGGTTGCGACGGGAGGCGGCCGTCGGGATCGGCGTGGTGTTCTCGAACTCGTCGTCATCGGTGCCGGGGGCGTCGTGGTCGCGGACGAGGCCGCGCACCGGGCCGACGCCGGACGGCTTGAGGAAGGCGGGGAGGTCGGGGCCCCCGTCGTCATCGTCGGCCGGCGACGGGCCGCCGGCCGCGCCGCGCGACCCCACCACGGACAGCCGGGCGGGCCCCGTCGGGACGTCGGGCTCGGGGTCGGCGGGGGTCTCGGCGGGCAGCACGCCGGCGATGGAGCGGGCGTTGTCGTCCTCGGGCACGACGGTGCGGCCGGACGGGTCGAACGAGAAGAGGGCGGAGTCCTCCTCCTCGCCGGCCCAGGCGAACCGGACCAGCCAGCGGCCGTCCTCGCGGCGCCAGGCGTCCCACTCGACGAGGTCGGGGTCGGCGCCGTGGACCTTGGCGGTGGCGCCCGCGGCGGCCTCGAGGGTCTGCGGGGGGCCGTCGCCGCCGAGCCGGCGGACGGTGGCCTGCCGGGCGCGGCCGGCGATGTGCTCGCGCTCGGCGAGGACGGGGCCGGCGAAGCGCTCGACCTTCTCGCGGGGCATCCCCGCGACCGCGGCCACGGAGTCGACGGACTCGCCGGCCCGGATGCGTGCCTGGATGTCGCGTGGACGTAGCTGGCTTTCGAGCCGGATCTCCAACTGTCCCAACCTCGCTCGGTCGCCTCGGATCGCGGCGAGCAGGCGGTCGTCCACCCGCAACGCGAACTGTTCACCGTCGTTCCCGGAGAGGATCAGATGGGCGCCGTCCTCGCTGACCGCGATCAGCCGAAGCTCGCGCACATCCTCACCTCCCCATCACGACTGCCACCATCGTCACCCGCGGGACAGGGTCGGACCAAGCCGCCACGCCGCCACGCCGGCCCTTTGACGAGCAGCTTTTCATGTCCGGTTCAACCGCCCAGGACCTGGTCGAGGTACTCGTTGGCCATGATCCTCTGGGGGTCGACCAGGTCGCGGACCGCCCGGAACGACCCCATTCGCTGATATTGGTCGCGAAGATACCCCGAATCACGGGTATGGAGCTTTCCCCAGTGGGGTCGCCCACCGTACTCCAGCCACAGGTTCTCGACGGCGGCGAACCAGCCGCGGTAGTCGGTGCGGGGATAGGCGTGGGTGGCGACGTAGACGGTCTCGCGGCCGTGCGCGGGCGAGAGCCAGACGTCGTCGGCGGGGGCGAGGCGGATCTCGACGGGGAACGCGACGCGCCAGGGCCCGCGGGCCGTGAGGTCGCGCAGAGCGTGCAGGGCGCCGGCCGCCGCGGAGCGGGGGAGCGCGTACTCCATCTCGTGGAACCGGACCCGCCGCGTGCTGGTGAAGACCTTCGGCGCGGTGTCCACGAACGTGCGGCCGCCGATGAGCCGGGCGGCGACGGCGTTCACGGCCGGTGTGGTCTTGGGCGCGGCCCGGGTCACCCGCTGGACGAGGGCCAGGCCGGCGTTCTCGACGACGTCGCCGGACCACCAGGCGGCGACGGGGTGCGGCGGCGCGGCGGGCTCCCCGGTGCGCCGGTTGACGGTGAGCTGCACGGCGTTGGTGAACGGCAGCCAGTAGAGGTCGCAGTGGTCCTCGGACTCGAGCTCGGTGAACCGCTCGCAGACGGCGTCCAGCGTCGTCCGCTCGACGCTGGAGCGCAGCGTGAACGCCGGCTCGACCCGGAAGGTGACACTGGTCACGATGCCGAGCGCCCCGAGGCCGAGCCGGGCGGCCTGGAAGAGGTCGCCGTCGGCGCCGGTGTCGGTGCTGCGAAGCGTCCGTACCGACCCGTCCGGCAGCGCGATCTCGAGCGCGACCACCTGCTCCGACAGCGACGCCGACGCGCGGCCGCTGCCGTGGGTGCCGGTCGCGATGGCGCCGGAGACCGTCTGCACGGCGATGTCGCCCATGTTCGTCAGGCCGTAGCCGTGCCCGCTGAGCAGGGCGTTCAGCTCGTGCAGCCGGGTACCGGCACCGACGGTGGCCGTTCCCGCCTCGGTGTCGAGGGTGAGCAGGCCGCTGAGCCCGTCGAGCCGGACCTGCACGCCGTCGGTCGCGGCGATCGGGGTGAAGCTGTGTCCCGCGCCGACCGGCTTGACCCGGACCCCGTCGTTCGCGGCGGCGGTGAGGACGGCGGCGGCCTCGGCAGCGCTGGTGGGTCGTTCGACGCGCAGCGGGCGCGCCTGCACGGTGCGCGCCCAGTTCTGCCACAGCATGGGCGCTAGGCTCTCATGAGTGAGCATCACCGATCCCTACGACGCTCTGCTGGTCGTCTCGTTCGGCGGTCCTGAGGGTCAGGACGACGTCATCCCGTTCCTCGAGAACGTCACGCGCGGCAAGGGCATCCCGCGCGAGCGGCTGGAAGAGGTCGGCGAGCACTACCGCCTGTTCGGCGGGCGCAGCCCCATCAACGACCAGAACCGCGCGCTGATCGCCAACCTCGAGCACGAGCTGGCCGAGCGGAAGATCTCGCTGCCGGTCTACTGGGGCAACCGCAACTGGGCCCCCTACCTCGCCGACGAGCTCGCCCGCATGCGCGACGACGGTGTCCGGCGGGTCGCCGCGTTCGTGACCAGCGCGTACGACTCGTACTCCGGCTGCCGGCAGTACCGCGAGGACCTCTGGCGCGCGGTCGCGGCGGTGGGGCCCGGCGCGCCGCGCATCGACCGGCTGCGGCACTCGTTCGACCATCCCGGCTTCGTCACGGCCAACGCCGACGGCGTCGTGGGGGCGCTGGGCGACCTGCCGCGCTCGGTGGCCGACAGGGCGCGGATCGTCTACGTGACGCACTCGATCCCGGTCGCGATGGCCGAGACCGCCGGCCCGACGGGGGGCGCGTACGTCGCGCAGCACCAGGCCGTCGCCGCCGCCGTCAGTGCCCAGGTCGAGGCGCGGACGGGGGTGTCGCGGGCGCACGACCTCGTCTACTGCTCGCGTAGCGGCCCGCCGTCGATGCCCTGGCTGGAGCCGGACGTCAACGACCACCTGGCCGCGCTGGCGGCCGAGGGCGTGGAGGCCGTCGTGCTGGCGCCCATCGGGTTCCTGTCCGACCACATGGAGGTCGCCTACGACCTCGACACCGAGGCGCTGGCGACGGCGAAGGAGCTCGGTATCGCGGCGGCCCGGGCGGCCACCGCCGGCACGCACCCTGACTTCGTCGACACCGTCATCGACCTCCTGCTCGAGCGGTCCGCCGTCGAGCGCGGGGAGTCGGTGACGCGGGCCAGCATCGGCGCGCCCGGCCCGGCGCACGACGTGTGCCCGGCCGGCTGCTGCCCCAACCTGCGCGGCGAGCAGCCCGCCCTGTGCGGCGTCGACTCGCCTCCGTACCCGTGACGCCCTTGACGCCCGCATCGCTGCTCGGCCTGGCCGAGAAGACCGCCCGCGAGGCCGGTGACCTCGTCCGCGACCGGCGCGAGGCGGTCGAGCGCATGACCGTCGCCGGCACCAAGTCGACGCCCACCGACGTCGTGACGGAGTCCGACACCGCCGCCGAGGCGCTGATCCGCTCCCGCCTCTTCGCCGCCCGCCCCGACGACGGGTTCGTGGGCGAGGAGGACGGCGTCGTCGTGGGCTCGACCGGGGTCGACTGGGTGGTCGACCCCATCGACGGCACGGTCAACTATTTGTACGGCATCCCGCAGTACGCGGTGTCCATCGCCGCCCAGGTCGACGGCGTCGTGGTCGCCGGGGTGGTCCTCAACCCGGCGAGCGGCGAGACCTGGACGGCCGTGCAGGGCGGGGGCGCCTTCCTGGACGGCCGGCCGGTGCGGGTGTCCTCCTGCGAGTCGCTGTCCTTGGCGCTGGTCGGGACCGGTTTCGGCTACGACGCCGGCCGGCGGGCGCGGCAGGCTTCCGTGCTGCTGGAGGTCGTGCCTCGGGTGCGCGACATCAGGCGGGCCGGTGCGGCGGCGCTCGACCTCTGCTCGGTGGCGTCCGGCCGGCTGGACGCCTACTACGAGCGCGGGCTGAACCCCTGGGACCTCGCCGCCGGCGGCCTGATCGCCGCCGAGGCCGGTGCCGTGGTCAGCGGTCTACGCGGCGCGCCCGCCGGAAACGATCTGGCGTTGGCGGCGACCCCCGGAGTGGCTGCGGAGTTGACGGCGCTGCTGGAGCGGTTGGGCGCTGACCGGGACTGATCGTTCTCGGGGTCGTGGGGTTGGGTTGGGTTGGGTTCCCCCGTCCCCCTGCTGCCCATTCTCTTAGCCGCGAATCCGCGCCTCAAGCGGACCGGTGGGCGCTGCGCGCCCTTGGGGTCCGCTTGACCCGCGGCTCCGCGGCCTAAGAA
>NZ_SMKL01000092.1 GCF_004348545.1 Jiangella ureilytica | reverse complement strand
CGCCGATGCGGTGGGTGGGCGGGCTGTCGTACTCGCTGTACCTGTGGCACTGGCCGCTGCTCATGGTGGCGAGCGCGGTGTGGGGGACGCTGTCGCCGGCGCAGGGCACGTTGGTGGTGGCGGCCGCGTTCGGACCGGCATGGCTCACGTACCGGTTGGTCGAAGCGCCCATCCACCACGCCCGTGTGCTCGCCGCCCGGCCCAGCCGCGCGGTCGCCGTCGGGGTGCTGGCGACGGCGACGGCGCTCGTGGCCGCGCTCATCACCGTCCGGGCCGTCCCCGACTACGCCAGCGCCGACGAGGCCGCCCCCGGCGCCGCCGTGCTGAGCCCGGACCCGTCCGGCGATCCCGACGGCGTCCCCGTCGACCAGGTGCCGGCCCTGACGCCGGACCCGCTCGAGGTGCCCGAGGACAACCCGGACATCTACCCCGACGGCTGCCAGCAGAACGCCCACGACGCCGACCTCGCCAGCTGCGCGTACGGCGACCTCGACTCCGACCGCGTCATCGCGCTGGCCGGCGACTCGCACGCGGCGCAGTGGCAGCCGGCGCTGGACGAGCTGGGTGACCGGTACGGCTGGCGCATCGAGACCTACACGAAGTCGTCGTGCGGGTTCCTCTCCGCCGACATCACGACGGCCGCGGGCGTGCCGTACACCTCGTGCCACGACTGGAACGAGACGCTGCTGGAGCGGCTGACCGGGCCGGACAAGCCGGACCTCGTCGTCACGTCGGGCAGCAACTCCTACCGGGTGTTCGAGAACGGCCGCGAGCTGGGCGACGACGCCAGCGCGGACCGGCTCGCCGACGGCCTGCGCGAGAGCTGGGAGGCGGTGCGCGCGGCCGGCGTCGAGCTGGTCGTGCTGGAGAACACGCCGTGGCTCGGCCAGGACCCGGCCGAGTGCGTCAGCGCGCACCCGGACGAGCTGACCGAGTGCGCCCAGCCGCGCGCCGACGCCGTCGAGAAGGCCGGCGACGAGCAGCTGGTCGCGGCGCGCGAGCTCGGCGGCGTCGACGTCGTCGACCTCACCCGCGCCATCTGCCCGTCCGACCAGTGCCCGGCCGTCATCGGCAACGTCGTCGTCTGGCGCGATGACCACCACTTGACGGCCACGTACTCGCGCACGCTCGCCTCGCACCTGGAGCCCGAGCTCCGGCCGTATCTCGTGAGCCGGCGCTCAGCCGCTTAAGGGGTACCCCCTAAGAACTCCTCGAGCAGCGGGCCGGCGGTGCGCGAGCCGGACTCGCCGTCCTCGACGAACACCGCGACCGCGAGGTCGCCCTGGGTGGCGATCATCCAGGCGTGGGTGCGCGGCGGGGACTCGGTGCCGTACTCGGCGGTGCCGGTCTTCGCGCCGACCGGGTCGCCAGGGACGTCGCCCAGGAACTCGCCGCTGCCCTCCTCGACGACGGCGCGCATGAGGTCCTGCAGCACGCTCGCCTCGTCGGCGGTCAGGGTGCTCTCGGGCGCCGCGGCGGGCGGGTCGACCATGGTCGGCGCGACGGTGTGCCCGGCGGCGACCGACGCGGCCACCGTCGCCATGGCCAGCGGCGATGCCAGCACCTCGCCCTGCCCGATCATCGACGCGGCGTGGGCGGTGCCGTCGGCCTCGGCCGGGACGGCGCCGAGGAAGGACGGGGCGCCGGTGTCGTGCTCGGCGCCGAGGCCGAGCGACGCGGCGGCCTGCGCCAGCGAGGCCTGGTCGGCGACGCCGTTCTGGTTGATGAAGGCGGTGTTGCAGGAGTTCGCGACCGCCTCGCGCAGCGTGATCTCGCCGATGGCGCCGGACGGGTAGTCGCTGTAGTTCTCGAACGCGCGGCCGTCGACGGTGGCGGCGGGCGTGCACTCGACGACGGAGTCGGCGCTCAGCCCGGCACGCAGCAGCGCCAGCGACGTCACGACCTTGAACGTCGAGCCGGGCGCGTACTGGCCCAGCGTGGCGGTCGAGTAGCCCTCGCCGCCCGGCCCGCTGGCGGCGGCCAGGACGGCGCCCGTGGACGGCTGGATCGCGACGATGGCGCTGGGCGGCGCGACGTCGGCGAGGATGCCCTCGGCCCGCGACTGCAGGTCGACGTTCAGCGTGGTGGCCAGCGGGGTGCCGGCGACCGGCTCGCGCTCGAACAGCACCTCGGGCTCGGCCGGCTCCGGCTCCTCGGCGCCCTCCGCCGGCGCCGCGCTGGGGTCGCTGGTGGCGTCGGCCGGCGGCTCCGGCGGCACCAGCTCGACGGTGAGGCCCGGCGTGCCGCCGAGCTGCGCGTCGTACTGCGCCTGCAGCCCGGACAACCCGACGATGTCACCGGCGACGACCCGTCCGCCGGACTCCTCGACCAGCTCGGCCGTGGCCTCGCCGACGGTGCCGAGGATCGGCCGGGCGAACTCGCGGGTCGGGGCCAGCGCCAGCGTGTCGTCGATGGCGACGGCGCCCTCGATGGCCTCGATCTGGTCCAGGAGCGGCGCGGCGTCGGCCTCGCGCAGCGTGATGGCCTCGACGAACGCCCGCTCCCCCGCGCCCTGGACCCGCTCGGCCAGCCCCGCGGGATCGACGCCGACGACCTCGGCCAGCGCGGCGGCGGAGTCCGGTGCGACCGCGGCGTCGACGCGGGTCTTGTCGATGCCGACGCGGTAGACCGGCCGCTCGGTGACGATGACCTCGCCGCCGGCGCCCACGATGTCGGCCCGCTGCGCCTGCGTCCGCGAAAGGTCGAGGGTGGCACCGTCGGTCAGCTGCGGGTGCAGCAGGGCGGGCGACCAGTCGACGGTCCAGCCCGCTTCGGTGTCCTCGGCGACGCGCAGGGTGGCGGTGGTCTGGTAGCTCCAGTCCGGGGTGTCCGGAGTCGCGCTCGGCGTCGGCGTGGCGACGGGCGTCTCGGTGCCCGGCGCGGGTGCCGCCGCGGAGCCGTCGAGGTCCCAGCCGACGTCGAGGGTGACCTCGCGGGTGCTCTCGTCGTCGGTCCGGGCGAGATCGGCGACGGTGACCGTCCGGGTCGCCTCGCCCATGCCGGCGACCATGGCCTCGACCGCCGCTGTGGCGTCGGCGGCGCTGGTGCCGCCGAGCGGGACGCCGGCGAAGTCACCGGAGGCCACTGCCTGCGCCAGCTGCTCGGCGACCGGAGTCGCGTCCGGCGGGTCGTCGCCGCTGCAGCCCGCCGCCGTCGCCACCAGCACGCCGCCGGTCACCGCGGCGAGCAGTCGCCGCGGCATTGTCGTCCTGATCATCGGTCCCCGTTCTTGGCCGTCGTTCCGGATACCCTAGCGCCAATGCAGAAGTGCCCCGGTCAGCCCAGGCGCTGGGCCACCAGCCGGGCGGCGTCGGCCAGGGCGGCGTCGACCTTCGGCGCGTCCACCCGGTTCCGGCGGGTCAATGCCACGATGACGATCGGCTCGCCCGCCGGGTTCCATGCCACGCCGGCATCGTTGTTGGTGCCGTAGTCGCCCGCGCCGGTCTTGTCGGCCAGCTTCCAGCCGCCCGGCAGCCCGGCCCGGAACCGTGCCGCGGAGGTGGTGTTGGCCAGCATCCAGCCGGTGAGCCGGCGCCGGTCGGCCGGCCGCAGCGCCCGTCCCACCAGCAGATTCTCGAAGGAGCGCGCGACCGCCGCGGCCGTGGTGGTGTCGCGCACGTCGCCGGGCACCGCGGCGTTGAGCTCCGGCTCCCAGCGGTCCAGCCGGGTGACGCGGTCGCCGATCGACCGCGCGTACGCCGTCAGCCCGCGCGGCCCGCCGATCTCGCGCAGCAGCAGGTTGGCGGCGGTGTTGTCGCTGTACCGGAGCGCGGCGTCGCACAGTTCGGCGATGGTGATGCCGGTGTCGATGTGCTCGGCGGTGACCGGCGAGTTCACGACGACGTCGGCCGGCGGGTACCAGACGCGGTGCCGCAGCCGCTTCTCGTCGGCCCGGTCCAGCACGGCCGCCGCGAGGAGCGTCTTGAACACCGACAGGATCGCGAACCGCTCGTCCGGCCGGTGCGCGAGGCGCACGCCGGTCGCGAGGTTGGTCGCGCTCAGCCCCAGAGTGACGTCGTGGGTGCGCTCCAGCTCCAGGACGGCGGAATCGACGACGGCGCCGGCCTGCGGCGGGCGGCCCGAGACCGTCCGGGCGGCCGCCGGCGACGACGTCAGCAGGCCCCCGGCGGCGGCCGCGACCGGGGCGGCGGCGAGGCCGAGGCGCAGGACGGTGCGACGGGTGGGTTCCGGGGCGCGGGTCGGGCGACGGTCCTTCACGGGTCCTCCTCTGGGGTGATGTGAGAGCCCGTCCACCGTCGCAAGCCGATCGGACCGATGTCCAAGACGCAACCGCCACCGATCCATGCCAGATGTGTATCGTTGCTGCGCGTGGACCTGCTGAGGCAGCTCGAGGCGTTCGTCGCGGTGGCCGAGGCGCGCAGCTTCACCCGCGGCGCCGACACCTGCGGTGCACCGCAGCCGGTGGTGAGCCGGCGCATCGCGGCGCTCGAGCAGGACCTCGGCGCCACGCTGCTGCATCGCACGTCGCGGCAGGTCGAGCTGACCGAGGTCGGCCGCACCCTGCTCCCCCACGCAGCCGACCTCGTCGCCCGCGCCGGGCACTTCCGCGAGCTGGCTGCCGTCGCACGTGCGGCCGGCCTCGCCGTCGGCGTCCCGCCCGGCCCCGACCCGCACGCGCTGGTCGCCGCCCGCCGCGCTGCCGCCGACGCCGGGGTGACGCTGACGTTCGCGGCGGAGCCCGCCGACCGCCGCGCCGAGCTGGTCCGCCGGGCCCGCCTCGACGTCGCGCTGCTGCCCTGCCCGCCGGACCAGGAGGACACCGGCGCCGAGCTCGGCGCCGGGACCGCTGGGACCGCCGTCGCCGCCGGTGAGCTGCGCGGCCGCCGTCTGCACCTGGACCAGCTGCGCCGTGCCGGCGGCGACTCGGGCCGGCCGCGGGCGCTGCACCTGTCCGCCGAGGACGACGTGCCGTGGGTCCGCGACCCGGTCCACCGCGCGGCCCGGCAGGCCGGCCTGCTGGACCGCCAGCTGCGTGTCGGCACGCCGGACACCGAGGCACTGACCGCCGCGCTGGAGTACGGCGACGCGATCCTGTGCACCCGGGCGTGGGCCGCGGCGCACCGGCTGCGCTGGCGGCCGCTGGGCGACGTCGCGGTGCGCCGGTCGTACGCCGTCGCCGCCCGGCCGCAGGTGTCGCGCGAGCTGGTCGGCGCGCTGCTGCCGGCCCTGGCCACGGCGGCCGGCCTGGCCGGTCTCGTCGACGGCCGGGAGGACGCCCGATGACCACGGCCGACGTGTTCGGGTTCTCCGGCGAGGCGGTGCGGACGGCGCACGACGTCCGGGCCGACTGGGCGAGCACCGGGCTGCGCGGCTCGCTGTACGCCGCCAACCTCGACACCGGCGAGGACCTGGGCTTCGACGTGCACGTGCCGTACGTGCTGGCATCGGTGAGCAAGATGCCGCTGGCGCTGGTGGCGCTGGACCTCATCGCGGCCGGTGAGCTGGACCCGTCGCGCCCCGTCGATCTGGTCCCCGGCCGCATGACGCCCGGGCCCACGGGCGCGGCGCTGTTCCGGCACCCGAGCCGCATCGCGCTCGAGGACCTGCTGCTGCTCATGCTGTCGGTGAGCGACAACGCCGCCGCCGACGCCGTCTTCGAGCTGATCCCGCCGGAGCGGGTCACGCGCACGCTGCAGGGGTGGGGGTGCGACGGCATCGTCGTGCGGCACCCGATGCGCCGGCTCTACGAGGCCGCGGCGGCCGTCGCGCCGGGCGACCCCGTGCTGGCGCTCGAGCTGGCGGTCCGGGCCACCACCGACGGCGGCGGGCACGTGCTGCCGACGCTCGACATCGCCGCCGCCACCCACGGGACCGCGGCCGGGCTGGTGTCGTTGTTCGGCCGCGTCTGGACCGACGACGTGAGCGTGCCGGCCGCGACGGCGCGGCTGCGCGAGCTGCTGGGTCACCAGGTGAACCGGAACCGGTTCAGCTCGGAGCTGACCGCCGACTCCCTCACCATCCACAGCAAGACCGGCACGTTCCTCAACCTGCGGCACGAGGCCGGCGTGGTGACGACGGCGGGAGGCGACCGAATCGCCGTCGCCGCCCTCACCGCCTCGACGGTCGCCGCCGCGGCGCAGCCGGAGGCCGACCGCGCCATCGGCCGGGCCGCGCGCGCCGCCGTCGACGTCTTGCGGCTCTGACTCCCGTGTCAGCCGGGCCGGACGACGACCAGCCCGCCGCAGGCGCACCGCCCGTAACCGACGAAGCCGTCGCCGGTGCGGTGCCAGGACGTGACGGTTCCGGGCTGGACGGCGGCGCCGCAGCGGCCGCACGCCCGGACCACTTCCAAGGTTCGTTCGCTCATGCCCTCTACCGTGCTGTAATGGCATTGTGCATTTCAACCATTACAGCGACGAGGGTGCGCTGCTCGCGGCCGCGGTGGTGAACGAGCGGTTCGACTCGGCCGCCGACGTCGTGCGCCTGGCGGCCGAGCACGACCTGCTGCTGGAGCGAGCGCCGACGGCGGACGACGCGGCCGGACTGCGGCGCTGGCGGACGGCGCTCGCCTCCGTGGTGGACGCGCCGACCGACGGCGAGCGGATCGGGGCGCTGAACCGGCTGCTCGCCGCCGGCACGTCGCACCCGCGGATCAGCCTGCACAACGGCCCGCCCCACGTGCACTTCCGCCCCGACGACGTCGCGCCGGAGCGCCAGTTCGCCGCGATCACGGCGTTCGGGCTGGCCTGGTTCCTCACCCAGCGGGGGCTGCACCGGCTCGCCCGCTGCGGCGCCTCCGACTGCTCGGTCGCCTTCGCCGACGTCACCCGCAACGGGCGGCAGCGCTACTGCTCCACCCGCTGCGCCAACCGCGAAGCGGTCCGCCGTCATCGGAGCCGGTCGCCCTCGGTGCCTGCGTTCGCCGGATGACCGTTCGCCGGGCTTGCCGAGCCGGCCGGCCCCTGCTGCTCTCATCGTCGGGGACCCAGCGCCGAAGCCCGCCCCCCGAATGGCCCGGCCCCACCCCCGCTGTTCTCTCTCTGCGCCGGCCGCTGACTGTTCCACTGTGGTGTTCCGCAGTTGCCCCGCCGCACTGACGGCCCCGCCGGCCCCCACATGACCACGTTCAGCAGGCAATTCCCTGCTCCACGATGCCTGCAGACCTCGCGAAGCAGGAGAACGCCTCGTGACGCACCCTGGCAACCACTTACCGGCCGCCGGCGACTGGCCGCCACCACGATCACCCGACCCGCTACACGCCTACACGCCTAATACGACACGGGATTCCCTAGTGAACGTGATCATTCCGAGCGCCCCGCCCAGCAGGGGCCCGACCTACCGACCGAGGCGATCCGGGCGCAGGTCGAGCCGGCGCAGCAGCTGGGCGTTGGCCGCGACGATCACGGTCGAGGCCGTCATCGCCACGGCAGCGGCCGCCGGCGGCAGCACGAACCCGATGGGCGCGAGCACGCCGGCCGCGAGCGGGACGGACAGCAGGTTGTACCCCGTCGCCCACACCAGGTTCTGCACCATCTTGCGGTAGCTGGCCTTGGACAGCACGCGCGCCGACACCACGCCGCGCGGGTCGTCCGACGCCAGCACGACCCCGGCGGACTCGACCGCGACGTCGGTGCCGGCGCCGATCGCGATGCCGACGTCGGCCCGGGCCAGCGCGGGGGCGTCGTTGACGCCGTCGCCGACCATGGCGGCCATCAGCCCGCGCTCCTGCAGGGACGTGACCGCGGCGTCCTTGTCCTCGGGCAGCACCTCGGCGAAGACCTCGTCGATGCCGACCTCGGCGGCCACCGACTCGGCGACGTTGCGGGCGTCGCCGGTGATCATGACGGTGTGGACGCCCTCGTCGCGCAGCAGGGCGACCGCCTCGCGCGACTCCGGCCGGATCTCGTCGGCCAGGGCCAGCGCGCCGAGCACGGTGCCGTCACGGACCACGTAGAGGACCGTCGAGCCGGCGGCGGCCCACTCGGCCACCTGCGACTCGACGGCCGAAGGCACCGCCAGGTCCAGGTCGCGCAGCAGCCCCGGCCCGCCCACCGCGACCTCCGCACCGTCGACGACGGCGCGCACGCCCTTGCCGGTGAGCGAACGGAAGTCCGACGCCGACGGCACCGGGCCGCGCGCCGACGCCGCCGCGACGATCGCCGTCGCCAGCGGGTGCTCGGAGTCGCGCTCGGCCGCGGCCGCGACCGCAAGCAGCTCGTCCTCGCCCGCGGACGACGCCACCGCGACGCCCGCCACCGCCGGCCGGCCGACCGTCAGCGTGCCGGTCTTGTCGAACAGGACGGCATCGACCTGGCGCATGCGCTCGAGCGCCAGCCGGTCCTTCACCAGGATGCCGGCCCGCGCCGACATCGACGTCGAGATCGCGATGACCAGCGGGATGGCCAGGCCGAGGGCGTGCGGGCAGGCGATGACCAGCACGGTCACGGTGCGCTCGACCGCGGCCGACGCCTCGCCCAGCAGCGCCCAGACCAGGAACGTCAGCGCGCCGACGCCGAGGGCGAACCAGAACAGGTACGCCGCGGCGCGGTCGGCCAGCGCCTGCGCCCGCGAGCTGGACGCCTGTGCGTCGGCCACGAGCCGCTGGATGCCGGCCAGCGCGGTGTCGTCGCCGACGGCGGTGACCTCGATGCGGATCGCGGTGTCGGTGGCGACGGTGCCGGCCTCGACGCGGTCGCCCGGCCCGCGGGCCACGGTCGTCGACTCGCCGGTGACGGTGGACTCGTCGACCTCGGCGGTCCCCTCGCTCACCACGCCGTCGGCCGGCACCCGCCCGCCGGAGCGCACCAGGACCACGTCACCGACGGTCAGCTCGTCCAACGGCACCGGGACGACCGCACCGTCTGCCGTCACCCGCTCGGCGGTGTCGGGCAGCAGCTCGGCCAGCGCCTGCAGCGCCCCCGACGCCTGCCCGAGTGCCCGCATCTCGAGCCAGTGCCCGAGCAGCATGACGACGATGAGCAGCGCCAGCTCCCACCAGAAGTCCAGTTCGAACCCGCCGAGGTCCAGCGACGTCAGCGCGCTCGCCACGAACGCCACGCCGATGGCCAGCGAGATCAGCGTCATCATGCCGGGCAGCCGGTCGGCCAGCTCCGCCTTGGCGCCGGCCAGGAACGGCCAGCCGCCGTAGAAGAACAGGAACGTGCCGACGACCGGCGGGATCCAGGTCGCCCAGGCCGGAACCTCGTAGCCGATGAGGTCGGCGAACATCTCGCTGAACCCGACCACCGGGACCGCCAGGACCAGGCTCACCCAGAACTTGTCGCGGAACATGCTGCCGTCGCCGTGCCCGGCGTGCTTGTCATGACCCGCGTGCGCGGTGGCGTGCGCGGTGGCGTGCCCGGCGTGGGTCGCATGCTCGTCCGTCGCGACGGCGTGATCGTGCTGTTCCATGGTCGCTCACCTCTCGTCGGTTCTGACCACGGAACCACCATACCCCCTAGGGGTATTCCGTCAGGTGAGTGTGACCGCGATTCCGTCGGCGGTCTCGTCCGGCTCGACGTCGACGACGGCGACGTGCCCGGCCGCGCGCACGTCGCCGAGCAGGGCCCTGACGGCGTCGGTGTCACCCGGGCGCACCCGCACGACCGCCCGCGCCACCTCGGTGCGCATGGACAGCTGCGCCTCGGTCTTGGCCTTGCGCACCGCTCCGATCAGCGCCGACGCCGCCGGGAACAGGCCCGGCTCGCCCGGCTCGCCCGAGGCCGCCGGCCACGGCGCCAGGTGCACGGAACCGTCGCGCCACCACGACCAGACCTCTTCGGTGACGAACGGCAGGAACGGCGCGAACAGCCGCAGCTGCACCGAGAGCGCCCGCCGCAGCGCCGCCCGCGCGGACACCGCGCCCGCGCCGTCGCCGTCCTCTCCGTACGCCCGGGCCTTGACCAGCTCGACGTAGTCGTCGCAGAAGTCCCAGAAGAACCGCTCGGTGGCCTCGAGCGCGCGGGTGTAGTCGTAGTCGTCGAGCGCCCGGGTGGCGTCGGCGACGACGCCGTCGAGCGTGGCGAGCATCGCGCGGTCCAGCGGCAGCATGGCCGTCGCCGACTCGTCGACGGCGCCCAGCCCGAGCACGAACCGGCTCACGTTGAGGATCTTCATGGCCAGCCGCCGGCCGATCTTCATCTGGCCGGGGTCGAACGCGGTGTCCGCACCGGGCCGCCCGCTCGCGGCCCAGTAGCGGACGCCGTCGGACCCGTACTGCTCGAGCAGGTTCACCGGGGTGACGACGTTGCCGACCGACTTCGACATCTTCTTGCGGTCCGGGTCGAGGATCCAGCCGGAGATGGCCGCGTGCCGCCACGGCAGCGCGCCGTTCTCCAGATGCGACCGGACGACGCTCGCGAACAGCCAGGTGCGGATGATCTCGTGCGCCTGCGGCCGCAGGTCCATGGGGAAGACGCGGCCGAACAAATCGTCGTCGCTCTCCCAGCCGCCGGCGATGTGCGGCGACAGCGACGACGTGGCCCAGGTGTCCATGACGTCGGGGTCGCCGGTGAACCCGCCCGGCTCGCCCCGCTGCGCCTCGGTGAACCCGGGCGGGGCATCGGAGGACGGGTCGATCGGCAGGTCCGTTTCGGCCGGGACGATCGGCTGGTCGTGGACGGGCGCGCCGGAGGCGTCCAGCGGGTACCAGAGCGGGATCGGCACGCCGAAGAAGCGCTGCCGGCTGATCAGCCAGTCGCCGTTGAGTCCGCTGACCCAGTTCTCATAGCGCACCCGCATGTGCGCGGGATGCCAGTCCAGCTCGCGGCCGCGCTCGAGCAGCGCCGCGCGGAGGTCGTCGTCGCGGCCGCCGTTGCGGATGTACCACTGCCGGGTGGTGACGATCTCGAGCGGCCGGTCGCCCTTCTCGTAGAACTTCACCGGGTGCGTGACGGTGCGCGGCTCACCCCGCAGCTCGCCGGTCTCGCGCAGCTGCTCGACCACCCGCTGCCGGGCGGTGTGCACCGTCGCGCCCGCCAGCTGCTCGTACGCCGCCGCACCCGCGCCGTCGAGCCACCCCGGCACGTCGGGCAGGAACCGGCCGTCGCGCCCGACCACCGGCCGGGTGGGCAGCGCCAGCTCGCGCCACCACGTGACGTCGGTGGTGTCGCCGAACGTGCAGACCATGGCCGCGCCCGTGCCCTTCTCGGGGTCGGCCAGGCGATGCGCCACCACCGGGACCTCGACGCCGAACACCGGCGTGCGCACCGCCGACCCCACCAGCCCCGAATACCGCGCGTCGTCAGGATGCACGACGACGGCGACGCAGGCGGGCAGCAGCTCGGGCCGGGTGGTGGCGATGAGCAGCGGCTCGCCGTCGCCGCGGGTGAACGCGAGGTCGTGGTACGCGCCCGGCCGCTCGCGGTCCTCGAGCTCGGCCTGCGCGACCGCCGTGCGGAACGTGACGTCCCACAGCGTCGGCGCCTCGGCCAGGTACGCCTCGCCGCGCGCGAGGTTGCGCAGGAACGCCCGCTGCGACGCGCGCCGGGCGGCCGCGTCGATGGTCTGGTAGCCGTGCGACCAGTCGACCGACAGCCCGAGCCTGCGCCACAGCTCCTCGAACGCGCGCTCGTCCTCGACCGTGAGCCGCTCGCACAGCTCGATGAAGTTGCGCCGCGAGACCGGCAGCTGATCCTTCGCCGCCCGCGCGCCGCCGGCGCCGCCGGACGGCGGCTCGAAGCCGGGCTCGTACGGCAGCGACGGGTCGCAGCGCACGCCGAAGTGGTTCTGCACCCGCCGCTCGGTGGGCAGGCCGTTGTCGTCCCACCCCATCGGGTAGAAGACCGCCTTGCCGCGCATGCGCTGGTACCGCGCGATGACATCGGTGTGGGTGTAGGAGAAGACGTGGCCCACGTGCAGCGAGCCGCTCACCGTCGGCGGCGGGGTGTCGATGGAGAACACCTCCGCACGCGGGCGCGTGCGGTCGAACCGGTAGACGCCGTCGCGCTCCCAGCGTGTCACCCATACCTCGTCCAGCCCGTCGACGGTGGGACGGTCCGGGATGGCGGGTTCGATGCGGGAGGCGTGCGTCACCTCGCCGAGCCTAGCCGCGGCCCTCGGGTGCCATCGCGTGAATTTTCGCCCCCACTTCGGCGCGACACGCCCGGGATCGCGGCAATTCATGACATCCTTCATCTGCCGGTCGCGCCGGGTCACCGATGCGGCCGGCCCGGGAAACGTCTCTGAGCTGTGTTGATATGACGCCGAGGTGGCGTGGCCCGGCCCTGCGTGGCACCGATTCGCAGGGGCTTCCGGGGGTCGGATGCGCGTTAGACGCGGTTCGCCTCCCGTTGGTTCCCGCGTGTCTGTGGCTCGTGTAGCATTCCCAGCATTTCGGGCCCTCCTGCGCCCGCGGGCACGCGCGGTGGCAGGGGGCTCGACTGTGAACTGACATCTTTCTGTGAATTGGAGACAGTGTGGCTACCTTCCTCCGCAGCCGCGCCCGCCTTGCGGGCGCGCTGGTGGCGGCAGTGGTGACGGGTGCGACGGCGATCGGTACCGCCGGCGTCGCGTCCGCCGCTGAGGAGATTCCGCAGGAGTCCCTCATCGTGGAGAACCACTCCGACAAGCTCGAGATCGAGCCCCGAATCGTCGGCGGGCAGCCGGCGGAAGAGGGCGAGTACCCCTTCATCGCCTACCTGACCATCGACACCCCTGAGGGCACGTTCGCCTGTGGCGGCTCCCTGTACGCCGCGGACACCATCCTCACGGCGGCGCACTGCGTCAACGGCACCGGCCCGGCCGACAACATCACCGCGCACTTCGGCTCGGTCGACCTCGCCAGCGGCGACATCGTCGAGTACACCTCGGAGTACGTCTACTCCGGCAACATCTCCGGCATCCCGAACGACTGGGCGCTGGTCAAGCTCACCGAGGACGTCGAGGGCATCGACCCGGTCGACGTCGTCACCGACGACTCCCTCGACGGGGGCACCGCCATCGGTGACGAGGACGATCCCGCGTTCACCGTCATCGGCTGGGGCGACCTCGCCGACGGCGCCAACGCCGGCAGCCAGTTCCTCCAGGAGGTCCGGGTTCCGGCCGTCTCCGACGACGACTGCGCCGCGGCCTACGGCGCCGACTTCACGGCCGACGCCGAGCTGTGCGCCGGCGACCTCGAGAACGGCGGCGTCGACTCCTGCCAGGGCGACTCCGGCGGCCCGCTGCTGGCCAACACCGGCACCGACGTCGCTCCCGAGTACACCCAGGTCGGCGTCGTGAGCTGGGGCAACGGCTGCGCGCTCGAGGGCTTCCCGGGCATCTACACCCAGCTGAGCAACTTCGCGGACAAGATCGCCGCGGTCTCGAACGGCGAGAACACGCCGGCCGAGGTGGCCGACGTCACGATCGAGACCACGGCCGGCACCCCGGTCGAGATCACGCTGACCGCTGACGACGCCGAGGGCGACGACGTGTCGTTCAAGGTGAGCGAGCCCGGCTCGGGCACGCTGACCACCGACGACGAGACCCTCGCCACGCTGGTCTACACACCGGCCGAGGGCTTCACCGGCGAGGACAGCTTCCTCTACCTCGCCAACGACGGCAGCACCGACGGCATCCCCGCCACCGTGACCATCACGGTCTCGGACGCCCCGGAGCCGACGCCGACGCCGACCGACACGCCCACCGAGGACCCAGGCGATGACGACGGCAACGACGACGGTGACGACAACGGCGAGGGTGGCGACGGCGAGGAGCTGCCCGACACCGGTTCCAGCACCACCACCATGATCGGCCTGGCTCTGCTCCTGGCCGCCGGTGGCGCCGGCGTGGCCTTCGCCGCCCGGCGGCGTACGGCCGGCTCGAACGTCTGAGCCGATTCGCCTGAATAAGTAACGTTCCACCGGTTCGGCGGTGGCGCATCTCACGGAGAGCGCCGCCGCCGAACCTGTTTCCTCGTCGATGTGGGACTCGCCACAGCCTGGGACCTCGCGGTCGGCCGTGGCTGGGTTTCGTCGCCTGAGCTGCGGGTATCGCCCTCATGAGGCGGTGCCGCCCCGGTGTCGCCAGCAGGCGACCGGCGACGAGGGTGGGTAAGGTCGAAACACATGTGCGGTCTCACCGGTGAATTCAGGTTCGACAACCGCCCCGCCGACCTCGCCGCGGTCGGCCTCATGTGCGACGCCATGGTGTCGCGCGGACCCGACGACTCCGGCGCCTACGCACACGGGTCGCTGGCCCTCGGCCACCGCCGGCTGTCCATCATCGACCTCTCGCCGTACGGCCACCAGCCGATGATCGACGCCGAGCTGGGGCTGACCGTCATCTTCAACGGCTGCATCTACAACTACCGCGAACTGCGCGACGAGCTGCGCGGGCACGGCTACCGGTTCTTCTCCACGTCCGACACCGAGGTCATCGCGAAGGCCTACCACCGCTGGGGCGAGGACTTCGTCGACCACCTCATCGGCATGTTCGCCCTGGCGATCCACGAGCGCGACACCGGCCGGCTGGTGCTAGCCCGCGACCGCCTCGGCATCAAGCCGCTGTACCTGGCCGAGACGCCGGACCGGCTGCGGTTCGCCAGCACGCTGCCCGCGCTGGTCCGGGCCGGCGACGTCGACACCTCCATCGACCCGGTGGCGCTGCACCACTACCTGAGCTGGCACGCCGTCGTCCCCGCCCCGCACACGATCCTCTCCGGCGTGCGCAAGCTGCCGCCGGCCACGGTCCGGGTCGTCGAGCCCGACGGCGCCAGCCGCGAGCGGGTCTACTGGGACCCCGCGTTCACCCGCGACCCCGCGAAGGCCGGCTGGTCGGCCACCGACTGGGAGGAGGCGGTCCTCGAGTCGGTGCGCGTGGCCGTGCGCCGCCGTCTGGTCGCCGACGTCCCCGTGGGCGTGCTGCTGTCGGGCGGGCTCGACTCCAGCCTCGTCGTCGGCCTGCTCGCCCAGGAGGGCCAGACCGGGCTGAACACGTTCAGCATCGGCTTCGACGCCGTCAGTGGCGAGGAGGGCGACGAGTTCAAGTACTCCGACGTCGTCGCCCGCGAGTTCGGCACCGAGCACCACCGCATCCGTGTGGGCGCCGACCTGCTGCCGTCGCTGGGTGACGCCGTCGCCGCCATGAGCGAGCCGATGGTCAGCCACGACGCCGTCGCGTTCTACCTGCTGAGCAAGGAGGTCAGCCGGCACGTCAAGGTCGTGCAGTCCGGGCAGGGCGCCGACGAGGTGTTCGCCGGCTACCACTGGTACCCGCCGCTGGCCGGCGTGGGCCGCGACGACGCCGTCGCCACCTACGCCAAGGCGTTCTTCGACCGCGACCACGCGGGCATGGCCGAGGTCGTCGCGCCGGAGCACCTCGCCGGCGGCCCGGTCAGCCTCGACTTCGTCCGCGAGCACTTCACGAGGGACGGCGCCGAGACCGCCGTCGACGCCGCGTTGCGGCTGGACACCCAGATCATGCTCACCGACGACCCGGTGAAGCGGGTCGACAACATGACCATGGCCTGGGGCCTCGAGGCGCGGGTGCCGTTCCTCGACCACGAGCTGGTCGAGCTGGCCGCCCAGTGCCCGCCGGAGCTGAAGCTGGCCCAGGAGGGCAAGGGCGTCCTCAAGGAGGCCGCCCGGCGCGTCATCCCGCACGAGGTCATCGACCGGCCGAAGGGCTACTTCCCGGTGCCGGCGCTGAAGTACCTGCAAGGGCCGTACCTCGAGCTGGTCGAGGACGCGCTGCACTCCGCCGCCGCGCGCGACCGCGGGCTGTTCCGGCCCGAGTACGTCGACCGGTTGCGCACCGAGCCGAATGCCGACCTCACTCCCCTGCGCGGCAACCGCCTCTGGCAGCTCGGGCTGCTCGAGCTGTGGCTGCAGACGCACCTGCCCGGCGGCGGCGCGGTCGGGGTGCCCGGCCGGGACGTGCCGCGGTGAGCGACTTTCGTCGCAGGCCGCCGCAGTCGCTGTGGAGCCGGCCGTGGAAGGAGGCCCCCGAACACCTCGTCCGCGACATGAAGCGCGACGTCGTGGTCGACCTCGCGTGGGGCCGGCTGGTGTTCGCGCAGACCTTCGAGGAGCCCCGGCACATCATCGACCTGCTTCGAGCCGAGGAGGAGGGCCGCCGCGACATCGCGATGTACGTCGCCGACCCGCATGTGCTGGTGTCGCACGCGCCCGGCGAGCTGTTCATCGACCCGTCGCTGACGTTCCGGCTCGAGCTGCACCGCTACCGGCCGCGGCGCAACCCCGTCGCCGGCGTGTTCGTGCGCAAGATGAGCGAGCTCGCCGACGCCGACGACATCAACCGGCTGTACTCCGCGCGCGGCATGGTCACCGGCGACGTCGACCTCATGTGGGCCAACCAGCGCACCCCGACGTTCACCTACCTGGTCGCGCAGGACGAGCGCACCGGGACGATCGTCGGGACGGTCACCGGCGTCGACCACGTCCGCGCGTTCGACGACCCCGACAACGGCGCCAGCCTCTGGAGTCTCGCGGTCGACCCGCAGTGCACCATCCCCGGCGTCGGCGAGGCGCTGGTCCGGGTGCTGGCCGAGCGCTACATCGGCCGCGGCCGCGACCACCTCGACCTCTCCGTGCTGCACGACAACGACCCCGCGATCCGGCTCTACATCAAGCTCGGGTTCCAGCGGGTCCCGGTGTTCGCGGTGAAGCGGAAGAACCCGATCAACGAGCCGCTGTTCGTGGCCGGCCCGGCCGACGCGGCGGCGCTCAACCCGTACGCGACGATCATCGCCGACGAGGCGCGGCGGCGCGGGATCCTGGTCGAGATCACCGATGCCGAGACCGGCGAGCTGCGACTCTCGCACGGCGGCCGGCGCATCCTCACCCGCGAGTCGCTGTCGGAGCTGACGACGGCGGTCGCGATGAGCCGCTGCGACGACAAGCAGCTGACCCGCCGGATCTTCCAGCGGGCCGGGCTGTCGGTGCCGCGCGGGGTCGCGGCGTCCTCGCCCGAGGCCGACGCCGCGTTCCTGGCCGAGGTCGGCGAGGTGGTCGTCAAGCCGGTCCGCGGCGAGCAGGGCCGCGGCATCACCGTCGGCGTGTCCTCCCCGGAGGCGCTGGCCACCGCCGTCGAGCTGGCCCGCACCCACTGCCCCGACGTGCTCATCGAGGAGTGCGTCGACGGCGACGACCTGCGCATCGTCGTCATCGGGCACGAAGTCGTGGCCGCCGCCGTCCGCCGTCCGGCCACCGTCTACGGCACCGGGCGGCACACCGTCGCCGAGCTCATCGACGCGCACAGCCGTCGGCGCTCCGCCGCGACCGGCGGCGAGTCGCGGGTGCCGGTCGACGACACGACGGTGGCGACGGTGCGGGCGGCCGGCTACGGCATGGACGACGTGCTGCCCGACGGCGTCGCCCTGCGGGTCCGGCGCACCGCCAACCTGCACACCGGCGGCACCATCCACGACGTGACGGCGATCCTGCACCCCGCGCTCGAAGAGGCCGCGGTGGCGGCCAGCCGGGCCATCGACATCCCCGTGACCGGGCTGGACCTGATCGTGCCCAGCCCGCAGGAGAGCGAGTACGTCCTCATCGAGGCGAACGAGCGGCCCGGGCTGGCCAACCACGAGCCCCAGCCCACCGCCGCCCGCTTCGTCGACCTGCTGTTCCCCGCGACCCGCACCACCCCGCGGGCCTGGCAGCCGCCGTCCGCCCCGCGCTGACGCGCCCGAGCCCGCCCGGTCAGGTCGCCCGGGCGTAGTGCACGAAGACGACGCCGTCGTCGAAGGTGCGGCTCGAGGTCACCGTGTAGTGCGACGGCGAGAACCCGGCGGCGCCGAAGAGCGGCCGGCCGGAGCCGATGGCGACCGGGTAGATCTTGATCGCCAGCTCGTCGATCTCGTCGCGCAGGACACCGGCGATCTCACCGCCGCCGCAGAGCCAGATGCGTTCGCCGGGCTCCTGCTTCAGCTCGCGCACCCGCGCGACGGGGTCGGTCGCGACCAGCTCGACTCCGGGGTCGGGGCTGTCCGGCAGCGTGCGGGAGAAGACGAGGTGCCGCAGGTGCGGGAACGCGTTCGTGACCCCTTCGTCAAGCCCCGTGCGGTAGGAGCCGCGGCCTTCGAGGACGGTGTCGATGGTCCGGTTCGGCGGGTCGATGCCGAGCATCGTCCGGAAGTGCGCCGGAACGGTCTCGGGGTACTGCTCGGTGATCGCCCGCATGTGGTCGCCGTCGGCGGAGAAGAAGTCGAGCTCGGCCTTCGGCCCGGCGACGAAGCCGTCGATGGTGGCCGCGACGTAGTACACGAGCGTGCGCATGGGTCCTCCTGAGAACGGGCCGTCCGAACAACTACAGTTGTAGTACTCTGGGTGTAGTGGTTGTCAAGTCCTGGAGGGGATCGGCTCATGGTCCAGAATCCGGAGCGGCGGACGGTGCTGGCCGACGCCGCCATCGAGGTGCTCGCCCGCGACGGCGCCCGCGGGCTGACGTTCCGCGCCGTCGACCGCGAGGCCGGCGTGCCCGCGGGCACGGCGTCGAACTACTTCGCCAACCGGAACGCGCTGCTCACCCAGGCGGCCGAGCGCATCCACGTCCGGCTGCGGCCCGACGACGCCACCATCGCCGCGATGGCCCGTTCCCGTCCGGCTCCGTCGCCCGAGGTGCTCGAGCGCGAGCTGACGGCGATGTACCACCGGCTCGCCGTCCAGCAGATCGACTACCTGGCGCTGCTGGAGCTGCGGCTCGAGGCGATCCGGCGGCCCGAGATCCGCGCGGCGCTGACGGCGACCATGCGCGCCAACCTCGAGCAGAACGTGGCGGCGCACCGCGAATCGGGGCTGCCCGGTAGCGACGTCGACGTCGTGCTGATGTACCTGGCGCTGAGCTGGCTGATCATCGAGAACCTCACCCTGCCCGGCGTGCTCGAGGGCTACGACGCCGACCGGCTGATCGCCGCGCTCACCGACCTGGTGGCGGGTCGCTGAGCAGAACGCGCAGCGGGCCGAGGCCGATCGCGCCAGCGCCGATCGCGCCCACCGCCGGCGCCCTGCCCTGCCAGCCGGGCCAGCGTCACCGGATCGAGTCCGACGAGATCGCGGAGGTGATCGTCGCCACCTTGGTCACGTCGTTCGCAGGCACCCCGGCAGGCTATGTCAGGGTAGACGCATGAAGACCCTGCCGATCGACGAGGAGTACCTGCGCGAGGTCCTGATCGAGCTGCTGCGCACGCCCAGCCCGTCGGGCCGCACCGACGCGGTCATGCAGATCGTCGGCGACCGGCTGTCGGCCATGGGCGTGCCGATCCGGCTCACCCGCCGCGGCGTGCTGCGGGCGACGCTGCCGAGCGAGGGCTCCGCCGGCGGCGCGAGCCGGGCCGTCGTCGTGCACGCCGACACCATCGGCTGCATGGTGAAGCGGCTCAAGGAGAACGGCCGGCTCGAGGTGGTTCCCGTCGGCACGCACAGCGCGCGGTTCGCCGAGGGCGCCCACGTCACCGTCTTCACCGACCACCTCAGCAACCTGCACACCGGCACCGTCCTGCCGCTGATGTCCAGCGGGCACAACTTCGGCGACGCCGTCGACACCCAGGGGGTCGGCTGGCACCAGGTCGAGATCCGGCTGGACGAGCCGGTCGAGAGCCGGCAGGACCTCTTCGACCTCGGCATCTCCATCGGCGACTTCGTGGCGCTCGACGCCGCGCCGCAGATCACCCCGAACGGCTACGTGAAATCGCGGCACCTCGACGACAAGGCCGGCGTCGCGGCCTGCCTGGCCGCCGTCAAGGCCCTGGTCGACGACGGCGGCAGCCGCCCGGTCACGGCGCACCTGCTGGTGACCATCGGCGAGGAGGTCGGCGTCGGCGCCACCCACGGGCTCGACGAGTACGTGGCCGAGCTGGTCGCCGTCGACAACGCCGTGGTCAGCGAGGGCCAGGAGTCGCGCGAGGACACGGTCAACATCGGCATGCTCGACTCCACCGGGCCGTTCGACTACCACCTGACCCGCCGGCTCATCGGGTTGTGCGAGGACAACGACCTGCCGTTCCGCCGCGACGTGTACCGCTTCTACCGCTCCGACACCGCGCCCGCCGTCGAGTCCGGGCTCGAGTGCCGCACGGCGCTCATCGGCTTCGGCGTCGACTCCAGCCACGGCCACGAGCGCACCCATCTCGACGGCATCCGGCGCACGGCGGAGCTGCTGACGGCGTACCTGTCCAGCCCGCTGACGTTCAGCGAGTGGGACGACCGCCCCACCGGCTCCCTGGCCGACTTCCCCAGCCACAGCGTCCAGCCGGCCGAGCCGGAGCCGGACCGCTACCCGGGCCGGCACTGACCCCAGGCCGGCGGCAGGGTCCCATGCGACGACGAGTCGCGCAAGGGAGAGGGGACCAGCGCCGTCGTCACTCCTTGGGCTCGATGGCCTTCGCCTTCACCGTCGCCGCGTAGACGTCGACGTACTCCTGGCCTGACAGCTCCATGAGCGCGTACATGATCTCGTCGGTGACCGAGCGCAGCACGTGGCGGTCGTTCTCCATGCCGTAGTAGCGGCTGAAGTCCATGGGCGCGCCGAAGCGGATGCCCGGGCGCATGACCTTGGGGATGACGCGACCGGCCGGCTGCATCTCGGCCGTCCCGATCATGACGACGGGGACCACCGGGACCTGGGCCTCGAGCGCCATGCGGGCCACGCCGGTCTTGCCGCGGTAGAGCCGGCCGTCGGGCGAGCGGGTGCCCTCGGGATAGATGCCCAGGAGGTCGCCGTTGTTCAGGATCTGCATGGCTGTGCGCAGCGCCGACTCGCTGGCCCGGCCGCCGGAGCGGTCGACCGGGACGTTGCCCGTGCCGCCGAAGAAGACGCGTTTCAACCAACCTTTGACACCGCGCTGGGTGAAATAGTCGCTCTTGGCGAGGAAACTGACCTTACGGTCGAGAACGAGGGGCATGAAGAAGGAGTCGATGACGGTGAGATGGTTGCCCGCGAGGATCGCACCGCCCTTCGCGGGGACATGCTCTACGCCCTCGGCCCAGGGACGGTAGATCAACTTGAGGATCGGCCCGAGGAAGACGCTCTTCATCAGCCAATAGAACACGTCGGAACACTACCTCCAAACGACGCGGTCGGGGGGCCTCGACCACACGGACGGATCGGGCGCATGCGACGATGCTGGTGCGAGTGCCGGCGTGGGAAGTGGAGGGGACTCGATGCTCTCTGAGGGCGAGGCGGTCGACTCGATCGAGCCGTACCGGCACGACGGCGGCCCCGTGGGCGTGCTGCTGTGCCACGGCTTCACGGGCTCGCCGGCCGCGCTGCGCCCTTGGGCCGAGCACCTCGCCGCCACCGGCTACAGCGTCGATCTCCCCCGGTTGCCCGGGCACGGCACCACCTGGCAGGACCTGAACCGCACTGCTTGGCCCGACTGGTATCGCCGGGTCGAGCGGTCGCTGCTCGACCTCGCCGAGCGGTGCGAGCAGGTCGTCGTCGCCGGCCTGTCCATGGGCGGCTGCCTGGCGCTGCGTCTGGCCCAGGAGCACGGCCCGCTGGTCCAGGGCCTGGTGCTGGTCAACCCGGTCGTCACCAGCGCCGACAAGCGGTTGCTGGCGCTGCCCCTGCTGCGGCTGCTGCGCCCGTCGGCCGCCGGGCTGTCCGGCGACATCGCCATGCCCGGCCAGGACGAGCGCGCCTACGACCGCACCCCGCTGCCGGCGCTGTGGTCGCAGACCCGCATGTGGCAGGTGGTGCGGCGCGACCTCGCCTTGATCACCCAGCCGCTGCTGCTCTACCGCAGCGTGAACGACCACGTCGTCGACGCGACCAGCGCTCCGGTCATCCTCTCCGGCGTCTCCTCCACCGACGTCGCCGAGGTCGTCCTGCAGCGCAGCTACCACGTCGCCACCCTCGACTACGACGCCCCGGAAATCTTCTCGGGCTCCACGGCGTTCGTCGAACGAGTCACCACGAAGAGGAACCGGGGCCTGCCGCGATGAGCCGAGACGACGACCAGACGTGGGCCGAGCTGATCGACTCATTCCATGCCACCCCCACCGCCGACGGCGATCAGCCCTGGCCGGCGGCCGAAGAGCTCGGCCCCGACGACCGTCTCGACGAGCCCCGCCCCGAGGACTTCCGCGACGCCTCGGTGACGCTGGGATCGCTGACCGGGCGCGGCGCGGGTGCCGAGGGCGCGGACGGCGCCCCTGAGGCCGGCGTGGGCGCCGGCATCGACGACGCCACCGCCGACGAGGCCGCCAACCACTTCGTGCCCCCGCCCCCGGCGCCCATCC
>NZ_SMKL01000091.1 GCF_004348545.1 Jiangella ureilytica | reverse complement strand
CCCACGCCCCCGCCGGAGCCGCCGCCGTCGCCCGTCACGCTCGCGTTCGCCGGCGACATCCACTTCGAGGGCGCCCTCCGCGCGCGACTGGACGACCCGGCAACGGCGCTCGCGCCGATCGCCGCGCAGCTGGGCGCCGCCGACCTCACCGTCGTGAACCTCGAGACCTCGGTCGGGACCAGCGGCACGCCGGAGCCGGGCAAGCGGTTCACCTTCCAGGCACCGCCATCGTCCCTCACCGCCCTGAGCGCCGCCGGCGTCGACGTCGTGACGATGGCGAACAACCATGCGATGGACTTCGGCCCGGACGGGCTGGCCGACACGCTCACCGCCCGGGCCGCAGCGGCGACGCAGGGCCTCGACGTCGTGGGGGTCGGCAAGGACCTGACCGACGCGTTCCGGCCGGCGGTGCGCGACGTCCGGGGGACGACGGTAGCGGTCATCGGGGCGAACGTGCCCGACGACCCGGGCGCCGACCCGACCGCCCACTGGGCCGCCACCGCCACGACCGCGGGCGTGGCGACGGCGCTGGACCCGGCGCCGCTGCTGGCCGCCGTCGCCCGGGCGCGCGCGCAGGCGGACGTGGTCGTCGTCTACCTGCACTGGGGCGTGCAGGGCGAGAGCTGCCCGAGCCCGTCGCAGACCGCGCTGGCCACGGCCCTCACCGACGCCGGAACGGACGTCGTCGTCGGCAGCCACACGCACCGGCTGCAGGGCGCCGGCCTGGCCCCGCGCACCGACGCCTACGTGGCGTACGGGCTGGGCAACTTCGTCTGGTACGCGCAGGCCTCCGAGGCGACGTCGACCACCGGCGTCCTCACCCTCACGGTCGACGGGGCGGCGGTGACGGCCGAGGCGTGGGCGCCGGCCCGCATCGGTGCCGACGGGATCCCCGCGTTCGCAGCGGGCGACGCGGCCGGCACCATGCGGGCCGACCGCGCCGCCCTGCGCGAGTGCACGGACCTCAGACCGCTGCCGTGAACCGCCGCAGCCGCAGGCTGTTCGACACCACGAACACCGACGAGAACGCCATGGCGGCGCCGGCGAGCATCGGGTTGAGCAGCCCGGCCGCGGCCAGCGGCAACGCGGCGACGTTGTAGCCGAACGCCCAGAACAGGTTGCCCTTGATGGTCGCCAGCGTGCGCCGAGACAGCCGGATCGCGTCGGCGGCGGCGTGCAGGTCGCCGCGGACCAGCGTGAGGTCGGATGCCTCGATGGCGACGTCGGTGCCGGTGCCCATGGCCAGGCCGAGGTCGGCCTGGGCGAGTGCGGCGGCGTCGTTGACACCGTCGCCCACCATGGCGACGACCTTGCCCTCGTGCTGCAGCCGCTTGACGACATCGACCTTGTCGGCCGGCAGCACCTCCGCGACGACCTCCTCGATCCCGACCTCGGCAGCGACCGAGCGCGCCGTCGCCTCGTTGTCGCCGGTCAGCAGGATCGGGGTCAGCCCCAGCCCGCGCAGCCGGGCGATCGCGGCGGCCGACGTCGGCTTCACGGCGTCGGCGACCACCAGCACGCCACGGGCGGCGCCGTCCCAGGCGACGGCGACCGCGGTGCGGCCCGCCGCCTCCGCGGCAGCCATCGCCGCGGCCAGCTCGGCCGGCAGCGAGACCGACCACTCCGCCAGCAGCCGCGGCCGCCCGGCCAGCACGCCGTGCCCCTCGACCACGCCGGTGACGCCGAGGCCCTCGGCGTTGCGGAAGTCCTCGACGGCGGGCAGCGAAGCGGACCCGCCGCCCAGCCGCAGGCGAGCGCCGTCGGCCACGGCCCGGGCGATCGGATGCTCCGACGCGTCCTCGAGCGCCCCGGCCAGCCGCAGCACGTCATCGGCGGCGACCCCGGCTGCCGGCACCACGTCGACGAGCGTCATCGTGCCCGTCGTCACCGTGCCGGTCTTGTCGAGCACGACGGTGTCGACGCGGCGGGTCGACTCGAGCACCTGAGGGCCCTTGATGACGATGCCGAGCTGCGCGCCGCGGCCGGTGCCGACAAGCAGGGCCGTCGGCGTCGCGAGGCCCAGCGCACACGGGCAGGCGATGATCAGGACCGCGACGGCCGTGCCGAACGCCGTCGCGGCACCGCCGCCCGTGCCGAGCCAGAAGCCCAGCGTGGCGACGGCCAGCCCGATGACGATCGGCACGAAGACGCCGGAGACGCGGTCGGCCAGCCGCTGGACCTCGGCCTTGCCGCTCTGTGCGTCCTCGACCAGCTTCGCCAGCTGGGCGAGCTGGGTGTCGGCGCCGACCCGCGTCGCCTCGACGACCAGCCGTCCGTGCGCGTTGACCGTGCCGCCCGTGACGCCGTCGCCCACCGAGATCTCGACCGGCACCGACTCGCCGGTGAGCATCGACCTGTCGACGGCCGAGGCGCCCTCGGTGACGACGCCGTCAGTGGCGATCTTCTCTCCCGGCCGGACGACGAACAGGTCGCCGACGGCGAGAGAGCCTGCCGCGACCCGCCGTTCGACGCCGTCGCGCAGGACGGAGACCTCTTTGGCGCCGAGCTCGAGCAGCGCGCGCAGGGCGGCGCCGGCCCGCCGCTTCGACCGGGCCTCGAAATACCGCCCCGCCAGGATGAACGTCGTGACGCCCGCGGCGACCTCGAGGTAGATCTCGCCGGCGGCGCTGCCGCGCGCGATGGTCAGCTCGAACGGGTGCGTCATGCCGGGCATGCCGGCGGTGCCCCGGAACAGCGCGTACACCGACCAGCCGAGCGCGGCGAGCGTGCCCATGGAGATCAGCGTGTCCATGGTGGCGGCGCCGTGGCGCAGGTTGGTCCAGGCCGCCTTGTGGAACGGGAACCCGGCGATGAGGACCACCGGCGCGGCGAGCGTCAGCGACAGCCACTGCCAGTAGTCGAACTGCCAGGCCGGCACCATGGCGAGCACGATGACCGGCACGCTGACGACGGCGGAAAGGATCAGCCGGTCGCGCAGGGTGCGGACGGCGTCGGCCTGCGGTTCCGGGGCGGTGTCTGCGGCCGGCGACGGCGTGGGCTGCGGCACCCGTGCGGTGTAGCCGGCCGCCTCGACCGCCTCGATCAGCTGGGCGGTGCCGACGCCGTCGCCGTACGATACCCGCGCCTTCTCGGTCGCGTAGTTGACGGTGGCGGTGACGCCGTCGAGCTTGTTCAGCTTCCGCTCGACGCGATTGGCGCAGGACGCGCAGGTCATGCCGCCGATCTCGAGGTCGACGCTGCTCATGGGTGCTCCTCCGCCGCGATCGTGAACTCGGCCGTGCGGACCACGCCGTCGTGCTTGAAGTCGAAGAACAGCCGGTAATCGGCCGCCGACGCCGCCGTCGCGAAGAACGTGACGTCGGGGCCGGGCGGGGTGACGCCGTCGCCGGGCTCGCCCTCGGGGTGGACGTGCAGGTAGGCGAGGTCGCCGTCGCGCAGGGCGACGAGGTGCCCGTACGCGCCGAGGTACGGCTCGAGGTCGGTCACCGGGACGCCGTCGCGGCTGACGCTGAGGGTGAGCTCGGTCTCCTCGCCGGCGTCGAGATGCGCGTCGAGGGTGACGGTGTACCCGTCGACCTCCGCGGTGGTGCCGGGCGCGGGCAGCGGCGCGGGCTGGTAGTCGCCGGCGACCGACAGGTCGGTGCCGAGCGTGAGCGCCTCGCCGTGGGTGGAGAAGTCGGCGAACAGCTTCCACTCGCCGGGCGTGAGGTCGAGCGGGACCGACCAGGTGCCGTCGGCGGCCCGGACCGGGTGGACGTGCTGGTAGCCGGTGAGGTCGCGGCGGACGGCGATGAGGTGCAGCTCCTGCTCGTGCTCGACGTCGTACTCCGTGACGACGCCGTCGGGCCCGTCGATGGTGAAGCTCAGGTTCTGGGCCGGACCGGCCGGGAGCGTGTCGGCCGCGAGGGCGAACGTGTAGCCCTGGTCGGAGACCATCAGCCCGCCGGGCAGGTGGTCGGCGCCGCTGGACTCGTGGCCGCCGCCGTCGCCGTCGTCGTGGTCATCGGTGGCGGGTTCCGCGTGAGCGCCGCCGTCGCCGTCGTCGTGACCCTCGCCCTCCGGCGCGGACGCGACCGGGGCCTCGTCGTCGCCGATGGGCCCGACGAGGCTGCCGACCCCGGCGGCGAGGCCGAACGCGCCGGCGAGACACAGCGCGTAGACGCCGAGCTTGGCCGGCGCGTTCATGGGATACCTCCAGGATCGGGCGCCGGGCCTCAGGAGCCGGCGAGCTGGTAGCCGGCCTCTTCGACCGCGGCCTTGACGGCGTCGTCGCTGAGCGGCGCCGCACTGGTGACGTCGACACTGCCGGTGGCGAGATCGACGTCGACCTGGCTGACGCCGTCGATGCCGCCGATCTCCTCGGTGACCGACGCGACGCAGTGGCCGCAGGTCATGCCGACGACGGTGTAGGTGGACGTGGTCATGGCGAAGCCTCTCCTGGAGCGTTGGTGCGTTCGTGTGATGTGGTGCCGCGGGTCAGGACCGGACGAGCCGGGCGATGGCGTCGGACGCCTCTTTGACCTTCTGGTCCGCCTCGGGGCCGCCCTGCCGGGCCGCCTCGACGACGCAGTGCGCCAGGTGCTCCTCGAGCAGGCCGAGCGCGACCGACTCGAGCGCCTTCGTCATGGCCGAGACCTGCGTCAGGATGTCGATGCAGTACTTCTCCTCGGCGACCATGCGCTGCAACCCCCGCGCCTGACCCTCGATGCGGGTGAGCCGCTTGAGGTAGTCGTCCTTGCGGTGGATGTAGCCGTGGTGGCCGTGGTCGTCGCCCGTGGTCTCGGTCATCTGGTCCTCCCTGCTCGACGCCGCTCCGTACACGGTACCCCGGTGCGGTATCGGCATCTAGCCACATTCATACACTACCCCCCTAGGGTATGTCAACCCGTCGGTGGGAATCTCCGTCGCGCGCACTGCCGGACTCGTCGCCGTGAGAGACTGTGCAGCCGTGCACCGAGTCGTACTCCTCGCCGGCCCGTCGGGCAGTGGCAAGTCGCGCCTGGCCCGCGAGAGCGGGCTGCCCGTGCTCAACCTCGACCACTTCTACCGCGACGGCGACGACCCGGGCATGCCCCGGCATCCGGAGCTCGGCATCGTCGACTGGGACGACCCGCGGGCGTGGGACGGGGAGCGGGCCGTCGACACCCTGGTGCAGCTGTGCCGCACCGGGAGTGCGCAGATCCCGGTCTACGACATCGCCCACGACCGCGCCGTCGGCACCGAGCTGTTCACCGTCGGCGCCGCGCCGGTGTTCGTCGCCGAGGGGCTGTTCGCGGCCGAGATCGTGGAGGAGTGCCGGGCCCGCGGGATCCTGGCCGACGCCATCGTGCTGCGGCGCCGGCCGTGGAAGAACTTCCTCCGGCGGCTGGTCCGCGACCTCGCCGAGCACCGCAAACCGCCGATGACGCTGCTGCGCCGCGGCCGGGCCCTCATGCGGCTCGAGCGGGCCATCGTCGACCGGCAGCGCCGGCTCGGCGCCCGGCCGGCCGGCGCTCACGAGGTCCGGGACGCCCTCCGGGAAGCCGCCGGCGCTCCCTCCGGGAAGCCCTGACCCGCGTCATCCGGGACCGACCATCCGCGAGACGGACGTCCGCGCCGACCCCGCGGAATACCGTTGACGTATGAGCACAAGCAGCTACTACCCCGAGGCCCGGAGCGGCCTGGTCCGCCCGTACGGCAACCGGATGATCGCCGGCGTCTGCGCCGGCCTGGCGCGCCGGTTCGGCATGAAGACCCGCACCGTGCGGATCCTCTTCCTGCTGTCGTGCCTGCTGCCCGGCCCGCAGATCCTCGCCTACATCGCGCTCTGGATCATCATGCCGAGCGAGGACTGAGCCGCTCCGCGGAACCGGCGGCCCCCGCCGTCCGGACGCGGTCGAACGCCCGCTGGGCGCCCAGCGCGGCGTACCCGGGCTTGACCACGTCGTTGATCAGCGCCAGCCGCTGGTCGAACGGGATGAACGCGCTCTTCAGAGCGTTGACCGTGAACCACTCGAAGTCCGCCAGGTCGTAGCCGAAGGCGTCGGCCAGCAGGGCGAACTCGCGCGACATCGAGGTCGCGCTCATCAGCCGGTTGTCGGTGTTGACGGTGACCCGGAACCGCAGCCGCGCGAGCAGCCCGATGGGGTGCTCCGCGATGGACCCGGCCGCGCCGGTCTGGATGTTCGACGACGGGCACAGCTCCAGCGGGATCCGCTTGTCGCGGACGTACGCCGCCAGCCGCCCGAGCGACACCGAGCCGTCAGGTGCCACCGTCACGTCGTCGATGATCCGCACGCCGTGCCCGAGCCGGTCGGCGCCGCACCACTGCAGCGCCTCCCAGATGGACGGCAGCCCGAACGCCTCGCCCGCGTGGATGGTGAAGTGCGCGTTCTCGCGGCGCAGGTACTCGAACGCGTCGAGGTGGCGGGTGGGCGGGAAGCCGGCCTCGGCCCCGGCGATGTCGAAGCCGACGACGCCTGCCTCGCGGTAGCGCACGGCCAGCTCGGCGATCTCGCGCGACCGCGCCGCGTGCCGCATGGCCGTGAGCAGCGTCGCGACCCGGATCGGCCGCCCGGACGCCGCCGCTCTCGACTCCCCCAGCCGGAAGCCTTCCTCGACCGCCGTGACCACCTCGTCCAGCGACAGGCCGCCGGCGAGGTGCTGCTCCGGCGCGTACCGCACCTCGGCGTAGACGACGCCGTCGGCGGCGAGGTCCTCGGCGCACTCGGCGGCCACCCGCACCAGCGCGTCGTGGGTCTGCATGACGGCGACGGTGTGGTCGAACGTCGTGAGGTACCGCTCCAGCGAGCCGGAGTCGGCGGCCTCGGTGAACCACTGCCGCAGGCCCGGCTCGTCGTTCGCCGGCAGCTCGTAGCCGATGCCCGCCGCGAGCTCGAGGACGGTGGCCGGCCGCAGCCCGCCGTCGAGGTGGTCGTGCAGCAGCACCTTGGGCGCGGCCAGGATCTCGGCCTCGGTCGGTCGCATGCTCCGACGCTACCCGGCACGCCACCGGCGCGGCACCCGCGGAGCCGCCGCCGTCGCAGGTAGAACGGGGGCGTGGCTCACCACGTCGCGACGCTGCCCACCACGCGCGACGCCGCGGCATCGCGGCGCGGGCGGAACCTGCGCCGCATCGGCATCGTGCTGCTCTGCCTGGTCGTGGCCGCCGCGCTCGTCGGCCTGCTCGGACCGCGGGCGGCGACGACGACGGCGTCAGGCGGCGGGTACGAGCTCACCGTCCGTCACGGCCAGATCACCCGCCCGAGCATCCCGGTGCCGCTGGAGATCACCGTCGAGCGGCCGGGCGGGTTCGACGGCCCTGTGACGCTGTCGATCAGCAAGGGCCTGGTCGACCGGATGGACTTCAACAACTGGTATCCGAACCCCGATGGCGAGACGTCCGGGCCGGACCGTGCGGAGTACGAGTTCACCCCGCCCGACGGCGACGTCCTGCACGTCATGCTCGACGCCCGCACGGCGCCCGGCCAGCTGCCCAGCGCGAACCGGTACGCCGTCGCCGTCGTCGATTCCGCGACCGGGCAGACGCTGGTCGCGGCGAGCTTCCGGATGACGGTGCTGCCCTGATGGACATCGTGATCCGCGCCGCCGTCGTCTTCGTGCTGCTCTGGTTCGTGCTGCGGGTGTCGGGCAAACGGCAGGTCACCCAGCTGTCGGCATTCGAGCTGATCCTGCTGGTCACGCTCGGCGACCTGATCAGCCAGACCGTCCTGCAGGAGGACCTCTCGCTGACCGGCGGCACGCTGGCGGTGGCGACGTTCACGCTGCTGTCCGTGCTGCTGTCCTGGCTGAGCTGGCGGTTCCGGCGATCGCGGCGGCTGCTCGAGGGCGAGCCGACCATCCTCATCAAGGACGGCCACGTGGACGACGAGGTGCTGCGCTACGAGCGGCTGCCGATGGACGACGTGCTGGCGGCGGCGCGCGAGCACGGCGTCCGCGACCTCGCCGACGTCGACCTCATGGTGCTGGAGCCCGACGGCACGTTCTCCGTCTTCACGAGGTCGGACTCGGGCGGGAGCGAGGACCCGCCGAAGCAGGGTGCGGAGGTGACGTGACGCGCCGGGCCGGCCGCCGCCACATGCTCACCTTCGCGATATAGCCTCTCGGGGTGGCTCGCAGCGTCTACGTGGCATCCGTCACGGGCGAGACCGGGAAGTCGACGGTCGCGCTCGGCGCGCTGGAGGCACTCACCCGCAGGCTGGGACGTGTCGGGGTGTTCCGGCCGGTCGTGCGCTCCGGCGACCAGCCCGACTACGTGCTGGAGCTGCTGCTCGAGCACGACGGCGTCGACCTGCCGTACGACGTGTGCGCGGGCGTCACCTACGAGGACGTGCACGCCGACGCCGATGCCGCGATGAGCACCATCCTCAGCCGCTACCGCGCGGTCGCGGCGCAGTGCGAGGCCGTCGTGGTGGTCGGCAGCGACTACACCGACGTCGACAGCCCGACGGAGTTCTCCTTCAACGCGCGCGTGGCGGCCGACCTCGGCGCGCCGGTGGTGCTGGTGCTCAACGGGCACGACCGCTCGCCGGGCGACCTGCGCGCCGTCGCCGAGCTGGCGACCGCCGAGCTGACCGCCAACTACGGCACGCTGGCCGCGCTGGTGGCCAACCGGGTCCCGCCCGACCGGCTCGACGCCACGCGCGAGGCGCTGAGCAGGCTCGGCCCGGCGTACGCGCTGCCCGAGGAGCCGCTGCTGTCCGCGCCGACCATGAGCGACCTGGTCGCGGCCGCCGGGGGCGAGCTGTTCCGCGGCGACGCGTCCCGGCTCGGCCGCGAGGTCGGCGGGCTGGTCGTCGCCGGCATGACCCTGCCCCACGTGCTCGACCACCTCTTCGACGACGCCGTGGTCATCACGCCGGCCGACCGCAGCGACGTGCTGCTCGGCGTGCTGGCGGCGCACGCGTCGAAGACGTTCCCGACGCTGGCCGGCGTGGTGCTCAACGGCGGCTTCGAGCTGCCGGCGCAGATCGTGCGGGTGATGGACGGCCTCGACGTCGGGTTGCCGATCGTGACGGCGCCCGGCGACACCTTCGCGACGGCGACGGCGCTCGCCGCGGTGCGCGGCCGGCTCACCTACGACGCCACGCGCAAGGTGCAGACGGCGCTGGCGCTGTTCGACCGGCACGTCGGCACCGGCGACCTGCTCGACCGGCTCGACGTCACCCGCAGCGGCGCCGTCACGCCGCTCATGTTCGAGCACGACCTCGTCGACCGAGCGAGGGCGGACCGCCGGCACATCGTCCTCCCCGAAGGCACCGAGGAGCGGATCCTGCGCGCCGCCGACACCGTCCTGCGCCGCGGCATCGCCGACCTCACCCTGCTCGGCCCGCCGGGCGACGTCACGGCCGCCGCCGACCGGCTGGGCGTCGACATCGGCGCCGCGGAGATCGTCGACCCGCGCGAGAGCGAGCTGCGCGGCCGGTTCGCCCACGAGTACGCCCGGCTGCGCGCGCACCGCGGCGTCACCCAGGAGGCCGCCTGGGACACCGTCGCCGACGTCTCCTACTTCGGCACGATGATGGTGCAGCTCGGGCTGGCCGACGGCATGGTCTCGGGCGCCGCGCACACGACGGCGCACACCATCAGGCCGGCGTTCGAGGTCATCAAGACGCTGCCCGGCGTGGCCGTCGTGTCGAGCGTGTTCTTCATGTGCCTGCGCGACCGCGTGCTGGTGTACGGCGACTGCGCGGTGAACCCGGACCCGACGGCGGAGCAGCTGGCCGACATCGCGATCTCTTCGGCCGAGACGGCGGCGCAGTTCGGCGTGGCGCCGCTGGTGGCGATGCTGTCGTACTCGACCGGCGCGTCCGGATCGGGCTCCGACGTCGACAAGGTGCGGACGGCGACGGAGCTGGTCCGCTCGCGGCGACCGGAGCTCGAGGTGGAGGGCCCGATCCAGTACGACGCCGCCGTCGACGCCAGCGTGGCCAGGGCGAAGCTGCCGGGCAGCGAGGTGGCCGGCCGGGCGACGGTGTTCGTCTTCCCCGACCTCAACACCGGCAACAACACCTACAAGGCGGTGCAGCGCAGCGCCGGCGCCGTGGCGGTCGGGCCGGTGCTGCAGGGACTGCGCAAGCCGGTGAACGACCTGTCGCGCGGCGCGCTGGTCCGCGACATCGTCAACACCGTCGCCATCACCGCCATCCAGGCGCAGTCGGCGGCGGCGCCGTGAGCGCGCTAGCGCCGGGCCAGCCGGACGACGTCGCCGATCTGGGCGCGTGCGACCCCGGCCTCGGGGAACGGGTACATGCCGATGCTCTGCACGCCGGCGTCCTCGAGCGCCTGCAGGTGCGCGGCGGCGTCGTCGAGGGTGCCGATGGGCGCGAGCTCGGTCCACCATTCCGGCGGCATGGTGGCCAGGCCGTCGAGGCCCTTGCCGGCGTAGCGGGCAGCCATGTCGTCGAAGAACGGCAGCGCGGTGAGGTTCGCGCGGGCGCCCTCGAGCTGGTGGGCGAGCCAGGGCGCCATGGTGCGGTAGGCCTCGGCGCGCTCCTTCTTCACGCACACCACGCCGAACACGGCGACGTGGAAGCCGAGGTCGCCGGCCTTGCGCCCGGCCTGCTCGAGGGACCAGCGCACGTAGGTGGGGCTGGCGGGCTCGGCCAGCACGACGCCGCCGGCGACCCGCCCGGCCAGTGCCAGCGACCTGGGCCCGTAGACGCCGGCCAGCAGCGGCGGCGGGTCGGCCGGCGCCTGGTCGAGCCGGACGGAGTCGAGGCTGACGTAGTGGCCGTGGCTGGTGACCGTCTCGCCCGCGAGCAGGCGCGTGACGGCGACCAGGACCTCTTCGAGCGCGGTGAGCGGCGACGCCGGCCGCACCCCCATCTGCGCCATCCACGACTGCACGCCGTGGCCGATGCCGGGCAGCAGCCGTCCCGGGCCGAAGCCGTGCAGCGTCGCGATCTCCATGGCCGTGACGGGCGCCGTGCGGGCGACCGCCGGCAGGATGCCCACCCCCACCGTCAGCTGCTCGGTGACCGCCAGCGCCGCGGCCGCCAGGCTGGGGCCGGTGGTGTAGAAGCAGTCCTCGATGACCCAGAGCTGCTGCGCGCCGCCCTCGTCGAGCGAGCGCGCCACCTCGGTGAGGAACGCAGGCGGGAAGACCTTGTCGAAACACATTCCGACCTGCAGGCGGTTGGTAGGCATGGCCGCAGACTAACCGGACCCTCCGACAGGAACGGAAACCCCCGATGACCGTCCTCGTGCTCAACTGCGGATCGTCGTCCATCAAGTACCAGCTGATCGATCCCATGGGCCCGTCGCGCCTGGCCAAGGGCCTGGTCGAGCGCATCGGCGAGGACGACGGCGTCGCCGACCACGCGGCCGCCCTGCGGCAGGTGGTCGACGAGCTCGAGAACCAGTGCGGGCCGCTCGCGGAGCTGGGCCTGGCCGCCGTCGGGCACCGGATCGTCCACGGCGGCGACCGGTTCGCCGAGCCGGTCCTGGTCGACGACGGCGTCGAGAACGCCATCGAGGAGCTCGCCCCGCTGGCGCCGCTGCACAACCCGCCCGGGCTGACGGCGCTGCGGCTGGCCCGGCGCGAGCTTCCGGACGTGCCGCACGTCGCCGTCTTCGACACCGCCTTCCACCAGAGCCTGCCGCCGGTCGCCTACACCTATGCGCTGGAGCGCTCGGTCGCGGAGCGGCACGGCGTGCGCCGTTACGGCTTCCACGGCACATCGGTGTCGCACGTGAGCCGCGCAGCCGCCCGGCTGCTCGAACGCGACCCCGCCGACACCAACCTCGTCGTCCTGCACCTGGGCAACGGGGCGTCGGCGACGGCGGTGCGCAGCGGCCGCTCGGTCGACACCTCGATGGGCCTGACGCCGCTCGAGGGCCTGGTCATGGGCACGCGCACCGGCGACATCGACCCCGGCGCGCTGTTCTACCTGCACCGCGAGGCCGGGCTCTCGGTCGACGAGATCGACACGCTGCTGAACCGGCGCAGCGGGCTGCTCGGGCTGGCCGGCGCCAACGACCTGCGCGAGGTGCACCGCCGCGCCAAGGCCGGCGACGCCGAGGCGCAGCTGGCCCGCGAGCTGTACTGCTACCGGATCCGGCACTACGTGGGCGCCTATCTCGCCGTCCTCGGCCGCACGCACGCGATCGTCTTCACGGCCGGCGTCGGCGAGAACGACTCGTGGGTGCGGTCGCACTCGCTGGCGGGCCTTCGCCACCTCGGCGTCGAGGTCGACCACGTCCGCAACTCCTTCGCCACCAGCCGGGCCCAGATCATCTCGCCCGACGGGGCCGACGTCGCCGTCCTGGTCGTCCCCACCGACGAGGAGCTCGAGATCGCCCGTCAGGCCGCGGAGCTCACCGCGGGCTGACGCCGACTGTCGGTGCCCGCCCCGTGGTCAAGCCCCCACCCGGCCGGGCGGGTCGTGTCCCGGGCCCTTCGGCCGGGACCGAATGGTTCGGGTCCCGGTCACCGTCGGGCCGGCATGGTCGCTTCCATCGCTGCGACTGGAGGCGACTCGCCCGCTGATCGGCGTCATTCCGCCCCGGCGGAGCAACCCGGGCGAGCTGCGGCGCGTCTCCCTGGTGACGATCTTCGTCCTCCCGAAAGGATCACCATGTTCCGATCGCTCCGGCGCGCCGCGGTGTTCACCGCGGTCGCGGCCGCCTCCGCCCTCTCGCTGACGCCGTCCGCCGCCGCCGACGACGGCATGCCGCCGATCTTCGCCGCCGAGGTCGCCACCTACAACGTCTACCTCGGCGCCACGCTCGACCCGCTGTTCACCGCGACGAACCCGCAGGAACTGGTCCGGCTGGCCGGCGAGGTCTACGCCGGTGTCGAGGCCACGAACTTCCCGGAGCGGGCCGGCGCCATCGCCGACCAGATCGCCGGCCACGGGCCCGAGGTGGTCGGCCTGCAGGAGGTCGCGCTCTGGGAGAAGGGTCCGCTGGGCGGCCAGCTGCAGGTCACGTACGACTTCCTCGACCTGCTGCTGGACGAGCTGGCCGAGCGCGGCCACCCGTACCGCGCCGTCGCGACCAACTGGAACTTCGACGGAACGCTGCCGATCTCGGCGACGGAGCAGGCCCGGTTCCGCGACCGCGACGTCATCATCGTCCGCGCCGACCTGCCGCGGCCGCTGCTGAAGGTGACGAACCCGCGGTCCGGCACGTTCGGCGCCGTGCTGGAGATCCCGACGGCGATCCCGGGGCTGACGTTCGAGTCGCCGCGCGGCTGGTCGACGGTGGACGTCCGGCTGCTCGGGGCGTCGTTCCGGTTCGCCAACACGCACCTCGAGGCGTCCGGGCCGGCCGCCATCCGCAACGCGCAGGCGACGGAGCTTGCCGGGCTGCTGGACGCGTCGCCGCTGCGCACCGTGCTGGTCGGCGACCTGAACTCGCGTCCGAACGACGCGGCGGGCGCGTACGGCATCCTCACCGGCGCCGGGTTCGGTGACGTCTGGCTCGCGACCGGCGGCGACCCGGCGACCGGCTTCACCGCCGGCCAGACGGCGACGCTGCTCGACGAGAACCGGCTGCGCAGCCGCATCGACTACGTCATGACCGGCGCGGGGGTCCGCGCGGCCCGGACCGAGATCATCGGCGACGAGGAGGCCGACCGCACCGTCCCGACCGGCCTCTGGCCGTCGGACCATGCCGGCGTGGTGGCGAAGCTCCGCTTCACCCGCTGACGCGCTCGCCTCTCCCTCCCATCAGCCGGCGACGACCACCTCGATCTCGACCAGCCAGGCGGGGTCGAGGGTGGTCGCGACGATCGCCGTCGTCGGGACCGGGCGGCCGCCGAGGGCGGCGATGCGAGCCGCGGCATTGGCCTCGGCGTACGCGGGGTCGCGCAGGTAGCTGGTCAGCCGCACGATGTTGTCGACGCTCATCTGGGCGGACGCGAGGATCGCGCGGATGTTGGACCAGACCAGCTCGAGCTGCTCGCCGAGGTCGGCGCCGGGCGTTCCGTGCGGGTCGAGGCCCATGGTGCCGGCCACGAACAGCAACCGGCCGGGTTCGCGGACCTCCATGGCGTGCACGTAGTCACCGGTCGCCGGGTAGACGCCGTCGGCCGGGTTGTGCGGGACGAGTTCCATCGGTCTCCTCAGGAGTCGGACTTGCGGCGGATGCGGTAGCGCAGCACCAGGAACGGCAGCCCGAACAGCGAGAACGCGTGGTCGGCACGCAACTCGCCGCCGTCGGCCCGGACCTGCAGCTCCTCGCCGAACCCGGGCACGGCGAGCGTGGTCAGCTCACCGGTGTCCGGGTCGACGACGGAGAGGTAGTGCCCGGCGTCGACGGCCGTCCCGGTGCTGGTCAGCGCGAGCCCGCCGCCCGGTCGCAGCCGCGGCTCGAGCGTCGCGGTGAAGCTGCCGCCGGGCAGCGGGAAGCCGACGCTGACCCAGCCGCGCCCGCCCCGCCGGTACGTGGTGTAGATGCCCACGTAGATCGGCTCGTCGTCGTCGGCGTACGAGCGGATCCAGCCGCGCAGGGCGGGGCCGCCGTCGCCGGGGTCGACGGTGTCGATGCGGCTGACGACGCCGCGCTGCGCCTGCCGCTGGTTCATCGGCACGTTGGCCTGGCCGAGCGGCCGCGCGAGCGCCGTCCGGTACAGCAGGTAGCCCGGCCGCACCCACGGCCGCCACTCGGGCGTGATGTCGAGCGCGAACCGGGTCGTGTGCTCGTAGAACTCTCGCACCAGCGGGTCGACGGCGGCCGGGTAGAAGTCGCCGCCGACCAGCTCGTCGAGCGACGTCACGATGCCGACGTCGGCCGCGTCGCGCACGTACTCGCCGCCGAGCTGTTCGGCCAGTGAGCGCACGAAGTCCGTGCCGACGTAGCGCCCCTGCGCGGCCAGCGGCACCACGAACGGCAGGTCCTCGGGGACGGCGCGCTCGGCCAGCAGGGTCACCTGGGCGTCGCGGAACAGCGCGGCCGCGGCGACCCGATAGGCGACGACGGCGACGGCTGCGGCCTGCGCGGGGGTGCGGCCGGCGACCACCGGGCGCACCGCCAGGCCGACCGCCGGCCCGAGGGCCACCTTCTGCGGCCGCACGCCGAGCCCGCCCGCCACGCCGCCGGCCGCCAGCGCGACCCGCCACGGCGGCTGCTTGGTCAGCACGCCGGCGGCCCAGCCCAGCGGCGCGGCCAGCGCTCCCGTCGCCAGGATGCGGTGCGGCAGCGCCGGGATCTCGTCGGGCCGCTGCCGGCGCCGCGCCACGTACTCCGACGCGGCCAGGACCGCGGCGCCCGCGACCGCGCCCAGCCCGACCGCACGCCTCCCCCGTCCGGCCCCCAGCGCCGCCCCCGCGAGCGCGCCCAGTACGGACGCCGCCGACACCTGCTCCGTCAGTTTCGCGCTCGCCACGAGTCACCCCTCCGTCGTTGACGGGGCCATTCTCGCGCGCCGATAGTGGGCCATGGGCACCAGGATGAGCGCTCTGATCATGGGCGCACTGCCGGACCTGCGGTTCGAGCCGTCCCCGAAGCGCATCCGCGCCGTCCTCGGCGGCGACACGTGGGCCGACACCGTCGCCGGCATGGTGGTGTGGGAGCCGCGCCGAATCGTGCCGGGCTACGCCATCCCCGAGGCCGACCTCGACGCCGAGCCGATCCCCGCCGGGCCCGCGTCGGCCGAGGCCGAGGAGCACCCCGTCCAGGTGCACGCCGGCGGCCCGCCCGTGCTCGACCCGCGCACGCCGTTCTCCGTCCGGACGACGCAGGGCGAGCCGCTGTCGCTGCGGCGCGGTTCAGTGGTGCTCGACGGCGCCGGCTTCCGGCCCGCCGACCCCGACCTCGCCGGCTACGTGATCCTCGACTGGTCGGCCTTCGACCAGTGGTTCGAGGAGGACGACGAGGTCTTCGCCCACCCGCGCGACCCGTTCAAGCGCATCGACGTGCGCTCCTCCAGCCGGCACGTCGTCATCTCCGTCGACGGTGTGGTGCTGGCGGAGACGACCCGGGCGAGGCTGCTGTTCGAGACGCACCTGCCGACCCGGACGTACGTCCCGCGGTCCGACGTGCGGCTCCAGCTGCTCGAGCCCAGCGAGACCCGCAGCTGGTGCGCGTACAAGGGGCACGCGCGGTACTGGTCGGCACGGATCGGCGGAGAGCTGCACCGCAACCTCGCGTGGAGCTACGAGGACCCGCTGTCCGACGGCGTCGAGGTGAAGGACCACATCACCTTCTTCGACGAGAAGGTCGACGTCACCGTCGACAGCACGCCGGTGCCGCGCCCGGTCTCGCCATGGTCGTGACTCCGTCAGCAGCCGGTTCCGACCACCTCTTGCCGTCGTCTCCACCCGGGTGAAGGGTGCTGGTGCGACCACCGCGTCCGGGGCACCGGGCGCCTCGGGGGCCTGGTCACCTGATGCGGCGCGCCGCGCAGACCTTTCCGCCACCGTCAGGAGACGTCATGCGCACCAGGCGACCCGCCGCGGTCCCCATCGCGGCACTCAGCACTGCTCTCATCGCAGGGATCGCCGCAGCGGCCCCGCTGACCCCCGGTGGATCCACCGAGGTCACCGTGGGAAGCAACGACTCGCTGTTCTCGCAGAACAAGCAGAACGAGCCGGGCCTGGCCGTGAACCCCGTCCAGCCGAACATCCTGGCGGCCGGGGCGAACGACAACATCGACATGGAGGCGTGTAACGCCGCGGACGACCGCACCTGCCCGTTCACCCCCGGCGTTGGCCTGTCCGGGGTGCAGTTCTCCACCGACGCGGGGCGGACGTGGAGCCAGCCGACCTACACCGGCTACTCGGCGCGGGTGACGCCGAGCTGCATCGGGCAGCCGGACCTCGCTCCCGGCCAGCCGCCGCCCGCCGACACCGGGTGCGTCCCCGATCCGGCCGGGCCGATCGGCACGCTGCCGAACTACGTCGAGAACGGCATGGTCTCCAACGGCGACCCGGAGCTGGCGTTCGGCCCGGTGCCCGACGAGGACGGCGACTTCTCCTGGGAGAACGGCCAGCGGCTCTACTACACGAACATCGCCACGCCGTTCCCCGGCAACCCGGGCTTCCGCGGCGCGGCTGCCATCGCCATTTCCCGCACCGACGACATCGCTGGCGCCATCGCCGGCCAGAACGACGCCTGGATGGACCCCGTCGTCGTCACCCGGCAGAGCTCGGCGCTGTTCAGCGACAAGGAGCAGGTCTGGGCCGACAACGCCGAGTCCAGTCCGCACTTCGGCAACGCCTACGTCTGCAACGTCGGCTTCCGTGGCGCCGGCGGTGCGGAACCGGTGCTGTTCGCCCGCTCCACCGACGGCGGCGACACGTGGCGCACCCGCCAGCTGACGCCCGCCACGAACAACCCGCAGACCGGCGGCCGCCAGGGCTGCGCGATCCGCACGGACAGTGCCGGCGTTGTGTACGTCGTCTGGGTCGGTACCGACATCCGCACCCGTGAGGGCGTGTTCTTCCAGGCCCGATCGTTCGACGGCGGGGCGAACTTCGAGCGGCCGCGCGCGGTCGTGCAGCCGGTCGCCGGCATCGGGCAGTTCGATCCGGCACAGGGCCGGTTCACCATCGACGGCATCGCCGGCGCGCGCACGAACACCTTCCCGAGCATCGACATCGCCAACGGCGCTCCGTCCGGTGCCGACGCCACCGACCAGATCCTCATCACCTGGGCCGACGACCGCGTCGGCACGAATCAGGAACGCGCCTGGGTCGTCTCCAGCACGAGCGGCGGCGACAGCTACTCCGGACCGATGAACGCCAACGACGGGGCCGACCGCGCGAACTTCCCGGCCGTCGCGATCTCGCCGGACGGCACGGACGCCTGGCTGGTGTACAACGCCTGGCTGGACCCATGGCGCACCGACACGACGTCGCCACGGCGCGTGATGGGCGTCGTCCGTCATGCCGACGTCAACCCGTCGACAGGCGCGTTCGGAGCCTGGACGACGCTGCTGCGCGGCGCCCTGGGTGACGGGCGAGCGTCCTCGGCCAACGGACTGACCTCGGAGTTCCTCGGCGACTACAACTACGCCGTCGCGACCAGGGAATACGGCTCGCTGGTGTGGAACGACATGCGCAACGGCGCGGTCTGCCCGGCCATCAACGCCTACCGGCAGGCCTTCGTCGAGGACGTCCTCTCCGGTGAGACCGAGCCCATCGTCGGCGACCGCCCGGCGGATCGGGCGTCGGCCGCGGAGCTGCCCAACGCCCATTCCGACGCGTTGCGGCCAGGCCCGAACACCCAGTGCCCGCCGACGTTCGGCAATTCCGACATCTTCGGAGGCACGTTCAGCGACGAGTCGTGACCGCTGCTCCCGGCTTCTCCCGCCGCCGCCGGCCGGCGGCGGGAGAGTCAGCGCGTCTCCAGCACCGCGAGGTCGCGTTCGGCGTAGCGGCGGTGCTGGTACTCCTCGTTGAGCAGGGTCAGCGGGCACTCGCGGACGGGCAACCTGCGCGGCGGCGCCCAGCCGGGCCCTCCCGCGCCCAGGTATCGCCGGCCGCACCCACGAGTCGACCCGGTAGAACCGGGAGCCGCTCAGGTCGTCGTCGACATCGTCATGCCCGAACCGTAGCGCCGGTTCCGGACGATCCACGTCCAGGAGGGTCCATGCTGGAAGGAGCACATCTCATGGGAGGAGCTCCCCGTGTCTCGCACCCGTCTCAGCGCTGCCTGGCCACCCGTCCCGCCCGAGGTGCCGCCGCCGTTCCGCCCCGGCACGCCCTGGCAGCCCCCGCAGCCGGCGCCGTCGCAGCCGATCCTCCCCGGCTGGGAGGAGCGGCGCCTGGCCCCGTCCGACCGCGACATCGTCGACCGGCTGCTCGACGAGCGCATCGTGCATGCCGGCGGGCGGGTTGACACGACGCTCGCCAACCGGACGACCGCGCAGCTGTTGCTGCTCGGCCGGCACGACCCCAGGCCCGTTGAGCTGCACCTGTCGTGCCGCGACAGCGAGCTCGACGCGTCGCTCGCGCTGGCCGGGACCCTGAGCGTGCTCGCCGCGCCGGTGCACGTGGTGGTCCACGGCACGCTGCGAGGACCGGCCATCGCGGTGCTCTGCGCCGCCCAGGACCGCGCCGCGCACCGCGGCGCCACCCTGGTGCTGTCGCTCCCGCGCGCCGAGGCCGCGGGCACAGCAGCCCAACTCGCCGTCGAGGCCGATCAGCACGAACGCCAGGTCGACCGCGTATGCGAGCTGGTCGCCGGCACGACCGGGCGCGACGCCGACGCCGTCCGTGCCGACCTGCGCGCCGGGCGCGTGCTGTCGGCCGAGGACGCGTTCGCCCACGGCCTGCTGACGCGGCTGCTGTGACCGCGGCTCAGAACACGCGCCGCCAGTGCCACGGCCGGTCGCCTGAGCGGCCGCGCAGGCAGTCGACCCGGTGCTCGGCCTCGGCGCGCGCGGCGTCGCTGCCGCCGGCATGCTGCAGCATGTACGAGCAAGCGCGCAGCTCGCGGATGTCGCGCAGCGTCTCGTAGCCCGGCCAGCAGGTGACGTCGTGGCCGTAGCCGGCGCAGAACCTCGCGTACTCGGCGGCGTCGAGGGTGCCGAACGAGGTCATGCGCACCGCCGTCGACACCAGGTCCCACTCGGGCGGGCCGACGGAGAACCGCTCGAGGTCGAGTATCCACACAGTGCCGCCGTCGTCGACGACCACGTTCCCCGCCCAGGCGTCGCCGTGCACCACCGACGCCGCCATCCCCGGCGGCAGCTCGGCGAGACGCGTCTCCAGGTCCGCGAGGTACCCGAGCAACCACGCGCGGTCCGCGGCCGACACCGTCGGCGCCCCCTCGATGCGGTCGCGCACCCGCACGAACGGTGCCAGCTCGGGTAGCGCGAACCCGGCCGGCGGGTCCAGCGCGTGCAGCCGCCGCAGCACGCCGGCCACCTGCGAGTCCGCGGCGTCGTGGTGCGGTGGCAGCGCGCGCCAGAACGTCACCGGGACCCCGTCGACCTCCACCGGCTGCTCGACGCCGGGGAGCACCCGGACGGCGGGCAGCCCGGCCCGCTCCAGCCAGCGGGCGACCCGGACCTCGTTGCCGGCCGCCGCGCCCTGCCCGGACCGGCCGACCCGGGCGATCACCCGGCCGGGCAGCCGGTAGACGGAGTTCTCGGAGCGGCGGACCAGCTCGGCGGCGGCCGCGTCGAGCCCGGCGCGGCGGCAGGCGTGGTGCAGAACGCTGTGGGTGTCGTCGTCCGTCACGACGCCAGAGCGGTGGCGAGCCGATGTCGCAGCTCGGCCACCTGGGGGACGCCGGCGTGCCGGCCGGCGTACGACCGCAGCTCGGCGAGGTCCATCGCCGCGCGGCGCGAGTGCAGGCGCCCGGCGTCGGCGACGGCGGCCATGCCGATGCGGGCGGCCTCGTCGGGGTCGCCGACCACCATGGTCAACGACGCGAGCTTGGTCTGCGACATGGCACGCGAGCGCACGTAGCCGGCGGTGTGGCCGTCGATGGCGGTCTGCAGCCGGGGCGCCGCGTCGCTGCGGTGCCCCTGCACGGTGAGGTCGAAGAGCGCGTGGCCGGTGTCGCCGGCGTGCTGCGCGGCGTCGTAGTACGCCATCCACGGCGGGTCGCCGGCCGGCTCGGCGTGCGCGAACGCCTCGTCGGCCTGGCCGACGGCGCGCAGGGTGTCCTGGTAGCGGCCGAGCTTGGCCAGTGCGCGGGCGCGGGCGGTGTGCAGCATGGCTCGCTCCGTGGCCGTCAGCCGGTCGGAGCGAACCAGCGCCAGCTCCGCGTACGTCAGGCCGACGTCGGGCTCGCCGCGCCAGATCTCCTGCCGGGCCATGGACGACAGGACCTTGGCCCGCAGGTGCCAGCTGCCGACCTCTTCGGAGCAGGCCAGCGCGAACTTGAAGATCTGCTGGGCGTCGTCGTACGCGCACGCGTCGAACGCCATGTGTGCCGTCGCGTGGCCGAGCAGGCCGACCGCCTCGTGCAGCTCGACCCGCACCTCGGCCGTCGACTGGGCGCCCAGCAGCTGACCGAACCAGCGCAGCTGCGCGTTGGCGGCCTCGCGCACCCCGGCGCCGCCGTGGCTGTGTCCCCAGCTGACCAGGAGCTCGGCGGCACCACGCACCTGCTCGATCTCGCTGCGGCCGACCCGTTTCGGCGCGTCGCTGGGCCGCAGCGGCGCCAGCAGGTCGAGCAGCGCCGACGGCGACGCCAGCAGCCCGCCGACGCCGACGAACGCCGCGCGGAGGAACTCCTGCCGCTTCACGTCCGACTCACCCATCGGGTCGGCGACCCGCACGACGGGCGCCGTCGAGAGCCGCCGGGTGTTGACGAGGCCGAGCTGGCCATCGGTGCTCGCGCCGAGCACGGCGCGCAGGGCTTCCCGGTACGAGGCCTGCGGCCAGCGGATGATGCCGCGCTCGAGCTTGCCGATGTAATTGTCGTCCAGCTCGTGCAGCCGGCCCGTCGACTCGAAGAGGTAGGCGTTGACGCGGTCCGCCAGTTCCTGGCGGGACATCGCGGTTCCGGGCACGTCGGCCGACGGACAGCTCTCGCGGGCCAGTCGCAGGTGCTCGTTCGGTTCGCGCACGATGTCTCCACGTACGTGGGGAGGAACATAATGGCATTCTCGGCGTATTGCTGTCAGGCGATCCGGAGAATCCCGAACCATCCCCTCTCGCCTCCCCCGATGATCCCATCTCGATGCCCTACTGATCACCCAATTCCGGCGAAATGATCGAAACACGAGTCATGGCCGGTGCCTTTCTCCCGATTCGACACCGTTCATGGAGCCGTGACTTGAGGCGGGTTGCCGGAATCCACCCCGACCCGGCAACCCGCCGAGACTTCCGGGGGATCAGCAGGGGGACTCAGGAGGCTCGAACCATGCTGCGCCGCGACACGGAGTACGTGCTGACCTGGAACGCCGCCGACCACGCCTGGGAGGCGCGCCCGATCCGGCGCGAGGGCCGGCGCATCGTTCCCCTCGGTCCCGACGGCGCGGCCGGACGGCTGCCGGCGGTCCTCACCGGCACGGCTGGAGACTGAACGAGGCATGGACTCGTCCGGGAAAGCGGGCACGTTGGGGCGATTCGCCCGAATTGCTCCGTGATTCGACGGGGGTCGGAATGACTCACACGGATGCAATTCGCACATCGCGCAGAATTGTCCAGTCGTCCGTTCGGCCGATGTCGAGATAGGGCGTTCGGCCGCCCGCGGAGTGACCGCGACGCCGCACGACTCGCACGACGGGGATCCACGGGGAAACAGGCCGGGGGATCCGGGCGAAGGCAGCGCCCGGGTCCCCCGGCCCACATCGCGTGCCGGCTACGCCCCTGGGTGCCGCCTGCACTCCCGTACGTCGCCTGCCGTAGGCGCGAGATACGCCTGCCGGCCGACGTGCGAGCACGTGACGCCTTCGTAGCGTGAGGACCACTCCCAGACGGGAGTCGGTGAAGGACCGCCGGAGCGGCAACTCCGGCGGTCCGCCGAGAAGGACAGTCCAAGCCGCGGACCCCTCTCTACGAAGGATGGTAGATCATGTCCACCACAGCCCCCGCCCGGCCGCTGACCCC
>NZ_SMKL01000090.1 GCF_004348545.1 Jiangella ureilytica | reverse complement strand
GACCCAGGAGCCCACGGACGAGCCGACCGACGAGCCCACCGAGAGCCCCACGCCCACCCAGGAGCCGACCGAGGAGCCGTCGCCGTCGCCCACCGATGTCGACGACCTGCCCGACACCGGAGCCGGCAGCGCCGGCGTCCTGGTGATGCTGGGCGCGGCCCTGGTGGCCGGGGCGGCGCTGCTGTACCGCTACCGCCGCGGCACCGTCGCATAGGGCACGAGGAGCAGCACGATGACGAGGGGCGGGTGACCACGACGGCGGCCCGCCCCTCGTCCGCTCTGGACCGGGGGCCGTACGCCGACGCCGACCTGCCGCTGCTGCAGCGGACGGTGGCCGGCTGGATCCCAGCCGCCGGCCGGTCGGCGAGCTGCCGCATCCGGTTGCTCGAGGAGCTCGGCTTCGAGCGGTTCCGGGTCTGGGACGACGTGCGGGGGCGGGGGCTCGGCGACGACTGGACCGGTCAGCGGTACCGGGCCGCCGTGATGGACAAGCCCGGCTACGATCCCGGGCGCGAGTTCGTCGCGGAGTCACCCGACGGCCGAGTCGCCGCGTTCGCGGTCGTCTGGTTCGACGAGACAACGGCGCCGGGCACTTCGAGCCCGTCGGCACCCACGGCGACTTCCGCCGCCTCGGCCTCGGCGGTCATGGCGCACGGGCTGCGGCTCATGCGCGAGCGCGGCCTCACCACCGTCAGCGTCAACCACGACGCCGAGAACCTGGCCGCGGCCGGGCTGTGCCGGTCGCTCGGCTTCGCCGCACGGCACCGGACCGTCGGCTACCGCCGTCAGATCCGGTAGGGCGCGTCGCCGCGGACGGTGTCGGTGACGAGCTCGTTCACCGGGCGGATCTCGACCGCCCCGCCCACGCCGCAGGGGATGCGAGCCGCGATGGCCGCCGCCTCGTCGGGTGTCTCGCACTCGACCAGGTAGTAGCCGGCCAGCAGCTCCTTGGCCTCGAGGAACGGGCCGTCGGTGACGGCGGGCGCGCCGCCGCGGGACGAGATCCGGACCGTCCGCACGCCGGCGTCCTCGCTGAGAGCAGCCGAGCTGAGCACCGTCCCCGAGGCGTCGAGCTCGTTGAACAGGGTGATGTGGCCCTGCAGGCGCGCGTCGGCGTCAGGGTCGGGGCCGGTCGCGGTGTTGTAGATGAGCAAGAGGTATTTCACGGGGTCCACCCTCTCACGATCGGCATGTGACCCAGGTCACATGAAGTCGTCGCGTGGGCGATGTCGAAATCGCCGAGGCCACCGCGACGTACCGGGTGACAGCGCGATCGAGAAGGACCTGAGAGAGGGATCACCGTGACGACCATCGACACCTCGGCTCCCACCGAGCGAGCCGGCAAGCGAGAGTGGATCGGCCTGGCCGTCCTGGCCCTGCCCACCCTGCTCCTCGCGCTCGACATGAGCGTGCTCTACCTGGCTCTGCCGCACCTGGCGGCCGACCTGCAGCCGACCAGCACCCAGCTGCTCTGGATCACCGACATCTACGGCTTCATGGTCGCCGGCTTCCTCATCACCATGGGCACCCTGGGCGACCGGATCGGCCGGCGCAAGCTGCTGATGATCGGCGCGGTCTTCTTCGCCGCCGCCTCGGTGGCCGCGGCCTGGGCCTCCAGCGCGGAGATGCTGATCGCCACCCGGACGGCGCTGGGCATCGCCGGCGCGACGCTGATGCCGTCGACGCTGGGCCTCATCACCAACATGTTCAAGGACCCGAAGCAGCGCGGCGTCGCGATCGCCGTGTGGATGAGCTGCTTCATGGGCGGGACGGCGCTCGGCCCGGCCGTCGGCGGCATCCTGCTCGAGGCGTTCTGGTGGGGCTCGGTGTTCCTGCTGGGCGTCCCGGTCATGGTCCTGCTGCTGGCCACCGGCCCGGTCCTGCTGCCCGAGCACCGCAACCCCGACGCCGGCCGGCTCGACCTGGTCAGCGTGGGCCTGTCGCTCGGCACCATCCTCCCGGCCATCTATGGCCTGAAGGAGCTCGCGAAGGACGGCGTCAGCACCGTCGCAGTCGGCGCGATCGTCGTCGGTGTGGCCGTGGGCGTCGCGTTCGTCCGCCGGCAGCTGCGGCTGACCGACCCGCTGCTGGACCTGCGGCTGTTCCAGAACAAGCGCTTCACCTCGGCCCTCGGCATCTTCTCCGTCGGCGGGTTCGCGATGGGCGGCATCTTCCTCTTCGTCAGCCAGTACCTGCAGCTGGTCGAGGGCCTGTCTCCCCTGCAGGCCGGGCTGTGGCTGGTGCCGCCCTCCGTGGCGATGATCGGCGGGACGATGTTCGGTCCGGCTCTCAGCCAGCGTGTCGGCGCCGGCTGGGTGATCGGTGGCGGGATGGCCCTCGCGGGTGTCGGCCTGCTCGTGATGACCCAGGCCGGCGCCACCGGCGGCCTCGGCCTGATCGTCGGCGGCCTGATCGTCGCCACCGTGGGCCTGGGCCCGGGCGCCGCCCTGACCGCCGACATCGTCGTCAGCTCCGCCCCGCCGGAGAAGGCCGGCTCCGCGGCCTCGGTCTCCGAGACCAGCGGCGAGTTCGGCATCGCATTCGGCATCGCCGCCCTGGGCAGCCTCGGCACCGCCGTCTACCGCTCCGACCTGACCGTTCCCGAGGGCACCCCGGCCGACCTGGCCGCCGCGGCGCAGGACTCGCTGGCCGGCGCCTCCGTGGCCGCCATCCAGCTGCCGGCCGACGTCGCGGCTCCGCTGCTGGACGCCGCTCGCGAGGCCTTCATGACCGGTCTGAACACGGTCGCGAGCATCGGCTCGGTCGCCATGATCGCCTTCGCGGTGGTCGGCGTGGTGCTCTTCCGCCGGTTCCAGCCGCCGGCCCCGGTCGCGGACGAGACCGCGGCCACGGTCGACCCGGAGCCGGAGCCCGTCGCCGCCTGATCCCCTCCCTCCCTCCTCCTTCCGAAGCCGGGGCCGGTCGTCATGACCGGCCCCGGCTCTCGCGTGCACGAGCGACACTCCCTGATGCATATCTGGAAGGCAAGAATCCGTACAACTGGCTGTTACCGTGCGTTCATGAAAGACCCCGCTGGTCGGCTCCGGTTCATGACTCCCCCGGCGGAACGGGACGATGTCCGGTACACGATCGGCAAGGTCCTGCTACTGCTCTGCGCCACCGTCGTGGCGCTGCACCTGGCGGCCGTCGCGGTGCGCAGCCTGGCCCGTCCGGACGGCGCCCCGGCCGACGTGCTGGCGCTGCTGAACGGCGGCCACGAGCGCTCGCTGGCGAGCTGGTGGACCTCCGCGCTGCTGATCGCCTGCGCCCTGACGGCCGTCGTCGCCGGGCGCCTGGCCGAGACCCGGAAGGCGGGGCGAGCCTGGGTGGTGCTGGCCGCCGTGTTCGCGCTGCTCTCGCTCGACGAGATCGTGTCGCTGCACGAGCGCGGCGCGGAGTGGGCCGCCGCCGTGTTCGAGAGCGGCTCGCTGCTCGCGCGCCTGGGCTGGACGATCCCGGCCGCGGCGGTGCTGGTGCTGTCCCTCGTCGTCCTGGTGCCGGCGTTCCGGGTCATCCCGGCCCGCCCGCGCACGGTCATCCTCGCCGGCCTCGCCACGTCGATCGCGGGAGCGCTCGGCATGGAGGTCCTCAACGTCCTGCTCGCCGACGCCGGCGCCCGGTACCTGTGGCGGCACCTGGTGATGACGCTCGAAGAGGCGGCCGAGATGGTCGGCGTGGTGATCGTGCTCCTCGGCGTGCTGACGGCGCTGCGGGTGCGCTGGGCCGACGGCCGGCTGACCCTGACCTACGACGCCACCGGCCGCTGAGACGCCTCACTCCGCTGGCGCAGCGCCTCATAGAGGACGACGGCGCCGGCTGCGGCCGCGTTGAGGGAGCTGGCACCGCCGGTCATGGGGATCCGGACCGTCACGTCGCAGCCGTCGCGCCAGGCCCGGCTCATGCCGGTGGTCTCGTTGCCGATGACGACGACGGCGGGACCGGTCAGCGGGGCGGCCGGCAGGTCGACGTCGCCGGTCTCGTCGGTGCCGACGACGGTCGCGCGCCCGGCCGCCCACTCGAGCAACGGCGCCGGCCCGCTGAGCCGCAACACGGGCAGCGAGAAGATCGACCCGGTGCTGGCCCGCACCGACTGCGGGTCCCACGGGTCCGCCGCATGCCCCGTCACCACGACGGCGTGCGCGCCCAGCGCGTCGGCCGAGCGCACCAGCGAGCCGATGTTGCCGGGCGACGACGGCCGGTCGAACGCGACGACCAGCACGTCACGCACGTCGCCCACGTCGGGCAGCACGGCCACGTCGTCGACGCCGGGGTGGCGGACGACGGCGAGCAGCTCCGGCGCGCCGTCGGAGCGCTCCCCCAGCTCGGCCAGCAGGTCCGGCGCCACCCGGACGACCGGTGCCAGGCCCGACGCCATCAGGTCCGCCGCCCACGACGACGGCCGCGCGCGGCCGTCGAACAGCAGCGACACGAACGGCACCCCGGCCGCGGCGGCCAGCGAGATGGGCCGGACGCCCTGGACGATCAGCTCGCCGCTCGCCTGCCGTTTCGCGCGGTTGGTGAGCAGCGCCTGCCACTGCTGGAACGTGGCGTTGCGGCGTTCGACACTCCTCAACGCTCGCCGGACCTCAGCATGCGCGAGATGACCAGCCGCTGGATCTGGTTGGTGCCCTCGAAGATCTGCATGACCTTCGCCTCGCGGAAGTACCGCTCGACCGGGTGGTCGCGGGTGTACCCGGCCCCGCCCAGCACCTGGACGGCGTCGGTGGTGACCCGCATGGCGTTGTCGGTGGCCACCAGCTTGGCCACGCTCGCCTGGTGCCGGAACGGCTGCGCGGCGTCGCGGCGGCGGGCGGCCACGATGTAGAGCGCGCGGGCGCTCTCGACCGCCGCTGCCATGTCGGCCAGCAGGAAGCCCAGGCCCTGGTGGTCGATGATCGGCTTGCCGAACTGCTCACGCTCGCGCGCGTACTCGACCGCCGCCGCCAGGGCCGCCTGGCCCAGGCCGGTGGCGATGGCGGCGATGCCCAGGCGGCCGGAGTTCAGCGCCTCGAGTGCCATGCCGAAGCCGTCGCCCTCGCGGCCGATGCGCCGCTCGAGCGGCACCCGGGCGCCGTCGAGGTTGAGGATGGTGGTCGGCGAGCCGGTGAGGCCCATCTTCTTCTCCGGCGCACCGTACGACAGTCCCGGAGTGTCGGCCGGCACCAGGAAGCACGAGATGCCGTGCGAGCCGTTGTCGGAGGTGCGGGCGAAGACCGTGTAGAAGTCGGCGATGCCGCCATGGGTGATCCACGCCTTGGTGCCGGTGAGCACGTAGCCGTCGGCGTCGCGCGCCGCCCGCGTGGTGATGGCGGCCGCGTCGGAGCCGGCCTGCGGCTCGGACAGGCAGTACGCGCCCAGCAGGTCGCCCCCGATGAGGTCGGGCAGCCAGCGCTTGCGCTGCTCGAGCGTGCCGTGGGTGGCCAGCGGCCAGCACGACAGCGAGTGCACGCTGACGGTCAGCGCGACGGTGGCCCAGCGTTCGGCCAGCTCCTCGAGGACCTGCAGGTACACCTCGTACGGCTGGGCGCCCCCACCGTAGACCTCTTCGTACGGCAGGCCGAGCAGGCCGACGCGGCCCAGCATCCTGACGAGGTCGCGCGGATACTCACCCGCCTCCTCCGCGGCCGCGGCGCGGGGCCGCAGCTCGCGCTCGGCGATGTCGCGAACCAGGCCGATCAGGTCGTCGGCCTCGAGCGTGGGCAGCATGCGCTCCACGGACACGTCCGGATACCTCCGCGTTCGGCACCGCGACCGGGGATCGCCCGAACGACGGCGTCAGTGGGACGGCCGTAGCCTACCGTGGCCCGCTGACACTCCTGGCCCGGGTGATCTCGTAGAGCGCCACCCCGGCCGCGACACCGGCGTTGAGCGACTCGACGCTGCTCACGATGGGGATGCGCACGACCAGGTCGCAGGTCTCGGTGACGATGCGGGACATGCCGGCGCCCTCGGAGCCGACCACCAGACACACCGGCTGGTCGAGGGCGCGGGCCTCGGCGATGTCGGTCTCGCCGTCGCCGTCGAGCCCGATGACGAACAGCCCGGCGTCCTGGTAGGCGCGCAGCGCCCGGGCCAGGTTGGTGGCCTTGGCGACCGGCGTGCGCGCGGCCGCCCCCGCCGAGGTCTTCCAGGCGCCCGCCGTCATGCCGGCGCTGCGCCGCTCGGGCACCACGACGCCGTGAGCGCCGAACGCGGCGGCCGAGCGGACGACGGCGCCGAGGTTGCGTGGGTCGGTGACGCCGTCGAGAGCCACGATCAGCGGCACCTCGCCGGTGTCGAACGCGGCGGCGACGAGGTCGGCGGGGTCGGCGTACTCGTACGGCGGCAGCGTGAGCGCCACGCCCTGGTGGACGGCGCCGCCGGTGACGCGGTCGAGCTCGGAGCGCGGCGCCTCGAGCAGCGGCAGCCCGCGGCTCGTGGCGATCTTCAGGATCTCGCGGATGCGGTCGTCGCTGTCGATGCGCTCAGCCATGTAGAGAGCCTTGACCGGCACGTCGGCCCGCAGCGCCTCGACGACGGCGTTGCGCCCGGCGACCGTCTCGGCGGTACCCGGCCGCCCGGTGCCGCCGCCACGACGGGGCGCGTTCTCCTTCTCGGCCGCCTTGCGGGACGCGGCCGCCTTGCGCGCGGCCACGTGCCCCGTGCGCTCCTCGGCCTTCGGCGTGGGGCCCTTGCCCTTGAGCGCCTTGCGCCGCTGCCCGCCGGAGCCGACGACCATGCCCTTCTTCGTGCCGGTCTTGCGCATGGCGCCGCGGCGCTGGGAGTTGCCGGCCATCAGTTCGTGCCTCCATGGTCACCGGGCTCGTCGGCAAGCTGCCAACGAGTGCCGTCGGGGTTGTCCTCGACGACGATGCCGGCGGCCTTGAGGCGGTCGCGCAGAGCGTCGGCGGTGGCGAAGTCGCGGTTCTCGCGGGCCTGCTGGCGCTGCTCGAGCACCGTGTGGACCAGGACGTCGACGGCGCCGCGCAGCCGGTCGCCGCCGCTGCCGATGGTGCCGAGGCCCAGCCACGGCTCGGCGAGCGGGTCGAGCCCCAGCACGCCGAGCATGGCCCGCACCGACGCGAGGTTGGACCGCAGTTCGACCCGCTCGCCCGACGTGAGCAGCGTATTGCCCTCGCGGACGGTGTCGAACAGCACGGCCAGCGCCTGCGGCACCGAGAGGTCGTCGTCCATGGCCGCCCGGAACGCCGACGGAACGTCGGCCGCGGGCCTGACGTCGGTGGTGACCTCGGTGGCGCGCACCACGTAGCCCTCGATGCGCCGGAACGCCGCGGCCGCCTCGGCCAGCGCGTCCTCGGAGAACTCGACGTGGCTGCGGTAGTGCGGCGCGGCGAGGTAGTAACGCAGCTCGATGGGGCGGATGCGCTGCACGACGTCGGCGACCAGCAGCGAGTTGCCCAGCGACTTGCTCATCTTCTCGCCGGCGGTGGTGACCCAGCCGTTGTGCATCCAGTACCGGACGAACGGATGTCCGGCCGCCCGCGACTGGGCCAGCTCGTTCTCGTGGTGCGGGAAGCGCAGATCGATGCCGCCGCCGTGGATGTCGAACTCGTCGCCGAGGTACTTGCCGGCCATGGCCGAGCACTCGAGGTGCCAGCCGGGGCGGCCGCGGCCGAACGGCGCCGGCCACGAGGCGGTCTCGGGCTCGCCGCCCTTGTGCCCCTTCCAGAGCGCGAAGTCGCGGGGGTCGCGCTTGCCGCGCGGGTCGGCGTCGGCGGCCGGCTCCATCTCGTCGATCTTCTGGCCGGACAGCTCGCCGTACGACGGCCACGACCGCACGTCGAAGTAGACGTCGCCGGAGCCGTCCTCGGCCGCGTAGGCGTGCCCGCGCTCGATGAGCAGCTCCATGAGCTCGATCATCTCGGGGATGTGGCCGGTGGCCCGCGGCTGGTAGGTGGCCGGCAGGCAGCCCAGCACCTCGTAGGCGGCGTCGAGCGCGCGCTCGTTCTCGTACGCCCACGCCCACCACGGCCGGCCCGCCTCGGCCGACTTCACGAGGATCTTGTCGTCGATGTCGGTGACGTTGGCGACGATGGTGACCTCGTGGCCGTTGTGCTCGAACCAGCGCCGCAGCACGTCGAAGACCACTTCCTTGCGAATGTGGCCGATGTGCGGGGGTCCCTGCACGGTCAGCCCGCAGTGGTAGATCCCGACCTTGCCCGGCGTGACGGGCACGAAGTCGCGGATCTCACTGCTGGCGGTGTCGTACAGGCGAAGACTCACCGGACAAGGGTAGCCACTCCCGGGCCTGCGCACGGCCGCCCGGGCGACGTCGCCGTTCCCCGATCGACGCCCTGATGGGGAACAATGAACGGTGACCATGGTGACCGACGACGTTCCGACCCGAGTGTCCACCCGGCGAGAGTGGCCGTGGTGGGCTCCGTCGGTGTCCGCCGGTCTCGCCAGCGCCGCCCTGCTGGGCCTCATGACCTGGCAGGTGCTCGAGCGCGGCTGGTTCATCGCCTGGGACTGGCCGTTCCACGTCCACGTCGACTCCCGCCAGCCCGACGGCATCACGAAGGCCCTGCTCGACGCCCTGGCCAGCCTCGGCGGGCAGCGTCTCTACACACTGCCCGTCATCGCCGGCGTCGGCCTCTACGTGGCCTACAAGCAGCGCCGGGTCCGGGTGCTCGTCGCCATCGCGTCCGGGCTGGCCACCGTCCTGTTCATCGGCTACTGGATCAAGTTCGGGCTGGGCCGCACGCCCCCCGCCAGCGGTCAGGACGTCCTGCACGGCGTCGGCCAGGCGTTCCCGTCCGGGCACACCGCCAACGCCACACTCACCTGGTTCCTCCTGGTGGTCGTGCTGTTCGGCACGCAGGGGCTGAAGCCCGACCCCGCCCGGTTCCGCCGCTACACCTGCGTGGCCGCGGCAGGGGTGCTGGTCACCGGATTCCTCATGACCGCCCTCGACTACCACTGGCTCAGCGACATCCCCGGCGGGTTCGCGCTGGGGCTGCTGGCCCTCATGGTGTCGGTCACGGTGTTGCGCGCGCCGCCGGTGCACTGGCGGCGCCGGCAGCGATGAGCCCGCTGCCGGCGAGGTCGGCCCAGAGCTCGTCCGGAACGGCCGTGCCGAGGTGCGCGGCGTTCTGCCCGACTTCGGCGGGGGTGCGCATGCCGACGACGGCGGACCGGACCAGTGGGTGCCGCAGCACGTAGTGCAGCGCGGCCTGGGGGAGGGTGACACCGTGCCGGGCGCAGACGGCGGCGAGCTCGCGGGTCCGGGTCAGCACGTGGGCGGGACCGCGCCGTACTCGTAGGTGCTGTTCGGGTCCGGGGCGGCGGTGGCGAGGAGACCGGAGTTGAAGATCCCGGCGGCGACGACGGCGACACCGGCGGCCTCGCAGGCGGGGAACAGCGCGTCGAGGGCGGGCTGCTCGAGCAGGGTGTAGCGGCCGGCGACCATGACGGCGTCGAGCCCGCCGTCGCCGACGAGGGTGGTGAGGGCGGCGGCGTCCTTGGAGCCGACCCCGACGGCGGTGACGGCGCCCTCGTCGCGCAGCTCGGTCAGCGCGGGGATCGCGGTGTTCCGCGCCTCGGCCATGCGGTTCTCGGGGTCGTGCAGGTAGAGCAGGTCGACGCGGTCCAGGCCCAGGCGTCGCAGGCTGTCGTCGAGGCTGCGGCGGATGCCGTCGCGGGAGTAGTCCCAGACCCGGCGGTGGGTGGCGGAGACGGCGAACCCGTCGGCCTCGTCCGACCCGCCGCCGGCGGCGGGGACCAGCACCCGGCCGGCCTTCGTCGACACGGCGTACTCGTCGCGGGGCCGGCCCCGGAGGGCCCGCCCGAGGCGGGTCTCGGAGCGGCCGAGGCCGTAGTGGGGTGCGGTGTCGAAGGAGCGCACCCCGGCGTCCCAGGCGGCGTCGACGGTGGCGGCCGCGGTGTCGTCGTCGACCGGGGTGTAGAGCCCGGCGATCGGCGCGGCCCCGAACCCCAGCCGGGAGAGGCTCAGGCCCACACGGCACCGTCCGGGAACCGGTGCGCCTGGATGGAGGGGACCAGGATCTCCGTCCCGGCGCCGGGCCGCGTCGGCGCGAGATAGCGGCCGTGCTCGATGCGGACCGGGTCGGCGAAGTGCTCGTGCAGGTGGTCGACGTGCTCGATCACCCGGTCGTGCAGCGACCCGGAGACGGCGACGTAGTCGGCCATGGCCAGGTGCTGGACCACCTCGCACAGCCCGACCCCGCCGGCGTGCGGGCAGACCGGGACGCCGAACTTGGCCGCGAGCAGCAGGATGGCCAGGTTCTCGTTCACCCCGGCCACCCGGGTGGCGTCGATCTGCACGAACTGCGCCGCTCCGGCCTGCAGCAGCTGCTTGAACATCACCCGGTTCGCGACGTGCTCACCGGTCGCGACCCGCACCGGCGCGATCCGCCGCGCGATCGTCGCGTGACCGAGGACGTCGTCGGGGCTGGTCGGCTCCTCGACCCACCACGGGTCGAACGGCGCCAGCTCCTTCACCCACCGCACCGCCTCGTCGACCCCCCACCGCTGATTGGCGTCGATGGCGATGCGGATGTCCGGCCCGCAGATGTCCCGCGCGATGCCGAGCCGGCGCACGTCGTCGTCGAGGTCGCCGCCGACCTTCAGCTTGATCTGCGTGAACCCCGCCTCCAGCGCCTCGCGGGTCAGCCGGGCCAGCTTCGCATCGTCGTAGCCCAGCCAACCCGGCGTCGTCGTGTACGCGGGATACCCCTCGGCCAGCAGCCGCTCGAGACGCTCCGGACGGCCGGGCTCCGCCGCCTGCAGCAGGTCCAGCGCCTCGATCGGGTCCAGCACATCGGTGAGGTAGCGGAAGTCGACCAGGTCGACGAGCTGCTCCGGCGACAGGTCCGACAGCAGCCGCCACAGCGGCAGCCCGGCCCGCTTCGCCTTCAGATCCCACAGTGCGTTCACCACGGCGCCGATCGCCATGTGCATGACACCCTTCTCCGGCCCCAGCCAGCGCAGCTGCGAGTCGTGCACCAGCCGCCGCCAGGTGCTCCCGAGGTCGTCCAGCAGCGGCTCCAGCCGGCAGCCCACCACCAGCGGCGCCAGTGCATCGATGGCCGCCACCTGCACGTCGTTACCCCGGCCGATGGTGAACACGAACCCGTGCCCGGCCGAGCCGTCACCGTCATCGGTTCGTACCACCACGTACGCCGCCGAGTAGTCCGGATCAGGGTTCATCGCGTCGGACCCGTCCAGGAAGCGCGACGTCGGGAAGCGCAGGTCGAACGTCTCGAGAGCGGTGATCTGGCTCATGGCAGCCCTTCTGGTCACGGCACGACACGCGAACATCGGATGTCTGTGCGCATAGTGTGCCAGAAGACGTGGATCTCCTCGGAGTCTGACTCAGATGACATAGGATGTCTCGCGATCCAGTGCCGAACGACCGGGAGCGGACGATGGGCGATTTCGACGGGCTGACGGCGATCGTCACCGGCGGTGCCTCGGGCATCGGACTGGCCACGGCCGAACTGCTGGCCGAGCGCGGCGCCCGCGTCGCCATCCTGGACCGCAAGCTCGACGACGCGCCCGGCTCGCTGTTCGCCCTCGAGTGCGACGTCACCGACTCCGGCGGCGTCGCCGCGGCCGTCGCCGCCGTCGCCGACCGCTTCGGTGGCCTCGACATCGTCGTCAACAACGCCGGCATCGGCGCCGCCGGCACCATCGCCGACAACCCCGACACCGAGTGGCACCGCGTCTTCGACGTCAACGTCCTCGGCATGGTGCGCGTCGCCCGCGCGGCACTGCCACACCTGCGCCGCTCCGAGCGGGCGGCCGTCGTCAACGTCTGCTCCATCGCCGCCACCGCCGGGCTCCCCCAGCGCGCGCTCTACTCCGCCACCAAGGGCGCCGTCCTCTCGCTCACCCTCGCCATGGCCGCCGACCACATCGGCGACGGCATTCGCGTCAACGCCGTCAACCCCGGCACCGCCGACACCCCCTGGGTCGGCCGCCTCCTCGATGCCGCCCCCGATCCCGCCGCCGAGCGCGCCGCCCTCGAGGCCCGCCAGCCCACCGGCCGGCTCGTCCCGCCGGGCGACATCGCGCACGCCATCGCCTACCTCGCCGGACCCCACTCCGGCTCCACCACCGGCACCACTCTCGCCGTCGACGGCGGCATGCAGGGCCTGCGCCTGCGCACATAGCGCCGCGCGAGCACGTCTCACCCCGGCCCGCTGCCCCTAGATTGATCCCATACCGGGCGCAGGGGGTGGACTGTGACCAGCGAGTCGTCGGTGATGCTGACCGTGGTCCTGGCGGTCGCCGTGCTGGCCCCGATCCTCGCCGACCGCGTCTCGCGGTTCGTCACGGTGCCGTCGGTCGTGTGGCAGATCGGGTTCGGCGTCCTCATCGGGCCGGCCGTCCTCGACTGGGTCCGCGCGACCGGGATCGTCGACGCGCTCTCCGACCTCGGGCTGGCCTTCCTCATGCTGCTGGCCGGGTACGAGCTCGAGTTCCGGCTCATCCGCGGCGCGCCGCTGCGGGCCGCGGTGTGGGCCTGGTTCGCCTCGCTGGCCCTGGGCGTCGCGGCCGGCCTGCTGATCGGCGGCAGCGTGGCCGCCGGGCTCGTGGTCGGCCTGGCCATGACCACCACGACGCTCGGCGCGATCCTGCCCGTGCTCCGCGACCGTGGGCTGGTGCGGACCGAGTTCGGGACCCGCTTCCTGGCCGTGGGGGCGACCGGCGAGTTCCTGCCGATCGTCGCCGTCGCGTTCGCGCTGAGCGGGGAGCGGCCGACCCACATGACCTTCGTCCTGGTGCTGTTCGGCGTCGTCGCGGCCGGGGCGGCCGCACTGGCCCGGCGGCCGCGGCATCCCGCGGTCGCCCGGCTGGTCACGGTGACTCTCGGGACCAGCGCCCAGGTGGCGGTGCGGTTCTGCGTGCTGATCTCGGTCGCGATGGTGGCGCTCGCCGAGAGCCTCGACCTCGATCCGGTGCTGGGCGCGTTCGCGTCCGGTGTCGTGATCCACCTGTTCCTCGACACCGGCGTCCCGCGCGAGTCCGACGAGGTGCTGAAGCGGCTCGAGGCCCTCGGGTTCGGCTTCTTCATCCCGATCTTCTTCATCGTCAGCGGCGTCCGCTTCGACGTCGGCGCGCTCTCCGACCCGGCGACGCTGGCGCTGCTCCCGGTGTTCCTCGTGCTCTTCCTCGTCGTGCGCGGCGCGCCCACGACACTGCTGCAGCACCGGGCGCTGGGTCTCCGGCCCGCGGTGGCGATGGGCCTGCTGGCGGCGACGGCGCTGCCGCTGCTCGTGGTGATCACCCGGATCGCGCAGGACCAGGGCGTGTTGTCGTCGGACCTCGCCAGCGCCCTGGTCGGCGCCGGGATGCTGTCGGTGCTGATCTTCCCCGCGATCGCGCTGCGGCTGCTCGACGCGGACCTGGTCAGCTCGCCGCGGGATACACCAGCGCGGTCGCCAGTGCGGCCAGACCCTCGCCCCGGCCCGTGAGCCCGAGACCGTCGGTGGTGGTGCCGCTGACGCTGACCGGCGCGCCGATGGCCTCGGACAGCACGGACCGGGCCTCGTCGCGGCGGGTGCCGATGCGGGGGCGGACGCCGACCACCTGGACGGCGGCGTTGCCGATCTCGAAGGAGGCCGCGCGGACCAGCCGGGCGGTCTCGGTCAGCAGGGCGACGCCGGAGGCGCCGGCCCACTCGGGCCGGTCGGTGCCGAAGACGGCGCCGAGGTCGCCGAGCCCGGCGGCGGAGAGCAGCGCGTCGCAGAGCGCGTGGGCGGCGACGTCACCGTCGGAGTGGCCGACCGGGCCGGCCGGCTCACCGGGCCAGAGCAGGCCGGCGACCCAGCACGGGCGGCCGGGCTCGAGGCGGTGGACGTCGACGCCCAGGCCCGTGCGAGGAAGCGATGGCGTGCTCATACGGCGGCCGCCCGCCGGGCGAGCACCGTCGAGGCGAGCAGCAGGTCCTGCGGCCGGGTGACCTTGAAGGCGTCGGCGTGGCCGGCGACGACGTGCACGGGCAGGCCGAGCCGCTCGACCAGCGAGGCGTCGTCGGGGGCGTCGGTGTCGCCGCGCTCGACGGCTGCGGCGTGCGCGCGGTCGATGACGGCGCGGGCGAAGCCCTGCGGGGTCTGGACGGCGCGCAGCTGCGAACGGTCAGGAGTGGCGGTGACCCGCCCGGCGCCGTCGACCACCTTCAGGGTGTCGACGACGGCAAGCCCGGGAATGACGGCGTCGTACCCGGCCAGGACCTCGGCCGCCACGTCGTCGAAGAGCGACGGCGGCGCCAGGCAGCGCGCGGCATCGTGGATCAGGACGACGCCGGTCTCGGGCGGCAGCGCGGCGAGGCCGTTCGCGACCGAGTGCTGCCGGGTGGCGCCGCCGGGAACGACGGCGTCCGCGCCACTGAGCGCGGGGTCACCCTCGAACCCGCCGGGAGCCACGACGACGACGTACGAGACCCGGGCGGACCGGGCCGCTGCCTGCAGCGCATGCCAGACCAGGGGACGTCCGCCGACCTCGACGAACGCCTTCGGGCGCTCTTCTCCCAGCCGCTCGCCACGACCGGCGGCGACCACGATGCACGCGACGCTCACGACGGGATCATGCCCCGAACGACGCGCGTGTGTCAGCCCGCGAGGACCTCGTCGAGCAGGGTCTCGGCCTTGTCCTCGTTCGTGTTCTCGGCCAGCGCCAGCTCGGAGACGAGCACCTGACGAGCCTTGGCCAGCATGCGCTTCTCGCCCGCGGACAGCCCGCGGTCGCGCTCGCGGCGCCACAGGTCGCGCACGACCTCGGCCACCTTGATGACATCGCCCGAAGCCAGCTTCTCGAGGTTCGCCTTGTACCGGCGCGACCAGTTGGTGGGCTCTTCGGTGTGCGGCATGCGCAGCACCTCGAACACGCGGTCGAGCCCCTCCTGGTTGACGACATCGCGTACGCCGACGAGGTCGACGTTGTCAGCCGGGACGCGAACGGTCAGGTCACCTTGCGTGACCTTCAGGACGAGGTACTGGCGTTCCTCTCCTTTGATGACCCGGGACTCGATCGCCTCGATGAGCGCGGCCCCGTGATGGGGGTAGACAACCGTTTCGCCGACCTTGAAAGTCATGTGTTCCTGTCCCCTTTCCCTCACCTATGGTAGCACGATTTTTTCGACTCGGATGAGTGTTTGTGCTGGTCAGCGCCCGTGGTGGGGGTTGACAAATCGCCATTCGGCGTGCTGCGGCCGGGCGTCATACGCCGTCGGCGGCCGATCCGTACTGTCCGTTTCGCCCCATTGCAAGGTCGACGATCTCGGCGTACCGCCAGGTAGGAGCGGGTGCCGGTGACCGGTCGCGCCGACCACGTCGGTAACCTTGTCCGCGGTGTGTCCGCACTGAGCCCGCAATCGAGGAGCACGTGGTGAAGGTTGCTGTCCGGCGTCTGCTCGTCGCCGCTGTCCCGGTCCTGGCACTGGCACTGAGTGCGGCCGGCTGCGGCATCCACGAGCAGACGCAGCGGTGGTACCCGGCCGACAACGGCGTCAACACCGAGGCCGGCGACATCGGCCTGCGCAACGTCCAGGTGATCTCCGACGGCGAGGGCACGGCCACCGTCGTCGCCACGCTCACGAACCGGGGCGCGGCCGAGGACGAGCTGGTCGAGGTCCGCATCGGCGACGTCACCGCCGAGCTCGCGGACGGCCCGGTCGAGATCCCGGTGAGCGGCATCACCGACCTCGGTCCCGACGGCGACCGCGTCGACGGCTTCGACGTCGACGCCGACCCCGGGCACACCGTCGCCGTCGAGTTCCGGTTCGGCGCCGCGCCGCGCACCACCGTCCGGGCGCTCGTGCGGCCCGCCGAGGGCCAGTACGCCGAGGCGCTGCCGGCCGAGCAGCGCCGCCCGTCCGAGGCTCCCGGCGACGGCGCGCCCACCGAGGAGGCGACCGGCGCGCCGGCGGACGAGGCCACGAACGGCGCGGAGCCGCCGGGGGACGAACCCACCGGCGGCCCCGCCGACGAGCCCACGGACGAGCCCACCGACTGACGCGGGGTCAGGCCTCGAGCTTGTAGCCGAGGCCGCGGACCGTCAGCAGGTAGGTCGGTGCCGCGGGGTCGGGCTCGATCTTCGCGCGCAGCCGCTTGACGTGGACGTCGAGCGTCTTGGTGTCGCCGACGTAGTCGGCGCCCCAGATGCGGTCGATCAGCTGCGCCCGGGTCAGGACCCGGCCGGCGTTGCGCAACAGCAGCTCGAGCAGTTCGAACTCCTTGAGCGGCAGCCGGACGGTGTCGCCGTTGACGGTGACCACGTGGCGGTCGACGTCCATGCGCACCGGGCCGGCGCCCAGGACGGCCTGGCTGGCCTCGGTCGGCTCCGTGCCGCGGCGCAGGACGGCGCGGATGCGAGCGACCAGTTCGCGTGAGGAGAACGGCTTGGTGACGTAGTCGTCGGCGCCCAGTTCGAGGCCGACGACCTTGTCGACCTCGGAGTCCTTGGCGGTCAGCATGATGACCGGGACGTTGGAGCGCTGCCGCAGCTGGCGGCAGACCTCGGTCCCGGACAGGCCCGGCAGCATGAGGTCGAGCAGTACGAGGTCGGCTCCGCCCCGGTCGAACTCGTCGAGGGCGTCGTCGCCGGTCACGGAGACGGCGACCTCGAAGCCCTCCTTCCGGAGCATGTACGACAGGGCGTCGCTGAACGAATCCTCATCCTCGACGACGAGCACGCGGGTCACGGCGTCTCCTTACCAACTGGCGTCTCGAACGCGGACGGTTGCCCGGTTCGCTGCGGGTGCAGCGGCAGTCGCAGGGTGAAGGTGGACCCTGCTCCCTGCACGCTCCACACGCCTACCTCGCCGCCGTGGCTGGCGGCGATGTGCTTGACGATGGACAGCCCCAGGCCGGTGCCTCCGGTGGCCCGCGAACGAGCGGGATCGACGCGGTAGAACCGCTCGAAGATGCGGTCCAGCTCGCTCTCGGCGATGCCGAACCCCTGGTCGGTGACGCTGACCTCGACGAGGTCGTCGCGACGGCGTACTCCGACGGCCACGCGGGTATTGGGAGGGCTGTAGTTCACCGCGTTCTCGACGAGGTTGCCCAGCGCGATGACCAGCTGCTCGATGTTGCCCAGTACCTGCAGCCCCGGCGTGCCGCCCGACGTGAGCCGGATCTTGTGCTTCTCGGCCTCGACCCGGCTGCGGTCGAGCGCGGCCTCGACCACGCTGTCGACGTCGACGGACTCGGGCGAGGCGACGGGGTCGTCGTACTGCAGCCGCGAGAGGTCGATGATCTCTTGCACCAGGCGGGTGAGCCGGGCGCCCTCGCGCTGCATGCGGTCGGCGAAGCGCTGGACCGCCTCGGGGTCGTCCTTGGCGTCCTCGACCGCCTCGGCGAGCAGCAGCAGCGCGCCCACCGGGGTCTTGAGCTCGTGGGAGACGTTGGCGACGAAGTCGCGGCGGACCTCGTCGACGCGGATCTCGTGGGTGCGGTCCTCGACCAGCGCCAGCAGCAGCTTGCTGTTGAGCGGGGCGACCCGGGCCGACACGTACAGCGTCTGCGTGGTGTCGCGCGAGCGCGGGATCTCGAGCTGCACCTCGCGGATCTGGCCGTCGCGGCGCACCCGCTCGGTCAGCTCGACCAGCTCGGGAACGGCGACGCGGTCGTGGCGGACCAGGCCGAAGGCGTACGCCGACGGACTGGCCTTGACGACGTCGAGGGAGCTGTCGAGGACGATGGCGCTGGAGCGCAGCACGGAGAGCACCTCGTCGACGCCCTCGGGCACGCGGGACGTCCGCGGGGGTTCGGGCGGGTGCTGGGCGCGCTCACTGGCCTTGAACGCCAGGCCCGCCGCGAGGCCGACCGCTGCGCCGACACACGCGGCCAGCGCTCCGGCTGTCACGGCATCCACATCCACCGATGGTATGTGCCACAGCGGAGTTCATCTCCACTTCAAGACACTTCACGCCGCGGTTTCGGTCGCTTGTTCACCGAGACTTCGGGGCGCGTTCACCTTGTGGCGATGCTCGTCCACCCAATGCACCTACGCTGATCAGACGGGAGCAACCTGCCCGCCCCTCCAGTGAACAGGATGACGAAGCCAATGCGTGAGGCCTACCACGAGCAGCTGGACGAGGTCAACGGCCGGCTGATCGGCATGATCCGCAAGACCGGCGAACTGATGGGCCTGGCCACGAAGGCGCTGCTCGAGGCCGACCTCGACGCGGCGGAGCAGGCCATGGCGTCGGACTCCAGCATCAACCGCGACCAGCTCGAGATCGACGAGCAGGTGCTCGAGCTCATGGCCACGCAGGGGCCGGTCGCCTCCGAGCTGCGCATCGTCACGTCCGCCATGCGCACCACGTCCGACGCCGAGCGCATGGGCGACCTCGCCGTCCACGTCGCCAAGGTCGCGCGCATGCGCTACCCCGACCACGCCGTGCCCGAGGAGCTGCGGGCCACGTTCGCGGCCATGGGCAAGGCCGCCTGCGAGATGTCGAGCAAGGCCACCGAGGTGCTGCGCACCCGCGACCTCGGCGCGGCCGCCGAGCTCGCCCAGGACGACAACGAGATGGACCACCTGCACCGGTCGCTGTTCGCCGTGCTCCTCGACGACGAGTGGGACCGCGGCGTCGAGGCCGCCGTCGACATCGCGCTGCTGGGCCGCTACTACGAGCGGTTCGCCGACCACGCCGTGCACATCGCCATCAATGTGCGCTACCTCGTCACCGGCGAGATCGAGTGGGCCGACAGCACCGCCGGCCACTGAGCTAGGCCGTCAGCGCCTCGCGCAGCCACTGCTCGACCCCGGCCACGTGCACCGTCGCCCACGAGCGGGCGACGTCGGGCTGACGCGCCCTGATGGCCTCGACGATGGCGCGGTGCTCGGCCAGCGTGCGCGCCACCGCCGCCTCCTGTGTCAGTCCGCGCCAGACCCGGGCCCGGTGGGTGGGCCCGGACAGGCTCTCGACCAGTGAGCAGAGCACCGGGTTGCCGGAGCCCTCGGCGATGAGCCGGTGGAACTCGAGATCGCTGGTGACCAGCTCCTCGACGTCGGCGTCGGGACCCAGCGGCGCCATGATCTGCTCGAGCTTCTCGATGGCGTCGTCGGTCATCTGCAGGGCCGCCATGGCCGCGGCGGCCGGCTCGATGATGCGGCGCACCTCGAGGAAGTGCAGGACGGTGTCGTCACGATGGAAGTCGACGACGAACGCCATGGCATCGAGCAGCAGGTGGGGCGAGAGGCTGGTGACGTACGTGCCGTCGCCCTGCCGCACGTCGAGCACGTGGATCAGCGACAGCGCCCGGACCGCCTCGCGCAGGGAGCTGCGCGAGAGCCCGAGCCGCTCGGCGAGATCGGCCTCGCGCGGCAGCCGGTCGCCCGGGCTCAGCTCCCCGCTGACGATCATCTGTTTGATCTTCTCGATCGCGACGTCGGTCACTGCCATGCGTCGTTCCCCCTTGCGGCCCTGAGCGGACTATACGCGCGCGGGCCGGTCGATCCTGGGCCCTGCCGGTGGTGAGCCGGGCGAGCACCAGCGCGGCCAGGATGATGGTGCACGTGTCCAGAGGCGCACCAGGAATCAGCACGGCATGAGCGAACTCGTCATATGTCTGACGCGGAAGGGCGCCACCAGGACCTGCCTGGTGACGCCCCTGCGAACCGCTTCGTACGAGGCTAGCGGCCCTGGTTCTTGACCGCCTCGATGGCGGCCGCCGCGGCCTGGGGGTCGAGGTACTCGCCGCCGGGGCTCACCGGGCGCAGCGACTCGTCGAGCTCGTAGACCAGCGGCACGCCGGTGGGGATGTTCAGGCCCGCGATGGCGTCGTCGGAGACGTCGTCGAGGTGCTTGACCAGTGCCCGCAACGAGTTGCCGTGCGCGACCACGGCGACGGTGCGGCCGAGGCGCAGGTCGGGCACGATGGCGTCGTACCAGTACGGCAGGAACCGCTCGAGCACGTCCTTCAGGCACTCGGTGGCCGGCAGCAGCTCGGGCGGCAGGTCGGCGTAGCGGGCGTCGCCGGTCTGCGCGAACTCGTCGCCGGGATCGATGGGCGGCGGCGGGGTGTCGTACGAGCGGCGCCAGAGCATGAACTGCTCCTCGCCGAACTCCGCCAGGGTCTGCTTCTTGTCCTTGCCCTGCAGCGCGCCGTAGTGGCGCTCGTTGAGCCGCCAGGACCGCCGCACCGGGACCCAGTGCCGGTCGGCGACGTCGAGGGTGATGTTGGCGGTGCGGATGGCCCTGCGCAGCACGCTCGTGTGCAGGACGTCGGGGAGCACGTCGCGCGACTTCAGCAGCTCGCCGCCGCGCCGGGCCTCGGCCTCGCCGGCCGCGGTGAGGTCGACGTCGACCCACCCGGTGAAGAGGTTCTTGGCGTTCCACTCGCTCTCGCCGTGACGGAGCAGCACCAGGCGATACGTCATGTGACAGAGCTTACGGGGCGGGCCTCAGACGCTCGAAGGCGGCCAGGTTGCGGGTGGACTCACCGCGGGCGAGGCGCCACTCCCACTCGCGCCGGATGGACGAGGCGAAGCCGAGCTCGAGGATGGTGTTGAACGAGGAGTCGGCGGTGTCGAGCACGACCCCCAGCAGCCGGTCCAGCTCATCGGGGGTGACGGCGTGCAGCGGCAGCCGCCCGGCGAGGTACACGTCGCCCACGGGGTCGACGGCGAAGGCGACGCCCGACAGCCGGGCGTTGCGCTCGAGCAGCCAGCGGTACACGGCCTCGTGGTTCTCGTCGGGCCTGCGGGCGACGAACGCGCTGACGACCAGGCTGTGGTCGCGGACGGCGAGGCTGCACGCCGTCGTCAGCTTGCGCTCGCCGGGCAGCTCGACGGCGAACTCGCCGGGCGCGGGCTCGTGCCACGGCTGCCCGGAGCCGGCCAGGTAGGCGCGGACGACCGCGGCGGGACCGTCGTCGGTCGTCATGCTGTCATCACCTGCCGGCGCCGCAACGCTGTCGTGTAGACGTCGAGCATACGAGCCGCCGTGGCGTCCCACCCGAACTCCGCCGCGTGCGCCACCGCGCCGGCGCCCAACCTGCGCAGCCGCCCGGGATCGCCGACGAGCCCGGCGACGGCACCGGCCCAGTCGGCGGGATCGTGGCCGTCGACGAGCACGCCGGAGACGTCGTCGGAGACGGCGGTGCGCAGCCCGCCCACCGCGGCCGCCACCACCGGTGTGCCGCAGGCCTGCGACTCCAGCGCGACCAGGCCGAACGACTCGCTGTAGGACGGGACGGCGGTGAGGTCGGCCGCGCGGTACCAGTCGGCCAGCGCCCGCTGCCCGACCGGCGGCTCGAACCGGACGACGTCGGCCATGTCGAGGCAGTCGGCCAGCCGGGTGAGCGCGTGGGGCTCGGCCATGCCGGACCCCGACGGCCCGCCCACGACGGCCACGACCAGCCGCTCGCGCAGCGCCGGGTCGCGGGCCAGCAGCAGCGATGCCGCCCGCACCAGCACGTCGGGAGCCTTGAGCGGCTGGATGCGCCCGGCGAACAGCAGCACGACGGCGTCCGAGGGCAGTCCCAGCCGGACCCGGGCCGCGGCCGCCGGGCCGGGCGAGAACACGTCGAGGTCGACCCCCGGCGGGACGGTGGCCACGCGGGCGGGGTCGGCTCCGTACAGCCCGACCAGCTGATCGGCCTCGTCGGCGGTGCTGGCGACCAGGAGGTCGGCGGCCTCGACGACCTGCTCCTCGCCGAGCTCGCGCTCGCGCGGCTCCGGCCGGTCGCCGTCGGCCAGCGCCAGGTTCTTCACCTTCGACATGGTGTGCATCGAGTGCACCAGCGGCACGCCCCAACGGCTGGTGGCGAGCCAGCCGACGTGGCCGGAGAGCCAGTAGTGCGAGTGCACCAGGTCGTACCACCCGGGCGGGCGCCTCGCCTCGGCGCGCAGCACGCCGGACGTGAACGCGCACAGCTGGGCCGGCACCTCGGCGACGGGCAGCAGCTCGTAGGGGCCGGCGGCGACGTGGCGCACCAGGACGCCCGGTGACGTCTCGACCACCGGCGGCTGGCCCGACGACGTGGCCCGGGTGAACACCTCGACCTCGACGCCGAGGCGGGCGAGCCGGCGGGCCAGCTCGACGACGTAGACGTTCATGCCGCCGGCGTTGCCGCCGCCGGGCTGGTCGAGCGGGGAGGTGTGGACGCTCAGCATCATCACCCGGCGCGGTCCGCGCGTGCCCGACATCACAGATCGCTCAACCGGCTGCGGCGGCGCCCGATTCCCTGGCACAGTGCCTGAGCGCATGCGATAACGACCGATTCGCGACAAAGATCTTGAAAGCCCGAAGGCTCCGTGACTTCGAGACCGAGTCGTAATACACATTGTCGTGTTGCTAAGGCAACCTGGTCGCGGCTCAACGAGTCTTTCAGGGTGGGAGCGGCGTCGAGGGGACGTCGTCGGGAGGGGAAGGAACAATCGTGACGCGAGGCAGGAAACTCGGCCTGCTCATCGCCGTGCTCGCCGTCGCCGTGGTCTCGGCCGTGCTCATCGGCCTGAACCAGTTCGGCGGGGACGAGCCGGCGTCGGCCAGCCCGGGCGGTTCCGGCCGCGCCGCGACGCTGCCGGCAGAGCAGCCGCCGACGGACACCC
>NZ_SMKL01000008.1 GCF_004348545.1 Jiangella ureilytica | reverse complement strand
GGGCAGGTCGGCGGGCGGGCCGTGGCGGTTCCAGGTGGCGATGGACTCGCTGAGCAGCCACAGTCCCATGACGTTGCGCAGGTGGCGCACGGTGCCGTCGACGCCGCCCTCGTTGGTGAAGTTGGCGGCGCGGCCGGCGTCGGCGAGCACCGGGGCGTCGAGTTCGACGCCGACGAGTGACCAGGTGCCGCAGGAGATGTAGGCGAAGTTCTCGTCGGCGGCGGGGACGCCGACGACGGCGGAGGCGGTGTCGTGCGATCCGACGGCGGTGACGACGGTGCCGGCCGTCAGCCCGGTGTCGTCGCGCACGTCGGGGAGCAGCGGACCGACGACGTCGCCGGGGCGGCGTAGCGGACCGAACAGGCCGGGCGGGAGCCCGAGCCGGGCGAACACCGTCGTCGCCCAGTCGCCGGTGCGCACGTCGAGCAGCCCGGTGGTGGAGGCGTTGGTGACCTCGGTGCCCCGGTCGCCGGTCAGCCAGTACGTGAGCAGGTCCGGGATCAGCAGCGCGTGCGCGGCGGCCCCGAGCCGGGCGGGCGGTTCGGTGGTGAGCTGGTAGAGGGTGGTGAACGGCAGGACCTGCAGCCCGTTGACGTCGTACAGGTCGCGCTCGCCGACCCGCTGGTGCACCGTCGCCGCGACCCCGTCGGTGCGGGTGTCGCGGTAGTGGAACGGGTTGCCCAGCAGGGCGCCGTCGGCGTCGAGCAGGCCGTAGTCGATGGCCCACGAGTCGATGCCGACGCTGGCCGGTGTCTCACCGTCGGCGCAGGCCCGGCCGGCGCGCCTGAGCCCGTCGAGGACGTCGCGGTAGAGGCGCAGCACGTCCCAGTGCAGCCCGCCGGGCAGCCGCACCGGCACGTTGGCGAAACGGTGCACCTCGGTGAGGTCGAGCCGCCCGGGCCCCACCCGGGCCAGCATCACCCGCCCGCTCGACGCCCCCAGGTCGGCGGCGGCGACGGTGGCCGACGTCATGGCCCGACCTGGTGGAACTCGACCTCGAGCAGGTCGGTGACCGACAGCCCGACCTTCGTGGGGCGGCGCACGATGCGCGGCAGACCGGTGGCGGTCTCCGGGTACGACGTTGCCTCGGTCATCGGTCCGGTCCTTCGCTAGCGCAGGAACGCCGCCGCCACCCCGGCGTCGACGGGGATGTGGAGGCCGGTGGTGTGGGAGAGCTCACCGCCGGTGAGGGCGATGACGGCGTTGGCGACGTGTTCGGGCAGGACCTCGCGCTTGAGCAGGGTGCGCTGGGCGTAGAAGGCGCCGAGCTGGTCCTCGGGCACGCCGTAGACGGCGGCGCGCTGGGCGCCCCAGCCGGCGGCGAAGATGCCCGATCCGCGGACCACGCCGTCGGGATTGATGCCGTTGACCCGGATGCCGTGCTCGCCCAGCTCGGCCGCGAGAAGGCGCACCTGGTGCGCCTGGTCGGCCTTGGTGGCGCCGTAGGCGACGTTGTTCGGGCCGGCGAACACGCCGTTCTTGCTGGCGATGTAGACGATGTCGCCGCCCAGCCCCTGCTCGACCATGACCCGGGCGCCTTCGCGGGATACTAAGAATGATCCACGAGCCATCACATCGTGCTGCAGGTCCCAGTCGGCGGCGGTGGTCTCGAGCAGCGGCTTGGAGATGGACAGCCCGGCGTTGTTGACCACCAGGTCGACACCGCCGAACGCCAGCACCGCCTGGGCGAACGCCGCGGCGATCTGTTCCTCCGACGTGACGTCGACGGTGACCGGCACCGCGACGTCGGTGCCGCCGATGCCGGCGGCGACGGCGGCCGCGTTCTCCGCGTTGAGGTCGGCGACGACGACGCAGGCGCCCTCGGCGGCCAGTCGCTCGGCGATGGCCTTGCCGATGCCCGACCCCGCGCCGGTGACCAGCGCCACCCGGGTGGCGAGCGGCTTCGGCTTCGGCATGCGCTGGAGCTTGGCCTCCTCGAGCGCCCAGTACTCGATGCGGAACTTCTCGCTCTCAGGAATCGGGGCGTAGGTGGAGACGGCTTCGGCGCCGCGCATCACGTTGATCGCGTTGACGTAGAACTCGCCCGCCACCCGGGCGGTCTGCTTGTCCTTGCCGAAGGAGAACATCCCCACCCCGGGAATGAGCACGATCGCCGGGTCGGCACCGCGCATGGCCGGGCTGGTCTCCGTGGCATGCCGGGCGTAGTAGGCGGCGTACTCCTCGCGGTAGCCGGCGTGCAGCTCCCGCAACCGCCCGACCACGTCCTCCAGCGGCGCGGTCGCGGGCCGGTCCAGCACCAGCGGCCGGACCTTGGTGCGCAGGAAGTGGTCGGGGCAGGACGTGCCCAGCTCGGCCAGTGCGGCGAGCTTCTCTCGCGACAGGAACTCCAGCACGACGTCGGTGTCGGTGAAGTGCCCCACCTGCGGCCGGTCCGTCGACACCAGGCCACGGATCACCGGCGCCAGCGCGGCCGCCCGCGCGCGCCGCTCGTCAGCGGGGAGCGGGCCGAACCCGTCGACCACCGCACCGAACGGCTCCGCCGCACCACGCTCGGCCAGGAACGACTCCGCCGTGCGGATCATCCACAGCGAGTTCTGTTCGCACTCCTGCGACGTGGCGCCCCACGCGGTGATGCCGTGCCCACCCAGCACGCAGCCGACGGCTTCGGGGTGTGCCGCCTTGACGGCGGCGATGTCAAGGCCCAGCTGGAACCCCGGCCGGCGCCACGGCACCCACACCACCTTCTCGCCGAAGCACTCCTTCGTCAGCGCCTCACCGTCGGCCGCCGTCGCCAGCGCGATCCCCGAGTCCGGGTGCAGATGATCCACATGCGCCGCGTCGACCAGCCCGTGCATCGCGGTATCGATAGAAGGAGATGCCGGGGCCCCAGCTCCGTGCAGGCAGTAGTCGAACGCGGCCACCATCTCGTCCTCGCGCTCCACCCCCGGGTACACGTCGGCCAGCGCGCGCATCCGGTCCAGCCGCAACACCGCCAGCCCCGGCTCCGTCAGCGTGCCGAGGTCGCCGCCGGACCCCTTCACCCACAACAGCTCCACCTCGCCACCGGTGACCGGGTCGACGGCGCGGCCCTTGGCCGACGTGTTCCCGCCGGCGTAGTTCGTGTTCCGCGGGTCCGACCCGAGCCGGTTGCTCCGCTCGATCAGCTCGGTGACGGTGGGGTGGGTCATCGCTCCTCATCTCGGGAGGCGTCGCGGGAGACGGTGGCCAGTTGGTCGTCGAGGTTGAACACTTCGTCGATGAGCCGCCAGTTCTCGTCCGGCCTGCCGCCGTCGGCGAACAGCCGCGCCATCTCGTCCTGCCAGCGGCGGTTGACGTCGTTGGCCTGCATGGCCGCCTGCGACGCGGCGAGGTCGTCGGCCTCGACGTAGCCGACCAGGACGCCGTCGTCGCCGAGGAAGATCGAGTAGTTCCGCCAGCCGGTGTCGCGCAGCGCCCGCAGCATCTCCGGCCAGACCGCCGCGTGCCGGCGACGGTACTCCTCGAGCCGGTCGGTGCGGACCTGCGAGACGAAGCAGTAGCGCGGCACCGTCAGGCTCCCCAGCCGGCCTGGGCGCCGTCGGCCCGCTCGGCGCTGATGGTCTCGAAGTATCCGGAGCGCTGGTAGGCGGCGATCGGGTCGGGGTCGAGGCCCTGCTCGGTGCGCAGCTCGGCGAGGAGCGGCCGGACGTCGGTGTTGTACGCGTCCATCAGCGCGCCGTTCGCGCCGAGCACGTCGCCGTCGGTCTGCGCCTTGGTCAGCGCGTCGGTGTCGACCAGCAGCGCCTTGGCCAGCGCCTCCTGCACGTTGAGCACCGAGCGGATGACCGCCGGGATCTTCGGCTCGATGTTGTGGCACTGGTCGAGCATGAAGTTGACCCTCGACTCCGGCCGGTGCGCGTCCTGGCTGACGATCTCGTGCAGGATGCGGAAGAGTTGGAACGGGTCGGCGGCGCCGACCATGAGGTCGTCGTCGGCGTAGAACCGGGAGTTGAAGTCGAACGCTCCCAGCCGGCCCGCGCGCAGCAGCATCATGACGATGAACTCGATGTTCGTGCCCGGCGCGTGGTGGCCGGTGTCGAGCACGACCTGCGCCCGCTCGCCGAGCGCCAGGCAGTGCGTCAGCGACGTGCCCCAGTCGGGGATGTCGGTGGCGTAGAACGCCGGCTCGAAGAACTTGTACTCGAGCAGCAGGCGGTGGTCGTCGTCGAGCGCGGCGTAAATGGTCGCGAGCGACTCGGCCAGCCGCTCCTGGCGGTCGCGCAAGGAGTCCTGGCCGGGGTAGTTGAGGCCGTCGGCGAGCCAGATCTTGAGGTCCGTCGAGCCCGTGGCCCGCAGCACGTCGATGCACTGCAAGTGGTGGTCGACGGCCTTCGCCCGGACGGCGGGGTCGGGGTTCGCCAGCGAGCCGAACTTGTAGTCGTCGTCCTGGAAGACGTTGCTGTTGATGGCGCCGATCTGCACACCCTGCTCGCGCGCGTGGTCGGCGAGGGCGGTGAAGTCGTCGACGAGGTCCCACGGGATGTGCAGCGAGACGCGCGGCGCCGACCCGGTGTAGCGGTGCACCTGGGCGGCGTCGGAGATCTTCTCGAACGGGTCGCGCGGCACGCCCGGCTGGCCGAACACCTTGAACCGTGTGCCGGAGTTGGCGAACGCCCAGGACGCCGTCTCGACTCCCAGCGCGCGGACCGCCGTCTTCACCTCGTCGTGTGTCCTCATGCCTGCCTCCAGCCTGCCGCGTCGCGGTCCGCGTTGAACCGATTCAGCCTCGCGGTCAAGCTACGCCGCCGGGCCGCGGCGCGTCAACCGCCGCCGACACCGTTCACACCCGCGGCCTCCCGGTAAGCTGCGGCGATGGCAGGAGCCCCGAACATCCGCGAGGTGGCGCTGCGGGCCGGCGTCTCGGTGGGGACGGTGTCGAACGTTCTCAACCGCCCCGAGCTCGTCGCCGAGCCGACCCGCGACCGCGTCTACGCCGCCATCGAGGAACTGGGCTTCGTCCGCAACGACTCGGCGCGGCAGCTGCGCGTCGGGCGCAGCCGCACCCTCGGCCTCGTCGTGCTCGACGTCGCCAACCCGTTCTTCACCGATGTCGCCCGCGGCGTCGAGGACACCGCCAACCAGCACGGCCTCGCCGTCATCCTCTGCAACACCGACGAGGACCCGCGCAAAGAGGCCTCGCACCTCGACCTGCTCGCCGAGATGCGGGTGCAGGGCGTGCTGATCAACCCGATCGACACTGACGGGCGCATCGCCGCCCTGCGCGGCCGCGGCACCCCCGTCGTGCTGTTCGACCGGCTCGGCGACCCCGACATCGAGTGCTCCGTGGCCGTCGACGACGTGCTGGGCGGGCGGCTGGCGGCCCAGCACCTCGTCGAGGCCGGCCACCGCACGATCCTGTTCGTCGGCGGGCCGCTGACGCTGCGACAGGTGCAGGAGCGCCGCGAGGGCGCGTCGTCGGTCGTGGCGGCGGCGAACGGCGCCGTCACCATGGACGTCCTGACGACGACGGCGCTCAACGTGGCCGCCGGGCGGGCGGCGGGCGACCGCATCGCGGCATCGGCCGGCCGTTCGAGTGCTGACGGTGGCGGCCTGCCGTCGGCCGTCTTCTGCGCGAACGACCTGCTGGCGCTGGGTGTGCTGCAGGCGCTCACGCACGCCGGCATCCGGGTGCCGGCCGACGTCGCCATCGTCGGCTACGACGACATCGACTTCGCGGCGGCCGCGGCGGTGCCGTTGACGTCGGTGCGCCAGCCGCGGCAGCAACTCGGCCGCACGGCGGCGGAGCTGCTGCTCGCGGAGACCATGGAGGAGCAGCACCGGCACCGGCAGGTCGTGTTCCAGCCCGAGCTGATCGTCCGCGACTCGTCGTCGACGTGACCGGCGGCCGGGGCCGTCGGCGTCACTCGTCCTGGACGATGGCCTGGATCTCGGCGACCGGGATGGGCGTGCCCTCCCACGGCGTCTCGAAGACCGTCGGCGCGCCAGCGATCTCCATGATCTCGCCGTTGAACTCGAACCGGACCGTGTAGACCAGCCGCGCCTGCCCGGCGTATGCGGGCTCGCCGTCGACCGTCGCGGTGCCGTTCACCGACGCCTTCTCGTAGACGTAGCTGCAGGCGTCGCTCTGGGTGACCGAGAACGGGCAGTTCAGTGTTCCGGAGCCGTCGCCGGGCTGGACCTCGAGCCGCTCGGGCGTCGCGGTGGCCACCAGGCCGGCCGCCGAGGTGCCCTCGATCTCGCCGTCGGTGGCGCCCTCGGCCCAGTACCAGGTGTCGAGCGTGACGTAACTCTTCGCCGGCGGGTTGAAGGCGAGGTCGAAGTCGGGCGCGACCAACTGGCCGAAGGCCTGGACGGCCTCCTGCTCCCAGTTGATGACGTCCTCGGGTGGCTCGAGCCACAGGTTCTCGTAGATGACGACGTCTTCCTCGGGCGGCTGGGTGAAGCACGTGAGGACCGCGTAGACGGCGCCGTCGGGCGTGCCGGCCGGCTTCTCGGGCCAGTCCTCGGGGGTCGGCGCCGTGGGCGGCGGGCTGTAGACGTAGCAGCTCAGCTCGCCCTCGCAGTAGGACCAGTCGTAGTCGAAGATGTCCTCGCGGCCGAGGTAGCACTCGGGCTCGGTGCTGCCGCCGCCGTCGTCGCCGCCGTCGCCGCCGTCGTCACCCTCGCCCTCGCCGTCGTCGCCGGCGCAGGTGTTGACGTACTCGTAGACACCGGGGCTGGTCTCGACCTGCTGCCAGCAGTCCTCGGCCGCCGCGGGGGACACCTGCACGAGGGTGATCACGGTGGTCCCCACCAGGGTGACGGCCGCCAGGAGGAGGCCCGTGAGCCGGCGCGTCAGCACGAGATGTCGCCTTCCACGTCGATGGGGTCGCCGATGAGCCAGGCGTCGTTGAGCAGCAGGACCTGGAACGCGACGGGATACACGGTGGGCTTGTCGGGATTGGCCGGAAGCGGCTCGCCGTCCTGCGTGGCCACCCACTCGGTGTCGTCGACGCACGACGTGACGGTGCCCCGATCGCCGTCGATCGAAACCGTGGTGTCGTACACGCGCGGCTCGCCGGTGTACCGGATGCCCTCGTCCTCATAGGTGCGGGCCGTCTGCAGGTGCAGCGCGATGGTGGACTCCATGGTGACGCCCGCGAACGCGTCGGGGCTGGAGTCGGGGCCGTTGACCGACGCGATGCGGGCGTCCCAGTAGCGCTGGTAGGCGTCGAGGATCGCCGCCTCGGCGTCGGTGCCGGCGGTGGGTGCCGCGGTGAGCTCCTGGCTGGGCGCGGCCGTGGGGGTGTCGTCGAGACCGGCCGGCTCCTCGCCCGCGGACGAGCATGCGGACAGCACTGCGACGGTGGCCAGGGCGGCCAACGCGCGCGGCAGGATCGCGGACATCGGCCGTGGGGGACGGATCCGGGTCACACCCCTGACCATAACGGACGGCACTGACGGTGTGTCACGAATGCATCTCGGCCCGGAGACCTGTTGACGCCGGGCTGCGTCGCGACCAGCCTGTGCGGTGGCGTATGCCGCCCGTTCACCGGACGGAGGTAGCGTCACCGCCGTCTATCTGCCAAGCAGGGGGTATGAATATGCGCCTGACCAGGCGTTTCAATCGAGCCCTGGGCGCTGCGGCCGCCCTGGGGCTCGCCGGTGCGGGGGTCGCCTCCGTCCCGGCCGTGGCAGGCCCCGAGGTGCCTGCCACCACCATCGACATCTACGCGATCAACGATTTCCACGGCCGCATCGTGGCCGGGCCGCCGTTCGCGCCTGAGGCCGGCGCGGCGCACGTGGCCGGCGCCATCGAGCAGTTCCGGTCCGAGAACCCGAACTCGCTGTTCGTCTCTGCCGGCGACAACATCGGCGCTTCGACGTTCGAGTCGTTCATCCAGCAGGACCAGCCGACCCTCGACTTCCTGAACGCGGCACAGCTCGACGTGTCCGCTGTCGGCAACCACGAGTTCGACCAAGGCTGGGACGACCTGCGCGACCGGGTGATCCCGGCCTCGGACTTCCCGTGGCTCGGGGCGAACGTGTTCGAGGAGGGTGCCGACGAGCCCCTTCTTGACGCCTACGAGGTCATCGAGGTCGACGGTGTCCAGGTCGGCTTCGTCGGCGCGGTCACCGAGCAGATGCCGTCGCTCGTCAGCCCGTCCGGCATCGAGGGCCTCGAGTTCCGCGACATCGCCGAGTCGGTGAACACCGTCGCCGACCAGCTCTCCGACGGCGAGGACGCCAACGGCGAGGCCGACGTCGTCGTGCTGCTGGTGCACGAGGGCGCTACCGACGACTCTGTCGAGGCCGCCACGAGCGGCGACTTCGGCGAGATCATCAACGGCGTCAACGCCAACGTCGACGCGGTCGTCTCCGCGCACACGCACCAGCTCTACGCCCACGAGCTGCAGCTCGACGGCCGGGAGCGTCCGCTGCCCGTCGTGCAGGGCGGCCAGTACGGCCAGGCGATGTCCAAGCTGACCGTCCAGCTGGACGCCGAGGGCGGGATCATCGACGTCTCCGCCGACGCCTTCCCGCTGACCGAGGAGGTCGGCGAGGACTGGCAGCAGCTCTACCCGGCGGACTCGGAGGTCGAGCAGATCGTCACTGATGCGGTGGCGGTCGCCGACGACCTCGGCGCGGACTCGCTGGGCGAGATCACCGCCGACTTCAACCGCGCACAGCAGTCCGACAACCTGACCGAGAACCGCGGCGGCGAGTCGCCGTTGGGCAACTTCGTCGCCGACGTCCAACTGGCGGCCGCGCAGGTGACCGACCCCGCCGCGCAGATCGCGTTCATGAACCCGGGTGGCCTGCGCGCCGACCTGAAGTACTCGAGCAGTGGCGACGACGATCCCGACGGCAATGTCACGTACCGTGAGGCGGCGGTGGTCCAGCCGTTCGCCAACACGCTGGTGACGACGACTCTGACCGGTGCGCAGATCGCGCAGGTGCTCGAAGAGCAGTGGCAGCCCGAGGGCGCGTCCCGTCCGTTCCTCAAGCTGGGCGTTTCGGTCGGCCTGACCTACACCTACGACCCGGCTGCGGCGGCGGGTGAGCGCATCTCGACGATGAACCTGAACGGCACGCCGGTCGACCCGGCCGGCGAGTACCGCGTCGTGGTCAACTCGTTCCTGGCCTCCGGTGGCGACAACTTCTTCACCCTGGCCGAGGGCAGCAACCCGACCGACACCGGCCAGGTCGACCTGCAGGCCATGGTCTCCTACCTGGCCGAGAACTCGCCCGCGACGCCCGACTACGTGCAGCGGTCGGTCGGCGTCACCTGGGTCTCCGACCCCGATGCCGTGTACAGCCCTGGCGACGAGATCGCCGTCGACCTGTCCTCGCTTGCCTTCAGCTCCATCGAGCCGTCCGACACCATCGCCGACGTGAGCCTCGGCGGCGTCGAGGTCGGCACAGTGGCTGTCGACAGCACCGTCGTCGACACCACGGACGAGGGCGGTCGGGCGCAGGTCCGGGTGACGGTACCCGAGGCCACGACGGCGGACGGCCTCCGGGCAGCCGAGGAGACCACTCTGGTGGTCGAGCTCGACACGGGCACCACGGTCACCCTGCCCGTGACGGTCGACTTCGGCGAGGGTCCCGGCGACGACAACGGGACCGACGACGGCGCCGAGGACGGTGGCGACGACACCGGCAACGACGGCGACGAGCTGCCCGACACCGGTTCGTCCGGCGTCCTGTGGTGGGTCATCGGCGGCGTCGCGGTGCTCGCGATCGGCGGCGCGCTGTTCGCCGTCTCGCGTCGCAAGGGCAACGCGGCCGACGGCGGTGCCGGCGGCGCGGCGACCTGATCGCGCGCCGGCCGTACATCGCGCGTGACGACGTGGCGCCTCGCCGACCCGGCGGGGCGCCACGTCTCTGGGCGGACACGCCCCCGAGGTCCCACCCCTGACCCGAAAGGTACGACCGATGCACTCGACCAGACGTCCCCTGCGATGGCTCGCGGCCGTGGCCGCCGCCGGACTGGCCGGAGCGAGCCTGGCTGCCGTGCCCGCGCTCTCCGCCGGCGCCGCAGAAGGCGACCCCTTCATCAGCGAGATCCACTACGACAACGCCGGCACCGACACCGGCGAGGCGATCGAGATCCAGGCCGACCCGGGTACCGACCTCACCGGCTGGCAGATCGTCCTCTACAACGGCAACGGCAACGCCGTCTACAACACGCGGACGCTGTCCGGCACCGTCCCCGCCGCGGGCGTCGTGGTCGCGACCTACCCGACCGACGGCCTGCAGAACGGCTCGCCCGACGGTGTCGCGCTGGTCCGCCCCGACACCACCGTCGCGGAGTTCCTCTCCTACGAGGGCGGGATGACCGCCTCCGGTGGCCCCGCGAACGGCATGGCCGCCGTCGACATCGGCGTCTCGCAGGCGAGTTCCACGCCGGTCGGCGAGTCGCTGCAGAAGGTCCAGGGCGCCTGGACGGGCCCGCTCACCAGCACGTTCGGCGCCGTCAACGGTGGCGGCGACCCCGATCCCGACCCGGAGCCGGAGCCGGCCACGATCCCCGAGATCCAGGGCACGGGTGCGGACTCCCCACTGGCCGGCACCACCGTCGTCACCAGCGGCGTCGTCACGGCGGCCTACCCGACCGGCGGCTTCGGCGGCTACTACGTCCAGACCCCCGGCAGCGGCGGCGCCGCGTCCCGGACGGCGTCCGACGCGGTGTTCGTCTTCTCGCCGTCGACGGCCGACGACGTCGAGATCGGCGACCACGTCCGCGTCACCGGCGAGGTCAGCGAGTACTTCGGGCTCACCGAGATCACCGTCGGCGCCGACGGGCTCGAGCAGCTCACCGAGCCGGCCGAGGCCGTCAAGCCGGTGACCTTCACGCTGCCCGCCACCAGCGCCGGCCGCGAGGTCTACGAGGGCATGCTGGTCCGGCCGGTCGAGGGCTTCGTCGTCTCCGACACCTACGCGCTGGGCGGCTTCGGCAGCACCGCGTTCGGCTCGATCGGCCTGGGCTTCGGCGGCCCGCTGGTGCAGGAGACCGAGGTCGCCGCGCCCGGATCGCCCGAGTACGCCGCCGCCGTCGCCGCGAACGCCGCCCGCGCCGTCACGCTCGACGACGGCCAGTCGAACCGGACGGCGACCAGCAGCCTGGTGCCGTACCTGACGAACGACGACCCCGCCCGCACGGGCGCCGGCGTCACGTTCCAGAGCGACATGATCTTCGACTACCGGTTCCAATGGAACCTCCAGCCGACCGAGCCGGTCACCGGCCCGGCGCCGGACGTGGTGAGCTTCGGCACCGGCAACACCCGCGAGGCCAACGCCGCGCCGGAAGAGGTGGGCGGCGACCTGAAGATCTCGGCGTTCAACGTGCTCAACTACTTCACCACGCTGGGCGTCGACGTGCCCGGCTGCGAGCCGTACACCGACCGCGACGGCAACCCGATCACCGTCGCCGACGGCTGCGACGCCCGCGGCGCGTGGGACACCGAGAACTTCGAGCGGCAGGAGGCGAAGATCGTCGCGGCCATCACCGGCCTCGGCGCCGACGTCGTCTCGCTGCAGGAGATCGAGAACTCCGCCGCGTTCGGCAAGAACCGCGACGAGGCGCTGGCCACCCTGGTCGACGCGCTCAACGCCGAGGCCGGCGCGGGCACCTGGGCATACGTGCCGTCGCCGGCGCTGCTGCCGTCCGAGGAGGACGTCATCCGCAGCGCGTTCATCTACAAGACGGCGGCCGTCGAGCCGGTGGGCGAGTCGGTCATCCTCATCGACCACCCGGCCTTCCACAACGCCCGCGAGCCGCTGGCGCAGGAGTTCCGGACGCTGACCACCGGCTGGGAGTTCAACGCGATCGTCAACCACTTCAAGTCCAAGGGCGGCGAATGCGGCGACCTGCCGGAGGGATGCTTCGACGGCGACCGCACCCATCAGGCGAACGCGCTGGCCGAGTTCGCCGACGAGCGGGCCGCGGCCACCGGCACCGAGGACGCGTTCCTGCTCGGCGACTTCAATTCCTACAGCGGCGAGAACCCGATGCAGGCGCTGTACGACGCCGGCTACACCGACCTGAACAACGAGTACGCCGGCGAGCACACCTACGTATTCGACGGCAAGGTCGGCTCGCTCGACCACGTCCTGGCCAGCCCGTCGATCGTCGAGCAGGGCCTGGTCACCGGCGTCGACGTCTGGAACATCAACTCGGTGGAGTCGGTGCTGTTCGAGTACTCGCGCATCAACTACTTCGCCAGCGAGCTGTTCCAGCCGGGCACGGTCTACCGCGCCAGCGACCACGACCCGATCCTGGTCGGCCTCCAGACGCCGGTCACGTACGACGGCGTCCGCTCGGTCGTGGAGGACTACGCCGAGGACGGCACCGTCAACCGGTCGCAGGCGGCCCAGCTGCTCGCGCACCTGTCGACCGCCGAGCGGCTGGCCGACAGCGGCCTGACCGGCCCGGCCGGCACGTCGCTGGACCGGTTCGTCGCGGTCGCCGAGCGGGTGTCCGACGCCGACGCCCGCGGGGCGCTGCTGAACGCGGCAGAGGCGCTGCGCGCCCAGCTGTAACGCACGTCCAGCGCACCACAGGGAGCCGTCACCCCCCGCGGGGTGACGGCTCTCATCGTTGTCGGCGAGGGGTTCTAGAGTGTCGGCCATGACCGACATTCGCGCCGCCGTCGAGGCCGTCCTCCCGTCCGTCCGCGCCGACCTCGAGCGGCTGGTGCGCATCCCGAGCATCAGCGCCGACCCGGCCCGGGCCGGCGACGTCCTCGCCAGCGCCGAGGCCGTGGCCGAGCTGGCCCGCGGTGCCGGCGCGGCGCAGGCCGACGTCGTCAGCGCCGAGGGCGGCCGCCCGGCGGTCATCGCCAGCTGGCCGGCACCGGAGGGGGCGCCCACCGTCCTGCTCTACGCCCACCACGACGTGCAGCCGACGGGGCCGCGCGACGGCTGGACCAGCGACCCGTTCGAGCCGGTCGAGCACGACGGCCGGCTCTTCGGCCGCGGCGTCTCCGACGACAAGGCCGGCGTCGCCACGCACATCGCCGCGCTGCGCGCGTTCGGCGGCCGTCCGCCGGTCGGCGTCGTGCTATTCGTCGAGGGCGAGGAGGAGATCGGCTCGCCCACGTTCACGCCGTTCCTCGAGGCCCACCGCGAGCGGCTCGCCGCCGACGTCATCGTCGTGGCCGACTCCGCCAACTGGACGGCCGAGGTCCCGGCGCTCACCACCAGCCTGCGCGGCGGCGTCGACTGCGTCGTCACGCTGCGGGTGCTCGAGAAGGCGGTGCACTCGGGCGTCTTCGGCGGCCCGGTCGTCGACGCACTGACGTCGCTGTGCCGCCTCATGGCCACCCTGCACGACGACAAGGGCGACGTCGCCATCGCGGGCCTGCTCACCACCGACGCCCCCGACGTCGACTACCCCGAGGAGCGCTACCGCGCCGAGGCCGGTGTGCTCGACGGCGTCGAGCTGGTCGGCAGCGGCTCGCTCCCCGAGCGGCTGTGGACCCGCCCGACGGCGTCCGTGCTCGCCATCGACGCGCCGACGGTGGCCGACGCCGCCAACATCCTGGTGCACGAGGCGCGGGCCAAGGTCAGCGTCCGCATCGCGCCCGAGCAGGACGCGCGCGCGGCGCTCGACGCACTCGAGGCGCACCTGCGCGAGCACGCGGAGTTCGGCGTGCAGGTCGAGATCACCGAGGGCATGGTCGGCGGCGGCTGCGCGCTGCCCACCTCCGGGCCCGTCGTCCAGGTGGCCGAGGAGTCGCTGACCGAGGCCTTCGGCGTGGCGTCGGTGCGGTCGGGCATGGGCGGCTCCATCCCGTTCATCGCCGAGTTCGAGCAGACCTTCCCGGACGCCACCGTGCTCGTCACGGGCATGGGCGACCCGCGCAGCGGTCCGCACGGCCTGAACGAGAGCCTCGACCTCGCCATGTTCGGCAAGGGCGTGCTGGCCGAGGCGCTGCTGCTCGACCGGCTGTCGCGGCTGCCGCGCTGAAAGCGGACGGCGCCACGAGACGGGCAGCATGGCTCGCCACATAGCCTTCCTCCGCGGCATCAACGTCGGTGGCAAGAAGAAGATCGCCATGGCCGACCTGCGGGCGCTGGTCGAGGGTCTCGGCCACACCGACGTCCGCACGTACATCAACAGCGGCAACGTCATCTTCACCAGCGGCACGCCGAAGGCCGGCCGGGCCGAGCTCGAGACCGCGATCGAGCGGGCCGTCCAGTCCCAGCTGGGCATGGACGTCGCCGTCATCGTGCGCACGCGCGACGAGCTGGCCGCCGCCGTCGACGCCAACCCGTTCCCCGCCGCCGAGCCGCCGCGGCTGCTGCTCAGCTTCCTGCGCGAGGCGCCGGCCGCGGACAGCTTCGCGGCGGCCGAGAAGGTCGAGTCCGGCGCCGACGAGTTCCGGGTCGACGGCACGACGGTGTACCTGCACTGTCCCGACGGCATCGGCCGCAGCAAGCTGGCCGAGGCGCTGAGCAGACCCAAGACACCCGTGGGAACGGCGCGCAACCTCGCCACCGTCCGCAAGCTGGTCGACCTGGCACGTGACGAGACAGGCGGCGGATCTTGACGCGGGGTCAGTCCGACCGGTAAGAGCAGGAGTGTCCTGTTCGTCCGCCGTGCCATCGTCCTCCGCAGCGGGACGGCGCCACCCCCAGGAGCTGCCATGCTGCGTTCCCGTCGCCGGCCGTACGCCGGCCTCGCCCTCGGTCTCGGAGCCACCCTGGCTCTGACGCTCTCGGCCGCACCGGCTGTCGCCGAGCCCGCGACCGTCCCCAACGGGCCGTGGGTCGAGGATTCCCAGCACGTCTCCCTCGAACGACTGCACACCTACGCCGAACTGACCGACGCCCTGCACCGGCTGGAACAGCGCAGCCAGGGCAGGGTCGACGTCAGCAGCATCGGCACCACCAACGAGGGCCGCGACATCTGGTACGCGCAGGTGGGCACCGGAGCGACCAAGCTGCTCTACATCACCCAGCAGCACGGCAACGAGCCGCTGGGAACCGAGGCGGCGCTGCAGCTGCTGCAGCGGCTGGGCTCCTCCCAGGCCTCGTGGGTCCGCGACCTGCTGAGCGAGATCACGCTCGGCGTCGTCGTCCGGGCGAACCCCGACGGCACCGAGCGGTACCAGCGGCAGAACGTCGACCCGGACTGCTCCGGTGCGTTCTGCCGGCCCGGCGTCGGCTACGACATCAACCGCTACCACGACCCCGCGATCGACCCTGCCGACAACCCGGTGCCCGAGGCGGCGGCCATCCAGGCTCTGGTGCGGGAGTGGCAGCCCGACATCACCGTCGACTACCACCACCAGGGCTCCTACGTGGCCGAGGACGGCAGCCTGATCACGACGTCGATCCTGTGGCCCACCAACCCCGACGTGGCTCCGGGTGTCGTCGACGCGTCCAAGCAGGTGGCGGTCACGGTCTACGACGCGATCTCCGCGTACGGGCACGGCGAGGTCAGCCTCTACCCCGGCGACGTCCTCCCGGGCATCGCGCGCAACTCGTTCGGCCTGCAGGGCAGCGCCAGCCTGCTGGTCGAACTGCGTGGCGGCATCGGGCAGAAGAGCGCCGGCTACCTGATCCGCCAGGCCTACCTGGCGATGATGGCCGTGGCCCAGGCGGCGGCCGACGGCACGCTCTCCGACGTCGACCCGAGCCGGGCCGACGACATCCCGCCGCGCGGTCCGTCGGTCGATGGCGACGAGGACGAGTGAGGCCGTGGCGGGCGGCCGGGTGATACTCGCCCGGCCTCCCGCCGGCCATCGAGAACGTCGATTCCGTCGCCAGGACGGGTCTCCGCTGAGAGACTGCGGCCATGGAGAACGAGGCCATTCTGCTGCAGGTGCGCGACGGCGACCTGGTGGGCGTCAGCGAGTGGGTCTACGTGTGGCTGCGGCCCGGCGCCGACCGCCCGGTCGTCTACGTCGGCAGCACCGCGGTGCCAGCGGTGGTGCGCATCTGGCTGCACCTGCACGACACCGACCCGGAGGTCGGCCGGATGAAGGCCCGCTACCCCGACATCGCGCGGGATCCCCTCGACGTGCTCGCGTTCCCCGTCCCGAGCCGGCTCGACCGCGCCGCGGTCAAGTCGGCGCTGGTCGAACGGCTGGAGACGCGCGGCCTGCTGTCCGAGCGCTACGTCGGCGACCAGCCGGCCCTGCTGACGGGCAACGGCGCCGTCACCCCCGCCGTCGAGCGGATGGTCGCCGAAGTGATCGCTCACAACGGCGCCGCCGGCTGACACCGCCGGGCCACCGCCGGAAACCCGTCAGCGCCGGGCCGCCAGGGCCCGCTCGACCAGCGCGTCGGACAGCTCGCGCAGCTGCCGCCGCGCTGCCGGGTCCAGCGCCTGCGGCTTGGGCGTCGCCTCCATGGTCTGGTCGAAGTAGACGCCGCTCACCTCGGCCAGCGCGGGGTCGGCGATGAGCCGCAGGGTGGCCTCGCCGCCGTCGTGCAGGGTGCTCAACGGGGTCAGCTCCGCCTCGCGGACCATCGACGTCGCCATCAGCGTGGCCGGGTGCAGGGCGTTCGCCGTGACGCCGGTGCCGCGCAGCTCCTCGGCGACGTCGATGGTGAACATGATCTGCGCGAGCTTGCTCTGCCGATAGGCGCGGTAGCCGTCGTAGCCGTGGTCGAGCATGGGGTCGGCGAAGTCGATCGGTGCCTGGCCGACGGACGTGACGTTGACGATGCGCGCGGGCGCGGCCTTCTGCAGCGCCGGCAGCAGCCGGCGGGTCAGGTGGTAGCCGGCCAGGTAGTTGACCGCGAACCGCAGCTCGATGCCGTCGGCGCTGAGCTCGCGGCCGGCGCCGGGCTCGCCGAAACCGACGGCGGCGTTGTTGACCAGGACGTCGAGTCCGGGGAAGCGGGCCAGCACCTCGTCGGCCAGCCGGTCGACCTGGCCGAGGTCGGCGAGGTCGGCACGCACGACGCCGAGCGGCTCTCGGCCGCCCTCGGCGCGGATCTCGCGGGCGGTTTCGTCCAGACGCGCCGGGTTGCGGCCGTGCAGCACGACGCCCACGCCCGACGTCGCCAGCCGCAGCGCCAGCCATCGGCCCAGGCCATCGGTCGCGCCGGTGATGAGTACCGTCGTAGGGCTCATGGTCTAAGGCAACCACCAGGCGCCCCGGTGTTCTTCCCAGCCGCGCCGGTCCGCTCGCAATCCGCGGGCCGCTCCGTACACTGGGTGCCGTGGCCCGGGGAGATGGACGACTCACGCACGACATCAACCCACAAGAGAAGGGACCGCAGGACGCTTGCGGAATCTTCGGAGTGTGGGCGCCGGACGAAGAGGTCGCGAAGCTCACCTACTTCGGGCTGTACGCGCTGCAGCACCGGGGTCAGGAGTCCGCGGGCATCGCCGTCGGCAACGGCCGGCAGATCCTCGTCTACAAGGACATGGGCCTGGTCAGCCAGGTCTTCGACGAGTCGACGCTGAACACCCTGGTCGGCCACGTCGCCGTCGGGCACACCCGCTACTCCACCACCGGCGGCAGCCACTGGCAGAACGCGCAGCCCACGCTCGGCGCGACACCGGCCGGCACCGTCGCCCTCGCCCACAACGGCAACCTCACCAACACCGCCGAGCTCTTCGACCTCGTGACCGCGCGGGCCGGCGCGGCCAGCGGTGAGCTGCGCTACGGCAACACCACCGACACCGCGCTCATGACGGCGCTGATGGGCTCCTACGCCGACCGCACGCTCGAAGAGAGCGCCATCGAGGTGCTGGCGCAGGCGCGCGGCGCGTTCTCGCTGGTCTTCTCCGACGAGTCCACGCTCTACGCCGCCCGCGACCCGCAGGGAGTCCGCCCGCTCGTCCTGGGCCGGCTCGAGCGCGGCTGGGTCGTGGCCAGCGAGACGGCGGCGCTCGACATCGTCGGCGCGTCGTTCATCCGCGAGGTCGAGCCCGGCGAGCTGGTGGTCATCGACGCCGACGGCCTGCGCTCGCACCATTTCGCGACGCCCGAGCCCAAGGGCTGCCTGTTCGAGTTCGTCTACCTCGCCCGGCCCGACACCCATATCTCCGGCCGCTCGGTGCACGCGACCCGCGTCGAGGTGGGCCGCCGTCTCGCCCGCGAGCACCCCGTCGACGCCGACCTCGTCATCCCGGTGCCCGAGTCCGGCACCCCAGCGGCCGTCGGCTATGCCGAGGAGTCCGGCATCCCCTACGGCATCGGCCTGGTCAAGAACGCCTACGTCGGCCGCACGTTCATCCAGCCGTCGCAGACGTTGCGCCAGCTGGGCATCCGGCTGAAGCTGAACCCGCTGCGCGAGATCGTGGCCGGGAAGCGGCTGGTCGTGGTCGACGACTCCATCGTGCGCGGCAACACCCAGCGGGCGCTGGTGCGCATGCTGCGCGAGGCCGGCGCCGCCGCGGTGCACGTGCGCATCTCCAGCCCGCCGGTCAGCTGGCCGTGCTTCTACGGCATCGACTTCGCCTCGCGTGCGGAGCTCATCGCGACGGGCCTGTCCACCGACGAGATCTGCCGCTCCATCGGCGCCGACTCCCTCGGCTACGTGTCCCTCGACGCGCTGATCGAGTCGTCGACGGTGCCGAAGAACGACCTCTGCCGGGCCTGCTTCGACGGCGTCTACCCCATCGAGCCGCCGGCCCGGGCGGGCAAGGACGTCCTCGAGCAAGAGACCATCCCCGGCTGCGAGACGCCCGACCGCGACGGCCTCGAGCGAGCCTCGTCACTCGGAGATCCGTCCGACGGCCTGAACACCCTGCTCAGCGCGGGTGGAGCCGCCGATGCGCTACGGCGGCCATGAGGTCGGGTTGTGACAAAACGCCCGAAATGTGGTTGCCTGCTCCTCGGTTACGAAACGGTATCGAGCTGAGTAGGGGAGGAACGTAGTGCCGCGGTCCCGTCATGGACGGTCTCGTCATCGACGCACCCGAGTGCTCTCGCTGACCCGCCTGACCGCTATGGGCCGTCGCCGCGTCGCCCTGCTGGCCGCGCCGGTGGCGCTGGCCGGCGCCGTCGTCGCCGGTGTCACGCTGTGGCCCGACGGCGGGTCCGAGGTCGCCGCCAGCACGACGACCACTCTGGGCATCCCGGAGCGCGAGCAGGACGCCAGCCGCGGCGAGGAGCGTCCGCCGCTGCCGCCGGTGACCCCGAACGCGGGCCCGAGCGAGACGACCACACCGACACCCACCCCGGAGCCGACGGTGGCGGGGCAGCTGTTCGTGACGTCGGGCCTGAACGTGCGCACCAGCCCTGACCTCAACGCCGAGGTCGTGACGGTGCTCGGCACCGGTACCGAGGTCGACATCACCGGCGCCACCGAGGGCACCTGGTCGCAGATCCTCCTCGACGGCGAGCCGTACTGGGTCGCCACCGAGTACCTGTCGGAGGAGAAGCCCGAAGAGCAGCCGTCCGGTGGCATCTCGGCCGCCGAGTGCGAGTCCGGGTCCAGCGTCGAGGACGGTCTCACCCAGGACGCCATCCGGGTGCACCGCGCGGTCTGCGCGGCCTTCCCGCAGGTGACCTCGTACGGCGGCCTCCGGCCCGGCGACGGCGGCGAGCACGGCAGCGGCCGGGCGCTCGACATCATGATCCGCGGCTCGGTCGGCGACCAGATCGCCGCGTACGTTCGCGACAACTACCGCGAGCTGGGCGTCAGCGAGGTCATCTGGGAGCAGCGCATCTGGACGGTCGAGCGAGCCTCTGACGGCTGGCGCTGGATGGAGGACCGCGGCGACGACACCGCGAACCACTACGACCACGTCCACGTGACGGTCTACGGCAACGAGGGCAGCTCCTGACCTCGAGCTGACCCGAGGCGACCGGAGACCCCGGTGGCGAGGCACAGAGCCTCGCCGCCGGGGTCTCGTGCTTAGCCGACCGGCCAGGATCAGTCCGGCTGGACGTGGGGCACGGGCGGTAGCCGTCATGCGGCAGGGGTTGCCGGCAGGGTCCGTGCCGGCAACCGCTACCGGTGCCGTGCCTGCTCAGGCGACGAGGTCGATGCGGGCGCTCTCCTGGACGAACCCGGCGGCCTCGAACGCCTTCGCCATGGGGACGTTCTCGTCGTCGGTCTCGCCGACGACCTTCTCCGCCCCCTGCTCGGCCTGCCAGCGCGTCATCCACGCCAGCAGTTCGCGGGCGTACCCCTGGCCGCGCTGCTCCGGCACGACGCCGACGTAGCCGGTGAACACCTTGGTGCCGGGATTGCCGGTGACGAGCCCGACCAGCGCGCCCGAGGCGTCGTAGGCGACCCGCCAGCCGTCGACGGGTCCGGCGTAGTTCACCATGTCGGCGAGCTCCTCGGCGGCGAGGCCGGCCGCATCGCGCGTGCGCAGCGACCGCCGGGTGTGGGCGTCGAGGCTGCCCTCGAACGTGCGCCGATACGCGTCGGCCAGAACCGGGTCGTCCGGTCCGGTGACCGGCTCGAACCGCAGGCTGCCGCCGTCGTCGCTCAGCAACGGCAGGCCGGCGGCAGGTGTCCAGCGGAACCGGCGCCGGGTCACCAGGATCTCGAAGCCGGCCGCCTTCGCGCCCGCCAGCAGGTCCTCCAGCGCCGGCGGCGGGTCGTCGCGCCAGCAGGCCGGCGGGAACAGGTTCAGCTCGACCTGCTCGAGGCCGCCGGCGTGCAGGTCGGCGGCGGCTCGGCGCAGCAGCGCGGCCATGATCTCGAGCCGGTCCGGCTCGGCGCCGAGGTCGAAGAAGTCGAGGATCCACGGCTGGTCGTTGGCGGGTGCACCCCAGCCGGCGACCCGGCCGACGGTGGCGCCGTCACGCTCGGCGACCCAGGTCCACTCGGGCCGGCGGTTGCGACTGGCGAAGGCGGTGGTCAGGTGGTCGTCGGTGACGACGAGGTCGGAGATGGGGGTGCCCAGCTCGGACCGGGCGCCGCGCAACAGGGCGAGCGCCTGCTCGGGCGTGGTGGGACGGGTGATGCTCGACTGCACGGCTCTCTCCTCGAGAGTCAGCCGCCGTCTCCGTGGCGGAGGGCGGCGCGGGGGACCTGGCGGTACATCGCGACCTCCTCTCCTGCCGGGCCGGACCCTGACCGGTCCGGACGCTGCACGGGAGCCTACCGGATACCCTTCTACTCGTGTCGAGCAGCGAGAACGCGCCCGCGGGTGCCACGTATGCCAGTGCCGGGGTCGACATCGAGGCCGGTGACCGCGCCGTCGAGCTGATGAAGGAGTGGGTCGCCAAGACCCGCCGCCCCGAGGTCATCGGCGGCCTCGGCGGCTTCGCCGGGCTGTTCGACGCCAGCGCGCTCAAGGCGTACCGGCGCCCGCTGCTGGCCACCAGCACCGACGGTGTCGGCACCAAGGTCGCGGTGGCGCAGCGCATGGACGTCCACGACACCATCGGCTTCGACCTCGTCGGCATGGTCGTCGACGACATCGTCGTGTGCGGCGCCGAGCCGCTGTTCATGACCGACTACATCGCGTGCGGGCGGGTGGTCCCGGAGCGCACGGCCGCCGTCGTCAAGGGCATCGCCCAGGCGTGCGTGACGGCCGGTTGCGCCCTCAGCGGCGGCGAGACCGCCGAGCACCCGGGCCTGCTCGGTCCCGATGAGTACGACGTCGCCGGCGCCGTCACGGGCGTCGTCGAGGCCGACGCGCTGCTCGGGCCGGACCGCGTCCGGCCCGGTGACGCCGTCGTCGCCATGGCGTCGTCGGGGCTGCATTCCAACGGCTACTCGCTGGTGCGCCACGTCTTCCTCGAGCTGGCCGGCTGGGCGCTGGACCGCGACGTGCCGGAGCTCGGCCGCACACTGGGCGAGGAGCTGCTCGAGCCGACCCGCATCTACGCCCGCGACTGCCTGGCGCTGGCGGCCGCCGTCGAGGTGCATGCGATGTCGCACGTGACCGGTGGCGGGCTGGCGGCCAACCTGGCCCGGGTGCTGCCGCCGACGGTGACGGCGCGGCTCGATCGATCCACCTGGACGCCGCAGCCGGTGTTCGGGTTGGTCGGCGAGCTGGGCGGGGTGGCCGGGCCGGAGCTGGAGAAGACCCTCAACATGGGGGTCGGCATGGTGGCCGTGGTGGCCGCGGACGCGGCCGACCAGGCCGTGCGCGTGCTGTCGGACCGTGGTGTGCCGGCATGGATCGCCGGCGAGGTGCTGGCCGGCGACGGGACCGCAACCCTGCACGGTGCCCATCGCGACTGAGGGTGTGCCCGTGATCGGCTCGGGCGGACTGTTGGCCCCGGACATCCGAAGCCAACAGACCGTCCAGACGATGCTGTCACGCTAGAGGACCGGGTCAACCCGCGTGACGACGGGATTCGTCGTCGTCATCGTCGGCGAGGTAGCGGGAGTACTCGTCGTACTCCTGGTTGCTCTCCTCGTCGAGGTCCGTGTCACTGCTGCCATTGCCGTCGGTGCCCAACTCACGCTGCAAAGCGCCGAAGTCGGTGTCCAGCTGCTGGTACTTCAACCGACGGGCGACCTTTGTCTGCTTGGCCTTGGCCCGGCCGCGCCCCATAGGGTCGACCCCCTCGCACAAACCGGGGCGACCAGTTCACTGGACGCCCTCGTTTCCGTTCGAATGACATCTACTCGTAGGGATAACGGTACAGGGTCCGAGGCTGTTCCGCCTCATCCGGTCCAACTCGGACCCTGTGACGCGTCATCGTCCGAGGTAGATGTCTCGCAACCGGCTGACGGCGGCGATGCGGCGCTCGGCGAGCCGATCGGCGGCCACCGCGGGCGGGACACCGTCGTCGGCGGCCAGCTGGAAGATCTCGCGCGTGGTGTCGTAGATCTTCGTGGCCTTCGCCTTGGCCCGGTCGAAGGAGAATCCGTGCAGCTCATCGGCCACCTGGATGACGCCGCCGGAGTTCACGACGTAATCGGGGGCGTAGAGGACGCCGGCGTCGTCGAGGCTCTTCTCGATGCCGGTGTGCGCGAGCTGGTTGTTCGCCCCGCCGCAGACGGCGGACACCCGGCCCTCGGTGAGCAGTGTGACGGTGTCGTCGTCGAGCGCTCCGCCCAGGGCACACGGCGCGTACACGTCGATGCCCGCGCGGAGCAGCTCGCCGGCGCCGTCGACGACGCCGATCTGCGGGTAGGTGGCGCGCAGGTGCTCGACCGCGTGCTCGGAGACATCGGTGACGACGACCGACGCGCCCTCGTCGAGCAGCAGGCCGGTGAGCTTCGAGCCGACCTTGCCGACGCCGGCGATGCCGACCCGCCGTCCCGACAGGCTGGTGCCGCCCCAGATCCGTTCGGCGACGGCGCGCATGCCCTGGAAGACGCCGAACGCGGTGAGCACGCTGGAGTCGCCGGCGCCGCCCTCGGCCGGCGAGCGGCCGGTGACCCAGCGGCTCTCGCGGGCCACCATGTCCATGTCGGCGACGTAGGTGCCGACGTCGCACGCGGTGATGTAGCGTCCGCCGAGCGAGGCGACGAACCGGCCGTAGGCGCGCAGCAGCGTCTCGGTCTTGTCGAGGTCGGGATCGCCGATGATGACGGCCTTGCCGCCGCCGTGGTCGAGGCCGGCGAGGGCGTTCTTGTAGGTCATGCCGCGGGACAGGTGGAGCACGTCCTCGAGCGCGGCGTCCTCGGACTCATAGGGGTAGAAGCGCGTTCCGCCGAGGCCGGGTCCCAGCGCGGTGGAGTGCAGAGCGATGATGGCCTTCAGGCCGCTGCCGGCATCGTGGCAGAAGACGACCTGCTCGTGTCCGGTGTGTCGACCGAACACCAAAGGCGACGCCTTGGTCATGGTGGTGACCCCTTCACGTCAGGGCCCGCGGGGTGTGCGGGCTGGTGTGTCACGCTCACTCTAGGAGGGATCGGGCCGGACCGGCGACGAGCCGGGGCCGCAGGCTCCCCGAGTCGTCGGTGCGAGATGCGGGAACGGGCGGCTGTTCAGGTGCTTGCCCGGTCCGACGGCCTCATGGTCAGCCGGGTGGGGTACACGGCGGGTGCGGGCCGCTCGGCGCGGGGTGCTCGACGCGGGGACGAGGAGGTCACACGGTGAGGCGATGGCGCGGCAACCCCTGGGCGATCCTGCTCACGCTGTGCCTCGGGTTCTTCATGACCCTGCTCGACGTCACCATCGTCAACATCGCGATCCCCAGCATGATGGAGGACCTCGGCGCGTCGCTCGACGAGATCCTGTGGGTCATCAACGCCTATGTGATCATGCTGGCGGTGCTGGTCATCACCGCCGGGCGGCTGGGCGACCTGCGCGGGCAGCGCTCGATGTTCATCATCGGCGTCGCCGTGTTCACAATGGCGTCGCTGGCCTGCGGGCTGGCGCAGGGGCCGGCCCTGCTGATCGCCTTCCGGGTGGTGCAGGGCATCGGCGCGGCGATCCTCATGCCGCAGACGTCGGCGCTGCTGATCACGACGTTCCCGCCGGAGAAGCGCGGGACGGCATTCGGCATCTGGGGCGCCGTGGCCGGCGTGGCGACGGTGGCCGGGCCGACGCTGGGCGGGCTGCTGGTGACGGTGTTCGACTGGCGGTGGATCTTCTTCGTCAACGTGCCGGTGGGCATCGTCGTCCTGGCGATGGCGTGGTCGATCATCCCGGAGTCGCCGCGCCGCGAGCGGCATGCGCTGGACCTGCCCGGTGTGGCGCTGGCCAGCGTGGCGCTGGTGTGCCTGACGTTCGGCGTGGTCGAGGGCGAGCGGTTCGGCTGGGGGCAGGTGTGGGAGTTCGTGTCGATTCCCGCGCTGCTGATCGCCGGGGCCGTCCTGCTGGCGGTCTTCCTGGTGCTGCAGGCGCGGCGGCAGGATGACGAGCCGCTCATTCCGTTCAGCCTGTTCTCCGACCGCAACTATGCGGTGATGAACGGTGTGGCGGCACTGGTCTCCGTGGCCATGGTGAGCACGTTCCTGCCGATCACCATCTATCTGCAGTCCGTGCTCGGGCACACCGCGCTGGCGGCCGGGCTGACGCTGGCGCCGATGTCGGCGGTGTCCATGGTCGTGGCCCCGCTGGCGGGCCGGTACACCGACCGCGTCGGTGGCAAGTACATACTGATGGCCGGGCTGCTGCTCTACGGTGCCGGCATCCTGTCCTTTGCTCTCGTGGCGGCGGACGACGCGCAGTGGTGGCACTTCCTGCCGTCGCTGCTGGTGGCGGGGCTCGGGCTGGGGGCCGTCTTCGCTCCGATGAACGCGGTGGCGATGCGCGACGTGTCCGGGCGAGTGGCGGGTGCGGCCTCCGGGGTGCTGAACACCACCCGGCAACTGGGTCAGGTGATCGGCAGCGCGGCGGTCGGAGCGGTCCTGCAGGGCCTCCTGGTGGGCCGGCTGCATTCGGAGGCGGTTGCGGCGGCGCCCTCATTGCCCGCGGACGTCCGGCAGCCGTTCATCGACGGCTTCGCAGGCGCCGCGCAAGGAGGGCTGCAGGTCAGCGCCGCGGAAGACGGAATTGACATCGCTCTACCACCCGGAGTTTCTGAGGGAGTCGCAAGAAAGATCGCCGAAATGGCACACGATGTGTTCATACAGGGCTATGTTGATGCAATGAAGCCGACGCTGATCGTTCCGGTCGCCGCCGTGGCATGTGGGGCGCTCCTGTGTCTTGCAGTCATGCGGGGGCGAACGGGCCGAGAAGAGGAGGCTCAGGGTGCCGGCACGCGGACGACCTCCGATGCCGGCTGAGCCCGACCCGGCACGACTTGGGTCGGTTCGCGGCTTACGTGGACCTTACGTAGGCTAGAGACACCCTGGGTGGACATCATCCGAATGGATGGCTTCGGTCGAGCCGTACGGGCGGTGTCCTTCAGGGGCGTGACAAGGTGGAATATCCGGTGTGGCGGGAATCCTCCCGCTATGGGATCTAAGGAGGTGACGATGGCGACCAGGACACAAGACGCCGAGCCCCTCCTCACTCCTGCCGAGGTGGCGGCCATGTTCCGGGTGGATCCGAAGACGGTGACCCGGTGGGCCAAGGCCGGCAAGCTCACGTCGATCCGGACGCTCGGTGGCCACCGGCGGTACCGCGAGTCCGAGGTGCGTGCGCTGCTCAACGGGCAAGGGTCCGCAGTGGAGCGCGTCGAGGTCGGCGAGCTCTAAGGGGTGAGAATCGTCCCAGCATACGCTCGACCATGCCGAGCGGGGACGGTGCACGGGGAAGTCAAGGCTGGGCCCGTAGGCGGCGGGCCAGGCTTGCGGCGGGGGCTGCGCGGGAACGCGTAACTAGGAGTCGTGTGACCTGTGGGGCAGGATCACACGAGCAGAGGTCGGCGTCGCGCGTGCGATGAGGGTCCGCTCCGGGTGGGGCGGGAACCTCTCATGGTCGCACCGCACCAGCCGCCAGGCGTCGACACGGGCGGTCAGCAGGTTCGCCGCCCGTGTCCGCTACTTTCAACGATCATTTTCTTTTCTCGCACATCCACTTTCTTATCGGCCATTCGGCCCGTCGGATACCCGCGTTTCTCGATTGCCGTGTTCACGTCCGGCGAAGAGTTTCACTGTTCGATCGTCGCGCGCCTCATTGTGACGTTCTGCGGACCATCGTGTTCGAGTGTTGTCACACTCCACTAGCGGCGCGATCGGAGCCTACGGCGCCGCCGGGCCGGATCGGGAGAGCGATACCGGCGTCCACGCCCCGTCAGGATGATGGGCATTGCCGCCCGGCGGCACGATGGCGTCGATGCGGTCCGGTGTCGCGTCGTCCAGGGCGACGGCAGCACCGTCGAGCAGGGACTCCAGCTGCTCGACCGGCTCGAGCGTGGCCAGGTTCTGCGGCAGGGCCGGGTCGAAGCGGCCCGGGTGTGAGCTTCGCGCGACCGGCGGTGAGGTCGATGGGCGTGCCCTTGCGATTCCTGCCGGACAGGAAGCCGGAGGCGAGCGGGCTCCACGTCAGGGCGCCCATGCCGTAGCGCCGGCACGTCGGCAGCACCGACGTCTCGCTGCCGCGGTGTCGACGACATTGATCCCGCGGTCGAGGGGGTGTCGATGATGGCGGGCGCCGTCCTCGTGGTCGGGGTTGCCGGTCGCGCCGAGCATCATCGTGCCGGGGCAGTCGAGACTGACGCGGATGCCGGACGAGGGGTCGAGAGCGCATGTGGCGACGCCACGCTTCAAGCGCATTCGAGGTCACGGTGGTTTGCCCGGCCGCATGGCGGCTACATCAGGGTCATGTTCGACGGATTCCGGCTGGAGCGGGTGCGCACGAGCGAGTCGGACCTCCGGGTCCGGTACGGCGGCAGCGGCCCGCCGGTCCTGCTGCTGCACGGCCATCCGCGCACGCACACGACCTGGCACCGCGTCGCGCCGCTGCTGGCCGAGCGGCACACCGTCGTCTGCCCCGACCTGCGTGGTTACGGCGAGTCGACCGGCCCGGCTCCGGCGCCGGACCACTCGGCCCACTCGAAGCGGGCCCTCGCGGCCGACGGTGTCGAGCTCATGCGGGCGCTCGGGCACGACCGGTTCGCCGTCGTCGGGCACGACCGCGGCAGTTATGTCGCCTACCGGCTCGCGCTCGACCATCCGTCGGTGGTCACCGCCCTGGCGGTACTCGACTGCGTCCCGATCGGCGAGGCCCTCGCCCGCTGCGACGCGCGATTCGCCGAGGATTGGTACCACTGGTTCTTCTTCGCCCAGCCGGACCGGCCGGAACGGGTGATCGGCGCCGACCCGGACGCCTGGTATGACGTCGGGGCCGACGGGTCCGCGAACACGCCCGAGCGGATGGGCACGGAGAACTTCGCCGACTTCCTGCGCGCGATCCACGATCCGGCCACGGTGCGCGCCATGCTCGAGGACTACCGCGCGGGGTTGTCCGTCGACCGCGCCGCCGACGAGGCCGACCGCGCGGCCGGCCGGCGCATCTCCTGTCCGGTGCTCGTGCTGTGGTCCGCGCGCGACGACATGCCCCGGCTGTACGGCGACGCCCTGTCGGTCTGGCGCCCCTGGGCCGACGACCTCCGCGCGGCGACCATCGACTCCGGCCACCACGTGGCCGAGGAGGCGCCGCGGGATCTGGCCCGCCAGTTGCTCGGCTTCCTGACCGCCGATGGCGCCGGCGAGTCACGATGAGCGACGGCGGCTCCGCGGCGGCAGGGTGAGCCGCGAGACGATCTACGGCGGGACACCCTGGGATGCGCCGACTGGCGGGCCCGCTGGCGCGGCCGCACCATCATGACGGGATTCTCATGATGCGAAGCGGATAGTCGATCTCTGCCTGCGGTATGGTCCGGCGCGATGTGCGCTATGTCCCCTTCTACGACCATACGAGGTTGAATCGTGCGTAAGACCATTATCGGTGGATTCGGAGCGCTGGCACTCACGGTCGCGGGAGCGGCGCCGGCGCTGGCAGACGAGCCGGACACGGTGAGCGCCATCGCCGCCTTCGGTGACGACAAGGGCGGCGACGGCGGTCACGACGACGGTGACGACGACGGCGGTCACGACGACGGCGGCGACGACGGTCACGATGATGGTGGCGACGACGGTCACGACGACGGTGGCGACGACGGTCACGACGACGGCGGCGACGACGGTCACGACGACGGCGGCGACGACGGTCACGACGACGGCGGCGACGACAACGGTGCGGACGATAACGGTGCCGACGATGGTGGCGACGATAACGGTGCCGACGATAACGGTGCCGACGATGGTGGCGACGATAACGGTGCCGACGATGGTGGCGACGATAACGGTGCCGACGATGGTGGCGACGACAACGGTGCCGACGATGGTGGCGACGACAACGGTGCCGACGATGGTGGCGACGACAACGGTGCCGACGAGAACGGTTCGGACGTCGGTGCGGACACGGGCGACGACGGTGCGGACGAGTCCGGCGCAGACGACGGCGGCGACGACAACGGTTCGGACGTCGGCGCCGACACCGGTGCCGCGAACGGTGACGACGCCGGTGCTGCGAACGGCGACGACGCGGGCGCCGAGAACGGTGGCGACGACGACGGCACCGGCACGGACGACGCTGCGGGCGACGAGAACGGTGACGAGCTTCCCGACACCGGCTCCGACGCGACGCTGATCACCCTCGGCGGGCTGGCCATGGCGGCCGCCGGCGGCGCGGCGATCGCGGTGCGCCGTCGTCGCTCCGAGACCGCCTGACGGCTGATCGATCGGGCTCTGCGCCCGCTGGTCCCTCCCGGCCGGCGGGCGCAGAGTCGTGTCTGGACCGCTCGGGCGAGATGGACGGGCTCAGAGCCGGCGAGCGATCGATGATCGCCTTGGTGAAGGGGTGGACAGGGGCGGGTTCGATCCGCCGACCTTCCGCTTTTCAGGCGGACGCTCTTCCAACTGAGCTACCTGTCCTTGCGTTGGCGGGACGAGTTTAACCGACGCCGCCGCTGCGGTGAAATCGCCCGCCTACGGGCGGCGCCCTCGTCCGCCGACAGGGCCCCTCACCCGCGACAAGACCGCACCGGGCCCGGAATCGCCGCCCGGACGGTCCTCCGGCGGGTGAGGTGCACCGAGCCGGGCGAGGACGCGAGCATCAGAACCCCGAAGGTCACTTCTCGCGGCGGGAGCGCTCGTCGAGCTTGGCGAGGTAGGCGTTGTAGGCCTCGCGCTCCGATTCCTCCGAACCCTCGCGCCGGTCGAAGCGCCTCGCCTCGCGTTCGTCCGAGCGGTACCACTGGACGAACAGCACGCCGATCACCAGCAGGCCGGGCACTTCACCGAATCCCCAGGTGATCTGCCCGGCCAGGATCTGATCGTCCAGCGGATCGGGCAGCCACGGCATCTCCACCGCGATCTCGCGGTAGTAGTCGCCGGCGATGAGGCGCGATGACTCCATGAGGGCCAGCCCGAACACCGCGTGGAAGGCCATCGCCAGCAGCAGGAGCACCACCCGGGCCGGGAACGGCGGCCGCTTGGGGAGGGGGTCGATGCCGATGAGCATCTCGAAGAAGATGTAGCCGACGACGAGGAAGTGGACGCTCATCAGCATGTGGCCGGTGTGCGAGCGCATCGCCGACTCGAACAGGCCGGTGAAGTAGACCGTGTAGGCGCCGGAGACGAACAGTGCCAGCGCGACCAGCGGGTGGGTGAGCACCTGGGCGACCGGGCTGTTGACGGCGGAGACGATGAGCTCGCGGGGGCCGAGCTGACCCCGTCGGGCCGGCTTCAACGCACGCAGGGCCAACGTCAGAGGCCCGCCCAGGACCAGCAGGATCGGGCTGATCATCATCAGCACCATGTGCTGGACCATGTGCACCGACAGCATCACCATGCCGTAGGTCTGCAGCCCCGACAGACCCACGAACGCCACCGTCGCCAACCCGGCCAGCCACGCGATCGTCCGGCCGACGGGCCAGCGGTCGCCGCGGCGGTGCAGCCGCCACACGCCGCCGAGGTAGAGCAGGAGCCCGGCCAGCACCCCGAGCGCGAACAGCGCGTCCGGGTAGGTCTCGGTGAAGACGCGCCCGAAGCTCAGCTCGGGCGGGATGGGGAAGCCGATGAGGGCGCGGACGGCGGTGCGCACCTCGGGGATCTCCGGGCCGGGCGGCTCGGTGCGGCTCAGGGCGACGGCCAGGCCGAGGGCGACCGCCATGATGATGATCTCGCCGACCGCCAGCCGCCGGAACGCGCCCGGCCTACCCGCCTCGAGCAGTGGCAGCGTCCGGGTCCGGTGCCGGTAGCCCAGCACACCCAGCCCGACCAGCGCGAGCACCTTCCCGAACAGGATGAGCCCGTACGCCGACGTGAACACCTCGCCGAGCGTCTCGAGCCGTACCCACGCGTTGAGCACGCCGCTCGCCGTCACCATGACGAAGCAGCCCAGCGCCGCGGCCGAGAAGGCCCGCGCCGCCCGTGGCAGCTCCGGCCCGCGCCGGCCCGCGTACCACGACAGCGCCACCAGCCCGCCCACCCAGATCGCCATCGCGACCAGGTGCACCAGCAGTGACACCCGCGCCGAGTGGTGGTAGTCGCCCGACGACGAGTGCCCGATGAGGCTGAGCGGCACCAGCGACGCCACCCCGAGGCAGAACAGCGCGAGCGCCCCGCCCTGCCCGATGGTCAGCCGCGCCGCCGGCACGATCGCCAGCGCCAGCACGAACACCGCCGCATACGCCCGGCCCTGCTCGACCGTCGACGTGTACGAGACGAACGAGTCGCCCGCCAGCGCGTCCGGCAGCGGCCGCCCGACCAGGTCCGACAGCGTCAGCAGGTGGACGACGGCGGCGGCTGCGGCCAGGACCAGGGCCGAGATCGAGGCTCCGCGCAGCGCGCGCAGCGCGTCGCCCTGCAGTTCGCCCTTGCGCACCGGCAGCACCACCGCCAGGCCCAGCAGCCCGATCGTGACCGCACCGGCCCCGTCGAGCACGCCCTTGGCGATCGGCAGGCCCCATTTCGTGACCTCGCCGGGGTCGCCGAGCCCGGGGATGCCCGCCGTCGCGCCGCCACCGCCGAGCACGAGCGCGACGATCAGCGTGACCAAGGCGACGCCGACCGCCGCCGTCCCCCATTGGCGGGTGGGCGGGACGATGTCGGTGGCCGGTGTCGAGGTGGTCATCACCTGTCAGTGTCCTCCGCGCCCCCGCGGCGCCGGCCACCGGCCGCCCAGTAGGCGAGCAGGGCGACGACGAGGGCACCACCGGCGACCAGCAGGACGATCGCCGTCGTCCCGAGCCCGCCGTCGTCGGAGGAGTCGCCCGCGCCGGCCGCCGGTGTCGTGGCGTCGGCCGGCTCCTCGCTCTCCGGCGGCTGGGTCTCCGACGGTGCCGACGACGGTGCCGACGACGGTGTCGACGGCGGCTGCTCGGCGGGCGACGACGGGGTGCCGGCCGGTTCGGCCGGGCCGACGCCGGCCACGGTGAACGCGACCGTGCCGTCGATCGGGTGACCGTCCGACGACACGACCCGGTAGGCGATCGTGTACTCGCCGTCGGGCAGCTGGGTGACGGCCTGGCTGACGGTGTCACCGACGGTCTGCGGGGCGCCGTCGGCGAAACTGCCGCCGGCCGCGTCGGTGACCGCGACCTGAACGAACTCGCCGGGGATGGCGGCGCTGAAGACCAGCTCGACCGACGTGAGCGGGGTGCTGACGGTGCCGCCGTCCTCGGGCGTGCTGCCGACCAGCTGGTCGTGTGCGAGCGCCGGCGGAGCGGCCACCAGGGACAGCCCGGCGACCGGGGCCGCGGCCAGCGCCACGGCCCCGATCAGGCGAAACGCCCTACGCATTGCGCCGCCGCAGCGCCGCGGCGCCGACGCCCAGGCCGGCCGCGCCGACGACCAGGCCGCCGATGCCGATCCCGCGCGCGAGGTCGTCGGAGTCGTCACCGCCGGACGCCGCCGAGGCGGCCGCGTCGTCGTCCTCGGAGGCGGCGGTCTGCTCGTCGGCGACGGTCTCGACCTCGTCCTCGGCCGGCGCCGCGACGACCTCGAGCACGGGCGCCGGGCGCTCCGGCTCCTTTCCGCCCTCTACCGGCTCCTCGGCCCAGGCGACGACCTCGCCGTCGTCGTAGGTCTGGGTGGCGGGGAAGAGGTAGGTGCCGGCCTCGGGGAGCGGGCCGACGGAGACGGCGAACTCGTCGAACTCGTCCGGCCCGATGCGCACGCCGGGCTCGGCGGTCCAGGTGATGGACGTGACCGCCTCCTCGAGCGTGCGGTCGCCGACCTGCACCGGCTCGGGGAACCGGGTGCGCGTGACCTCGGCGGTCCAGCCGGCGTGCGGCTGCACCCGGACCGAAGGGATCGGGGTGTCGACGGGGAGGTCGAGCTCGACCCGCACCGTCCCGGCCGTGTCGGACTCGTTCGGCACCCGGACGGTGATCTTGGCGTAGGAGCCGGCGGTGTCGACGTCGGGCCGGATGGTGACGTGCGCCGACGCCGGTCCGGAGAGGACCAGCTTCAGCGCGAGGGCGCCGCCGGCGGCGAGCCCCGCCCGGGCGAGGGTGCGTGTGATCATGAGGTGCGTCCTTCGTCTCAGTTCGTGGAGGTACACGGAAGCCACGCGGCGCCGCAACCGGCACCGCGTCCCCCGTGTGGTCGATCAGCCCAGAACCGGCAGCGCCGGCGGGCCCCTCCACGGTGTCGAGCGGACGAGCAGGACGCCGTGCGGCGTCGACGTGACCCGGGCGCCGTCGGGAACCCGCACGGGCCCCGCGACCAGCACCGGCGACGCGAGCAGTTCGCGCACCCGCGTGAGCAGCACCGTCGCCGACAGCGCGGCCAGCGACCACGCGACGTTCTCGGCCCCGGCCAGCAGCAGCGTCATCGCCGCCGCCGACAGCACGTGCGCGAGCACCATGCCCGGCGACGGGACGGCGGACATCGGCGCCTCGTGGTGGCCGTGGAACGTCAGCAGGACATGCAGCACCGGCTGGGTGAAGACCAGCATGGCCGCGATCTCGGCGACCGAGCGCCGCCGATCGGCCAGCGCCACGCAGGCGACGCAGAGCAGCAGAGCGACGGCGAGGAAGCCGGGCTCCGTCGTGACGTCGCCCCCGGCGGCCGCATGGGCCACCGTCGGGAGCAGCAGGCAGGCCACGGACATGACCAGGCCGCGCGCCACGCGCGCCCGTCCACGACCGAGTCCCGACACGCCGTCACTGTATCGAGGAGGTCAAGACGTGGGGCGATTCCCTTCCCTCGTGGGACTCGACGCTGCCTGGACCTCGCGGTCGCCCTGGGGTTACCCCCACCCCAGCTGGGGAGTCTGCTCCATCGTGCCGGGCCGCACCTGATTCCTAGCGTTCTCGTAGGCGCGAACGACGCTCCACGAGACACAGGAGACAGACATGGCTGGGCAAGACATCACCCGGGCCGGCGAGGCCCTGCGGCTGGTCCAGGTCAGCAAGACCTACGGCAGCGGCGATCATCCGGTCCGGGCGCTGGACGACGTGTCCGTCAGTCTGGCCGCCGGCACCTTCACCGCGATCATGGGGCCCTCGGGCTCCGGGAAGAGCACGTTCCTGCAGTGCGCGGCCGGGCTCGACCAGCCCACCGAGGGCAGGGTGTTCATCGACGGCGCGGAGCTGACGGGCGGGAGCGAGACCAAGGTGACGAAGTTCCGCCGTCAGCGCATCGGCTTCATCTTCCAGCAGTTCAACCTGCTGCCGACGCTGACGGTCCTGCAGAACGTGACCCTGCCGCTGCGGCTGGCCGGCAAGAAGGCGGACCGGAAGCGGGCGATCGAGATCCTGGGCCGGGTGGGGCTGCGCGAGCGCATCGACCACCGTCCGGCGGAGCTCTCCGGCGGCCAGCAGCAACGGGTCGCCATCGCCCGCGCTCTGGTCACGAACCCGAGCGTGATCTTCGCCGACGAGCCGACCGGCGCACTCGACAGCCGAAGTGCGCGGAACGTGCTGGCACTGCTGGCCGAGGCGGTGCACGAGTTCGGCCAGACGGTGGTCATGGTGACGCACGACCCGGTGGCGGCCTCGTACGCCGACTCGGTGATCTTCCTGGCCGACGGCCGGCTCGCCGGCTCGCTGGACCGGCCGACCGCGGAGGCCGTCGCGGAGCGCATGACCCACCTCGGCGACCAGGTCGCCCCCTATGCGGCTGTGGGTGAATGACGGTGTTCGACCTCGCACTGCGTTCGCTGCGGCATCGCACCGGCGGCTTCGTCGCCAGCTTCCTGTCGATGTTCCTCGGCGCCATCGTGATCATGTCGTTCGCGGCGATGTTCGACACGGCGGGCGGCGCGGGCGTCGACGCCGTGAGCGAGGAGACGCTGATCACCATGGCCTCGGTAGTGGGCGGCTGGGGTCTGGTGATCGTGCTGTTCGCGGTGATCTCGACGATGACGCTGTCGGTGCGGCAGCGGGCCGGTGAGATGGCGCTGCTGAAGAGCGTCGGGGCGACCCCCTTCCAGGTCGGCCGGATGATCGTCGGCGAGACCCTGGTCGTCGCCGTCGCCGCGTCGCTGCTGGCGCTCCCGCTCGCCGCGGGCGGCGGCTGGTTCCTGCTCGAGATGCTGCAGGAGACCGGCCAGGTCGCCGACGGCGTCGGCTACGCGTTCGGCTCGGCGGCCCTGTCGATCGGCATCGGCGTGACGTTGCTCGCGTCGGTCGGCGGCGCGGCCGTGGCCGCCCGCCGGGCGGTGCGCATGCGGGCGACCGAGGCCATGACGGCGGCCTCGATCGAGACCGGCCGCATGAGCCGCAAGCGCGTCATCGCGGCGATCGTGTTCCTCGCGGCCGGCCTCAACTGCGGCATCCTGACCGCGACGCTCTTCGACGGCAAGGGCATCGACGCAATGCAGACGGCGGGGCAGGCGTCGATCTGGTTCTCGATCGGGCTGGCGCTACTCGGGCCGGTCCTGGTGCGCCCGGTGACGGCAGCGCTGGCCGGCCCGCTGCGGCTGGTCGGCGGCGCCGGCGGCTACCTGGCGGTCGAGAACGTGCGCCGCCGGACGCAGCAGATGGCCGGCGCCCTGATGCCGATCATCCTGTTCACCGGCATCGCGACCGGCACGCTGTACATGCAGAGCATCGAGAACGGCGCGCCCCCGGCGGCCGGCTCGTCCATCCCGCCGGACGAGGCGCAGGCCATCGAGACGCTGAACTTCGTGGTGGTCGGGATGCTGTCGGTGTTCGCCGCCATCATGGTGATCAACACGCTGGTCGCGGCCACCACCTACCGGCGTCGCGAGTTCGGCCAGCAGCGGCTGGTCGGCTCCACGCCGCCCCAGGTGCTGGGCATGGTCGGCATGGAGGGCGTCGTTCTGGCCGCCGCGGGCGTGCTGTTCGGGTCGATCGGCTCGATCGTGACGGTGTTCCCGTACAGCCTGGCACGCACCGGCGAGCTGCTGCCGGACACCACCCTGGCCATCTATCTCGGCATCGTCTCGGTCGCCGCGACGCTGACGCTGGCGTCGTGCCTCGGCGCGGCCCGCAAGGCGATCCGGGTGCCCGCGGTGCAGGCGGTCGCCGTGTGAGTCCAGGCGTTGGGCATCGGAGTGTGCCGGCCGGGCGGGCGGATAGGCGGACGGCCACGCGGTCGGGTCCACTCGCCGAAGAGGAGTCGGTCAGGGCGCAAGGACCAGAGCGAGCTGCGCCGTCCGCGCAGTCGTCCGGCCGCGGGACGGCGTGTCTTCGCCATGGTGCTGGGAGTTCCGGCCGGGTTCGTCGCGCCGGTGCTCACAGGCCTGCTCGCCGTCAGCGCGGTGTCGCCGGCTACCGGCGCGATCCGTCCCTCGGGCGCCGGGCCGTCGCCGTGGCCGTCGCCGGCACAGTCGCCGGATGCAGCTGGTTCCACGGGATCCGGGCCGGCACGTTCCTCGAACTCCGGTGACAGTTCACCGCCAGAGCGGGGCGACGGCGCGTGCCAGCAGGCTCGCTACGTCGCCTCGTTCGTGTGTTCCGTCCTGGACCACGACCCGGCCGCCGGTGACGACGGTGTCGACGTCGGCGCCGCCGGCGGCCAGGACCACCTGGGCGGGGTCGGCGCCGGCGGTGCGGACCGTGTCGGTGCGGACGGCGACCAGGTCGGCCGCCGCTCCCGGCGCGAGGCGGCCGTTGCCGGGCCAGCCGAGCGCGGCGTGCCCGGCCTCGGTCAGCGCGGTGACCAGGGTCGACGGAGCGAATGCGCCGCGTTCGCCGGTGCGCAGCCGTTCGTGGTGCTCGAGCAGCCGGGCCTCCAGCAGCAGGTCGACGACGGCGTGCTGGTCGCTGCCGACGCACAGCGGCGACCCGGCGGCGCGCAGCGGGCCGGTGGGCGCCAGGCCGTCGGCGAGGTCCTGCTCGGTGGTCGGGCAGGCGCAGACCGACGCCCCCGCGGCACCGAGCAGCGCGACGTCGCCCGCGGTGACGTGGTTGGCGTGCACCGCCGTGGTGCGGGCGGTGAGCGCGCCGTGGTCGGCCAGCAGCCGCGCCGGTGTGCGGCCATAGGCGGTGACGGCGGCCTGGTTCTCGGCCGGCTGCTCGGACAGGTGCACGTGCAGCGGCGCGTCACGCTCGTGCGCCCAGGCGGCGACGGTGCCGAGCGCGGCCGGCGGCACGGCGCGCACGGAGTGGATCGCGGCCCCGACCCGGGTGTTCTCGTCCGCTGCCAACCGGGCCGCCCGCTCGGCCCAGGCGTCGGCCGTCGGGTCGCCGAAGCGCAGCTGGACGCCGTCGAGCGGGCGCCCGATGCCGCCCTCGAGGTAGCAGGTGTCGAGCAGCGTGAGCCGGACGCCGGCGTCGCGGGCGGCCTGTTGCAGCACCGCGGCCATGGCGTTCGGGTCGGCGTACGGGATGCCGCCGGGGCCGTGGTGCAGGTAGTGGAACTCACCGACCACGCTGACCCCGGCCAGCGCCATCTCGGCGTACGTGGCCAGCGCGAGCTCGTAGTACGTGTCCGGAGTGAGCCGGCCGGCGAGGCTGTACATCGCCTCGCGCCAGGTCCAGAACGAGCCGCGGCCGTCGTGCGTGCGCCCGCGCAGCGCCCGGTGGAACGCGTGCGAGTGGGCGTTGGCGAACCCGGGGAACACCACACCGGGCAGCCGGGTGTCGTCGGCCTGCGGGGCCGACCCCGGCGACACCGCCACGATGACGCCGTCGGCGACCTCGATGCGCACCTCCGGCCGCACGCCGGCGGGGAGCCACGCGTGCGCCGCCCAGAATGCCGTCACCGGGTCAGCTCCGCGAGGACGTCGGCCAGCGCGACGACGCCGGCGTGGCAGTCGGCGGTGTCGGCGTGCTCGGCCGGGGAGTGCGAGACGCCGGTGCGGTTGCGGACGAACAGCATGGCGGTCGGGATGCCGGCGGCGCTGAGGATGCCGGCGTCGTGCCCGGCGCCCGTGGGCAGCAGCGGCGCGTTCCCGAGCACGCCGCTCAGCCGCGCGGCGAGGGCCGGGTCGAACACCGTCGCGGCGGTCCACGACTCACCGACCGGGGCGAAGCGGGCGAGGTCGGCGAGGACGGCGGCGACGGCGTCAGGATCGGCGCCGCGGCAGTCCAGCCAGGCCCTGACCTCGGACGGGATCGCGTTGACGCCGTTGGGGTCGACCTCGACCTTGCCGACGGTGGCCAGCACGCCATGGCGGGCGGCGGCGGCGCGGGCGTCGGCGACCAGCGCGGCGAGCTCGAGCATGGGGTCGTGGCGGTCGGCCAGCGGCGTGGTGCCGGCGTGGTTGGCCTCGCCCGCGAGGGTCACCCGCCAACGCCCGTGCGGCCAGATCTCGGTGGCGACGCCGATGGGTGCGTCGTCGTGGACGAGGGCGCGGCCCTGCTCGACGTGCAGCTCGACGAACGTGCCGACGCGTTCCAGGGCGTCCGGGTCCGGTGCGGGGACCGGGCGGCCCTGGTGCGCCAGCGCGGCACCGAGGCTGACACCGCCGGCGTCGGTGAGGGCGAGCGCGCGGTCGACGGGAAGCGCGCCGGTGAGCAGCCGCGACCCCGCGCAGGCGACGCCGAACCGGGCGCCCTCCTCGTCGCCGAAGTGGGCGATCCCGATGGGGCGTGACGGCGTGTGCCCGCGCTCGTGCAGCAGGTCGACGGCGGCGAAGGCCGACACCACGCCGAGCGGGCCGTCGAACGCGCCGCCGCTGGGCACGGAGTCGAGGTGGCTGCCGGCGACGACGCCCTGGTGGGTGCGGCCGGGCGAGCCCCACCAGGCCCACTGGTTGCCGGCGCGGTCGACGGTGGTGGAGAGGCCACGACGGGCCGCCTCGGCGTCGAACCAGGCGCGCAGATCGGCGTCGGTGTCGGTCCAGGCGAAGCGCCGGTAGCCGCCGCGCGGGTCGCGCCCGACCGGCTCGAGGTCCGCCCACATCGCGTCGAAGCTGGGGGTCATGGGGGTCCACGGTATGCCGCAGGTGTTCGAGCCGCGCACGAATGGGCACTGATCCGACCATGGTGGTGCACGTGGGGACGTCGGGCTGGCAGTACGACTCCTGGCGCGGCGTGCTCTATCCGCGTGGGCTGGCGCAGCGGCGCTGGCTGGAGCGCTACGTCGAGGGCTTCGCCACGGTCGAGAACAACAGCGCCTTCTACCGGCTGCCGAAGCGCGAGACGTTCGAGTCCTGGCGCGAGAGGCTGCCCGACGACGTCGTCATGGCGGTCAAGGCGAGCCGGTACCTCACGCACATCAAGCGGCTGCGCGACCCCGAGGAGCCCGTGCAGCGGTTCCTCGGGGTCGCTGCCGGGCTGGGCCTGCAGCTCGGGCCGGTGTTGATCCAGCTGCCGCCGACCCTGCGGGCCGAGCCGGGGCTGCTGGACCGCTGTCTGTCCTGCTTCCCGCGCGACGTCCGGGTCGCCGTCGAGCCGCGGCACGAGTCGTGGTGGACCGACGAGGTCCGCGCGCTGCTCGAGCGGCACGAGGCGGCGCTGTGCTGGGCCGACCGGCTGGGACGGCCGGTCACACCGCTGTGGCGGACGGCGTCATGGGGGTATGTGCGGTTCCACGAGGGAGCGGCCCACCCGTGGCCGAAGTACGGCGGCCAGGCGCTGCACACGTGGGCCGACCGGCTGGCCGACACCTGGAGCGACGGCCAGGACGTCTACGTCTACTTCAACAACGACCCCGGCGGGGCTGCGCTGCGCGACGCCGACCGGTTCGCCGCCGCGGTCCGCCGGGGCGGCCGCACCACCACGCGCACGCCGTCGGACGCGGACATCGTCCTCCCCTGACCGCTACGCTGCCGCCGTGGAGCAGGGTCTGGTGCTGCGGGTCGCGACGTTCAACATCCGCAACGGCCTGGCCCTCGACTGGCTGAACTCGTGGTGGTTCCGGCGCGGCGCGGCGGTGACGGCGATCCGCTCTCTCGGCGCCGACGTCCTGGGCCTGCAGGAGGTCTACGAGTTCCAGCGCGGCTACCTCGTGCGGAAGCTGCCCGGCCTGCGCTGGCACGGCCAGGGACGCGGCGGCGGCAGGTCGGGTGAGCAGTGCCCGGTCGCCGTCAGCGGCGGCTTCCTCACGGTCCTCGAGCACCGCACCCGCTGGTACGGCGAGACCCCGGACGTCCCCGGCACCCGGCTGCCGGACGCCTCGTTCCCGCGCGTCGCGACGCTGCTCCGCCTGCGCGACCAGCGCACGACCCGGGAGTTCGCCGTCGTCAACACGCACCTCGACGAGCGGCACCCCGCCAACCGCGCCGCCTCCGTCCGCCAGCTCGTGGGCTGGCTCGACCCGGCCGTCCCGGCCGTCGTCATGGGCGACTTCAACGCCGTCCCGGACGACGGCGACGTGATGGGACCGCTGCTCGAGGCCGGGTTCCGGCCGGCCCCGGTGACCGGCGGGACGGTGCACCGCTTCACCGGGACGGCGACCGGACGGCGCATCGACCACATCCTCGCCGGGCCGCAGTGGACCATCGAGGAGGCCGGCGTCGAGCGCGGCCGCCCGGACGGGAAGCTGCCCTCGGACCACTGGCCGGTGCGGGCGACGCTGCGGCTCTGAGCTCCGCTACTGGCAGGTGCGGCAGGTGCCCGAGAGCGCGATGTGCGGCGGGTCGAGCCGGAAGTCGCTCTCGTCGGCGATGCGCCGCTTGATCGGGTCGAGCAGGTCGCTGGGCAGGTCGATGATGCGGCCGCAGACCCGGCAGCTGGCGTGCAGGTGGTCCTCGTGGCCGGTCGCGTCGGCGGCCAGGTGGTAGGTGGTGGCGCTGCCGCCCACGTGCACCTGGGTGACGACGCCGAGCGTGGCCAGCGTCTCGAGGGTGCGATAGACCGTGGCACGGTGCACCGTCGGGTGCAGCTCGCGGACCTGCTCGGAGAGCTGATCGGCGCTGGGATGGCCCTCGATGGTCGCCAGGGCCTCGATGACCGCGTGCCGGGCACCGGTGATGCGGTGCCCGCGTGCGCGGAGGCGGTCCAGCGCGCGCTCGACGGCGGCCTCGTCGTCGTGCGCGTGGCCGCTATGGGCGCTGACGTGGACACTCACCCCTCTAGTGTCACTGCCGAGAACGAGAACCGCCACTCTCCGGGCCCGCCGTGATCGACGGCGTGCCCGACGTGTCCGGCGGCGCCGCAGGCCGACGCCGTCGGCCCCGTCAGCTCGTCCGCTCGGCGATCAGCCGCTCGACGCCGTCGAGGATGAGCCGCAGCCCGAACTCGCGGCCGTTGTCCGGCGGGTCCGGCTCGCCGTCGCGCAGCATGGTGACCAGCACCGGGAACCGGTCCGCGTGCTCCTCGAGCAGGGCGGCCTGCCGGCGGCTGACCCACGGCTGGGTGCCCGCCGTCGACACGGACATGGTGGCCCGCACGTGCCCGCCGAGCATGCGGGCCAGGGCCATGCGCTCGGGCACGCTCAGCCCGGTCTCGGCGAGGATGGCGGCCGACGCCTCCGTCCAGCCGGTCTCGTTGGGGCCCATGACGCGGTCGCCCATGGTCACCCACGGCAGCCACGGATGGGCGTCCCAGGCCTCGCCGAGCAGCCGGACCCAGGCCTCGATGCGCGGGCGCCACGTCCGGCCGGGCAGCTCCGCGACCACCGGCGGGTCGCCCGCGGCGAGGTCGATCATGGCCGCGACCAGCTCGTCCTTGCCCGTGACGTAGCGGTACAACGACATCTTCGTGAAGTCGAGGTCGGCCGCGACCCGCTGCATCGAGACGGCCGCGAGGCCTTCCGCGTCGGCGATGTCGACCGCCGCCTGCGCGATCCGCTCCAGGCTGAGCACCGGCTTGGGTCCTCGTGTCGGGCCGTCGCGCAGCCCCCAGAGCAGCTGAATCGTGCCGTCAGCCGGCACTTCGGAATCGGTCACCACGTGCCCTCACCTCCACAGTGCCTGAACCCTATCAAAATTGAGTCTTGCGGAAACAGTATCTATAGGACACAGTTGGCTTCAGCCGGAAACAGTTGACCGGCGGACACAGATCCCGGAAGGCGAGTGACCCCCATGTCCCGCAAGCTCTTCGTCAACGTGCGCACCACGGACCTCCGCCGGGCGACGGACTTCTACACGTCGCTGGGGTTCACGCTCCAGGAGGACTTCTCCAACGAGCGGGCCGCGTGCTTCGTGGTCAGCGACACGATCTACGTCATGGTCCTGGTCGAGGACTTCTTCGCCGAGTCCGTCGTCAACGGCGTCTCGACCTCGGGGACGCAGACGGTGCTGGCACTCAACGTCGAGACCCGCGAGGAGGTCGACGAGCTGGCCGACAAGGCGCTGGCCGCCGGTGGCGGGAAGGCCAAGGATCCCTTCGACGAGGGCTTCATGTACGGCCGCGGCTTCCTCGACCCCGACGCCAACCACTGGGAGCTGGTCTGGATGGACCCGAACGCCGACTTCTCCTGACGCCGGACCCCCGGGTGCGCGCCGTCCGGGGCGGTGCGCACCCGGCGGACGGCCATGTCGGCCGTTTCGGGTGGCGATGAATTCAGGCGACTTTGTCAGTCCGTACCGGCACAATCGTTCTCGGAGGACCCACGATGAGTGACACGCAGGCCGCAGCCACCGGTCGCCCGGTGCCGCGCGCGCTGACCCCGTTCCGTACGCCGGCCTACCGCCGGCTGGCCATGGCGCTCGTGCTGTCCACGTTCGCCTCCGGCGTCTGGATCGTCGCGCAGGTGTGGGAGGTCATCCGCATCGGCGGTGGTCCGGCCCAGCTCTCGGTCGTCTCCACGGCGTCCGCGATCGGCGTGCTGCTGCCGGCGCTGCTGGCCGGCGTCGTCGCCGACCGCGTCCCGCAGAAGACCATCCTGCTGTGCGTCGCCGCGGTCGAGCTCGGCGGCATGGCGCTGGTCGCCACGCTCTCGCTCATGGACGTCACCCGGCTGTGGCACCTGGCCGTGGTGGCGTTCATCACCGGCGTCGGCATGGCGTTCTACTACCCGGCCTACTCCGCGTGGCTGCCGGCGCTGGTCCCCGAGTCCGACCTCATGGCGGTCAACGGCTTCGAGGGCATGGTCCGGCCCACCATCGGCCAGGCGCTCGGCCCCGCGGTCGCCGGCGCGGTCGTCGGCGCGGCCAGCCCGGGCTCGGCCGTCCTGGTCGCCGCGAGCGCGGCGGCACTCGGGTTGCTGGCGCTGACGGCGGTGCCGAAGACGCCGGTCCGCCGCGAGCTCCCCGCCGAGGCCGTTGCGCACCCCGTCCGCACCGCGTTCGCCGACATGCGCGAGGGCTTCGCCTACATGTGGCGCACGCCGTGGCTGCTCGCCACGCTGCTGTTCGCCAGCGCCATGATCCTCGTGCTCATGGGCCCGCTCGAGGTGCTGACGCCGTTCATCATCAAGGACCGCCTGGGCGGCGGTCCCGGCGACCACGCCTGGGTGCTCGGCGCGTTCGGCATCGGCGGCGCGGTCGGCTCGCTGGTCATGGCCTCCATGAAGATGCCGAGGCGCTACCTCACCTGGATGAACCTCATGTGGGGCGTCGGCTGCCTGCCGATGATCGCCATCGGGTTCGCCGGGTCCGTGTCGGTGGTCATCGCGTCGGCGTTCGTGCTCGGCGTGCTGTTCTCCGCGCCCATGGTCATCTGGGGCACGCTGCTGCAGCGCCGCGTCCCGCCGGCCCTGCTCGGCCGGGTCGCCAGCCTCGACTTCTTCGTCTCCATCTCGCTGATGCCGATCTCCATGGCCGTCGCCGGCCCGGTGTCGCAGGCGATCGGCCTCCGGGCCACGTTCATCATCGCCGGCGTGGTCCCGGTCATCGTCGCCGTCGTGGCGATCATCTGGGCCAAGCTCCCGGCCGACGAGCTCGCCCACCCGCTGCGCGACGACGAGCCCGGCCCCGGTCCCGGCGGTGGTGACGGCGACGGCGGCCCGGTGGCGGCGGCGGTCGACCCGGACGAGCCGCTCGGCCCGGCCGCCGAGCGTCTCGACCCCGTCGTCGACCCCGCCTGACAGCTGGGCTCGCGCCCATGATCATCGGCGATCGGCCACGTCAGGACGGGGTGGATCGCCGATGATCACGGGTATCCACAGAGTTCACGGTCGCCGCCGGGGAACGGCTCGACGCGCCAGGGCTCCCCGAGCCGCTCCTGCCGGTGCGGCCAGAACCAACGAGCCACGTGCTGCCTGTCGAGGACGTCCAGCCGGGTCCCCTCGGCGAACGCCTCCGTGAACGCGTCGAGGACCAGCCGCCGGCGGCGGTCTTCTCCAGGTCGAAGCCGCGGGCGTCGCGCGCGATGACCGGTGACAGGGCGAAGACCGGTGACCGGGCGACGGTCGCCGAGGCCGCCGGATCCACGACGGCCGGCCGGGTCACCGGATTTATCCGGGCGGCATCGGTACTGCCGGTCGAACGCCGACCAGATTCGGTCGGGGTCGGCGATCCGCTCCCAGGCCTCGTTGTCCCAGCCCGTCCTGCTCACTCGGGTGACCCCAGCTGTCAGTCGGCGTCGTTCTGCGGGAGCAGGGCGTGGATGAGGGTGTCGCCGATCCAGCGCTCGTACTCGTCGTGTGTCCAGCCTCGGGCCAGGACGAACGCGTCGTAGCCGGCCTGCGCGCAGACGGTCCAGATGATGTCGGCCGCGCGGTCGGCGGGCACGTCCGGCCGCAGCGCCCCGCGCGACTCCAGCAGGCCGGCGAACCGGCGCAGCCCCGCGTGCCGGAACTCCGCCTGCTGGGTGCGCAGCGCCTCCAGCACCTCGTCGGTCGCGGCGGCCGCGTCGAGGACCCGCAGCAGCGGCCCGACCCGGCTCCAGATGCCCGGCTGCGTCGCCGCGTACATCCGCAGCTGCCGCCGCGGGTCGGGCTCGTCGATGATCCGCCGGATCGCGGGCCGTTCCTCGACCGGCACGTCCGCGCGTTCCACCCCGCCCGCGACGGCCGCCAGGACGGCCGCCTCGAGCAGGCCGGCCTTGCCCGTCGCCGAGCGGTAGACCGTCTCGACCGCGACGCCCGCCTCGGCGGCGATGCGCGGGATCGTCGCCCGCGCATAGCCCAGCTCGACGAAGACGCGGCCGGCCGCCTCGACGATGCGGGTCCGGGTCTCGGCGGCGCGGGCGCGGCGGCTGGTCGAGTCGTAGCGACGCTTGGGTCTTGCCATCTCCGACATTGAGGAGAATGATACTGTCACGAATTCATGCTGAACCGGCCGACACGCCGGTGGAGGGACGGGGGGCCGTCATGACCACGGACATCAAAGAGAGCGCCTGCCGCGTGCTGGAGGAGATCTTCCCGGCGAACGACGAGACGGCCCTGGCCGAGCTCATCAGCGACGAGTTCGTCAACCACGAGGCACCGCCCGGCACACCGCCGGGCCTCGGCAGCGTCGCGTTCTACATGCACCTGCTCGCGGGCGCCTTCGCCGACCAGAAATGGACCGTGCACCAGGCGCTGGCCGAGGGCGACACCGTCGCGATCCACTGCACCCACAGCGGCCGCCACGTCGGCGACTACTTCGGCATCGCGCCCACCGGCCGGTCGTTCAGCTACCGCCAGATGCACCTCATCCGCTTCGCCGGCGGCAAGGGCGTCGAACACTGGGCCGTCCGCGACGACGCCGGCCTGATGCGCCAGCTCACGGCGTCGCCCGAGGGACCTGCGGCCCAGCGCTCGAGAGGCTGAGGTACTCGCTGCCGGGCGCGGACAGGGCGGCCAGGACGTCGCCGGCGGCGAAGATCTCGCCGGGCGAGGCGACGCCGGTCGTCAAGGCCCGGCCGCTGAGGAGTCGCTCCACGCCCTCGGCGACGATCGGGGCGCTGACGGCGTAGATGTCGCGGCCCGACGCCGACACCATGCGGTCGCGGCCGTCCCGGCGGACGACGACGTCGACGACGAAGCGCTGGGCGGAGCGGCCGGACTCGTCCGCGGGCGACGGCGGCGGCGTGTCCGGGTCGCGCAGGTCGGCCAGCGGCGCCGCGCTGAGGTACGTGCGCAGCTCACCCACCCGCACGTGCCGCGCGATCGTGATGACCTCGGAGAACGGCATCGCGACCACCGGCTGCGGCCCGAACGGCGCTGGGAAGATCCAGGTCGTGGTGGGGGCCTGGTCCGGCAGCGACGCCAGCGTGCCGCCGGTCACGATCAGCCGAGGCACCGTGTTGCGGCGGCCGGTGATGCGGGTGCCGGCGGTCGGCCACCAGCGGTCCAGTGCGATGACGACGGTGATCTCGTCGGCCTCGCCGCCGCAGCGGCCGTCGCCGCCGCCTTCGCCGTCCGAGTCGTCCGGGCCGGACAGTGCCGCCGTCGCCAGCAGATCGGCGAGCCCGCCGTAGAACGCCATCGCCGGCACGACGGCGACACCCGCGGCCCGTGCGGCGTCGCCCAGCGCGGTGTGGAGGGCCTGCACGGCGGCCTGCTCGGCGGTCAGGTCGAGGTAGTGCACGCCGGCCGCCACGGCCGCCGTCGCCACTGGCAGTGCGGTGTCGGCGAACGGGCCCGCGCAGTTGACGACGGCGGCGGTGCCGGCGAGCGCCCGGCGCAGCGCGACGGGGTCGTCGACCGCCGCGGGCCGCTGCTCGACGCCCGGCCAGCGGCCGGCCACGAGGTCGAGGCCGGCCGCGCTCCGGCCCGACAGCACCGGCGTCAGCCCGCGGCGCAGGAGCTCGTCGACCACGAAGCGGCCGGTGTGGCCGTAGGCGCCGTAGACCAGCACCCGCGCGGAGGTGTCCATGCCGCCTATCGTCGGCGGCTTTCCCGGTCGAGAGTGAGCGTCCGATCTGACGTCGGTCGTACAGTTTCGGACATGCACCGGATCGCGCTCACGGCCCACCGGACCACGATGCTCTACGAGGCCGCCATCGCCGCGGAGATCTTCGGTGTCGACCGGTCGGACCTGTCGCCGTCGGGGGACTGGTACGACTTCGTGGTCTGCACGCCCGACGCCGCGCCGAGCCCGTGGTTCCCGGCGGCGCGCAGCACCGGCTTCGCCGCGCTCGCCGAGGCCGACACCGTCGTCGTCCCGTCGACCACCGACCCGGGCGCGGAGCCGGACCCGCACCTCCTCGCCGCCCTGCGTGCCGCGCACGACGGCGGCGTCCGGATCGCCTCGCTCTGCACTGGCGCGTTCGTGCTCGCCGCCGCCGGCCTGCTCGACGGGCGGCCCGCGGCCACGCACTGGATGCACGCCGACGACCTCGCCCGCCGCTACCCGCGCATCGACGTGCGCGCCGACGTCCTCTACATCGACGACGGCGACGTGCTCACCTCGGCGGGCAAGACGGCGGCGCTGGACCTCTGCCTGCACGTCGTCCGCCGCGACTTCGGTGCCGCGGCGGCCAACGGGCTCGCCCGGCGGCTCGTGGTCCCGGCGCACCGGCCGGGGGGCCAGGCGCAGTTCATCGCCCCTCCGGCGGTTCCCCGTGCCGCCGGCGGCATCGCGCCCGCCCTCGAGTGGGCCCGGCGCCGGCTCGACCAGCCGCTGACCGTCCAGGACCTCGCCCGCGAGGCCGGGCTGAGCAGCCGTCAGCTGGCCCGGCGCATGCGGGCCGAGCTCCGGGTCGCACCGCTGACCTGGCTCCAGCAGCAGCGGATCGCCCGCGCCCAGGAGCTGCTCGAACGCACCGACGCCTCGGTCGAACAGATCGCCGTCCGCTGTGGCATGGGAACGGCGACGACCCTGCGCCGGCACTTCCACGCCGCCGTCGGCGTCAGCCCGACCGCCTATCGCGCGACCTTCCGTCCCTGAGCGCAGACTCGCCGGTCCGCGGCATCGCCGCGGGATTCATCCGTCCCCGGAAACGAGAACAGCTCAGAGGATGACCTCTGAGCTGCTGGTGTTGCTGGCGGTCCTGACGGGACTTGAACCCGCGACCTCCGCCTTGACAGTGCGGATCGGGCTTCCCGTCCGCTGTCGTCCGTTGCCGTTGGTGGTTCATCTGCGCAGGTCAGCATGGCGGCTGATACCGGCCCGTGTCCGCGGGTGGTGCGGGTTCTGATGCCTCTTGGCTGCCTCGTCGCTGCGCGGCCACGTGGCCCGCCCGGTGCCTGCGTGTCCTCATCAGTTAGTCGCCCCCGGCCGGTGCGCCAACACCGGTCCGGGGACTTGATCCCAACCTGAACTAGCAGGGAGAGACCCGTGGTCAAGCTACCCGAACCCGATCCCCGAGAGATCATCACCCGCGCACCCTTCGTCGAAGAGGGCGTCGGCGAGATGGTCGCGCACATCCTGCACGGCGATGCCCATATCGATGTGGAGATCAAGCCGTTCGATACCGACATGTACGCGCAGTTCGATCTGCTCCCGAAGGAGGCCCGCCGGCTCGCCGCCGACCTGGTGCGCATCGCCGACGTCGCGCAGCAGGCGATGTGGACGCCGAAGCTGCTTGCCAACGTGCGGGAGCGATACCTACCCGGCGCGACCGATGTCGAGATCGTCGAACAGCTCAATCGCATGGTCGAGCGTGTCGGCGGCCTGGAGCTGATGAAGCCGGGGGTGCTCTACCCGCAGGACGGCTACGAACTCACCCGCCAGGCCCACCGCCAAGTGTTCGACCGCGTCGCCGGTGTGCTGGCCGAGACGGGTGTGACGCTGGGCGAGCTGGAGTCCGTCGTCCGTGATCTGCGCAAGATCCAGCGCGCCGAGACCGAGGATCCCTCGTGACCGCCGCTGACCGGGAGGACTGCTCGGTGAAGTGGTGCGATGAGTCCGGGGTCCACACCGTCCACCGGCACTATGTGGAGTCGATCCCGGCCGACTCGGGACGCTGGGTGCTCGGCGTCAACGTCGTGCGCCCGCACAGCTCGACGACCGGGGTCGAGCTGGCGACCGTGCCGCGTCATGGTCGCAGCACTGTGGTTCGCCTCGGGACTCATGAGGCCGATCTACTGCATGAGGCCATCCGCGAGGCCGTCGAACGCATCCAGCGACGAGCTGGCCGCGACGACGTCTAACGAGGCGCCGGCTGGTCCCGTCGCACGGGGGTCGCAGTGGGATCCATGCGTAAACGATGGACGGTCAGCCGTAGATCGGCCCAGGTCAGGTACCATGTAACTTGATCGAATTTGCGCCGATTTGCATCCACCAGTACGCTCGGCCCGATCGCCTACGGCGACGCTTCGCGCTAGTCGGGCCGAGCGTACTGGTGGATGCGCGAACTCTGCCGCTTAGACCCGCTGCAGGCCCCTCACCAGGGCTTTCTCGCTGGGCGGGCGAACAGCTACGCCAAAATGAAAGGGAGGAAGCGGCCCTGAGGCGACTTCCTCCCGTCAGATAAGAGAGTAGCCCCTCGAGGTGCTGGAGAACAAGCCGTACGCACAACATGTGTCGAAGCGCATGCTGGACTTCTGTGCTGCCGCCACGCCGTGGTCTCGCCGACTCTGGCGGCTCGGCGCGCTGTTGGAGATCGACGAGCTCATCGAGGCTGCACAGGCGAGGCATGAGAGCGCCCTGTCCGAAGGTTCGCTCAAGTACTTCCGACAGTCGCTGGCACCGCGCGTGCGAAGAGACCTTGGGCTTGGCTCGGAGGCTCGTCGCGGGCAGATCATCACTTACGTGAACCGCGCCTTTGTTCCAAAGAGCCACGATTCAGAGGCCTTGACTCTTCTCAACTCGGAATCCCGTCAGGCCTACCTGGCCAACTGGGCTGGTGCGGTTGCCGGCGAAGATGTTCCGCCTGAGGTAGTCGCCCGCGCGGCCACCAGCCATCTTCTTGATCAAGGCTACAGCTCTCAGTTCATACATAAGTGGCTTACATATCATATTAGATACCGTGCTGATCAATTGTCACTTTCCGATCTTTTCGACGAAGCCCATTCGCTCTCACTCCGCCCCAAAGTAAACTATCAGGTCCTCGTTCCGGTGGATGCCATGCCAGCGCTGCCCGCCGAAAGGGAAAGCTGCTGGTTGTCGCCCACTGAGACGGCGCAGTGGCTTGACGAATGGTTTCCCTTGGTGCAGCATCCCCGCCAGTCCGGCGGCCTCTTGCTCGATATCCAATCGCGAGATGTTTATTCGCTGCAGGCCGATGTCAAGACGTGGCTGGAACGGCTCAGTTCGCGCTTTAGAGTCGGCACGCGCGAGCGTCTTGAGTTCCATTCACAATTCTTCATGTTGGGAGAACCTGAGCCGGTATCCTACCTTCCAGGGCCGAGGCGTGTGCAGGTGCTCTCCCTTGAGAAGACCGCTGAGATATTTCGGCTGCGGCTCGCACCTCAGATCGACGCTGCACTTGAGATCTTGGAGCCACTGGACCGTGGCCCCGCGGTGCCGGCCTTAGCTGGGAGCTGGGCAGCTATTGAGTCTCTCCTGGTGGGTCCAGGCGATGCTGACAATCGAGTTGTAGCCGCCACGAGGATGGCTCAGATCGTTGGGTGCAGTTACGTGGGATCAGAACTGCTCGCCCTATCTGATGCTTATGCGTCGTCCATGACTGACGATCTCGCCCGCCAACTTCGTGCCATGCGAGATGGCAAGCTTCGGGCTTCCGCCTTTGAGACGGCACTTCGGAACGACGCCACGCTGAATATGCCGGCTTTGCGACACATGGCAGCATTGGAAAGAATGAAGGAATTGATCGCAGATCCAGCAAAGATACTGCCGCGAATCGTGCAGCAACTGGAGGACGCGTTCCGCCGTCTGTATAGGCAGAGAAACCTCATCGTCCACGCCGGCCGAACCTCCTCGGTAGCGATGTCGGGAACCCTTAGGACCGTTGCGCCGCTGGTTGGCGCCGGCATCGATCGAATCGTCCATGCGAGTGTTACGGAGCACAAAGATCCGCTAATGCTCACAGCGACTACGGCCGTCCGATTGGCGCAGGCTCAACAAGGGGCCTCCGAATTGTTTGCGGAAATGCTTGGCTAGCCCGCTGGTGGCTGCGTGCGTGGGTGATTCTCCCGGGCGCCGTCTCATTCTGAGGCGTCGCCCCATAGCTGCCGGTCGTTGGTTGGAGCGGAGCGGGTCAAGGGTCGGCGTAGCCGATCACGCAGTGACGCCAGAGGCGCCCTTGACGCGTGGAGTGGAGACCAAAGGATGGCCGCTATGGGGACGACGCCTCCAACCGTGACTGTGCATAGTCGATTCAGCGTTGTCCGCCCGTGTGCCCGACGGCCGGCAAGGCCCGGAACGGCCGCCAGGCCGCACGCCCGGCCAGTCGGCCGGGCGGGCACGGCGCGCGCAGCGCGCCGCTTGATCCTCAATAGCTCAATCCAGCAATGCACCGCGGAAGTCGGGTGTCCTGTCGCGGGCGATGCTTGACAGTCGCGTATCACCTGATGCTTGACACGGCGATGCCTAGGAAGGCGCAAGGTCCGGCTTCCAGCATCTAGGCGCGCAGTCGGCGTCCTCGTCAGCGTGGTCTCAGAACAGCCCGCCTAGACATCCAGGCAGATAGGCGGTGGACGAAATCTGCAACGGCCCCTGCTCGATCCGGATGGACCTTGACGTGACGCCGTTCCCCGTCGAACCATCCGACCTCGGTGCCTTCGATGTAGACGGAGGGCGTCCATCGCTGGTCACCGCTCCAGAGGTCCCACAGTTCGATTAGCGCTGGCTCGCCGCGGAGGCCTTCCGCGAGGTGGCGCTCGAATTCTATGTCAGCGAAGAGTTGGTCAGCGAGCTGCAGCAGGAGGCCGAAGGCCGGCTCGTCGCGATGTTTCACGATCGAGGCGACACGAGCAGCAGCGACGTCCGGTGCTCGCACAGGATCTTCGCTCAACTGCTCCTCCACCTTAGAAGCGTCCCATGCCGTCCGGCTCGGGCGGCACGTCAAGGATCAACCGACACAGATTCGTCAAGCATCAACTGCGTCAAGACAACCGCGGAAGTCGGGTCGCGGCCGCGGATGGTGCTCGACTGGTTCGTGTCTCCCGATGCTCTGACCTTCGACGCGTCAACGTTAAAATCGTAGCAACAGACTGCGCGCGGTATTGCTCACCGCGGCCGAGATCCTGGCCCGAACACCGCGTCGGTCGCGGCGAATAGCGTGCACTTCGATCACATACACCCGGCAGATCCGGACGCTCCCCACGAGCAAGCGCAGTAGGTCCGACCCCAGAACGAACTCGCAATGCCGGACGCTGGTCTCTAACGAATCTGCAGGCACCTAGAGCGCTGGACCATCAAGGTGCGTACGACCCAATGCCAAGTTGACCGCGACTGCAATATCCGAGACAGCGTCCGCGTAGCGGATCGCAGCCTCCTGGGAGATCTGCTCCTCGGGCTCATGCGCGACTCGGTTACGGAGATAGGTCAACTCATCGAGCACAGAAGCCTCGCGTTTTGTCAAGATCTGTTGGTCAACGGCGAGTCGGCCCAGCGTTCTCATCGGAACGAACCTCGGCCCGCGCTGACCGTCGGGAGCATCAATACTGTTGCGAAGCAAGCTCTCAAGTCGCACGAAGCTCTCCATTACGACCGCCCGCGGCGCGACCTCGGCGAGCCGCTCCATCTCCAGTCGGAAGTCTGCGGCTACGGCCTCGACCCGTCTCGGGGACTCGAGTTCGGCGGGCGACTCGAGTTCCGCGGGGGACTGCTCGGCTTCGAGCTCCTTCTCGACCTGCGCCAACTCTTCGTTGAAATCTGCTTCAAGGCCACTCGGCCCAACCTTGAGCCGTTTCAAGCGCGGAGAGTTGGCCATCGTCTTGATGGGCTCTTTGAGCAACAGCACAACGACGATGATGAGTAGGGGCCAGATCAACTGCCCGATCGTCGCGCTAAGGAACTCCAGCTCGGTCACGATTTGCGATCATAGTCGCTGCGGCGGGTCCTGTCGCCAATCGAGCACGCTCGTGAACGTCTCGCTCGCTCATTCTGCAGGCCGTCCACCATGGCGTACCGGATCAGGCCGGCGCTCGGCGCCGCAGCTTCACCGCATCCGGCCACGTGAATCCGGGCAGATTGACGCAACTTTGTGAAGTGTTTGGTTACATCGCACCAGCCGTCGTCGCACTCTCGTGACCGATCGGTCATTGGTCTGCGGGGCAAGCTCGGTGTTCGAAGCAGCGTGCCAGACATCGGGCGACGCAGATCGGTGGCAGACCAACAGGCGCAAGACAAGACAGCGGCGCGGACGTCGACAACCGGTGAACGATGCGCACCCGCGATGAGGCGGAGTCAGGCCGTGTTGCGGAGGTCGCGCGCCAGCTGCGAGATCTCGGAGCGGAGTGCGGTCAGCCGTTCGTTGATGTGTCGCTCGTCGTTGCGCTGGACAGGGTGGCCGTTCGCTTCCATGATCAGCAGGTCGTTGAGACTGCCCATGCCTCCGAACGCGCTCTGCAGGCGGAGCAGCCCGTGAGCATCACCATCCATGAGTTCGCGCTTCGAAGCCGAGAGCACGCTCGCCCAACGGGTCTCGCCGTAGCGTTCCAGCAGGGTGACAGCCTCACCCAGCAGATCCGCCAGCCTGGCAACGTCGTCGTGCGCGTCCTGGGGCTTCATAGCGGCGTCGGCTGATCCGTCCGGGGTGGTACGGGGAGCCGGTAGGACAGGACGTAGCGGTCGGAGGAGACGACGATGTCGGCGGTTTCGATGGGCCGGCTCTTGGCGTAGTAGGTGCGTTCGATCGCGAGAATGGGCACGCCGACCGGGACCTTTAGAGTCTCGGCCTCGTAGGGGCGGGCGGATCGTCCGGTGACGTCCTCGACGACGTGGGTGATGTGGATGCCGATGGCGTCCATGCGGGGCACGACGCCGGTGACGGGGCCGCCTTCGGGTTGCTCGACGGGCGTGCCTTCGGTGATGGCGAGCGGCTCGAACGAGGTTGAGAGCATCGCGGGCTCGCCGTCGGCGAAGAAGCGGTAGCTGGTGCGCATGACCGGGTCGCCTGCCTGGATGCCGAGCCGGTCGGCGATGGTCTTGGAGGCGGTGGTGCGGCGGGTCTGGTACTCCCACTCGGGGACCTGGCCGGACGCTCGGGCGGACGCGGCGAACGGTGAGCCCTCGGGACGCTCGCTATACAGGTCGCCGACGACGCGGGTGCGCTGTGGCCGCTGGGCTCGGACGAAGCTTCCGCGTCCCTGCTGCTTGACCACGAGTCCTTCGGAGCGGAGGACTTCGACGGCGTTGCGCACGACGATGCGTGAGACGCCGTAGTCGGCCATGAGGTCGGCTTCGCTGGGCAACCGGTCTTCGGCCTGCAACGTGCCGTCGAGGATCTGGCTGCGGATGTCGTCAGCGATCTGCAGGTAGGCAGGGCGACCCCTGAAGTCCGCCACAGGCCCTCCCCTCTACTCGACAGAACAAGTCTTCCACCTGGGCGGTCGCCCGCGTAACTGTGGCGGTCAGCGTGGCGTGTCGGATACTGCCTTGTCCAGTCGTCCTACTTATTATAACGTGTTGAGTGTCGGATGGCGTCATCCCCTATCCCCGGAGGTCACGATGACGACCCAGACACTCGCCTCGGCCATGGCGGCGACGCTACGGCCGTTGCGGCTGAACTTCGCCCAGGTGTGCATCTGGTGCGGCTACCGGTGGTGCGCGTCACCGCGCTGCGTCGGCAAGCACGAGCGGTCAGTGTGGATCGTGTGCATCGACTGCGACGGCTTCGGCGTACTCGGCCCGCTGGACGCGTGCCACTGCGTGCACGGCCTGATGGAGGCCACGCCGGCCGTCGATGCTGCCGAGCTGTGTCGGCCGCTGCCTGTGTACCGGCCGGAGGACGACGAGCCGGAGTTCATGGTCACGCCGCGACCGGCGGGGCGGCCGTGATGGTGCTCGGCCCGGCGCTCTCCGACGAGCTGGTCCGCAGCGCCGCCGTGCTCGTCGGTGCCTGTGTACGTCCGGTGCTGTCGCGGGTGACCGACACGGCGACCGGCGACGTGCGGACCGTGACGATCGCGTGTGGCGCGACCCGTGACGCGGTCTGCCCGTCCTGTGCGGAGCGGGCTCGCCGGTTGCGGATGCAGCAGTGCCGCGAGGGCTGGCACCTCGATACCGAACCCGAGCTCGACGACCCCGACGCCTCAGAAGGCAACGACGAGACGCGCACGGCCGATGGCGAGCATGATGCGACGGAACGGCGCGTACGGTCCACCAGGCGGCGTGAGGACGTGCCCGACCTGCCCCGGCTGCCGGTCTCGGGCCATACCGTCGGGCGGACCTTCGAGGCACCGGATGGCAAGACCTACCGGCCGTCGATGTTCCTCACCCTCACGATGCCGTCCTACGGTCGCGTCACCGACGAGGGCGTCCCCGTCGACCCGGACCGCTACGACTACCGGCGCGCCGCGCTGGACGCGATGCACTTCCCGAAGCTCGTCGACCGGTTCTGGCAGAACCTGCGCCGCGCCACCGGCTACAACGTGCAGTACTTCGCCACCGTCGAACCGCAACGCCGCCTCGCGCCGCACCTGCACGCCGCCATCCGCGGTGCGATCCCGCGCAAGCTCATCAAGCAGGTCGCAGCGGCCACGTACCACCAGGTCTGGTGGCCAGACATCGACCACGTCCACCACTACCGCGACGGCAGGCCCGCCTGGGCCGACGAACAGGGCGGCTACGTCGACGACGGCGGCTGGATGCTGCCGACCTGGGACGAAGCCATGGACTACGTCGACAACGGCGACGGCCTCGACCTCGGCGAGGAGCCCGAGCCGGTCCACGTGCTGCGCTTCGGCGTCCAGGTCGACCTGCAAGGCATCCTCGCCGGGACCCCGGCCGCTGACCGACGCGTCGGCTACCTGACGAAGTACCTGACCAAGTCCATCGCCGAACCGCTCGACATCGATGACCCGAACCGCATCTCGGCCGCTCGCCGCGCCCACATTGACCGCCTCGCCGAAGAGGTCCGCTGGCTCCCGTGCTCGCCGACCTGCGCGAACTGGCTGCGCTACGGCACCCAGCCGAAGAACGCCAAGCCGGGCATGGAACCTGGCCGCTGCCCGTCCAAGGCCCACGACCGCGACCACCTCGGGCTCGGCGGCCGCCGTGTCCTCGTCTCACGCAAGTGGACCGGCAAGACGCTCACCGAGCACCGCGCCGACCGAGCCGCCGTCGTACGCGCAGTCCTCGCCGAAGCCGGCATCGAGATAGACGACCACGACCAGCTCTCGGCCACCGCCACCGCACCCGACGGCAAGCCCCGCTACCTCTGGACGCCGGTCCGACCCGGCGACCCCGACGCGCCCTCCTACGTGTGGGCCGTCGCCAAGTCGATCGAGCAACGCCGCCGCTGGCGCGAGCAGTACGACGCCGCCAAACAGGCCACCGGACCGCCGTCCGGTGATGTTTCGGCAACCGACCCGTCCTCCCCGGAAGGAACCCCGCCATGCCCGACAACGTGATCCGCCTCGACGCACACCGACCGCCAGGACAACAGCCCCGCATCGACGCCCTCGTCTACTCCGTCGCCGAGGTCGCCGAGCTGCTGAACCTCGCCCTCGGCGGCACCTACGCCCTGGTGCGGTCCGGCGACATCCCGGCGCGCAAGCTCGGCGGGCGCTGGGTGATCCCCAAACAGGCGTTCCACGACTGGCTGGAGAACGTCACCCTCGAGCCCGACCCGGAGCCCGGACCGCTGCTCCCCGGCCAGGACGGGCTGTTCTGATGGGCTTCGTACGCAAGACGCCCGCCGGGACCTATCGCGCGGTGTGGCGTGATCCGTCCGGGGCGCAGCGGTCCAAGTCGTTCCCGACCAAGCGCGACGCGTCGAGGTTCCTCGCCGAGGTCGAGTCGACCAAGAACCACGGGCTCTACGTCGATCCTCGCGCCGGACGCGTCCGTCTGAGCGACTACGCGGCGACATGGGTCGCTGGGCGGGCGAGCGCCACGACGACCACCGTGCGCACGGACTCGGTCCTCCGGACCCACGTGCTGCCGCGCTGGGGCTCGGTGCCGCTGGACAAGATCGACCACTCGTCGGTCCAGCGCTGGGTCTCGGAGCTGAACACCACGCGCTCGCCGGCCACCGTGCGGAAGTGCTTCCACGTGCTGGCGGGCATCATGCGGCTCGCCGTCCGTGACCGGCTGCTTGCCTTCAACCCGTGCGAGGGCGTCCAGCTCCCGGCGATCCGTCGTTCGGACACTGACGAGCGCACGATCAGCCGCGAGGCGTTCGTGAGCCAGCTCCTGCCCGCCGTCCCCGAGCGTCACCGCGCCCTGGTCGCTCTGGCCGGCGGAACCGGGCTGCGCTGGGGCGAGTGCGCCGGCCTCCGCTGGGACGCCGTCGACCTGGACGCCGAGGAGGTCCAGGTCGTGCGGGTCGCGGTCGAGGTCGCCGGGGCCGTCACGACGAAGCCGTTCCCGAAGTCGCGCGCCGGCCGCCGCGTCGTCCCGCTCCCGCCGCTCGTCGTCACAGCGCTGCGCGATCACCGTCGCCGCTACGGCCAGGGCGACGCGGGCGAGGTCTTCACGAACCAGGCAGGCGGACCGGTCCGCCGCACGCTCTTCCGCGTCCGGGTGTGGCGCCCCGCGCTCGTCCGGGCCGGCCTGCTGGGCAAGGTGGTCCAGGAGGACGAGAGCGCCTATCGGGGCACGTGGCAGGACGAGGCCGGACGAGAAGCGACGGAGACCTTCGAGACCGAGGCCGCCGCCGTCAAGGAGGTCGCTCGCCGGGCCTCAGGTGGGCTGCGCTTCCACGACCTGCGCCACTCGTACGCGACCTGGCTCGTCTCCGACGGCGTCCCGGTCAACGACGTCCAGCGGGTCATGGGGCACGAGCAGGCGACGACGACGCTCAACCTCTATACGCACGACTCCGGAAGCGCCCGCACCAGAGTGAGGGGACTGTTCGATGCCTTTTCGCTGCCTCGGCCCGCCGACGAGACCGGGTCCGGACATGAAAACAGCTCAGAGGATGGCCTCTGAGCTGTGGGTATTGCTGGCGGTCCTGACGGGACTTGAACCCGCGACCTCCGCCTTGACAGGGCGGCGAGCACTCCGAGCTGCTCCACAGGACCTTGCTGTACTGCATTTCCTTGCCCGGTTTCCTGCCGAAGCAGGGCACCGCATCCCCAACGGGATTCGAACCCGCGTTGCCGCCTTGAAAGGGCGGAGTCCTAGGCCGCTAGACGATGGGGACCAGATCGAGTGACGACATGGGCCCATGGCTCGTCGCCGTTCGGGACGTTGAAAGCATAGGGTGACGCGCTCAGTTCTCCAAATCGGGAGCTGGCGACGGGTTCTCGGGGCCCTGAGCGGCGCCGTCGTCCTCGCCGGCCTGGTGGCGGTCGATCTCTGCGCTGGTCTGGCCGAGGCCGCCGAGGGTGAGATCGTCCCAGGCCACCAGGGATTTCGTCTCCGGATCGAAGTACAGGACGGAGAGATCGACCGGAGTGGGATCTTCGTCACGTAGGCCGCGCAGCCCGGCGCCGCCGGTGGAGCCCTGGACCATGACCCGGGTGCCCTCGTCGAGGACGTAGGTGTCGCGCTTGTGTGCGTGCCCCGACAGCACCAAGGGCGCGATGCCGTCGAACAGCTCGGCGTTGCTGGGGTCGTGGTAGACGATGACGTCCGGCGGCGGGTCGAGGTCGCCGGCCGCCTCGGCGAACTCCTCGGTGCCCTCCTGGAGCTGCTCGTCGAAGACGCCGCGGACGGACTTGTCCGGCGTGAACCGGGGGTCGGGCGCCCCCATGAACCGCAGCCCGCCCACCTCGGCCGGCTCGCCGTCCAGGACGACGGCGTTGGGTGCGGCGGCGACGGCGGCGGCGGTGGCGACGGAGTCGTGGTTGCCCTTGACGAAGACGTAGGGGCGGCCGAGGTCGGCGATGGGCCGCACGTAGGAGTTCTCCAGCGGCGTGCCCTGGTCGACGATGTCGCCGCTGTCGACGATGACGTCGACGTCGTACTGCTCGGCGACGGAGTCGATGACGTCCCAGGCGGCCGGGTTGAGATGCAGGTCCGACACGTGCAGGACGCGGATGGTGTCGTCGTTGGGCTGGAAGGTCTGCAGGTTGAGCGTGGTGTCGTAGACGGCGGCGACGTTGGCGACGAAGCCGGCCAGCTGGTCGGCGTAGGCGTCGAAGTTGGTGGCGATGTCCTCGGCGTTGCCGATCAGCTGCGGCGCCGCCGCCAGCGGCCCGGTGTAGGCCGGCTCGCGCACCGACTCGGGGTCGTACGTGAGCGCCGACAGCCCGTAGCTGCCGACGACGGCGGCGGTCGCGACCCCGGCGGCCAGCAGCGTTTGCCGCACCGACCGCAGCACCAGCGCGGCCGCCAGCGTGCCCCCGATGACGGCGGTGAGCGCGGCCCGCACCGCGGCGTCGACCAGCACGTCCTGGATGCCGGTGGTGATCTGCTCGTCGAGGCCGGCGATCGAGGACGGGTCGGCGACGTAGCCGCTGAGGCCGTCGAGATCGACCTGGCGGACGGAGATGTCGAGCGTCACCGGCCCGGAGTGGGTGTCGAGCACGACGGCGCCGACGGGGTCGAGGTGGATGACCGACTCGCCGGTGAACGCCGGCCGGAACTCGACGTCGATGGCCAGCGGCCCGACGTACGCCTGGGTCGTGCCCGCGACGGCAAGCCCGAGCCAGGCACCCGCCAGCGCCAGTGCGACCGGGCTGGCCACCGTGAAGACCCTGCGGAGCCACGACGGCCACGTGGCGGGACGCGTCAGGTCCCGCCACGTGTGCCGCCGCACCGGATCTCCCGGCGGGCTCGTCTCCGTCGCCACGTCCACGCCACGTTCGTAACACATTTCCGGGACCCTCAATCGGTCCGTCCGGATTCGGCAGGCGAGACTTGACCCGTGCTGGAGCTGACCGAGACGGAGTTCGAGGCCCTGGTGTCCGAGGCGATCGACGAGATCCCGCCGGAGCTGGCCGAGATGATGGACAACGTGGTGATCCTGATCGAGGACGAGGCTCCGGACGACGCGCCCGAGGTGCTCGGCCTGTACGAGGGCACCCCGCTGACCGAGCGCGGCGAGTGGTACACCGGCGTGCTGCCGGACACCATCAGGCTGTTCCGGCTGCCGATCCTGCGCATCTGCGACACCCCCGACGACGCCGTCGAGGAGGTACTGATCACGGTCGTGCACGAGGTGGCGCACCACTTCGGCATCGACGACGACCGGCTGCACGAGCTGGGCTGGTCGTGACGCGCTCGTCCGATGGACGAGGCTGGTGATGGTTCGGGCGCCGGGCCGGGAACGCCTCTCGGCGCAACGGCCGCTCGTAGCGGCTATAGGTGGGACCCGGGGTTACCACGGCCCGCCGCCCAGCGAGAGCCCCGAAGGGCTGTCGCCAGTACCTGAAACTACCTGATGTCCGGTGTTGTTCCCAGCCTTCCGGCGTGGGAAGGATCACCTTGACCGTCAGCGATCATGGTCTGACGATCACGCCGCGAGCCACGAGCTCGATGGTCAGCGCCACGGCGATCGCCTCGACAGCCAGCAGCGCGACCAGCACGAACAGCTGCACGGCGCCCGCCTGGATCGGTTCGGCGCCGCCGATGAGCATGCCCACGAACGCGCCCGGCAGCACCACCAGCCCGACGGTGCGGGTCTGGTCCAGGACCGGGATCAGCGCGGTCGTGGCCTGCGGGCGGGCGATCTCCAGCGCGGCATCGCGGGGCAGCAGGCCGATCGACAGCGCGGCCTCCACCTCACCCCGCCGCGCCGCCAGCTCGTCCAGCGCCCGCCGCCCGGCCAGCGCCGACGACGTCATGGCGCCGCCGATGAGGATCCCGGCGACGGCGATGACGGCCAGCGGCGTCGGGGGCAGCACGCCCACCGCCAGCAGCACCGTCACGACGAGCACCGGTCCGGACGCCACCGGCACGACCGCCCAGCGCCAGGATCCGTCGCGGGTCATCCGCCGCCCGGCCGTCACCGTCGCCGTCGCCGTCATGACCAGCACGAACGCAGCCGTCAGCGGCTCGACCTCGACGACGGCGGCGAGCACCAGCGCGACGGCGGCGAGCTGTGCCACCGCCCGCAGCGCGGCCGTGACGACGCCGCGGCCGTGCCCGAGCCGGGCGACGGCGCTCACCGCGACGGCGACCACCACTAGGACCGCCATCGCGACACCCATGGCCGGCCCGACCGGCAGCAGCGTCGACGACATCCCGCCGAGCATCGCACCCCCGTAGGGTGGAGGAGTGGTCAGGCTGACGAGGATCTACACGCGCACCGGCGACGACGGCACCACCGGGCTGGGCGACTTCAGCCGCACGCGCAAGACCGACCCGCGGCTCGCCGCCTACGCCGACGCCAACGAGGCCAACGCCGCCATCGGGGTCGCCGTCGCGCTGGAACGCTCCGGCAGCGGCGGCGACGGCGGCAGCGGCGGCCTCGGGCCCGATGCCCTGGCCGTCCTGCAACGGGTCCAGAACGACCTCTTCGATGTGGGCGCCGACCTCTGTGTGCCGCTGAAGCCCGAGTACGAGTACCCGCCGCTGCGGGTCCAGGCCGCCTGGATCGAGGAGCTCGAGGCCGACTGCGACCGCTACAACGCCGAGGTCCCGAAGCTGACGTCGTTCATCCTGCCCGGCGGCACGGTCACCGCGGCCCAGCTGCACGTCGCCACCACCGTCGTGCGACGGGCGGAGCGGTCGGCCTGGCGGGCGGTCGAGGAGTACGGCACCGGCGACGACGGCGGCGTCAACCCGCTGACCGCGACCTACCTCAACCGGCTGTCGGACCTGCTGTTCATCCTGTCCCGCTACGCCAACCGCGCCGCCGGCGACATCCTGTGGCAGCCCGGCGGCGGCCGCGCGGAACCGCCGCCGGGACGCTAGCCTCGGGATCATGAGGCTGACGAAGTACGAGCACTCCTGTGTCCTCGTCGAAGACGGCGACGCGCGGGTCCTCATCGACCCGGGCGGCTTCTCGCACGGCTTCGAGACGCTCGCCGGGCTGACCGCCGTGCTCGTCACCCATCAGCACGCCGACCACCTCGACGTCGAGCGGGTGCGGGCGCTGCTCGAGCGCAACCCCGAGGCCGTGCTGTACACCGACGCCGGCAGTGCGGCCGTCCTGGCCGAGTCCGGCATCGCCGCCACGGGCGCCCAGCCGGGCGAGCGGCTCGACGTCGGCACCACGGTCGACGTGTTCGGCGGGCACCACGCCGTGATCCATCCCGACGTGCCGGTCATCCCGAACGTCGCCTACCTGGTCGGCGGCCGGTTCCTGCACCCCGGCGACTCCTACACGATCCCCGACGTCGACGTCGAGATCCTCGGGATGCCCACCAGCGCGCCGTGGTCGAAGGCCAGCGAGGTCGTCGACTACGTCCGCGCTCTCACGCCGCACGTCGCGATCCCCATCCACGAGGCCCTGCTGGCCGTTCCCGACGTCTATTTCGGGCTGTACGACCGCCTGGCTCCGGACGAGACGGACCTTCGGATCGTGACACCGGGCGACACGTTCGAGGCCTGAGTCGCCGGCCACTCCGCACACAAGGGACAATGGAGACGTGACCGAAGGCAGATCCGAGCGCCACCACCGGCGACCGCAGCTGCGCCCCGACATGCCCGATCTGCTCGGCGACCCCGATCCCGCCGACCGCACCGCCGTCGCCCACGCCACGGCCGCCGCCGTTCTGCAGGCCGCCCGGGCCGAGCCCGGCACCACGCCCCGCCTCCTCGAACTGGCCGACCGCATCGGCCTCGACGAGATCGCCGAGCTCTGGCGCGGCTCCGGCTCCGACACCCTGCCCGGCACGCTCTGGTCGCTGTACCTGCTGCGCAGCTGGGTACACCGCAACGGCACCGAGGCCGCGCGCGTCTTCGCCGTCGGCGAGCGGGTGGCCGAGGTGTCGACGGCGGTCGCCGGGGTTGCGCACCCGCCCGGCCCGGACGAGGTCGCCGCCCTCGGTGACGCCGTCCTCACCAGCGCCTTCACCGGCGACTTCGCGGTCGCCCTCGAGCGGGCGGGCGCCTTCTGCCGCGTGGTCGCCGCCGGCCGCGCGCACTCCGCCGACGACCTCCCCGAGGACGAGGGCGAGCGGCAGACCCGCCTGGCCAGGGGAAACCTCCGCATGGCGGAAGAACTCGAGCGCGCGGCGGCTCTCTGGCGCCGCAACGAGCTGCACTAGCATCCGCTGCGCCGCTCCGCGGGCGGGTGCCGCTCCCCGGGCGGGTGCCGCTCCCCGGGCGGGTGCCGCTCCCCGGACTGGTCACGGTCCAGGTGGGGACGCCGGCCCCCGCCCCGGAATGATCACGTTCACGAGGAAGTCCCGTGTCGTACTACGCCTGCAATCGTGTTGGAGCACGTGATTTCGTGGTGAACGTGGTCATTCCGGGCTGAACGTCGGGGAGAGGGGGTTGGGGACGGTGCCGAGGGCGGAGATGACGGGGCGTTCGGGGTCGTCGGCGTAGCCGCGTTCGAAGAGTCGTAGGCGGTTGAGGCAGAGCTTCGGGAAGGTCGGCGACTCGAGGTCGAACATGCCGAACCGGTCGGCGAGGTCGTTGCGGAAGCGGTCCTGATAGGCCGCCAGCACCTTTCGCGCCGACCCCCAGAATGCCGCCTCCGGCACCTCGAGGCGGTCGGCGCAGATCTCGGCCAGGTACCGGTACACGCAGATCAGCAGCCCGTTCTGCAGGTACTTCCGCAGCGTCTTGCCGTCGAGGATCACGTCGGCCAGCGCCGCCCGCACCTCGGGAGTCAGGCCCGCATGCTCGGGAATCGACTCGGAGCAGATCGCGAGGTCGTCGACGAAGTCCTTGACGACCAGCCGCGTGGGCACGCCGCCGCGGTGGACGATCATGCAGTTCTGCCCGTGCGGCGAGAACATGGCGCCGTACTTGTACAGCACGTGCAGCAGCGGCGGCAGGATCGCCTCGTGCAGCCGCGCGACCCACTCGGCCGCCGTCAGCCCGCTCCGCGCCACCAGCGCCTCGGCGAACGTGCCGCCGGACGGGTCGACGTGCAGCAGGGCGGCCAGCGAGACCGCCTGCTCGCCGTCGCGCAGGTACGGCCGCACCGACTCGCGCCAGATCGCCCCCAGCAGCTCGGTGTACTGGTAAGGCGCCCCCGCCAGGGTGGAGTACACCGGGTGCGCGACGCTGACCCCGGCCACCTCGCCGAGCAGGATCAGCCCGGTCTCCTGCAGGTAGGGGTCGGACGAGACCAGCAACGACAGCCAGGACGTCAGAGCGGGCGCGGCCAGCGTCCGCTCGCGCGGCAGCCCGCGGTAGACCGACGTGTTGAGGATCGACAGCGGCAGCTTGAGGTAGCGCCGCGACGGGTCGTCGAGGTCGGTCATGGTGCGGATCGCCAGCTGTGGCCGGTACCGCGCCTGCCCTTCGCCGAGGAACACCAGTTCGCCCCGGGCCAGCTGCGCGGCGTGCAGGGGCAGGATCCGGTGCGCCCACTGCCACGGGTGCACCGGGACGAACACACAGGTGTCGGGGTCGAGCCCGCCGAGCTGCGCCTGCGCTCGCATCGCCTCGAACGCCTCGGGCCCCACCTGGTCGCGCACCACCGCGTGGTGGTCCAGGCCGACGGCGTCGGCGACCGCCGGCGACGCGGCCAGCCAGAGCAGCCGGACGTCAGCGCGCGCCTCGGGCGGATACGTCAGCAGGTCGTCGGCGCCGAAGCCGACCCGGCCCTTGTTGGCGACGATCCACGGATGCCCGGTGAGCTCGGCCTCGGCGAGGACCGGCTCGAGGTCGACGAGCTCGGCCGCCGGTCGCGCCGTCGCCAGCTGCCGCGCGTCGGTGAGCAGCGTCGACGACAGCTCGGACACGGCGCCGGCGACGGTGGACGGCTCGGCTCCGGCCCGGCTCAGCACCGCGGTGAAGACGTCGGCGGCGTCGGGCAGCGGCCCGGGCGCACCGGTCTCACTGGACCACGCCAGCGACGACGGGTCGACCCGCCACCAGTCCAGCGCCCGCCGCACGGCCCGACCGGTCAGCGTCCCGCCCGGCAGCGCCAGCGACAGCGCCCCCGTCTCGGAGACGGACAGCGCGATGATCTCTTCGTACCGGAACTCGGTGAGCAGCTTGGCGATCAGCTCGCGGTTGGCCCGCTCCCACTGCTCCAGGTCAGGCGTGGTCATGCGGACGGGCCTCCTCGGGGACGCCGAAGCTCTGGTAGACGGTGCGGTCGCGGACGGCGTAGACCTGACGACCGGCCAGCTGGTTGACGATGACGGCGTTGCGGTGAGCGCCGAGCCCGAGGTCAGGGGCGCCGACGCCGTGGGTGTGCAGTTCGGCGTTCTGGGCGAACAGCGTCGACGGCGCACCGGACGCCAGCGCCAGCCGGTAATCCAGGGCCACCTCGGGCCGGCCCAGGGCGTCGGCCGCGACCACCCCTGGCGCCACCGGCAACGGTGACGGCTCGTGCCCCGTCCCCAGCACCACGACGTCGGTGTCGCGGGTGAACGTGCGGTCCTGGTCGCGCTGCCGCCACGTGAGCCGCCACCGCCGGCCCGGCACCGGCGACGGCGAGACGCCGACCAGCTCGCACCCGCCCGCGTACGCCACCGGCGGGTCGTCGCGGTCGACCGTCGCCTCGTACAGCAGGTCGTAGATGCGCTCGCTGGTCTCGGCGGACAGGCCCTTGTACAGCAGGTCCTGGCCGGCCCGGATCTCGTCGCGCCGGGCCGGCGGCAGCCCGTGGAAGTACGCGGTGTACTCGGGCGTGAAGTGCTCGAGCCCGAGCTTGGAGTACTCCATGGGCAGGAAGCCGCGCGACCGCGTGAACCAGTCGAGCGTCAGCCCGCTCGGCAGTCCGGCCTCGAGGAGGTCGGCGACCACCTCGCCGGCGCTCTGCCCGGACCCGACGACGGTGACAGCGGCCGCGGTGACCGCCTTCTCGCGGTAGGTGAGGTAGTCCTCGGTGTGGAACACGTCGTCGCCCAGGAGCTCGCGGACGACGGCGGGAACGGCCGGGCGGGTGCCGACGCCGAACACGACCGATCGCGCGGTGTGCTCGTGGACCGCGCCGTCCGCGGTCTCGACGACGACGCGCCAGCCGCCGCCGGGTCCGCCGAGCGGGGAGACCGACGACACCCGGGCGCCGAACCGGCACGAGGGCAGCGACTCGGCGACCCAGCGGGCGTACGCGTCGAACTCGGCCCTGGGCACGTGGAACCGCTCGTAGAAGTAGAACCGGTACAGCCGGCCGCGCTGGTGCAGGTAGTTGAGGAACGACCAGCGGCTGGTCGGGTCGGCCAGCGTCACCAGATCGGCCAGGAACGGCACCTGGAGCGTGGTGCCGGGCAGCATGAGGCCGGGGTGCCAGGCAAACCGCGGCGACGCCTCGAAGAACACCGCGTTCACGTCGGTCACCGGCTCGAGCAGCGCGGCCAGGCCCAGGTTGAACGGCCCCAGGCCGACCCCGACGACGTCGAACTCGCTCATGAGGCGCCCCCCGCCGAGGCGACGGCAGAAACCGCCGCACGGTCGCCCGGCCAGCGCGCGTCGAACTCCGCCCGTGTGCAGGCGAGCACCGCCGCCCGCTTCTCCGGCAGGTCGACCTCGCCCAGAGACGACAGCCCGAGCCGGTCGCAGTAGGCCAGCATGCGGCCGTTGCGCACGTCGGGCTCGCAGACGGCGCGCTCACCGCGGTTGAGCAGCCAGGCGAGAACGGCCCGGCCCATGAGCCGCGGCACCCCCGTCCCGATCATCGACAGCGGCCCGACCAGCAGGTGGAAGCCCTGGTCCCCCGCCTGCGCGGGGTAGTACGCCGCCAGCGGATCGGCCGCGACCTCGTACGTCTCGACGTAGCCGAACGGCGTGCCGTGCGCCGACACCAGCCACGGCCGCAGGTGGGTCAGCCCGGCCAGGTACCCGCGGATCTCTTCCAACGGCACGCCGAGCTGCCACCACGGCACCACGTGCGACCGATTCATCCAGTCGTGCACCAGCTCGCCGTCGTCGCCCGCCCGGACCGGCGCGAACGTCAGCTCGACGGTCGCTCCCGGCAACGTCACCGCCCACGCATCCACCGGCCGCGCGTTCACGGCGCCAGCCCCAGCAGCGGGTTCGGCAGCGTGACGTACACCGACTGCGTCGCGATGTCGCCGACCAGCTCGTCGAGGTCGTGCGCGCGCGTCAGCAGGTTCGCCTTGCACGGCCAGCGGTCGTCGTCGAGCAGCCGGTCGAGCAGGGTCGCCGGATAGCTCCCGCCGCGCGAGCGCTCATCGGCCAGCACCCGGCGCAGGTCGCCCAGCAGCACGGTCTCGTCGACGGACGGGCCGAGCGCGTTGACGACACCCAGCGTGAGGTTGACGAACAGGTAGTAGACCAGTCGCTCGTCGGCCAGCTCCTCGGGGAAGATCGACTCGGTGGCCTCGCCGAGCCCGGGCACGACGGCGACGAGGTCGCCATGGGCGGCCTCGCGGTGGAAGTAGCCCTGGCTGTCGCGGTAGACGCCGCGGACCGGCCAGCCGTCCTCGAGCTCGACCAGCGTGTTCTGCTGGTGCGCCTCGAAGCACAGGCCGACGTCGAGGTACAGCCGGACCAGCGAGCGCACCACGACGTCGCAGAACCGGCCGAACCACTCGCGGGCGACGGCGTCCTCGGCGCGGCCGTGCCGCGCGGCCAGCTCGGCCACGATGGCGCCGAGCCGGCTGCGCCCGCCGTAGGGGTGGTCCTGGCAGAGGGTGGTGAGCGCGCTGACGTCGCGCGGTCCGCCGGGACCCCAGCGGTTCGAGCGCAGCAGCACGGAGAACCCGTTCAGCACCTCGCCGTCGTGGGCCACCGTCAGGTAGGCGGGGTCCTGGACCAGGGCGAAGTGCGGCGCGGCCGCGCGCGTCCGTGCGCCGACGACGGTGCGCTCGAGCGCCGCGGACTCGACCGCGCGGTCGAGCTCCTTCGGCAGCGTCACCCGCATGGAGTTGGTCACCCGCACGTGCAGCGAGAACTTCAGCTGCCAGGGCGCGTCGGCGCGGTACACCGTCCGCACGGACGTGGTCGGCAGGAACGGCGACCCCCACGCCCCGAGGTCGACGACGGCGCCGGTGTCGAACAGGCCGGCGGTGTGCGGGTCGGCCGCCAGCCGGTCGGCCTCGTACGGGTGGGCCGGCAGCAGGAGGCGGTGGCCGCGGACGGCGTCGAGGGCGGCCCGCAAGGACGTGTGGTCGACGGCGGGATCGTCACGCAGCAGCGCCTCGGCCAGGTCCGGCGCGGACGCGTCGAGGGCGCTGGCATGCCGCACCAGCTCGCGGTCGACGGCCAGCCAGCGCAGCGCGAACCGGCCGCCGGTCTCGGGCGAGAACCGCTGCCGCTCGACGGCACCGAGCTCGCCCCGGCTCTTCGGTGTCGGGTGCACCAGGTGTCCCAGCAGCAGCGCCTGCTCGGTCTCGGGGAACGTCAGCGGCACGGCGGACCAGAGCCGCTCGATCTCGGGCGCCCGCCCCTCGAGGTAGCCGGCGACGGCGGCGGCGCTGTCGAGGACCCGGGTGAGCAGCGGTTCCGTGCGCAGGCCGGTGCCGGGCAGCGCGTCGGCCAGCAGCACGGCGAGCTGCGCCAGCCCGACCGGCCGCGGCTCGCCGTCGGCGATCTGGACCAGCGCCGGCAGCCGCAGCTGGTGCCGGAACGTCGCCGAGACCCGGCGCACGCCGACGAAGAGCCGCGCGTTCCAGTGCGGCAGCGCGATGACGATGCGCCCGGCGCCGTCGCGCGCGCTCAGGTCGGCCTCGAGCCGCCAGCCGGGCACCTCGCGCAACCAGCACGACAGCAGGGCGTGCGCCGTCGCGTCGTCGGCGGCCCGGGTGGGCGACGGGGCCGTCGCCTCCGGTACATCGGTCATGACATCAGTCGATCGGCTCATGCGGCGAAGCCTCCCTCGCATCATGTCGGCGTTCGGTCTCGACCGACGACTCGGCGTGACCTTCGGCCTGCCGTCGCCGCCGGTGCCGCACGAGCCGCCTCGGCGGCCTCCTCGAACCCGGCGGACGCTTCGGCCGCGATGGCGGCGAGCAGGCCGGCGACGTCGTCGTGGCTGGTCAGTGGGTTGGTGAAAGTGATCTTGAGAACGACGGAGCCACGGTAGCGCGTGCGTCCGACAACGGCCCGTCCCGACGCCAGCAACAGGCGCTGGACCTCGACGTTCAGCCGGTCCAGCAGCGAGTCGTCGACGCCGTCGGGCCGGCAGCGGAAGAGCACCGTCACCGTCTGCGGCGGCGCGACCAGTTCGAGGCCGGGGTGGCGGCGGACCGCCTCGCCGGCCTTGGCGGCGAGGTCGACCAGGTGCTCGACCAGCCCGGCCAGCCGCCGACGGCCGGTGGCGCGCAGCGAGACCAGGATCTTCAGCGCGTCGAACCGGCGCGAGGTGTCCAGCGACCGGTCGACCAGATTGAGGACGTCGTCGTCCTCGGTGCGGTTGAGGTAGTCGGCCGGCTCGCGGACGCTGCCCAGCATGGCGGCGTCGCGAACCAGCAGCGCGCTGGCCCCGATGGGCTGCCACCAGAGCTTGTGCAGGTCGGCGGTGATGGAGTCGGCCCGTTCCAGCCCGGCCACCAGCGGGCGCAGCCGGTCGCTGAGCACCAGCGCCGACCCGACGGCGGCGTCGACGTGGAACCAGGCACCGATGGCCGCAGCCCGGTCGGCCAGGGCGGCGAGCGGGTCGACGGCGCCGGTGTCGGTCGTGCCGGCGGTCCCCACGACGGCGATCGGCACGGCTCGGGTCTGCCGCAGCTGGTCCAGGGTCCGGTCCAGCGCGGAGAGGTCCATGCGGCCGTCGTCGTCGGTGGGGACGGCGACGACGGCGTCGCGGCCCAGCCCGAGCACGGCGGCGGCCTGCCGCACGCTGACGTGCGCACCCGCCGAGGCCAGGATGCGCCACCGTCCGGCGCCGGCCGGCAGCCCGCTGAGGTTGGCCCCGCCTGCGGCGTGATCGCGGGCGAGCAGCAGCCCGAGCAGGTTGGACGCCGTCCCGCCGGAGGTCAGCACGCCCGACGCCGTCGCCGGCAGTCCGATCAGCTCGGCCACCCGAGTGACCAGCCGGTCCTCGACGTAGGTCGCCATGGGCGCCTGGTCGTAGGAGTCCATGGACTGGTTCGTCGCGGCGATGGCCAGCTCCGTGGCGGCCGCGGTGAGCAGCGTCGGCGGGTGCAGGTGGGCCGCACACCACGGGTCGGTGACCCGCGCGCCGTGCGCCAGCACCGTCCGGCCGACGTCGGCGAGCACCTCGCCGAGCGGCTCGGGATCGTCGGGCAGCGGCTCGATGGCGGCCGCCGTCTCGCGCAGCCGGGCCGGTCCGACAGTGGGGAACGGACGGTGGTCGCCGGCCGGACCGTAGGTCGCGGTCAGGACATCCAGCACCTGCGCGACCGCCGCCCGCAGCGCCTCGTGCGAGGCCGGGCTGCCGTCGAGGAAGAGCGGCCCGGGCGACGGGGTCATCGGGCGCCCTCCTCGTCGCGCTCCGCATGAACGGCGTGCAGGGCCGCACCGAACGCGTCGACCACCTGGTCGATCTCCTCGTCGGTGATGACCAGCGGCGGCAGGAACCGGACGACGGCGTCGTGGGTGCCTCCGACCTCGACGATGACGCCGCGGCGCAGCATCTCGCCCTGCACCTTGCCGGCCAGCCAGCCGTCCGGCACCGGCACACCGTCGGCGTCGACCACGCCGGGATCGACCAGCTCGGCACCGGCCATGAGGCCGCGGCCGCGGACCTGCCCGACCCGCGGGTCGTCCGCCGCCACCGTCGCCAGGCCCTCGGTGAGCCGGCGGCCGGCCTCGCGAGCCCGCTGCGCCAGCCCGGCGCGGACCACCTCGCGGATGGTCGCCGCACCCGCCGCCAACGCCAGCGTCTGGCCGCGGAAGGTGCCCGCGTGCGAGCCGGGCTGCCAGCCGTCGAGCTCGCCCCGGTACACGACCACCGCCAGCGGCAGCCCGCCGCCGATCGCCTTCGACAGCACCAGCACGTCCGGGTCGAGTCCGATCGCCTGGCTCGCCCACAGATCACCCGTGCGGCCGAGGCCGGTCTGCACCTCGTCGGCGACGAGGACGGTGCCGGCGGCCCTCGTGGCGCGGCGGACCGTGGCGGCGAACGCCGCCGGCATGGGCTGGACGCCGCCCTCGCCCTGCACCGGCTCGGCGACGAGGGCGGCCGGCGTCGTGATGCCGCTGAGGTCGTCGGTCAGCGCCCACTCGACCAGGCGGCCGGCCATGGCGGCGCCGTCAACGCTTCCGTTGTCGAGACCGAACGGGGAACGGAACGCCGTCGGGAACGGGAGGTGGTGCACGTCGGGCAGCAGCGAGCCGAGTGGCTCCTTGACCGCCTTGCGGCCGGTCAGCGCCAGCGTGCCCTGGGTCATGCCGTGGTACGCGCCGCCGAACGCGACCACCCCGGAGCGGCCGGTGACGGTGCGGGCCAGCTTGACCGCGGCCTCGACGGCGTCGGCGCCGGTGGGCCCGCAGAACAGGATGCGGCCGTCGCGTAGCGGCTGGGGCAGTACCTCGAACAGCTGCGTGACGAAGCGGTCGCGGACCGGCGTGGGCAGGTCCAGGGTCGTCAGCGGAGTGCCGTCGTCGAGCACGTCGCGCAGCGCCTGGACCACGACGGGGTGGTGGTGGCCGAGAGCCAGCGTGCCGGCGCCGGCCAGGCAGTCGATGTACGTGCGGCCCTGGCGGTCGCGCACCGTCGACCCGCTGGCCTCGACCAGGGCGATCGGCAGGCGGCGCGGGTAGGAGCGGGCGGACGATTCTCGTTGGCGCTGGCGTTCGAGCAGGTCGTCGGCGGGTTCGGCGGTTCCGGTTGCCGGCGGTTCGGCGACCCTGACACCCTCGTGGTACGCCACGGGCGCGGTCCTTTCGCGGAGAATGATCTGCAGTCAACTAGGTTTGCCTAACCTAACTCAGACCGCAAGCCACCTCGTCAGACGCCCGGCCGGCTCAACAGTCTCACTGTGAGGTTTCCCTCGATCGCGTGGGCGATGCAGACCACCTCGCGGTCATTCGGCCAGTACAGCTCGTCGGGATAGAAATAGAACAGGCCGATGTCGGGGTCGTTCCACGCCTCCTGCGACAACGCCGCCAGCTCGTTCGCGCAGCGCTCGTCAGCGACGGCCGCGATGCCGTCGACCCCGGGGTAGTCGCCGTCCTCGAGCTCGAACGTCGCGTACACCTCGCCCTCGTGCGGCTGGTCGCACGGCACCGCCGGCAGCGTGGTGAGCGTGTCGTCCTCGATGCCGCGCAGCCCGTTCAGGCAGTCGCCGACCTCGATGTCCATCGTCGACACGGTGCCCTCCTCCGTGATCTCGCCGTCGGCGTTCCGCTCGGCGGAGGTGACGACCACGTAGACGACCGAGCCGACGATGACGACCAGCCAGAACCCGGCGGCGACCAGGCCGCCGACGGCGAGCCCGCGGCCGCTCTGACCGGTCCGCGACGTCTGGACCAGCGCGATGATGCCGAACACGATGGCCAGCGGGAAGATCGCGACGATGCCCAGGACCAGGGCCGCGACGGCGAGGCCGTTGGTGCCCGGCTTGCGCGGCGCCGGCGCGGCGGACCACGGGTACGGGCCGTACAGCGGGTAGGGCCCGGTGCCGCCCGGGTACGGCGGATAGGGCAGGTACGGGCCGCTGGCCTGCGGGTACTGCTCGTATGGCCCGGGCTGCTGCGGCTGGTACGGGCCGGGCTGCCGCGGCGACGGCTGCGCGTACGGTTCGGGCGTTGGCGGCGGAGCGCCGGGCTCGGACATGAGCGGAAGCTACCGCAGCGGCCGGACACGAAGCAGCGCAACGTGACATGCCATACCTCTCGTGAGAAACGTGACAAACCGATAACCTCTGGGTCAGCCGGACGATCGTGGCCGGCACCGCTCTGCCCCCGTCGGTTCTGCGGAGAGGAACGCGTTCATGAGGCGTACTGATCACTCCCGTCCGAGGCGTCGCACCCTGATGCTGGCCGCTGCCGCCGTCCTGGCGGTCCCCGCGGTCGCCGTCCCCGCCGCCGTCGCGGCCGAGCCGTCGTCGTCGTCGGCCTCGTCGACCGAGGCGGCCGATCTCCCGAGCGGCAACACCGCGTACCGGACGCTGGCCGACTACGAGGCCGACATGGCCGCGCTGGTCGCGGACCACCCCGACCTGGTCGAGCCGATCACGCTGCCCTACCCGACGACGTCCGGCCGCACCGTCCGCGGCATCGAGATCACGACGAACGTGCAGGCGAACGACGGCAAGCCGGTCTTCGTCGACGTCGGCATGCACCACGGCAACGAGTTCCCCAGCGGCGAGCTGACCATGGAGTTCGCCATCGACCTGGTCGAGCGCGCGGCCGCCGGCGACCCGTACGTCACGAACCTGCTCGACCGCGCGCGCGTCGTCGTCGTGCCGGTCGTCAACGTCGACGGGTTCGTGCGCGGCCGCCGTCAGACCGACACCAACACCGACATGAACCGCAACTACGGCCTCGGCTGGCTGCCCATCCCGACCGGCGGCGCGGCCCCGTGGTCGGAGCCGGAGACCCGCAACATGGAGTGGCTGCTGTCGACCCGCCAGGCGGTCGTGTTCAACACCCAGCACACCTGCATCCAAGTGGTGCTGTACCCGCCGCTGCAGCTCGAGGCCGGCCCCGCCCAGGACGTCGCGCGGCTGCACACGCTGGCGTCGGAGATCGCGGCGATCTACGGGCCCGGCTACGACGCCCTGCCGTCGGCCGAGGACTACGAGACCACCGGCGAGGCGATCGACTGGGCGTACTACGCGACCCGCGGCCTGTCGATCACGACGGAGACCTGCCCCGACTCCGGCGTCGCGCGGACCTACCAGACCCAGGTACTGGACGTGTACGACGAGCACCGCGAGGCGATGTTCACCGCACTCGAGACGGCCGCCGATCCGGAGCAGTACGCCGTCATCGACGGCAAGGGGCCCAAGGGCGCCGTCCTGCGCATCACCAAGTCGTTCGACATGTACACCAGTCCCCACCTCCAGCCCGACGGCGGCACGCGGCCGACGTCGTTCACCACCACGCTCGAGTCGGACCTGACGATCGACAACCGCAACGGCAAGTTCGAGTGGGCCGTGAACCCGTCGTACCGGCCGATCCCCGCGTATCAGGAGGACGGCGTCCGCGGGTTCCAGACCGGGTTCTACGAGGAGCCGTGGATCCTCACCTGCGAGCTGCCCGACGGCACCGTGCTGCAGACCGTCCCGGTCGATGTGGACCTCGGCGAGACCGCGACCGTCGACCTCAAGGAGTGCCGCCGCGAGTTCCACCGGGCCCGCCCGTAGCCGACTCGTAGGTCAGCAGGTTTCGACCCTCCGTGGTCGTGGGCCGGCGTGCCACCGTCGGCCCATGACCACGTTCCCCGTCGTGTTCGAGAGCAACGGCGCGCTGCTGGCCGGCCGGGTCCACCGGTCCGGCGACGACCTGCTGGAGCGGCAGCCCGCCGTGCTCGTCACCGGCTCCTGGCTGACCGTCAAGGAGCAGATGGCCGACCACTACGCCGCCGCGCTGGCCGCGCGCGGCTACACCGCCATCACGTTCGACTTCGCCGGCTGGGGCGAGAGCGGCGGCGAGCCCCGTCAGCTCGAGCTGCCCAGCCGCAAGATCGCCGACATCGCCGCGGCGGCCCGGTTCGCGGCGTCGCTGTCGTTCGTCCGCCCCGGCGGCGTCGGCCATGTCGGCGTGTGCGCGAGCGCGCAGTACGCACTGGCGGCCATCGCGGCCGGCGCGCCGATCGCGTCGTTCGGCAGCGTCGCCGGCTGGTTCCACGACACCGCGTCGGTCGCCCCGTTCTACGGCGGGGTCGACGGGGTCCGCGACCGGCTGGAGCGGGCTGCCGTCGCGCTGGGGGTCTTGCGCCGGGACGGATCGGTCGTGACGGTGCCGGCGTACGAGGCCGGCAACGACCGGGCCGGCATGTTCCTCGAGATGGACTACTACGCGAACCCGGCGCGCGGCGCGGTGCCGGCCTGGCGCAACGAGATGGCCGAGGCGAGCTGGCTGCCCTGGCTGACGTTCGACGGGCTGTCGGCGGCGGACGCCGTCTCGGTGCCGACGCTGTTCGTGCACTCCTCCGGCTGCGTCTTCCCCGACCACATCGAGGCGTTGCGGGGGCGGCTGGGTGGTCCGGCCGAGGTCGCGTGGGGCGAGGGGACGCAGATCGACTTCTACGACCAGCCGGACCAGGTCGCGTTCGCCGTCGAGGCCCTCGACGCGCACCTCACGGCGACGCTCGGCGGCCCTCGACCGTCCGCTTGAAGGCCTCGAGCTGGCCGCCGTCGGCGCGCCGGATCGCCGCGCGGAGCAGTGGGCCGAACACCGTCCACCACCCCCGTGTCCTCACGTCGGCGGTCAGGGTGACGGCGGTGCCGCCACCCGAGGGGTCGACGGAGTAGGCGTAGTCGGCGGTGACGCCGCCCTGGACGGACGTGAGGGTGAGCGAGCGGCCCGGGTCCAGGGCGGTGATCGTGCTGGTGCGGTCCTTGCCGCGGGCGTGCATGGTCAGTCGGGCGCCGACGGCGGTCGACTCGCCCGTCCGCACCGCGTCGACGCCGGGCAGCCAGTCGGCGGCGCGCGGCCAGTCGGTCAGCGCGGCCCACACGGCGGCGGGCGGCCGGTCGATCATCGTGGTGGCGTGGAAGGCCTGGGTCACGCGCCCACCGTGGCGAGTCCTGCCGCTGCGGTCTTGTACGGATTTCACGTCGGCCGCCGCACGTCAGCGGCGCCGGGGGTTCGGCAGAGGGGCGGAGGATGCTGCGCCGGCCCTGCATCCTCCGCATCCTCCGCATCGTCCGCCCTCCGCCTCGTCCGGTGGCGACGGGCCGTCAGCGGCGCGGGACGAAGCCGGGCGCCGCCTGGTCCGGCGTGAAGCTTCCCCGCTGGGCCGCGACGTACTCCGACGGGGTCACGCCGGTGTGCCGCTTGAAGTCGCGGATGAAGTGGCTCTGGTCGAACCAGCCCAGCTCGGCCGCCAGCGCCGACCACGGCACCGGCGCGTAGACGTCCAGCCGCGCGAGCAGGACCCGCAGCCGCAGGATCCGGGCCAGCGTGCGCGGGCCCAGCCCGACGACCTCGGTGAACTCCCGGTCCAGGTGGCCGTGCGACACTCCGAGGTCCGCGGCGAGCGCGCCGATGGCCCGCGCCGGATCCGCCTCCAGCGCCGCCACCGCCCGCTCGCACCGCTCGGTGTCCCGCGGCCGCATCCCCGCCGCGAGGGTCGCACTGACGGTGCCCACAAGGACGTCGGCCGGCTCGTCGCGCCGGCCGGCGGTGTTTCCGCCGTGGCCGGCGCGGCTGCCGTCGTGGTCGGTGGCTTCGACGCCTTCACTGGAACGGTCGCCGTGACCGGTGCTGTCGTCGGCATGGGCGCCGGGCCGGTCGAGCAGGTCGTCGACGGTGACGTCGCCGGGGCGGCCGGAGGCCACGGCGAGCAGCCGGCTCCGCAGGGGCACCGCCGCCGGCCAGGCCGCGGCGAGCTCCACCACCCGGCCGCGGATCGTCGCGGGCCGGACGCCGAACACGGACTCGCAGCCGACCGGCGTCGTCACGATCCCGACGCAGTGGGTCTCGCCCAGTGGCTCGTTCACGACCGGGCGGTCGTGCGGGCCGAGGAGGAACCCGGTGGCGGTGACCAGCGGCTCGCCGGCACCGTCGGCCGGGGTCTCGCGGATCGGGTCGCCCAGCACCACGACCGCCACGGTCGAGCCGGTCGGGGCGATCCGCTCGTCGGGGTAGTCGATGCGGCCGCGTGCGAACCAGACCGACTCCACGTACCGCTCCAGCCCGGCCGGCCGGCGCGCGACGAACTGGAACTCCATGGTGCCGAGTGTCCTCGCCCGGACCGCGATCAGGTGCTCGTACGGGCCTCGTAGTACCGCCGGGACTTGTCGCGGGTGCCGCAGGTGGCCATGCTGCACCACCGCCGCCGGCCGTTCTTGCTGGTGTCGAGGAACACCCAGCGGCACGACGGGCACTCGCCCAGCCGCTCCAGCGGCCCCTGGGTCAGCAGCCCCACCGCCGACGCCGCGACCTCCCAGAGCAGGACGCGCATCGTCTGCGGCGCCGCCCACGAGAGCCGGAAGCTCGCGCCGTTGTCGATGAAGCGGGCGTGCGCGACCCCCTCGGCGTGCACGGCGTGGATCTCGTCGACGTCGTCCTGTGCCGGGCGCTCGCCGTGGGCCAGCGGCCGGAACACCCGGTACACCGTCTCGCGCAGGTCGCGGGCCCTCGGCAGCGTGAACGCGAGGCTCCGGTCGCCGTCGACCGGGTGGCCGGCGGCGCGGGCCCAGGTGACGGCCTGCTCGGGCGTCGCCAGCCAGTCGCGGCGGACGACGGGGCGCGCGTTGACGGTGTTGGCGAAGTCGAGGCAGAGCGCGTTGCCGACCAGTTCGACGTCGGTCATGCCTTCGAGCCTATCTCACCATTCATCTGGCGTTGACAGGTGAGAAGCGATGTGCGACAACTGCAACCAGTGAAACGCCGATGAAGGGTGAGAGTCCGATGCGCGTGTTGCCGGTGTCGCTGGGCCGGTCGTTCAACGGGCTGTGGTTCGCGACGGGCGCGGCCAACCTGGGCGACGGCATGGCGCTGTTCGTGCTGCCGCTGCTGGCCATCGCCGTCGACGCGTCGGCCGGCGGGGTGGCGGCGGTGACGGCGGCGCTGACGCTGGCCTGGCCGGTGTTCGGGCTCCACGCCGGCTGGATCGTCGACCGCGTCGACCGGCGGACGCTGCTTTCGGCGGTCAACGCGGTGCGCGGGCTGCTGCTGGGCGGCGTCACGGCAGCGTTCGTGGCCGACGTGCTGTCGCTGCCGCTGATCCTCGCCGTCGCCGTCCTGCTGGGCGTCGCCGAGACCCTGGTCGACACCGCGCTCACGTCGACCATCCCCATGGTGGTCGTGCCGGCCGGTCGCAGCCGGGCCAACGCGCGCATCGAGGCGACCATCAACGTGACCAACCAGCTGGCCGGGCCGCCGCTCGCCGGCCTGCTGGCCGGGGCGACGCTGGCGCTGGCGACCGGATCGAGCGCGGCGCTGTACGTGCTCGCCGCCGGCGCGGCGCTGGCGGTGACCCTGCGGCGGACCAGGACGGCGCCGGCTCCTGCCGGCGGGGCCGCCGGGGCGGACGGGGGCGCCGGGCCGGGCGGGGGCGCCGGCACCGGGCGGGCCAAGGGCGAGCTGGTCGCCGGGTTCCGGTTCCTCTGGGCGCAGCCGGTGGTCCGCACGCTCACCCTGTTCACCGCCGCCATGAACGTCGTCTGGGCCGTGGCGACGGCGCTGCTCGTCGTCTACGCCGTCGAGCCCGGGCCGCTGGGGCTCACGCCGGCGCAGTACGGCCTGCTGCTCACGGCCATGGCGGTCGGCGGCCTCGTGGCATCGGTGCTGGTCGAGCCGTTGCGCCGGTGGGCCGGCACGACGAGGCTGATGATCGCCGACGCCGTCGGCACCGTGCTGTTCGTGCTGCCGGTCGCCGTCGGGGCCGGGATCTGGGCGGTCGCGGCGGGCGCCGTCGTCGCCGGGGCCGGGTCGAGCATCTGGCGCATCCTGGCGGGGACGGTCCGGCAGAACCTCTCGCCGCCGGAGCTGCTCGGCCGCATCTACTCGGCGTCGCGGATGATCAGCTGGGGCGTCATCCCGGCCGGCGCGGCCCTGGCCGGCGTCGTCGCGGAGGTGTGGAGCCTGCGGACGGCGTTCATGGCGGCCTCGGTGCTGGCGGTCGTCGTGCTGGTGGCGTTCGTGCGGTTCGCGCTTCGCACCGACCTCGAGGCGGCCGTCCGCGGTCCCGCGGAGACCCCGGCCTGACCGTTCGGCTCGCGGTTTCCGGACAAGGCTGTCGGACCCGCGTGTGAAGATGGCCGGCATGAGCGATGACGTGGTCGAACGGCGGCCGCTGAGCCGGACCGAGGCGTCGGCGGCGGTCGAGCATCTGGGCTGGCGGTACCTGCTGGCGCGGTTCCAGAGCGGCGTCGCCGTGGGGTCGCCGGCCGAGGCGGTCGACGTGGCCGCGACGGCGGTGCGCGCGGCCGGCGGGGCCGGCACCCACCTGCGCGTCGACCTCCGGCCCGGGCGGGTGCTGCTGAGCCTGCAGGACGAGTCGCTCGCCGACGTCACGGCCGCCGACGTCGAGGCGGCGGCCCGCATCACGACGGCCTTGCGCGCGGAGGGACGCTCCGCCGAGCCCGCCGCCGGCGTGGCGGAGACCCGGGCCGAGCAGACGCTCGAGATCGCCGTCGACGCCCTCGACATCCCGGCGGTGCGGCCGTTCTGGAAGGCGATCCTCGGCTACACGGACGAGGCCGGTCGCGACGGTCCCACCGACCCGCTGGTCGACCCCCTCGGGCAGGGGCCGGCGGTCTGGTTCCAGCAGATGGACGCCCCGCGGCCGCAGCGCAACCGCATCCACCTCGACCTCACCGTCGCGCACGACGAGGCCGAGCGGCGGCTGCGGGCCGCGGTCGACGCCGGCGGGTCGGTCGTCGACGACGCCCAGGCGCCCGCGTTCTGGGTGCTCGCCGACCCCGAGGGCAACGAGGTCTGCATCTGCACGTGGCAGGGGAGGGATTGAGGTCATGACGACCATCGGTCTGCTCGGCGCGCCGTCCAGCGCCGCCGCCCACTGGCCGGGCCAGGAACGAGGGCCGGCCGCCCTGCGAGCCGCCGGGTTGGTCGAGCTGCTGCGCACCGCCGGGCTCGATGTCGCCGATCATGGCGACCGGCCGGTGCGGCGGTGGGCTGCCCGGCCGTCGGCCAGCGGCCTGAACAACCTCGACGCGGTGGTCGAGGTGCTGCAGGACGTCCGTTCCGCCCTCGGTCGGGTGCTGGCCGCCGGGCAGGTGCCGTTCGTCGTGGGCGGCGAGTGCACGCTGACCCTCGCCATGGTGAGTGCCATGGTCACGGCCGGTCAGGACGTCGGGCTCATGTACGTCGACGGCGGCCAGGACCTGATGAATTTCGATGACCATCCGCATGAGCCGATCGCCGACGGCATGGGGGTCGCGCATCTGCTCGACCTGCCGGGCACCGCTCCCGAGCTGACCGGCTTCGGCCCGCGCCGACCATTGCTCAGTCCCGAGCAGGTCTGCTTCTTCGGCTACTGCGGCGACGACGAAGACCTGCACGGCCGGGTCTCCAGCTGGCGGTTCCAGGCGGCGTCGGTCGCGGCCGATCCAGCCGGCGCGGCGGCCATGGCCGTGTCCGCGCTGACCTCCGTCACCGAGCGGTTCGTCGTGCACTTCGACGTCGATGTCGTGAACTACCTGGACTTCCCCGCGGCCGACGTACCGCACTACCGCGGGCTCACCCTCGACCAGGCCATGCGCGCGCTCGCGGTGATGGTCCGGCACCCGGGCTTCGCCGGCCTGACCCTGACCGAGTTCAATCCCGACCACGGCGAGCCCGACGGCTCCACCGCCCGCCGGCTTGCCGAGGCGGTCGCCGCCGCCCTGGCTCCGCGGGAGAGACTGGGTCCGTGACGGCCGATCCCACGCCCGGCGATCTGATGCGGCGCATCGCGTTCCTGCTGGAGCGCGCCCGCGAGCCCACGTACCGCGTCCGCGCCTTCCGGACCGCCGCCGCCACCGCCGATTCCATCGGCATCGAAGAGCTGGTCGAGCGGGTCGAGGAGGGCACGCTGACCGAGCTGCCCGGCATCGGCAAGGTGACGGCGACCGTCATCACCGAGGCGCTGGGCGGCGAGGTCCCGGTGTATCTGCGCCGCCTCGAGGCGACCGGCGGGCGGCCGGTCGCCGAGGGCGGGGCGGAGATCCGGGCGGCGCTCCGCGGCGACCTGCACATGCACTCGGACTGGTCCGACGGCGGCAGCCCGATCGAGGAGATGGTGCGGACCGCGGCCGAGCTGGGGCACGAGTACGTCGCGCTCACCGACCACTCGCCGCGGCTCACCGTCGCCAACGGGCTGTCGCCGGAGCGGCTGCGCAAGCAGCTCGACATCGTCGCCGAGCTGAACGCGACGAACGAGCACGGCATCCGGATCCTCACCGGCATCGAGGTCGACATCAACGAGGACGGCTCGCTCGACCAGAGCGACGAGCTGCTCGGCCGGCTCGACGTCGTCGTGGCGAGCGTGCACTCGAAGCTGCGGATGAAGTCCGACGAGCTGACCGAGCGCATGGTGACGGCCATCGCCAACCCGCACACGGACGTTCTCGGGCACTGCACGGGCCGGCTCATCACGGGCGGCCGCGGCACCCGGCCGGAGTCGACGTTCGAGCCGGAGATCGTGTTCGCCGCGTGCGAGCGCTTCGGCGTCGCCGTCGAGATCAACTCGCGGCCCGAGCGGCTCGACCCCCCGAAGCGGCTGCTCCGCCTCGCCGTCGAGGCCGGTTGCTCGTTCGCCGTCGACACCGACGCGCACGCACCCGGCCAGCTGGACTGGCAGCCGTACGGGTGCGAGCGGGCGGCCGCGTGCGGCGTGCCGATCGAGAAGATCGTCAACACCTGGGCCGTCGACGACCTCCTGGCCTGGACCGGACGCACCTCCTAGGCGACCATGTCGCGCATGCCTCGGACCGCCGCACTCGCCTTCCTGCTCGCGCTCGGCCTCACCGCCTGCTCCTCCAGCACCGGCGACGACGGCGGCAGTTCACCCTCCGCGGGGGTTCCGTCAGCGGCCCCGTCCGAGACCGCGACCAAGCCGAGCGGGCCGTACCAGGACATCGAGTTCACCGGCGGCGACGGCGAGCCGCGGCAGGGCCGGCTGTACGGACCCGAGGACGCGCCGGTGGTCGTCGTCCTGTCGCACATGGGCAGCGACGGCGACAGCCAGGACGACTGGGCGGCGACAGCGCAGGCGCTGGCCGAGCGCGGCCACCGGGTGATCACCTACCAGCGGCTGCGGCCGCGCTACCAGGTCTGGCAGGACGTCATCGGAGCGGCGCGGTACGCGCGCGAGAACGGCGCCGAGAAGGTGGTCCTCGCCGGGGCGAGCCTGGGCGCCATGGCCTCGCTGCACGTCGCACTGGAGCGGTCGGTACCGATCGACGGCGTGGTCTGGGTCGCCGGCCTGCTCGGGGCGAACGGCATGCGCTTCGATCAGGCCGGCGTAGACGGCGTGAGTTGTCCGGTGCTGCTCGCCACCGGCGACGGCGACTCCTACGGCGCCACCGAGGACACCCGGCAGCTGCACGCCTGGCTGCCGGGCAGCGAACTCCTCGTCCTGCCCAGCCCACGACACGGCACCGACATCCTGGCCGAGGGTGGCGCGCCGGCCGAGCAGCTCGAGACCGCCGTCCTCGACTTCGTCGACGGCGTCGCCACCGCCGAGACCTTCACTCCGTGCTGACGACGGCGGGCGCCTGCGGACGCGGCGGCCGAACCGACCCGCCCGAGCCGAGTGGCCAGGGTGGGGCGGGCGGAACCTGGAGCCGGCGTAAAAGTGGCCGCGCCTGCTCGACCACCGACAGAGTCGCAGAGCCGGCGGAAGGTTCCGCCCGCCCCACGTACCCACTGGGTCAATGCGGGCGCCGGACGGCGAGGGCGCCGGCGACCAGGGCGACGGAGGCGAGCACCGCGCAACCCCACAGCGCCGCCGTCGGGCCGCTCGAGTCGACCAGCACGCCCAGCAGGCTGGTGGTGCCGGCGGCGATGCCGACGCTGAGGCCGAGCGCCATGCCGGCCGCCAGCCCGGCGTGCCGCGGCAGGCCGTCCTGGGCGACGATGACCAGCGGGTAGAAGATGCCCTCGAGCACGAACCCGATGAGGACCAGCAGCGCCACCGCGAGCACCGGCCCAGTGGCCGGCAGCACGAGCGACAGCGGGAGCAGCGCGAGCACCGACACCAGCACCACCGGGCGGCGGCCGTGGCGGTCGCCGAGCGTGCCGGCGGCGTAGGTGCCGACGGCGCCGGCCAGCAGCATGCCGGTGACCGCGGCGCTGCCCAGGCCGACACCGGCGCCGAGGGTCTCGTCGAACCAGACCGGGGCGAAGGCCATGAGCCCGAACAGCACGCCCGCGGCCGCCGTCGCGCCGAGGGTCGCGAACGTGAACGTCCGCCAGTCGCTCGGGAGCACCGCGCCCGCCACGCCGGCCTCATCGGTGGACGAGGACAGCTCGGAGGGCACACCGCGGCCCAGCAGCAGCGCACCGGCCAGCGGGATGACGGCGACCGCGCCGGCCGCCTCGATCCCGTACGCCGCACCCAGCGGCACCACCAGCGACGGGCCGAGGGCGAAGCCGATGTTGCCGCCGAGCGCGAAGACGCCCAGGGCCGCGCCGGGGCTGGCGGCCGCCGCGGCCCGGGTCGCGCGGAACGCCTCGGGGTGGAAGATCGCGACGCCGAGACCGCCGAGCAGCAGCGCGACGGCGATGGCGGCGAACGAGTCGAGCAGCGTCGCGGCCAGCAGGCCGCCGCCGGCCAGCACGAGCCCGAGCGGCTGCAGCCACGCGGCGCGCACGCGGTCGCCGACCACGCCGGCCAGCGGCTGCATGACCGACGACGCGAGGCTGCCGGCCAGCACCAGGAGGCCGGCGTCGGCGTAAGTCATGTCCCGTTCGGCGACGAAGAACGGGATCAGTGCGGGAACGGCGGCCTGGAAGAGGTCGGCGCCGGCGTGCGCGACGGTCAGCCGGGCGACCCGGCCGCGGTGGACGTTCTGGCCGGGGATCACCCGCTCCAGCAGGGCGGTCACGGCAGCAGCCCGTGCAGCGTGAGGTCGAGAACGGCGCTCGTCGAGCGTGTCGCCGACCACCGGTGCTCGCGGCGCAGATGCAGGTAGGTCTCGGTGACCTGGACGTACAGCACGGTCGCGGTCTCCTCGGGATCGGCGAACACGCGCAGCGAGCCGTCGAGCGCGCCGTCGCGCAGCAGCCGGACGATCGGCGCGGTGAACTCGGAGCGGGTCAGGGAGTCGTCGCCGGGATCGTGGTAGATCGCGTTCAACGTGGGGTCGTCGAGGCCGGTGAGCAGGTCGGACCGCTCATCGGTGATGGCGCAGATCGCCTCGAAGGCCGCGGTCAGCCGTGCACGCGCGTCGCCCTCGCCGGCCAGGACGGGGAGCAGCCGCTCGCGCTCCTCGCGGGCGAGCTCGTCGCGCAGCGCCACCAGGATCGCGGTGCGCGTCTCGCCCCGCCGGTACAGCGTGACACGGGTGATGCCGGCCTCTCTGGCGATGTCTGCCATCGAGGCGCCGGCCAGCTCCTGCCGCTCGGCCAGCCGCTTCGCCGCCGCGAGCACGTCGTGAGACACCCTGACATCATTCACGATACAAGGTGTATCACGACGCAGCTCACGGCGTCCAGAGGAGATTCCAGCGGATCAATCCAGCGGGTAGGCCCGGATCACCTCCTGCTCCAGCCGGGTCCCGTCGCCCTGGGCGTCGATCCGCAGCGACACGTGGTCGGCGTCCTTCCGGTGCTTGACGGTGACGGCGTACGTGCCGCTCGCGCCGGCCGGCCGGACCGCGGCGGGCCGCCAGCTGCCGCCGTCGTCGAACGACACCTCGACCCGCACCCGGTGCAGCGGCGGCGGCGGCGCACCCACCTGCCCGCCGACGGTGAGCCCGAACTGGAAGGTGCGGCCCGACGGCGCCCGGTTCAGCGGGTCCAGCGGCACGTCGTACGACGCGAACAGCAGCGGCACGAACGCGCAGTTGCGGTGCCCGCCGTCGGTGCAGCGGTACCAGTCCGGCAGCTGCTCCGGATCCACGACGGACGGGGCCGCGGACTCGAACGTCCACGCCGTCGTCGACCGGGTGCCCCAGCTCCACGGCGCGTCGGACCACGCGTCGATCTCGAGCCGGTACTCCGAGTCCGCCGCGACCGCGGGCAGCACGCCGCGCCCGGTCCGCCGGCTGAGCACCAGCTGGTCGTCGCGGTAGAGGCGGGTCGCGGAGTTCTCCCAGCGGGTGTCCCAGGCGCCGTAGTGGCCGTCGCCGGAGTCGGCGAAGTCCTCGATCCAGAGGAACAGCTCGTCGGCGTCGCGGCAGGCCGGGCAGGGGATGCCGATGCGGTCCTGGTCGAGCACCTCACGCCGCGGCGACGGCACGAACGGCCCGCCGAACCAGGTGTCGGCGACCTCGTCGCCGGCCGCGAGATGCCGCAGCCGGTCGCGGACCATCCGGCCGAGGACCACGTCGGCGGTCTCGTAGCCGGCCACCTGCTTCAGCCAGAGCGTGCCGGGCGACGCGATCACGTACTCCGTGCGCTCGACCGGCGCGCGGAAGTAGCGGAACGAGTCGAACGACCAGTCCTGCCAGGGCGCGAACGAGGCGTTGACGTCGGCGACCGACCGTTCCGGCGCGTCGGAGTGATAGCTCGACGCGACGGTGGCGAGGTCGTCCGGGCCGATCTGATGGGTGAGGTCCGTCCCCACGCCGCCGTCCTCGTCGAACCGCAGGTCATAGAGGTACGGGCTGTCCGGCGTGCTCCGCACCGTCACGGCCGAGCCGTCCCGCGCCAGCAGCGCCTCCGCCTCGCCGATGTCCAGCGCGGCGGCCGGGATGGGCAGTCCTCGCTCGACGACGCCGGCGAACGGGTAGCCGGACCGGCTGTAGAGGAGGGCGAGCTCGGCACCCGCCTCGGCCACGGCCGTGATCTGCTCGCTCCACTGCCCGCCGGTCGCCTCGACCAGCGCGATCCTGCCCTCGAGGTCGACGGCGGCCAGCTCGGCCGGCGTGGCCTCGCCCGCGTCGACGACGTCCCGGCGGTAGCGGCCCTCGGGCAGCTCCGGTGCGTAGACGAAGTACTCCGGCTCGAACGCCGGCAGCCCGGCTCCCTCGACGACGATGTCCGGCGCGGCCAGCGAGAGCGCCGTCACCAGGTGGAAGCCGCCCTTCGTCACCTGCTCGGTCGGCGTCGCGTACATGTCGGTGAACGGCTCGCCGAGCAGGTAGCGGTAGTGCATCGACTCGCCGGTCACCGGGTAGCGCCAGAACTCCAGCTTGGCGGTGATGCCCTCGGCGGGCCGGCCGACGTCGGCGGTGACCGGGACCGCTGTGCGGCCGTCCAGCACGACGCTCGCCCCGCCCGGCGCGACCTCGATCTGCGGGTCGCCGGCGAACGTGTACGTGTACCGGTCGCCGTCGAGCTCGGTCATGATGCTCAGCGCGCTGTACGTCCCCGGTGGCACCCGCACCGTCGCCTGGCCGCGCGCGTCGAGGTTCGGGAACGACAGGTGCGAGGAGGAGTCGTCGACGCTGCCGATCTGGACGGTCGCGCCGCGGTTCGGCGCGCCCGTGCGGTCCAGGACGGTGACGGTGAGGTCGTAGACCTCGGGCTCCTTGTTCAGCCCGAGCGGCAGCGTCACGCTCACGCCACCGGGACCCGTGCCGGTGACGAAGCCGCTGTACAGGCCCGCGGCGCCCAGCGACGGGTCGAGGGTGACGTCGACGGTGGCGGTGCCCTGCGCCGGAACGGTGACCGACGGCGCACCGAGCGTGATCATGCCGGCCGGCGCGGGCGTCGTCCCGACAGTCGCCGACGCCGTGAGCTGCAGCGGCACGGGCGCGTCGGTGTCGTTGGAGAACGTGACGGTGCGGACGATCGGCTCCAGCTCGGTCTGCGGGTACGGCAGGTAGCCGAAGTTCAGCGGCGCCGGCCCGGCGTAGACGCCCTGGCCGACGGCGGTCGCGACGTCGAGCCGGCCGCCGCCCTGCTGGTAGACGGTGAGGCCGTCGCGCGGGATCGCCGTCGACACCAGAGCGGCCTTGACCTGCTCCGGCGTCCAGTCCGGGTGCTGCTGGCGGACGATCGCGGCGGCGCCGGCGACGTGCGGCGTGGCCATCGAGGTGCCCGACGCGCTGGTGTAGAGGCCGTCGACGGGCGTGCCCATCGCGGTGCCGGCGGCCCTCGCGGCGACGATGTCGGTGCCCGGCGCGGTGATGTCCGGCTTGATCGCGTGGTCGCCGACCCGCGGCCCGCGGCCGGACGACGCCGCGAGCTCGTCGGCCTTCGTGACGTTGCCGACGGTGAGCGCGGCGTCGGCGCTGCCCGGGTTGGTCAGCGAGTACTCGCCCGGGCCGTAGTTGCCGCCGGCGATGACGAACAGCGCGCCGGTCTCGGCGGTCAGCTCGTTCACGGCCTGGCTGAGCGGGTCGGTGCCGTCGCTGGGGTAGCCGCCGAGGCTCATGCTGACGACGTCGGCGCCGTTCCGCGCGGCCCACTCCATGCCGGCGATGACCCACGAGTCCTGGCCGCTGCCGCCGTCGTCGAGCACCTTGCCGATCATCAGGTCCGCGCTCGGGGCGACGCCGCGGCGGGCGCCGTCGGACCCGGCGCCGCTGCCCGCGACCGTCGCGGCGACGTGGGTGCCGTGACCGTGCCGGTCGGTGGGGTCGTCGCCGCCGGTGAAGTCCTGCTGCTCGGCGATGCTGCCGGCGACGTCCGGGTGGTTCGCGTCGATGCCGGTGTCGAGGACGGCGACGGTGGTGCCGGTGCCGTCGAGGCCCTGCTCCCAGGCCTCGGGTGCGCCGACCATCGGGACGCTGACGTCGAGGGTGGCGGCGACGTTGCCGTCGAGCCAGACGGCGTCGACGGCCGCGTCGGTCTCGACCGCGGCCCAGAAGTCCGCCGCCGCGTCCTTGGCGACCTCGACCGCGGCGCCGTCGATGCTCGGCAGCGGGAGAGTGGCGTCGCTCGCGGGCAGTGCCTCCGCGCGTTGCGCGGTGCCGGCCGCGGACCGGGCGGCGGCGCCGTCGTAGGTGACGATGACCGGCAGCTCACCGGTCGCGTCGTCGGCGTACCCGCTCTCGATCAGCCGGGTCACGTTGAACAGCTGGTCGTCGACGGTGCCCGCGCGGACCCGCGGCGCGACCCGGGCCGGGACGACGTAGGTGTCGCCGTCCAACTCATAGGCCTCGACGGCGCCCCCGTCCGCGGCGTCGACCGCGACCGACGTCTTCCCGTCGACGGTGGTCACGTGGACGACGTCGCCGGTGATGAGGGTGACTCTGGTGGCGGACTCGCCGGTGGCCGTCGGGGCGCCGACGGCGGCAGCCTGCGGCGCCGTCGTGGGTGCGGAGGCGGCCGTCGCTCCGGCCGTCGCGGTCAGGGCGATGGTCAGCGCGGCGGCGGACCACAAGCGGGAGCGGGACCTGGGCGCAATCGGGGGCATCGCGTCGTCCTCTCGGGGGGGGGTGGGGGTGCTGCGGTGGTGCGGTCGAGCGCGCGCGTCAGTCGGTGAGCCGGTACGCGCGCTCGATCGTCTGGGTGACGGAGTCGCCGCCGGCCGTCCACGCCTCGGTGCGCAGCCAGACGTGGCCGTTCGTGGCGCCGAGGTCCGGGTGCGGAACGGTGACCCGGAAGTCGCCGCTGCCCGGGCGGCCGTCGGGCCGGACCTGGGCGGGCCGCCAGCTGACGCCGTCGTCGACGGAGAACCAGACCCGCAGCCGTTCGGCGGCCGGGCCGCCGCCGGGCGCAGCGGCGTGCAGCCCGACGGTGTGCCGCCGGCCGGCCGGCGCGCTGTTGACCAGGTCGAGGCCGAGGTCCCACTGCAGCTGCGGCAGCGGCTGGAACGCGCACGGGTCGGTGAGCGCGGCGACGGGGCACTCGTAGGCCTCCGGCAGCTGGTTCGGGGCCGGCGGCGCCGACGTGAACTCCCACTCCGTCGCGATGCGCGTGGCCAGGCCGTCGGGCGGGCCGGGCTGGACGTAGTCCATGGTCAGCCGGTAGTCCCCGGTGCCCGCCGGGAGCTGGAACCACTGGTTGACCGAGCCACGGACCGGCAGCTCCTCGCCGCCGCGGAACAGCCGGACGGCCGGTTGCTCGAACCAGGCGTGCTGGTAGTGGTCGCCCTGCGCGTCGAGGCGGTACTGGCCGGTGACGAACCGGTCGCCCTGGCGGCAGAACGTGCAACGCAGCACAGTCGGGAAGGCGCCGTCGACGTCCAGCGCGCCGTAGTGGACCGGTGACTCGAACCAGCGCTCGGCCGGCAGCCGGTCACCAGGCTCGAACACGTTCCAGGCCCGCAGCGCGGCGCCCTCCATGGTCGTCTCGCGCAGCCAGCGCAGCCAGCGCAGCGGCGGGCCGGAGGCGGCGACCAGCTCGGTGCGGGCGCTGCCGCCCCAGAGCCCGAGCGTGAGCTGCGCGCTGTCCGGCATCGTCGGGCTGAACGCGAACCAGGCGTGCGTGCCCTCGTGGCCGGGGGTGTCGGTGTGGTAGCGGCTCTGCAGCGTGGTGAGGTCGCCCGGCTCGACGACGGCGGGGCCGTCGGCCGGGAAGCCGCCCTCGTGGCCCAGGCGCAGGTGGTAGACGCGCTCGGGCGAGCGGCGCGCGTCGACGTCGAGGTGGCGGACCCGGCCGGCCGCGATCGCCTGCCGCAGCGCGTCGCCGTCGGCCCGGCTGAGGCCGAGCTGCAGCAGCGGCGTCGCCTGGAGCTGGATGCCCAGCGCGCCGGGGGTGTCGGCGTAGACCAGCAGGCCCGCGACCCCGGCCTCGGCCGCCGCCGCCGTGACCCGCTGGATCTCCCTGAGCGCGTACGCGTACCCGTACGGCTCGCCGGCCGGGATCCGGATCCGGACCAGCGCCAGGGCGTCGCGGGCGGCGGGCAGGTCGGCGGACGCGCCGTCGCCGGAGTCGCCGGCGTCGACGACGGGGAACCGCCGGTCGCCGTCGAGCGCGGGTCCGGCGAGGTGCGGCCAGTACTCCGGCGTGGCCCGGAAGCCGGGCCCGCGCAGCTCGGCCAGCGTCGAGCCGAGGGCCCACTTCGTGTACGACTCGGTCCGGCCCAGCTGCGGATCGGGGGTCGGCGTCGTGTACAGCGTCCACTCGCTGGACTGGTCGAACAGCGCGCCGACGCCGAACAGCCGGCCGTCGGGGGTGCTGCGGAGCACGCCGATCTCGCCCATGAGCAGGTCGACCGGCTCGCCGACCTCGGGGTTGCGCAGAACGGCGTCGCGGGCGTCCAGGTGGGCGGCGGTGTCGGCGCGGACCGCGAGCTCACTCGCGACGGCGATGGTCGACTCCGTCGCCTGCAGGTCCCACGTCGTGATCTGCGCGTAGACGTCGTACACGCCCTCGGCGACGTCGAGGCTCGCGCGGCCCTCGGAGTCGGTCCAGGCGAAGTGGTTCCAGGTGCGGAACGGGTCGTTGGCGACGAAGCCCGGGTCGACCTTGACCACCCAGACCGGCAGGCCCGGGTCGGCCGGAGCGCCGCGGCGGTTGGTCGCGGCGATGTCGAGGGCGTGGGTGACGCCGGCCTCGTAGAGGCTCCACGGCGTCCTCGTCGCGATGGCGCCGGCCGCGCCGGTCGCGCCGGTCGCCGTCACGACGCCGGAGTAGACGCCCGCGTCGAGGGCCGTCGGGTCGGCGGTGAGGTCGACGGTGGCGGTGCCGTTCGCGGGGACGGTGAGGGCCGTGTCGCTCAACCGGACGTCGCCGGACGGGATGGTGCGGCCGTCCCACCCGGTGCCGGTGACCGCGAGATCCAGGGTGACGGCGGCGCCGGTGGTGTTGCGGTAGGTCAGCGTGCGGGTGACCGGCGCCGTCGCGGGGTCCGCGATGCGGCCGAAGTCCAGGCTGGCCGGCCCGTACACGCCCTGCTCGACCGCCCGGGCGACGTCGACCCGGCCCGCGCCCTGCTGGAACGGGGTGTGGGCGCCGGGCGCGGCCGTCGACGCGAGGGCGTCCCTCAGCTCGGCGTAGCCCCAGTCGGGGTGCGCCTGGGCGAGCAGCGCCGCGGCGCCGGCGACGTGCGGCGTGGCCATGGACGTGCCGTTGGCGCTGGTGTGCAGGTCGCTGACGGGTGTGCCCATGCTGGTGCCGGCCGCGCGGGCGGCGACGATGCCGACGCCGGGTGCGGTGAGGTTCGGCTTGATCGCGGCGTCGCCCCGTCGGGGGCCGCGGTTGCTGAAGTCGGCGAGGGCGTCGGTGTCGTCGACGGCGCCGACGGTGAGCGCGCTGGTGGCCGCGCCGGGCGTGCCGACGGCGGCGTCGCTGTAGTCGTTGCCGGCCGCGACGACGAAGAGCGTGCCGGTCTCCGCGGACAGCGCGTCGACGGCGAGGCTGCCGGGGTCGGTGCCGTCGGTCGCGGGCGCGCTGAGGCTGAGGTTGACGACGTCGGCGCCGTTGCGGGCGGCCCACTCCATGCCGTCGATGGCCCACGACAGCTGCCCGGTGCCCCCGCTGGTCAGAACCTTGCCGATCATGAGGTCGGCGCCGGGTGCGACACCCGGACCGGCGCCGGGCGCGGCGCCGGTGCCCGCGACCGTCGCGGCGACGTGGGTGCCGTGCCCGTGGTGGTCGACGGCGTCGTCGTCGGTCGTGAAGTTCCGCGTCGCCGTGACCCGGCCGGCGAGGTCGGGGTGGGCGGCGTCGATCCCGGTGTCGAGGACCGCCACGGTGACGCCGGCGCCGTCGTACCCGGCCGCCCACGCCGCCGGGACGCCGATGTGCGGGACGCTGACGTCGAGGTCGGCGCGGATGGTCGCGTCCAGCCAGACGTTGGCGACGCCGCTGGTCAGCGCGGCGGCGCGGGCGCTCGTGCCAGGCTGGGTGAGGTCGGCCCACAGCCCTGTCGCGTCCTGCGGGTCGAGCGCGACGGCGTCGATCGACTCGAGCGTCCGCGCGACCGGGGTGCTGCGCAGCCGCGGGCTGACGCCGTCGTACCGGACGATGACCGGCGGCGGGCCGCCCGGCTCCAGGTGCGCGACGTCGAACAGCCGCCGGTCCACCGTCCCGCTCGCGACCAGCCCGAACGCGTCCGACGGCAGGACGTAGTGGTTGTCGCCGTCGGACACGCTGGTGAACGTCACCGAGCGGCCGTTCTCGCGCGGCGCCGGAGTGACGGCGTAGGTCCGCTCGCCGCCCGGCTCCTGCGCGACGGTGACGACGTCGCCCGTGAGGAGCGTGACGGAGGAGGTGGCCGGTTCCGCGGCGCGAGCGGCCGGGGCGCTGGCGGCCGGTGCACTCGCCGCTGCCGGCAGCAGGGCGGCGACCATCGCGGCGACGGCGGCTCCGGTCACGACGAGGCGGCTCGGTCGGCTCGGTCGGCTCGGTCGGCGTGGTCGCACGGCTCCTCCTGCAGGGTGAGACGTGGTGCCGGGATGTCCGGTCCGGACAATCTGGCACCGCCGCGACCCGTCACGGAAGGACTATCCGTGGCAGGTAGGCGCCAATGGCGCAAAGAGGACGCTGGTCAGCCGCCCGGAAGCAGTGCGGCGCTGAGCCGCGACACGTCGTCCGCGCCATGACCGGCGTCGATGACCCGGCGCATCTGGGCGTGCGCGGCCCGCTGGACGCTGGTGTCCAGGCCGCGCCGGTCGGCCGCCTCGATGACGTGCGCCAATCCCGCGGCGACGGTCTCCAGCGTCGCGACGTCGGCGTCGTGGCGGTCGTGGTCGACGCGCTCGGCGAGCTCGTCGACGGAGCTCGCGAGCAGGCCGGCGATCGAGGTGGCGAACGGCGCGAGGTCGGCGCCGTCGACACCCTCGGCCTTGGCCAGCGCGAACGCGTGCGTCAGGCCGGAGACCGCGGTCCAGAACAGGTCCAGCAGCGCGACGTCGAAGGCGGCGGCCCGGCCGGGGTCGGCGCCGAGGTGGTGCTGCCTGCCGCCGAGCGCGGCGAGGGTCGGCGCGTGGCGCTGGTAGAGGCCGGCCGGGCCGCTGTAGATCAGCACCGCGTCCGGAGTGTCGATGGTGATCGTCGGCGTCATGATCGACCCGTCGAGGTAGTCGATGCCGTGTTCGGCCGCCCACGCCGCCAGATCGCGCGCGGCGCCGGGGGAGTCGGCGGTCAGGTTCACCACGGTCCGGCCGCGCAGCGCGGCGGCCGCCGGCTCGAGGAGCTGCCGCGCGACCTTGTAGTCGACGACGCACACGACGACGAGGTCGGCGGTCCTCACCGCGTCGGCGACGGTGGCGGCTCGCGTCGCGCCCGCGGCGACCACCTCGGCGCCCTTCTCCGGGGAGCGGTTCCAGACGGTCGTGGGGTGGCCGTGGGCGAGGAAGGCCTTGGCGAGAGCTCGGCCCATGTTGCCGAGCCCGAGCACGGTGACCTGCGGCGATGTCGTCATGCCAGGTACGCTAAAGCTTCACGTCGGCGTGAAGGTCAAGCGATGAGGAGCGGCATGCGGATCGGTGAACTTGCGAGGCGGACCGGCGCGACGGAGCGGGCGCTGCGCTATTACGAGGAGCAGGGCCTCCTGACGCCGGCGCGACTGCCCAGCGGCTACCGCGACTACGCGCCGTCCGACGTCGAGACCGTGGGGCACGTGCGGTCGCTGCTGGCGGCCGGGCTGCCCAGCCACCTGATCGCCGACCTGCTGCCGTGCATGGTCGACACCGGCGACGGCCTCATGCCCGGCTGCCGCTCCATGCTGCCGCCGCTCGAGGCCGAGCGCGACCGCATCACGGCGGCCATCGACGCGCTCGACACCGCGCGGACGCTGCTGACCGAGCTGATCGACCGCACGCCCGAGGACGACTCCGAGTACGAGGCCTGGGTCGCGCGCCATGCGGCGTCCGTGCCGGCCTGATGGAGCCGCTCGTCTACCGCGCGCCCATGCGCTCGCGCCGGCCGGAGGTGCCAGACGGCGCCGGGGTCGAGCGGGCGCTGGCGGCCGGCGTGTGCGGGCTGGGAGGTGAGCTGCCGCCGTCGTCGCCACCCGGCTCTGCCGAGGAGGCGGCCTCCGCGGTGGACGGGGCCTACGGCGAGCGTGCGGCCCGGCGGCTGCTGCGGTTCGCGGCGGTGCCCGACGGCGCGTTCGCCTGGACCCGCGACGTCGACGGCGCCTACCTGCTCGGCCGGCTCGACGGCCCGTACCGCTACGACGCGAGCGGGCCGGCCCGGGCGGCAGACCTGGTGCACGTGCGGCCATGCCGATGGTTGCCCGCGCCCGTCGACGTGGCGCGGGTGCCGGCCGCCGTGGTGGCGGCGTTCGGCCGCGGCGGGCGGAACTTCCAGCGCATCCGTGCCGACGACGCCGGGGCACAGACGGCGTCGCTCTGGTCCTAGGTGGTCGGCAGGAGCTCCGGCGACGGCTCGGCGTGAGCGAGCCAGTGCGCGAGGACGCGGTGGAACAGGTCCGGGTCCTCGGCACTCCAGACGTGGTGCATGCCCGGCGCGAGGCCGGTGGCGCCGTGCGGGGCCCGGCCGGCGATGTCGGGCAGCGCCGCGCGGATGGCCCGGCGCTCGCGCTCGCCCGCGATCGCCAGCAGCGGCGCGTCGAGCGACCGGAGCCCGTCGAGCGTCGCCGCGGGGACGCCGTCGTGGATCTCGTGCACCAGGCGGCGCGCGGAGCCGCGGTCGATGCCGAGCCCGGTCGTCACGAACTCGTCGACGGAGTCCGCGGGCAGCCGGTAGGCGCGGGCGAGACCGGACCAGTAGCCGTGCCGGCCCCACAGCCGCAGCTGGGCGAGGCCGAGCGCACGGACCGGGCCGCGGACGCCGCGCACCGCGGCCCCGGTGACGAAGACGCTGCGGACGATGTCCGGGTGCCGGGCGGCGAGGACGGTGCCGACGATGCCGCCCAGCGAGAGCCCGACGACGTGCGCTCGCCGGTCGTGGGCATGCTCGCGGATGAGGCCCGCGAGCTCGTCGGCGACGGCGGCGAGGCCGGTCCAGTGCTCGCCGGCCGCGGCGGACGCGCCGAAGCCGGGGAGGTCGGGGATCAGCCCGTGGTGGTCCGGCAGTGCGGCGGCCTGCCCGCGCCACATCCAGCCGGCGACGTTGCCGCCGTGCAGGAACAGCACGCTGGGGCCTGCGCTCGGATGAGTCTCGGCGAGGTGCATCAGAGTGCCGCCGCGGTCTCGTCGATCCAGCCCAGCTCGGCCTCGAGCTGCCTGACACCGTAGCGCAGGGTCGCCGTTCGGAGTCGTTCGGCCGGGGTGCCGGCCGGGTCGGGGAGCGAGCGCAACGCCGTCAGCCGCTCCTCGGTGGCCGCGCGGCGCTCGGCGAGCAGCTTCCGCGCGACGGCGGGATCCTCGCGGCCGGCGAAGAAGACGCGGGCGAGGAACGGCTCGCGGCTGCGCTCCGGCTCGAGCGGGGAGCCGAGCCAGGCGGTGAGCCGGCGGCGGCCGTCGTCGGTGATGTGGTGCTCGCGCCGGTCGGGGCGGCCCTTCTGCGGCACCACGCGGACGTCGACGGAGCCGTCGTCGACCAGGGCGGCGAGCGTGCGGTAGATCTGCGCCTGGTCGGCGGCCCAGAAGTGCGCGACGGAGCCGTCGAAGGTCTTCTTGAGGTCGTAGCCGGTCATCGGGGCCAGGTCGAGCAGCCCGAGGATCGCATGACTGAGGGACATGTCCTATATAGGACCACGCATATATGCCCATGACAACCCCGACCCACGTTGATCTTGGAGTAACCGCGGGATCAATCGGGCGAATCGCCCCGCGACTCCGCGGTTACTCCAAGATCAACGTGGGTCGGGGCGGGCGGCGGCTCAGTCAACCCGGGCCGGCGGCCAGCAGTCGCTGCGCCAGCACACGGCAGCGGCTCGCGAGCTCCGGCGGGTCGAGGACTTCGAACTCGTGCCCCAGCAGCAGCACGCGCATGAGGACGTCGTCGAGGTCGGCGGCGCCGCTGAGCACCTCGCAGCGGTCGTCGTCGCGGGGCCGCACGACCGCCGCCGACGCCGAGACCTGCGCGCGCACCGTCGCGGCCGGCGCGTGCACGAGGAAGCGCGCCTGGCGCGGATAGACCCGGCTGGCCACGCTCTCCTGCACGAACGTCGCCGCGTCGGGCGCCTCGCGCGGGCGGAACCGCCAGGTGCGCGCCGTCACCCCGGTCATCCGGTCGACGCGGAAGCTGCGCCAGTCGTCGCGGTCGAGGTCGTAGGCGAGCAGGTACCAGCGGCGGTCGGAGGCGACAAGCCGGTACGGCTCGACCCGGCGCCGTCGCAGCTCGCTCCCGGATCTCCCGGCCGGGTAGTCGAAGCCGGCCTCGACCTCGTCGCGGCAGGCCCGGGCCAGCGTCATCAGCCGCTCGGGGTCGACCGGCGTGCGGCCGCCGCTGAACGACGCGACCGAGCCCGAGAGCGCGCGCACCTCGCGCTGAAGCCGGGTCGGCAGCACCCGGTCGAGCTTGGTCAGCGCCCGCAGCGCGGCATCGCCGGCCCCGGCGACGCCGCCACCCGCGCCGCCCGCGGCCGCCAGCAGCGAGACGGTGGTGGCGATCGCCTCCTCGTCGTCGAGCAGCAACGGCGGCAGGTCCTGCCCCGCGCCGAGCTGGTAGCCGCCGCCGATGCCCTGGCTCGCGTGCACCGGGTAACCCAGCGCCCGCAGCCGCTCGACGTCGCGCCGCACCGTTCGCGGCGTGACCCCGAGCCGCTCGGCGAGCTCGGGACCGGTCCAGACCTGACGCTGCTGCAGCAGGCCGAGCAGCGTCAGCACCCGCTCCGTCGTCCCCCGCTCCTCGCCGCCCGTCACGGTGCCCACTGTGACAGATCAGGCGGACCGATCCTGTCCGCTGTGCGTCCTGCCGAGCAGGCTCGACGCAAGGTCGAGCAGGCGGCCATCCGGATTCCGCCGGGACGCGGCCTGCGCCGGTCCAGGGTGGGCGGCAGGTACGGGGACCCGTCCTGACCGGGCACGATCTCGAGTTGAAGGGTCGCGACCTCGGAAGCACCGACGCGTTCCTCAGCGGTGCCTACACGACCATGCGCTTCGGCAGCGACGCCCCGCCGGTGCACGCCGAGATCACGCGCGACGTCCTGGCCTCGGTCAGCATGGATCGGGTCGAGCTCGACGTCGGCATGCACGACGACGCCGGCCGCCGTCGCCGTCCAGAGAACGAAGCCGGCTGCGGCCGGCTCGGGACGGGTGCGGGGGGCGCCCCCGCGCCGGGTCGCAACGGGGGGCCGGCCCCGACGCGGGGACTTGGCCGCCTCGCTGCAGGGGCTGAGCGTGAGGCGACCCAGCTCACTCCTATAGCCCTGATCGACGCGCCACCAGGGCCGAAAGGCTGGAGACCGAAAACGGGGTGTGTGCCGGGCCCTGACCGAGTTGCAACCTCCACGCGAGCGTGCGCAATATATTGCATGCCCATCCCTCAGGACGCTCAGTCGATCGGTCGGCGTCTCCTTCGCGATGACGTCTACCACCGGCTCCGCGATGCCATTGTCGACGGCACCTTGGAACCCGGTGAGCAGTTGCGCGACGCCGAGCTGGCGGCCTGGCTCGGGGTCAGCCGGACCCCGATCCGTGAAGCACTGTTGCGCCTCGCGGAAGCAGGCCTGGTCTCGGCTCTGCCCGGGCGTTCCACAACGGTGAGCTCCCTGGACCCGCGCGACATCCGGGAGGCCCGAGACGTCGTCGCCGCCATGCACCAACTGGCCGTCCGCGAAGCCGTCGGCAACCTCACCGACGCCGACCTCGATGCGATGCGCGAGGCCAACGCCCGATTTCGCGCCGCGATCGAGAAGGGCGACGTCGAAGCGGCGCTGCGCGCGGACGATGCCTTGCACAACGTCCCCGTGGCGGTGGCGTCGAACCGGGCGCTGGCGACGGTTCTCGACCAGTTCACTCCCGTACTGCGAAGGGCCGAGCGCCTCCGGTTCTCCTCGCTGGGCGGGCAGGCTTCGGTGGCGCGCCACGACCAACTCATCCGGCTGTGCGCACTCGGTGACGCGGACCGCGCCGCCGAGATCGCCTTCGGCACCTGGAAGACGTTGTCGGCTGTCAGCGAGGAGTGAGGCCCGCGCGTGGGGCTCGGCCTGCGGCGGATCGGCGGCTCACCGACCGGCGCGCGAAGCGCCCTTCGCGGCGTCGTCGATGGTGTCGGAGACGACCCCGGCCTGCGTCATGAAGACGGCGTGGCTGGCGGACACGTGGGTGACCTTCGCGCCGCTCCGCGTCGCCATGTGCTGCAGCATGGCCTGGTCGAACGACTTGTCCTCCGTGGCGATGACGGCCCAGCTGGGCTTGTCGCGCCAGGCGGCGTTCTCGAGCGGCGTGTCGAAGACCGACATGTTGATCGGGATCTGCGTGTCACGCAGGAAGGCGGCGTCAGCGTCGCTGGCGTCGTGGGCGAACCCGGCCTTGAACGTGGCGTGATCGAGGAACCCGTACCCGTCGTCGACGACATCGATGACGAAGTCCGGTGTCGGCGCGAATCCCTCGTACTGCTGGCCCGTGGTCTCGCCGGCATCGGGTGCCAGAGCGGAGACGTAGACCAGGCCGGCCACGTTCGGGTGGACACCGGCCTCGGTGATGACCGTGCCGCCCCAGGAGTGGCCGACGAGGATCGTCGGGCCGTCCTGCCGATTCAGAACCCGGGTGGTCGCCGCGACGTCGTCCTCCAGTGAGGTGAGCGGGTTCTGCACGATCGTCACCGTGTAGCCGCGCGCCGTCAGGTTCTCGTACACGCCACGCCACCCCGAGCCGTCGGCGAACGCGCCGTGCACCAGCACGACGTTCTTGATCTGGTCGGTGCTCATGATCTGGTCCTCTCCTTCCCGCACCGGGGAGTTCCCGCGCGGATCCTGTGAAGAGCCCGGCGATCGCCGTCTGATGTGCAATATATTGCATGCAGAACGCATCCACAAGGTGCCGTCAGGTCTCCAGATGCGCAGGGCCGTCTCGCGCGAAGGCTCCGCGCAGCTGCTGCGGGTGCGAGACGTGGTTGTCGAGCTCCCGACGCCGACCCGAACGGCGTGGCGTGCGACGTGATGCCGTGGTCGGGGTCGGAGGCCGGTCAGAGGCCGCACGCAAGGTCGGCGTCGACGACGCGCCGGTCGGAGGACCGACGGGCTCCAGCAGCTGATTCGCAGCTCAGAGGGGTGGGCCCCCAGGGGATCGAACCCTGAACCCGCGGATTAAAAGTCCGCTGCTCTGCCAATTGAGCTAGAGGCCCCGCGGACAGGCTACCCATTCGCAGGGCCGCCCTCCACGCGACGCCGGTGGCCAGCCGCGTGACAAACGGGTACTCCTCACCCATAGCCCTTGACGCCCGCGACATGGGGAGTTCATATCGACGCTACGGATCGGTCACCTCGGGACAGGCAGAATGCAGAACATACTGGACAGCGTTGATCCCTTCATCGGCACCATGGCCACGGACCTGCCGGACCCGCAAGGGCTGGCCGCCACGTGGTGGTGGCCGAAGGCGCAGGTCGGCAACACCCATCCGGGCGCGAGCTACCCGCTGGGCATGGTGTCGGCGTGTGCCTACTCGGGGGCCTACCCGACGGGGTACGGGGTCTATCGCATCAGCACCGAGGGCCGGCCGACGCCGTTGTACGACCGGCAGCAGGCGTCGGGGTTCACGCATTTCCAGCAGTCGGGCACGGGCGCGATCCGCAAGTACTACAACTACTTCCGCGTCACCCCGATGATCGAGCCGCTCGACTCGCTCGGGACGCTCTGGCAGCTGCGCGACGAGGTCGCCGAGCCGGGGTACTACGGCGCCACCCTCGACACCGGCATCAGGTGCGAGGTCACCGTCGGGGCGAAGACGGCCGTGCACCGGTACACGTTCCCCGAGGCCCGCAGCGGCCGCGTCGTCGTCGACTTCTCGTACGGCGGGCTGGCCATCGAGCACGGCCGGACCGTGCCGCTGCGCGCCCACATGCAGAGTCTCGGCCACGGCCAGGCCGAGGGCACCATCGTCATGGAGGGGGTGCCGCTGTCGGTCTTCATCGAGGCCGACACCCCTGACTGGCGGCAGCTGCTCTGGTACGACCGCCGGTTGGTCGACGGCGGGACACGGCTCGACTTCGACTACATCCGGCGCACGACGCTGCGTCCGTTCGGCCTGATCTTCATGGGACCGGCGCTGTCCGGGCAGACGGTCGAGCTGAAGATGGGCTTCTCGCTGCGCGGGACGGACCAGGCGCGGGCCAATCTGGACGACGAGCTGGGCCTGGGCCGCACCCGGTTCGACAAGTGCCGGTCGCGCACCAGGAAGAAGTGGTCGTCGTACTTCGATCAGGTGAAGGTCGACGGCGGCACCGACGCGCGGCGGACGGTGTTCGCCACCAGCCTGTACCACTCGCTGATCAAGCCGTGCTTCGGCGACGACGAGAGCCCCTTCTGGCCGACGTCGGGGCCGTTCGTCTTCGACATCTGCACGATGTGGGACATCTACAAGACGCAGATCCCGCTGATCACGGCACTGGCGCCGAAGCGGGGTGCGGCGCTGCTCGAGTCGCTGATCCGGGTGTGCGAGGAAGAGGGCAACTTCCCCATCGGCTATCGGATGGCCAAGGGCGCGGACCGCTTCTTCCGGCAGGGCAGCGCCCTGGCGCATACGGCGCTGGCCGACGGGTACCTGCTCGGCCTCGACGGCATCGACTGGGACTGGGCACTGGTGCACATGCAGGACGACCTGCGGCGGGTGTACGGCGAGGACTTCCTCGAGAAGGACATCGTCCACCCGATCACCCACACGCTCGACCTCGCCTACGGCTACCACTGCACCGCCGTCATCGCCCGCGGTCTCGGCGACCGCCGGCTGGCCGACGAGCTGGAGCAGCGGTCGCGGTACTGGGCCAACGCGTTCGAGCCCAGCACCGGGCTGCTGAAGAAGTCGACGTACTACGAGGGCGGCCGGTGGAACTACTCGTTCCGGCTGCTGCACGACATGGCCGCGCGCATCAAGCTCGCCGGCGGCGACGACCGGTTCGTCGAGATGCTCGACAGCTTCTTCGGGTACGGCAAGGAACCGGTCCGCCAGCTCGGCACGCCTCCGTTCGCCGACGGCGACGGCTACGGCGAGGGTCTCGCGCTGCACCGGTTCGAGGGACTGAACAACGAGCCGGACATGGAGGCGCCGTGGGCCTACCACTACGCCGGCCGGCCCGACCGCACCGCCGAGATCGTGCACGCCGCGCTGACGAACCAGTTCGCCCCGACCCGCGGCGGGCTGCCCGGCAACGACGACTCCGGGGCCCTGAGCTCGTGGTACGTGTGGGCGTCGCTGGGCCTGTTCCCCGTCGCCGGGCAGAACCTGTTCCTGGTGAACGCGCCGGCGTTCGCGACGGCGAGCCTCGAGATCGGCGGCAACGAGTTCCTGGTCGAGACCGTCGGGCACCGGGAGTCGCCGATCGGCAGCGAGACGGGAACCCAGCCGGCACCGCAGTTCGTCCAATCGGCGACGTTCAACGGCAAGCCACTCGACGGTGGATTCATCACCGGAAGCGAACTGCACGGCGGAGGCCGCCTGCAGATCGAACTCGGACCGGAACCCTCGGGCTGGGCGACGAAGGTGCGTCCGCCGTCGGTCTCCGACCGCACGCACGGATAGAGACTCGGAGGTGTTGCCATGAGCCGACCCACCCGCCGCCTGGTGATCGTCGTGCGCGCAGATCCAGTGATCTGCGGCCATTCGGGCGAGGCTCGCAACCTCGCCGAGGTCGCGCTCACCCGGGGATACGACGACGTCCGCATCGTCACCTGGCCGATTCCCGCGCTGCAGGCGGCCGGTCTCCCGTTGAAACCGCTCGACTCGATCCTCCCGTACAGCGAGGGCATCACCGTCGAGCGGCCGGAGCCCGTCGGCGACTACCGCGTCCCCGACGGCCGCTTCGTGCTCGGCCTGACCAGCCGGCTCTACGAGCTCTTCACCGACGGCGTCCCGACGGTGTGCATCTCGATGTACCTGACGCCGCACACGAACGCCGTGGTCGAGGCGCTGCGCGGGGCGCGAGCCAGCGGCGCCGGGTTCAACGTCACCACCGCCGCGAAGGCCGTCGGCTCCGACATCACGAACATCGTCCGCACCAGCATCGCCGAGGGCCGGGCCGGCGCTGCGGCATTCCTGCTGACGACCTTCCTGGCCAACGACGGCTGCGTGGCGGTGTCGGACTACACCCGCGACCTCATCATCGAGTCGGCACGGCAGGTCGACCAGGTCTGCGGCACCCGGTTCGCCGACGAGTGCGCCGCCCGCGTCACCGTCAGCTACCCGCCCATCGACACCGGCGCCTACGTCGACCTCGACCCGGTGGCCGTCGACGAGGCGCTGGCCCGACGCGGTCTCGAGCGCGACGGCTACCTGCTGTTCCTGTCGCGGGTCACGCTGGCCAAGGGGGTCGACGACCTCATCGCCGCGTACCAGGCGTCGGCCGGACGCGACCGGGTCAGGCTGGTCATCGCCGGCACGGGACCGGAGCTCGCCCAGATGCGGGCGCTCGCCGCCGGCGACGACCGCATCGTCTTCCTCGACGACGTCAGCGACGAGGAGAAGCCGCTGCTGATGAACGGGAGCGCCGCGTTCGTCCTGCCCAGCAAGCCGCGGCCGGAGTTCGTCGAGACGTTCGGCATCGCGCTCGTCGAGGCCATGCTGTCCGGCGGTGGCCCGGTCGTCACGACGACGACGGGCGGCATCCCGGAGTCGGTCGGCGACACCGCCGTCGAGATCGCCGCGGGCGACCCCGCCGGGCTCGCGGCCGCCCTCGACCGCGTCGTCCTGCAGATGGCCCCTGACGACCGGCGGGCCGCGGCGCTGCGGGCACGCACCTACGCCATGCGCTTCGACCGGGTCCAGGTCTTCGACCGCCTCATGGAGGACCTCGCCGTTCCCGCCGGCCGGGCGGCGACCGCGTAGCCGACGGCGACGGCGTGGCCGGGCGGCGCGGGTGGCCGACTGCGACCGGATGCTGGCAGATCCGGCCGAAATTCATGCTGACTCTGTCGGTGGTCAGGGGTTGAATGGTCCCCACGCCGGACGGGCACACCCTCGCGGTCCGGCGTGGTGACCCTCGAAGGAGAACCCTGACCTTGACCACCCTCGACGTCTCCGCCCTCCGAAACCGCTTCGCAGGCCAGGTCATCGCGCCTGGCGACACCGACTACGACTCCGCCCGCGGTCTGTTCTACGGCGGCACCGACACCCGGCCGGCCGTCATCGTCCGCCCCACCGACCCCACCGAGGTGGCCGGCGTCATCGCCCTCGCGCGCGAGACCGGCCTCGAGCTCGCCGTGCGCTGCGGCGGCCACAACCCGGTCGGTCTCAGCAGCGTCGACGACGGCATCGTGCTCGACCTGCGTCACCTGCGCGCCATCGCCATCGACGTCGACGAGCGCACGGTGTGGGCGCAGACCGGCCTGACGGCGGGCGACGTCACCAAGGCGGTCGCCGAGCACGGCCTGGCGGTCGGCTTCGGCGACACCGGCACGGTCGGCATCGGCGGCATCACCACCGGCGGCGGGGTCGGCTTCCTGTCCCGCCGGCACGGCCTGACCATCGACAACGTGCTGGCCGCCGAGGTCGTCACCGCCGACGGCCAGATCCTGCAGGTCGACGCCGGAAGCCATCCCGACCTGTTCTGGGCGGTCCGCGGCGGCGGCGGCAACTTCGGCGTCGTCACCAGGTTCAAGTACCGGCTGCACGAGCTGCCCGGCGTCGTGGGCGGCATGCTCATGCTCCCGGCGACGCCCGACGTCGTGCACGGGTTCATCACCGAGGCGGCCGCGGCGCCCGACGAGCTCTCCGTCATCGTCAACGTCATGCCGGCGCCGCCCATGCCCTTCGTCCCGGCCGACCTGCACGGCACCATGGTGGTCTTCGGCCTGGTCTGTTACTCCGGACCGGCCGACGAGGCCGAGAAGGTGCTGGCGCCCATCCGAGCCCTCGCCGAGCCCATCGCCGACATGGTGCGGCCCATCGCCTACCACGAGATGTTCATGGGCGACGCCGACGGCGACTACCACCCGACGGCCACCGCCCGCACCCTCTTCGCCGACCGGCTCGACCACGCCCTGATCACGCAGGTCCTCGAGCGCCTCGAGACCGCGCCGGCGCCCATGCGCGTCACGCAGTTCCGGCCGCTCGGCGGCGCCATCTCGCGGGTGGCCGACGACGCCACGGCCTACTCCCACCGCGGGCGGCCGTTCATGGTCAACGTCGCCTCGTTCCTCGACGGTCCCGGCACCCGGGCCGAGCGGGAGCAGTGGGTCCGCGACACCTCGGCACTGATCGCCAACGGCGAGCCGGGCGCGTACGTCAACTTCCTCGCCGAGGACGGCACCGAGCGAGCGCGCGAGGCCTACCCCGGCGGCACCTGGGAGCGGCTCACGCAGATCAAGCGGCAGTACGACCCCGGCAACCTGTTCCGCCGCAACGTCAACATCCCGCCCGCCGGCTGACGCGCGGCTCCCGATCAGGGTCCCTCGCGGTCGCCGAGACGCCGCGAGGGAACCCGATCGAGCAGCGGACGGCCGCGTCGGGTAGCAGCCGTGGCCACCGCAATGCTCCAGCGGGGTGCGCCGGTGATCCGCCGAGGTTGAGTCGACCCCGCGCAGGTTTGGAACAGAACCCGTGGTCAGCGCGTTCTCTCGAGAGGTGAGTGCACCGACGAAGAGAGAGGACACATGCAGACGACTCGCCGTTATCGCAACGCACTCAAGACCGCCGTCCTGCTCGGCCTGCTCACCGGTCTCATCCTGACCGTGGGCTACTGGCTGGGCGGCACGACGGGCCTCATGCTGGCCACGGTTCTGTCGCTGGCGATGAACGCCGGCAGCTACTTCTGGTCGGACCAGCTCGCGCTGCGGGCCATGGGCGCGCGGCCGGTCACTGCGGCCCAGGCGCCGGAGCTGCACGCCATGGTGCGCGAGCTCGCCGTCGCCAGTGGCCGGCCCATGCCGCGCCTGTACGTCAGCCCGGTGGTGCAGCCCAATGCGTTCGCGACCGGCCGCAACCCGGAGCATGCCGCCGTCGCCGTCACCGAGGGCATCCTGCGGCTGCTCACCCCGCGTGAGCTGCGCGCGGTGCTGGCCCACGAGCTGTCGCACGTCTACAACCGCGACATCCTCATCTCCAGCGTCGCCGCGGCGCTGGCGGGCATCGTCACCGCCGTCGCCCACCTGGCCATCGTCATCCCGCTGGGCTCCGATGACGACGACGGTCCGAATCCGCTCGTGGCGCTGTTCATGCTGTTCCTCGCGCCGTTCGCGGCCGGGCTGATCCAGCTCGCCGTCAGCCGCAGCCGCGAGTACGAGGCGGACGCCGACGGCGCGCAGCTGTCCGGCGACCCGCTCGCGCTGGCCAGTGCACTGGCGAAGATCGAGCGCGGCACCCGGGCGCTGCCGCTGCCCGCCGACCCGGCCATCGCCTCGAAGGCGCACCTGATGATCGCCAATCCGCTGGCCGGCGGCGGCATGGCCGGTCTGCTGCGCACCCACCCGCCCACGGCCGACCGCATCCGCCGGCTCCGGTCGATGGTGGACGTGCCCGCCCTGCGGTGATCACCGACCCGGCGTGGCGCCGCTGGTCGTGAGCGAGGAGAGCAGCCGGCGCGCCACGTCGACCATCTCGCGTCGAGCCGTGGCGGGGTCGGCCGACGAGGCCACGTACATCGCGGCCTCGTCGGCGACCGCGATCAGCGCGTGCGACAGCGGGGCCACCGGCTGCTGCTCCACCTCGCCCGCGGCCATGCCCTGCTCGAGGACCGCGCGGATCAGGCCCAGCACGTGGGGCTGGCAGATCTCGCGCCACCGGATCCAGCCCAGCACCGAGGGGCCGTCGACGAGCACGATGCGCTGGATCTCGGGCCGTTCGCAGAGTTCGAGCCAGGCTTCGACCGCGCCCAGCATGACGTCCTCGAAGCCCGCCTCGGCCCTGGCGCCCGCGACCTCGGCGAGGTGCTGCGAAACGTCGCGCTCGACGTCCTCGAGCACCGCCGCGAACAGCTCGGTCTTGTCGGCGAACTGGTGGTAGAGCGCCCCCCGGCTGACGGAGGCCTCGCGGACGATCGCCTCGGTGCCGACGCCGGCGAACCCCTGGGCAGCGAAGAGCCGCCGCCCCGCCCCGACGAGCGCGATGCGCGTGGCGGCGGACCGTTCCGCTTGGGTGCGACGCTTAACATTCATACAGTCTGTATGTTACCTTCCGTGCAGGCTGTTCGTCAGTGCGTGCGCCGAGTCTAGGAGGTCCTCCGATGCCCACCATCGAGCTGTCCGGCGGTCCCGTCCACTACCGCGTCGCCGGGCCCGAGGAGTCCGCCGCGCCGCCCGTCGTCTTCGTCCACCCACTCCTCACCGACGGGACCCTGTGGTCGCGCGTGGCCGATGACCTCGCCGGGCGCGGGATCCGGTCGTACGCGCCCGACTGGCCGCTCGGCGCGCACCCCACGGCCATGAACGACGGTGCCGACCTGTCGCCCCGCGGCGTCGCGCGCCTGGTCCTCGAGTTCCTGGAGGCTCTGGGCCTGGACGCGGTCACGCTGGTCGGCAACGACACGGGCGGCGCGCTGTGCCAGTTCGCCGTCGACGAGGATCCACGGCGCATCGGGCGGGTCGTCCTCACCAACTGCGACGGTCTCGGCGTGTTCCCGCCGGCGGCCTTCAAGCCGCTGTTCGCGCTGCTCCGCAGCGAGCGCCGGGCGCGGTTCCTCGCCGGCCGGATGCGGGTGCGTGCGCTGCGGCAGTCGTGGCTCGGGTTCGGCATGCTCGCCCACGACCTCCCGGCCGAGCTGACCCGCGCGTGGATCGAGCCGGCCCTGCGCGACGACGGTGTCGTCCGCGACCTGGTGCGGTTCCTGAGGGCCGTCGAGCCGGACGAGCTCCTCGACGTCTCGACCCGGCTGGACCGCTTCGAGGGCGCCGTCACCCTGGTCTGGGGCACCGGCGACCGCGCCTTTACGGCGAAGCTGGGCCGGCGGATCCAGCAGCGGTTCCGCGACGCCGCCTTCGTGCCGGTGCCGAAGGCGCGGACATTCGTCCCGCTCGACGCGCCACGGCAGCTCGCCGACGAGATCGTCGCGATCGCCGCCAGGCCGACGGTCAGGAGCGAGCGAACGAATGGTGCTCGTGAGCGATGAGCCACCGTCCGTCCTGCTTGCGCAGCCCCACGCTGAGACGCAGCGGGCTGCTGTCCTGGCCGAGTGCGCTCGCCGGCCCGATGTCGAGCAGTGCGTGGGCGAAGGCGACGTCCGCTCCGGCCGTGACCTCGATCGACGTGACCCGGAAGACGAACGCCGTCGCCGTCGCCGACATGTCGAGGAACGGCCCCCAGCTGTCCCGGTACGCCTGGAGCCCGCGCACCCCGCCAGCCGGTGGCGACACGTCGAACATGACGGTGTCGGCCGTGTGGCCGGCGACGATGCCGTCGAGGTCACCGGTCTGGGCGGCCGCCGCCCAGCGCTCGATGAGGGAGCGGATCTCGGTCTCGGCCGTCGTGTCGTTCATGGTCTCCTCCTGCGGTGTCGGGTCGGTCCGTCACGACCTACAACCCCGCGGGTGCCGGCGAACTCATCGCGCCGGGGCGATGTCGTCCGGGATCTCGGCGGGAAGGCCGAAATCGGCGAAGGTCTCCGGCATGAGGAACGAGGTCACCTCGGCGACCCGGTCGCCGTCGACGGCGAGCAGGTCCAGCGCGGCGGCCACGAAGACGCGCCGGGACCCGTCCCACAGGTAGGTGCCGAACGCCGGCTGGCCGTTCGCCCGCGCCGGCAGGAACCGCCAGCGGTCCGTCAACGGCCCGGCGGCCAGGAAGGCGCGGATGTCGTCGCGGCCTGAGTACCACTCGGCGATCGGCGGCATCGCATAGCGCGCGTCGTCGGTGAGCATCGCCACGATCGCATCGACGTCGCCGGCCTCCCAGGCGGCGGCGTACCGCTCGGCGATCCGCCGGACGGTGGCATCGTCCAGCGCCGCGAGGGTCGCCTGCTGACTGCGCTCGGGCCGCCGTCCGTCGATCGCCTTCCTCGCCCGCTGCAGCGCGCTGTTCACCGACGCGACGGTCGTGTCCAGCTGGACGGCGACCTCGGCGGCGGCGAAGCCCAGGACCTCGCGCAACAGCAGGACCGCTCGCTGCCGGGGCGTCAGTACCTGCAGCGCGGCGACGAACGCCAGCTCGACGCGTTCCCGGGCGACCGTACGTGCCTCGGGATCCGGCTCGGTGCCGAGCCGGTCGTCCGGGAACGGCTCGATCCACCGGACCTCCTCGGCGCGGGCGCCCGGGCCGAGATCGACCGGCAGTTCACGCCGTCGCCGTCGTTCGAGGGCGGTCAGGCACCGGTTGGTGGCGATCCGGTAGAGCCACGGCCGGATCGACCGGCGGCCGTCGAACCCGTCCAATCCGCGCCAGGCCCGGACCAGGGCGTCCTGCAGCACGTCCTCGGCGTCGTGGAACGAGCCCAGCATCCGGTAGCAATGGGCCAGCACCTCGCCGCGGAACGGCGTCACCAGCGCCTCGAAGGCGTGCTCGTCGCCCCGCCGAGCGGCGGCGAGCAGGCCGGCCTCGGGCTCGGTGGACCTGGACACGTCCGGACCGTACCCGAGGCCGCCTGCGTCGGCCAGGTCAGCGGCGACGGCCCCTGAAGACGCTCTTCGGGACGAAACCCGTGACGACCTGGGTGCGGTCGACGACCTCGGCGTTGTGGTAGTTCACCGCGATCGAGGCGAACGAGTAGGCCTTCGGGACGGTCATGCCCTGGGTGGTGACGAGGAAGTCGACGGTCTTCTCGACGGCGATGCGCATGGCTCGGTCGAGGTCCCAGTGGATGCCCATCATGATCCAGTGGTCGTCGGTCTCGGCCCAGGGCAGCTCGGTCACGGTGTCCTTGATCAGGGTGATCCGGAACGTGCCCGCGAGCGAGTGCTCGACGGCGGTGCCGCTCACCTCGCCGTCGCCCTGGCAGCTGTGCGGGTCGCCGATGAAGATCTGCGCACCCGGCTGGAAGACCGGCAGGTACAGCGTCGTCCCGGCGGTGAGGTCGCGGACGTCCATGTTGCCGCCGAACCTCCCCGGCGGGGTCGAGTTCTGCACCCCGGTGGCCGGTGGCGGGGCGTCCTCGGTGTTGCCGATGAACTCGCCCGTCGGTGAGGCGACCGCGATGATCCCCGGGAACTTGTGCGTCGGGATGATGACGTCGTCGGAGAAGAAGACGACCTCCTCGCCCCGGTGCATGCCGGTCCGGTAGAGGTGCGTGCGCACGTCCGGCCAGACGCCCGCGGGCAGGCCCGGCGGGATCTGCGCCGGGATGTCGAGGCCGGCGTCGCCCTCGCGCCAGCCTCGGTAGAACTCGGCCATGACGCCACCGGTCGGCGCCGTGTTGTTGAACCCGTACGGCACCCGGGTGTCGATGTCGAGGATGTCGATCGCGACGGTGTCGCCCGGCTCGGCGCCGCGGACGTAGATCGGGCCGGTCAGGACGTGCCCTCCGTACTGCCGGTTCTCCGCCTGCCGTGCGGGGAGCGTCTCCCAGAACGCGATGCCGTCGGACAGGATCTCGCGCGGCTTCACCCCGAACGCGCCGAAGTAGTCGCGCGGGTGGATGGCCGGGTTGGTGAAACCCTGGTGGGAGAGAGTGTCGACACGCGCCGTCTGCCCCGACCGGATCGTGACCCCCGGCTCCCAGCCGATCGGGAACCCGCCCCAGTGCAGGTTCTCCGGCGTGGACTTCAGGTGATGGTCCCACTTCCCGGACATGGGGCCATGACTACCATGGCCGCCGCCCTGACCGCGGGACGCCCGGGCAGGGGCGGCGCCGACGGCGGCGGCCAGTGGGACGGCGAGACCGGCGGCCAGCACACTGCGCCGGCTTGCTGTACTCCAGTGGTGCGTCGACATGAACGACTCCCTTCGGACGAGGGCGTCGCGGCGGGCTGCATCTTGTATCCGCGACCACAGTACGGTCGCGGTCGCGTGTTGCGCGGGTGTGTCGATCACGCAAACCCTGACAACTCCGACAGGCGTCGACCGTCCGGCCCCTGCCGTCCTCGACGCCCCGGCTCGGGACGTGCGCGCCAGGATCGGGACCGGGCGAGATGATCGACTCCGGAGGGGTGCCGAGCGCGGCTCACTCGTAGTCGGCCGCCGTGGTGCGGAACGAGACGACGGTCCGGTCGGCGACGTCGAAGCCGAAGGTGAGGAACGAGCCGTCGTCGAGCTGGACGCTGGTGGGGTTGGCCTGGTCCTCCCAGCCGGAGTTGTACAGCGCCCGCGTGCGGTGCTCCGTCCAGGGGCCCGACGGGTCGTCGATCAGCGCGCCGTAGGTGGGCCGCCCCGCCTGGGAGTAGTCGCCGTACGTGACCAGCAGCGATCCGTCCTCCGCCAGCAGCAGGTGCGCCGACGACGTCGGCAGGCCGATCGGCTCGGGGGTCGTCCAGGTGACGCCGTCGTCGAAGGAGCGGACGAGGGTGGACTCGCTCTCGATCGCCAGCAGGTTGTCGTGGCGGCGGATCTGCATGACGAGCTCGCCGCTGGGCAGCCGGACGATGTTCGGCTCGCCGTTGGAGTAGCGCACGTCGTCCTCGACGACGGTCAGCTCGTTCGACGCGGGGAAGGTGCGGCCGCCGTCGGTGCTGCGGGCCACCCGGGCGCCGTAGCCGTACAGCGGCTGCAGGATGTCGCCGTTCGGGAGCTCGACGGCGGGGCCGTGCTGCCAGGCGCCGGGCTGTGCGCTGTCGATGCGCGTGACCGCGGGGAACGTGAGGCCGCCGTCGGTCGAGCGATAGACGAAGGTGCCGAGGTTGCTCTCCGGCCGGGTCGACCAGTCGGTGCGGAACACCGTCAGCAGCACGGTCCCGTCGCGCAGCACGCTGAGCTTCGGGTCGCGGTTGTCGCCCGCCGTGGCGACGACGGTGACCGGCGCCGTCCACGTCGCCCCGCCGTCGGTCGAGCGCACGACCCGGACGACGCCGTCGGCGTTCGTGTGCCCGTCGGCCAGGTGGTAGGCGAGGACGATGGTGCCGTCGGCCAGCCGGACGGCGTCGGGGAAGCGCGGCTCGGCCGCGCCGGCCGGCTCCTGGGCGACCACCTGCGTGGGGATCGGCGAGTATGCCTGGATGCGCTGCTGGACCGAGCGCGTGACATGGGTGCGCAGGTCGGTGACCGTGACGGTGACGGGGTGTAGCCCGATGTCGTCGGCGTCGATCGCGGCGCTCACGGAGAGCCGTCCGGGCTCGCCGTGCACGCGGGCGGGGAACGGCGTGTCCACACCGTCGACGACGACGCGCGCCCGGACCTGCGACGCCCGCAGGCCCGGCTCGTCGATGGTCGCCACGACGGTCGACGCGGGGTGTTTCTCGGCGGTGTAGTCCTGCAGGGTGCCGACGACGGGGAGTCCTGCGGCCAGCGCCGGGCCGGCCGGGTCGATGTCGGACAGCCCGACGTCGTCGACGTAGGCGTCCGAGCCCACGGGGGCGCTGCCGCTCGAGGCGAGCTCGATGCTGGTGATCCCGCTGCCGCCCGAGGCCTTGACGGTGGTGCGGAACGACATTCCGTTCACCGTGAGCACGGCGGCCTCGGTGCCGGCGGCGATGCTGACGCGGCTCGGGTGGTCGCGCGCGGTGAGCATCGGCACGGTCGCGAACCGCACGTACTGGCGCCCGTCGTAGACCAGGACCTGGGCGGTGGTGCTGCCGCCGTAGGCGTACACGGGCGTGATCATGAACCGGTACATCCCCAGCGCGGGGTTGTCGCCGGCCGCGTGGACGGCGATGAAGACCGGCTGCCTCGTGGAGTGCAGCGCGAGGTCGAAGTCGAACCGCCGAGCGGCCGTGACCTGTGCGGGAATGTGCAGCCGGGTCTGCAGTGCCCGGTTGCTGTCGGTGAGGTGCAGCGCGCGGTTGCCGGCCGGGCCGAACGGCGCCTCGGCGACGGTGACGTCGCCCTGGACCGTGTAGCCCGCTGGTGCGGCGCCGAGCGTCTCGTCGTCGAACGTGCGGACGGCGGGCGCCTCGGCCGAAGCGCCGGCGGCCGTCGTCAACGGCAGGGTGGCGGCCGCCAGCAGTGTGGCGAGGGCGGCGGCGACGGCGATTCGTGGCATGGGGGGCACTCCTCGGCGAGACCAGCGGACTCCAGCATGGAACGTCGTGCCACGGTAGCCGCGGGCCCGTTCCATGCCAAGGGTGCTGGGTGACGGAGTACGGCTGATCGACGTCTCCGGGTCGCCGGCGTATCCGTCGGACGACCGGCTGGCCGGTCCTCGACGTCGACGGGTCCATCCCGGCGGCGGCGGGTGCGGCCTGCCGCGCCACCGGCCGCGCGACCGGCCGCGAGGAGCGCCCGGCGCCGGCCGTCAGGCCGACTCGGTGCCGTCGAGGTAGGCGTGCAGCCGCTGCCGGACGTGGTGGCGGGCCCGGCCGATGGCCTTGCGGGCCGCGGCCGGGTCGAGCCCGGCGGTGCGGGCGGCGACCTCGATCGGGATGTCCTGGACGTCGACCAGGTTCAGCAGCGTGGCCTGCGCGGCCGGCAGCTCCGCGAGTGCGCCGTCGACGACGCCGTAGAGCTCCTCGGTGTCGATCTCGGCGTCAGGGCCCAGGACGCGGGCGCCGTCGGGCCACGAGTTCGGGGAGTCGACCCAGTCGCCGAGGTCGGTGGTCTCCTCGTAGAACGAGGGGTAGTACAGCTCGGCGGGGCTGTCCTCGTCGGGCCCGGTGTCGGCGATCTCGGTGATGCGGTCCTCGCGGACCCGCTCGGTGTCGACGTCGCTGTCGCGGTACTGGACCGCCAGGTCGGCCAGGCGCTCCAGCACGGCCGGCAGCTCTGCCGACCCGGACCGCTCGAGGACGTCGGCATACGCCGTCTGGACCAGGTCCTCGGCGTTCACGGGGTCGATGGCGCGAGCCAGCGCCAGCAGCTGCGGCCCGCCGCCGGCGAGGGTCTCGTCCATGACGCTGGGGGCCTCGGTGCTGCGCCGGCTGCGGAGGACGCCGAGTGTGGTGCGCAACTGGTCGTGGTGCTCCGTCGTCATGGACCCAGCGTACGAGCAGGCGGCGAACGTCCTGCGGGAACGGCCCGGCACTCCCTACGCTGAGCCTCAGATCGTCGTCGATCGCTGGAGGGGACATGGCCGAGCCCGTGGTTGTCGAAGTCGTTCCGTTCCCGGGGCCCGAGGTGTTCGGGGCCGGCAAGGAGAACGACTACGTACTCCTCGTCGGTGCCGCGCTGGTGCTGCGCGGCAAGAAGTACCGCGACCTCTACAAGGAAGGACCCAGCCGCAGCTGGTCGAACGTCGACCAGGCCGCGGTCAAGGCCTTCCAGGAGGATCAGGGCTGGAAGGGCACCGACGCCGACGGCATTCCCGGCAAGAAGACCTGGGAGCTGCTCGGCCTCGGCTGACACTACGTCGCGGCCGGCCAGGAGACGGTGAGGGCCGCCGGGCCGAGCCGCAGCATGCCGTCGTCGAGAGGTGTGCACCGCACGCCGCCGCGGCCGCGCAGGCCGCGGAACGCGCCCGGCGCCAGCACCACGTCCATCCAGGCGCACGGGTTGGCCGGGCGGTGCGCCTGGAAGCGGACCGGCCCGGCGCCGGAGTCGAGCGCGAACACCGCGCCGGGGTGCGGCCGCCGTGCCGCGAGCTCGTCGACGCCGAAGCCGCGCAGGATGATGTTGCGCCTGGTCAGCAGCGGGTCGAGCGGACCCGAGCCGAGAGTGGCCGCGAGCTCGTCGAGCGCCGCCGCGTCGAACACCGTCACGGCCGCGTTGCGGTGCGCCCGGTGGCCGAAGTACCGGTCGCCCACCAGCCCGAGCCCGGCGCGGACGGTGACCTCGGTGCGGGCGGCCGGCTCCGGGTCGGGCCGCGGACCGGCCTGCGGCCGGCCCTCGTAAGCGTGCACCGGCGAGACCACCAACCCCACGATCTCGACCTCGACCCGGTTCCCCACGCCCCGACCCTAGCGGGGAGTGACACGATGCAGAGGTGAGCGACGAATCCGCACCGGCCGCCGGCGACATCGTCGTGCGCGACAACCCGGAGGCCCGCAGCTACGACGCCCTCGTCGGCGACACGCTGGTGGCGATCACCGCCTACGAGGCCGAGGGCACGCGGCGCGTGCTGACACACACCGCCGTCGAGCCGGAGTACCGCGGCCGCGGGGTCGGGGGCCGGCTCGTCCGCGGCGTCCTCGACGACCTTCGCGCCCGGGGACTGACGGCGACGGTGTTCTGCGAGTACGTCGCCGGCTACATCGAGAGCCATCCCGAGTACGCCGACGTGGTCGACCCGGACCAGCCCGGCCGGGTGCAGCCCGGTGCCTGACGCGGGCACCGCGCTCCCGTTCGTCGACGAGCACCGGCTGCTGGTGCCCGCCCCGCCGGAGGCCGTCTGGTCGGCGCTGGCCGCGCACGTCCGCGACCCCGCGCCGGCGCTGCTCCATGCCGTGCTGGCGACGCGGCCCCGGCGGGCGGCCGGGGCGGGGCTGGAGCCGGGCGCAGCGGTGCCCGGGTTCGCCGTCGCCGAGGCGGAGCCGCAGCGCCGCGTCCGGCTGACCGGGCGGCACCGGTTCTCCGTCTACGCGCTCACCTTCACACTGGACGTCGCGCCGGGCGGGACGGTGGTCGGCGCGCGCACCGAGGCGGCCTTCCCCGGCCCGCACGGACGGCTCTACCGGATGCTCGTCATCGGCAGCGGCGCCCACCGGGTGGCCGTCGGCCGTATCCTCCGCGACGTCCGCCGCCGTGCGGAGCGCGAAACCTCCCGGTGACACGGGCGTCCTACAGTCGGGCTCGACGAAGGGAGTGGCGATGAAGATCGCCGTCGACGACCTGCGCGGCCCGGAGATCGCCGCGTTCCTCGACGAGCACGTGCGTGAGATGCTGTCCATCACCCCGCCGGAGAGCAAGCACGCCCTCGACCTCGACGGGCTGCGGCAGCCCGAGGTGACGTTCTGGGCGGTGCGCGACGGCGGCAGCGTCGTCGGGTGCGGGGCGATCAAGCGGCTCGACCGGCAGCACGCCGAGGTGAAGTCGATGCGCACCGCCGTCGCGCGCAAGCGCAGCGGCATCGCGTCGCTGCTGCTGGGGCACATCATCGACGAGGCGCGGGCCATGGGGTACACGCGGCTGAGCCTCGAGACCGGTTCGGACGATTTCTTCGCCCCTGCCCGACGGCTCTATGAGAAGTTCGGGTTCGGCTATTGCGAGCCATTCGCCGACTATCGTCCCGACCCGCTCAGCGTTTTCATGACCCGCACTCTCTGAGGGTTCGGCGGCGCTATGACGTGGATCACACCTGCCCCGCGTGCTGACGGCCCGCTCGCCGGACTCCCCTGTGATGAGGGAGTGCAGCCTCCTCCCTCGCCGGTGGAGGGGAGGCGCGCCATGGCGACGCCGAGGCGGGGGAGATTCCGAGTGCCGCGCAGGCGGAGGGGCGAGCTGCTGACGCCGGCGTTCGCCCGCGAGTTGCGCAGCACGCTGCTGCAGGTTCAGGTGGCGGCGTCGGTGACGATCGTGCTCGCACTGCTGGGCGCCGCCCTGATCACGGGCCTGAGCGTCCGTCCCTGAGGCCTGCCCGTTCTCATGGCGGTGCGGCCCCCGCTCGCCCTCATGCCGCCTGGTGCAGTACAACAGTGGTGCGCCTCAAATCGAATGCCGAGCCGGGGTCGCTGAATTCCGCGCAGGGTGGGACCGAGCGCATTCGATAGGGGAACCATGCGGCAACGCGGGCACGACGACATTCGTTCGTCATCTGTTCGCCGGGGCGACGAACCCGGTACCAGAACGGCCGTCGTGGTGACCATGAAGCCGCGATTGCGGGGCCGAATTCGCAGAACCGTCGAAACGCTGCTTCTCATGGGGTTCACCGTGGTGTTCCTCACCCACACCGATCCCGAACCGATTCGCGGCGATCTCTCTCACCCGCGATTCGAGGTCCGGCAGGTTCGAGTGCGGTCCTGGCTCGAGCGGGTCCAGATCGCCATGAGTGCGAGGAGTGTCCGCCGCCTGGAGCGGTATCGGGCTCGCGTGCGGCGCCGGCATCGTCGTCGTGTCCAGGCGTGGGTCAGGTCCGACTTCGATCGCCCGCCGGCCACGGGTGAACCGCGCCGGAGCCTGTGGTTCAGGGTGCGCCGGCTGCACCGGCGGCTGCGCCTGCTCGTGGTGCGGACGTTCCGGCGCGCGATGCGGCGGGTGCGGCGCCGGCGCAACGCGGCGTGGCGATGGAGCATCCGGACCATGCGCTGGGCGCTGCGCCCGCTGCACCGGTTCAGCCGGTTCCTGGCGTACTGGGAGGCCAGCGCGGCGCTGATCCGCGCCGAGGAGCCCGATCTGGTGGTGAGCTCAGATCTGCCCGGGCTGGTCGGCGCCAGCCGCGGCGCGCGGGCGATCGGGAGCCCGCACGCGCACGACTGCCACGAGCTGTATCTCGAGAGCACCGCCCTGAGCCGGCTCGACAAGTTCCTGTTCCGCCCGTTCGAGCGCACCTACATGCGCCGGGCCGACGTCGTGTTCTCCGTGAACCACAGCATCGCCGCCGAGTACCGGCGCCGGTACGGGCTCAAGCGCATGCGCGTGGTGCGCAACTGCGCGCAGCTTCCGGACCAAGTCGAGCCGGTCGAGCTGTGGCGGGTGGCGCACCTGCCGCCGAGTGCGACGATCATGCTCTACCAGGGTGGCTTCGCTCCGGGGCGCGGGTTGGAGGTGCTCATCGACGGCGTCAGCGAGCTGCCGGCCGACGTGGCGCTGGTCCTGCTCGGGTTCGGGGCGATGGAGGACGAGCTGTGGCAGCTGGCGGCCGATCGCGGCATCAGCGACCGGTTCCGCATCCTTCCCGCGGTGCCTCCGGAACAGCTGCTCTCGTACACGGCCGGAGCGGACGTGGGGCTCATTCCGTACCAGCCGGTGTCGCGCAACAATTACTACAGCCTGCCGAACAAGGTGTTCGAATACACCGCCGTCGGCGTGCCGATCATTACGTCGGATTTGCCAGAATTGCGCAAGGTGGCGGTTTCGTCCGGTTGCGGCGTAGTCTACGACCCGTACGACCCCGCATCGTTCACTGCCGCAGCGGCGAACCTGCTCCAGCCATCCGTCTATCCCCAGGCGCGGGCTGCCGCGCTGCAGTACGGCGCGGAGAACCACTGGGGGCTGGAGCGGCGGCGGTTCGAGACGGCGATCACCCGTCTGGTGCCCGCCGGCCTCGAGGCGCCCAGGTCCGTCGACCCACTCGCCGTGGTTGGTGAGCGACCCCTGGAGGCCCTTCCATGACCGACGTCGTTGCGGCGCCGGCACTCGCCGCCGACCCGCGCGCACTCGGACTGCCCGCCGTCGACGCCAAGACCGCGCGCCGCGTACAGCTGGGCCCGGAGACCGGGTTCGGTCCCGACGGGTTCCCGCACCGCGTGCGGCCCGACGGCTCGGCGGTGCCGCACCCGATCCTCGGCAGCTACCTGCTCCGGGGCTACCTCGACACCTTCGAGGCCTCCGGTCGCAGCGATCACCTGGCCGCGGCCTCGCTGGTCGCGCAGGGCGCACTGGCGCGGATGGAGGAGTTCGACGGCACCCGGGTGCTCTGGCAGCAGCCCGACTGGGGACTGTCGTCCTGGGTGCACCGCAGGCACTACTCCGGCCTGACGCAGTGCTACTACGCCGTCGAGCTGGCCCGGCTCGGGCAGTTCACCGAGGACGAGAACGTTCTGCGGCAGGCCGAGCAGGTGATGCGCTCGCTGCTGGTCCCGGTCGACCAGGGCGGCGTTCTTGTCAACGCTCACGATCTCGTGGCGTTCGAGGAGTCGCCGGCCCGGCCCGTGAGCCTCGTCCTCAACGGCTGGCTGTCGATCCTCGAGTCGATCGCGCAGTACGCCCGGCTGACCGGGTCCGACGACTGGCGGCAGACCCTCGAGGCCGGCCTGACCGGTCTCGAGCGCGCGCTGCCGTGGTACGACGCCGAGCCGCTGGCGCTGAGCCGGTCCAGCCTCCTGGGCTACCAGTACGTCCGGCTGCGCATGGGCGCCGACGGCACCCGGGTGCGCTCGGCCGTCGTCGAGGCGCCCGGCTCGTCGCCCGCCGAGGTCCTGTGGGGCCCCGGTGCGCGCGAGCGCGGCCGCTACCAGAGCTCGTTCAACGAGGGTGACGTCGACGCGCAGGGCACCCTGAGCCGGGCGACGCGGGCGAACCTGGTGGTGTCGCGCTTCGGCCACCCGGTGCGCAACGCGCTCGTGCTCGAGCTCGACTCCGTCCTGGGGCAGCGGTGCTCCATCGACGTCCAGACGACGCGCTACGAGCCGCAGGCGGCCGCCCCGGTCACCGAGGGCTGGCAGCGGGTGGCCACCTTCGCCGTCGCTCCCGGCGTCAGCACCACCCGCATCGAGCTGCCCTGGAGCGCGCTGCCGCTGATCGGCTTCCCGGTCAACTTCCGCAAGCGGACACCGTCGGGCGTCAGCGCCACACACGACGTCCACGTGAAGCGACTGGAAACCCTCGGCGCGGAGTTCGGCCGCCCGGTGCTCACCGGCTGGGCCCAGCTGTGGCGGGAGTACCAGAAGCGCTGGCCCGAGGTGCCCGAGCTGGCCGGGCTCTTCGGCGCCCGCGCCGGCGACCACTGAGTCTCAGCCGGTCCGCTCCTGTTCGTCCGCCGGCTGCTCGGCCTCGAGGACGCCGACCAGCCGGCGCATCGTCTCGAGGGCCTGGGTGAGGTCGTCGAGGTCGAGCTGGGAACCGATGTGCTCGGCCCACGGGTGCTGGACCAGTGAGATGCGCCGGATCGCCCAGTAGCCGGCCTCGGTGCAGGCCAGCAGCTTGGCCCGGCGGTGCGCCGGGTTGTCGCGGTACTCGGCCAGGCCCTGCTCGACCAGCAGGTCCGCGACCCGGCGCACGCCCTGCCGCGACATGCCCATGAGCCGGCCGATACCCGCGTGCGTGCGCGGCTGGTCGAGGATGCCGCCGAGCACCTGCCACCACGCGGCGGTGATGCCGCCGGCCGCGGCCATGCCCTGGGCGGCCTCCATGAGCCGGGCATTGAGCCGGAACGTCGTCAAGGCGATGTCGGTGAGCGCTCGGCCCGCGGGACTGGCCGGCGGTGGCTCCGGCCAGTCCGCGCGTGGCGGGATCTCCGTCGTCGTCATGCCGCTCAGTGTGCCTGCACGAGCACCGGGTAGGCGCTCGGGTCGGCACGATGGAACACGTCCTCGTACGCCTGCAGCGTCTCGTCCGACGCCAGGCCCAGCCGGCTCAGCGTCGAGCGGGCGAACTGCACCGGGGAGTCCGGCCCGGCCGTCACGACGTCGCCGCCGACGACGGCGCGCGCGTCGACGTAGCGGTCCTGGCCGCCGTAGCCGGGCTGCGCCAGCAGGTACCCGGCCGCCGCGCTGGTGTGCTCGCGGTCGTCGAGCAGCCCGGCTTGCGCCAGGCCCGCCGTCGCGCCGCAGATGGCGGCCACCGGCACCCTCGCGTCGAGGAACCTGCGGGCGGCGTCGGTCCACGGCCGGCCGCCGCCGGCGTCCCAGAACTCCGCGCCGGCGAGCACCAGCAGGTCGCTGCTCGCCGGGTCGAGGTCGGCCAGCACCAGGTCGGGTACGATGCGCAGCCCGCCCATGGTCGTGACCGGCTCGGCCGACTCGGCCACCGTGACGACCTTCCACGGCGTGCCGGTGAACCGGCCGGTGCGCAGCTCGACGATGAGGTGCCCGATCTCCCAGTCGGCGAGCGTGTCGTACAGGGCGACGTGTGCGGTGTTAGTGGTCATAGACAACATGTTGTCATCTTGGGAACGTGTTGTCAATAGAGTGGTGAGAGCGAGGCCGGCTCAGTCGTAGCGGCGGACCATCCGCACGTTGAGGAACAGCATCAGCGCGCCGAACGCCGCCACCACGCCGAACCCGCGGCCCAGGACGTCCCACTGCAGGTCCTGCAGGATCAGCGACCGCAGCGCCTCCATGACATACGTGACGGGGTTGAGCGTCGCCGCGATCTCCATGGGCCGGGTGAGCAGATCGCGCGGCACGAAGTTGGGCGTCAGGAACAGCAACGGGAAGAACACCAGCCCGCCCGAGTTGGTGGCCGCCGCGCTGCGCGTCTTCAGTGCGATGAGCTGCATGAAGCCGGTGAAGACGATGCCCCACAGCGACGTCAGCACCAGCAGCAGCACGAACCCGGCCGGCCCGCTGGCGATGGTCACACCGAACGGCAGCGCGATGATGATCAGCGCGACCGTCAGCACGGCCGTCTTCAGGCCCTCGGCGAGCAGCCGCCCGAGCACCAACGCGCCGCGCGACACCGGCGCCGCCCGCAGCTTGTCGAAGTAGCCGCCCTCGATGTCCTCGACGAGGTACAGGGCGGCCGAGCCGAACGACGCGGCCAGCAGCAGTGAGCTGGGCAGCTGGAACGCGGCGTAGGTCTGCCCGTACAGGAATGGCGTGGAGTCGGACGGGAAGATCTCGCCGGCCTGGCCGAAGTTCACGACCAGGAAGAACACCGGGATGAACAGGGTCGGCGCGAGCGCCTCGGGCGTGCGCAGCGACTCGCGGACGGCCCGGCGGCCGAGCAGGTCGGCCTGTTGCAGCGCGGTCATGCGGTCACCTCCTGGACGTCGCCGGCCACGCGCTCGCGGGTCCGGCCGGTGGCGTCGAGGAACACCTCGTCCAGCGTCGGGTCGGGCGCGTCGCCAGGCAGCCGGAGCCGTTCGCGCAGCTCCTTCTTCAGCGACGACGGCGTCCCCGCGCGCACGATGCGGCCGCCGTCGATGATCGCGAGCCGGTCGCAGAGCTGGTCGGCCTCCTCGAGGTATTGCGTGGTCAGGAAGACCGTGGTGCCGCGCTGGTTGATGCGCCGCACCTCGTCCCAGACGCTCAGCCGGCTGGCGGGGTCGAGCCCCGTGGTCGGCTCGTCGAGGAACAGCACCTCGGGCCGGTGGACCAGCGCCGACGCGAGGTCGAGCCGGCGCTTCATGCCGCCGGAGTAGCCCTTGACGCGCCGGTCGGCGTCCTCGGTGAGCTCGACCAGCTCGAGCAGCTCCTGCGCCCGCGCCGACGCCTCCGCGGCGCTGCTGCCGAACAGCCGCGCCTGCAGCACGATCAGCTCGCGCCCGGTCTGCCGATGGTCGAGTCCGGCCTCCTGCAGCGCGACGCCGATCCTGCGGCGGACGGCGTCGGGGTCGGCCGCGACGTCGATGCCGGCGACACGGGCCGTGCCCGACGTGATCGACAGCAGTGTCGTCAGCATGCGCACGGTGGTCGACTTGCCCGCGCCGTTCGGGCCCAGGAACCCGAAGACCTCGCCCGCACTGACGTTCAGGTCGACGCCACGCACGGCGTCGACGGTGCCGGAGCGTCCTCGATACTGCTTGACCAGACCCTCGGCCTCGATCGCGAGAGCGTTCATCGTCCCTCCCAGTGGTCTGTGCCACAGGGGGCGCACGGTGCGTCCCCACCGAGACGTCGAACCGTGGAGGCCGATCCCGACAACGTCGGGCGAGGAGGTTTCGTCAGCGGACGACGACGGTGACCCGTTGCGCGTGGTTGTTGGCCATGCCCTGGCGGTTCCAGGCCGGGCCGACCGGCTGCTCGTTCCCGGCAGCGTCTCGGGCGCGGGCCCGCAGCTCGTACCGTCCGGGCACCGCGTCCCACCTGCACCGCCACGACCGCCACGCGTACGGGGCCGGCTGCGGGCCGAGCTCGGCGGGCCGCCAGCCGGCACCGTCGTCGATGCTGATCTCGACGGCGTCGACGGGGGCCCAGCCGGACCACGCGCGCCCGGTAAGGACCACCGGGCCGTGGTCGACGACGCGCACGCGGCTCTGGAAGTCGGGCACGCCGGGCGGCTGGATGAGCGCCTTCGGCATGATCCGGGTGACGGGCTCGCCCGGCTCGTCGGGCTCCTGCTTGACGCGGTACGACGTGACGTTCTGGTAGCCGTCGAACTCCGTCTCGAGCACCTCGATGCCGACCAGCCACTTCACCTGCGCCATGCCGTACCAGCCGGGGACGATCAGCCGGACCGGCGCCCCGTGCTGCGGGAGCAGTGGCGCCCCGTTCATCTCGTCGACCAGCAGGACGTCGTCGCGCATCGCCTCGGCCAGCGTCAGGCCGCGGCGGTAGTCCTGCTCGACGCCGCGCTCGATGCCGTGGTCGGCGCCGGTGAACGCGACGTCGACGGCGGTCGCGGCGACCCCCGCCTCGGCGAGCACGGCCGCGAGCGGGGTCCCGGTCCACTCCGCCGTGCCGACCGCCTCGTCGAGCCAGGGCTGGCTGACAGGGCGCGGCAGCAGCCGGGCGCGGCCGTTGCCGGCGCACTCCAGCGTCACCCGCCGGGTCACCCGCGGGCGGATTCGCAGGTCGGCGAGGCTCAGCGACAGCGGCCGGGTGACCGCACCGGACACCGTCAGCCGCCAGTCGGCCGGGTCGAGCGCCGGGATGTCGTAGTGCGTCAGCAGGTAATGCAGGCCGGGCGGGGTGACGTCGTAGCGCAGCGCCTCGAGCGGCATTCCGTGGTTGCGCGCGGCGAGCCGCAACTCGTCGACCGAGATCCCCTCGTCCGGGTCGGCGATGCGCGCAGGTGCACTGACCCACTGGTCGACCGTGCCCACCCGTCCAGTCCTACTCCCCGCCGGCGCCGCTTGGCAACAGGGCGCGGGATCGGGTCGCGTCACACGCCGCGTCACACGTCGAGGTGGGAGACCTGTGGTGCTGGCCAACGACACGAGGGGGAACCACCATGGCCGAATTCACGATGGACCGACTGCGCGAGCAGGTGCGCGGGACGGTGATCACGGCCGACGACGAGGGCTACGACCAGGCCCGGCGCGTGTACAACGCGATGATCGACCGGCGTCCGCGCGCCGTGGTGCGCGTCGCCAACACGGGTGACGCGGCGACCGCCGTGCGGTACGCCCGCGCGAACGACCTCGAGGTCGCGGTCCGCGGCGGCTCGCACAGCGTGCCCGGCTTCGGCACCGTCGACGACGGCGTCGTCATCGACCTGGCCGGCATGCGCGGGGTCCGGGTCGACCCGGGCGCCCGGACGGCGCGCGCCGAGGGCGGTGCCACCTGGGGCGACTTCAACGCCGCCACCTATCCGTACGGGCTGGCCACCACCGGCGGCATCATCTCGACGACGGGGGTCGGCGGGCTGACGCTGGGCGGCGGCATCGGCTACCTGGCCCGTGGCTTCGGGCTGTCCTGCGACAACCTGGTCTCCGCCGACGTGGTGCTGGCGGACGGCCGCATCGTCGTGGCGAGCGAGCAGGAGAACGCCGACCTGTTCTGGGCGCTGCGCGGCGGCGGCGGCAACTTCGGCGTCGTGACGTCGCTGGAGTTCCGGGTGCATCCGGTCAAGGACATCTACGGCGGCCCGATGTTCTTCTCGCTCGACCATGCCGGCGACGTGCTGCGGTTCTACCGCGAGTTCATCCAGGACGCACCGGAGCAGTTCGGCGGCTTCCCGGCGTACCAGATCGCGCCGCCGCTGCCGTTCATCCCGGAAAATCGCCACGGCGAGCCGTTCCTGGCGTTCGTGGCCTGCTGGGCCGGTCCGCTGGAGGAGGGCGAGCAGGCGCTCAAGCCGCTGCGCGACGTCGCTCCCATCGTCGCCGAGCACGTCGGGCCGATGCCTTACCCCGCCCTGAACAGCGCGTTCGACGGCCTGGTGCCGCCTGGGCTGCAGCACTACTGGAAGGCGAACTTCGTCCGGACGCTGTCGGACGATGCGATCTCGGCGCACCTGTCGCACGGGCCAAAGGTGCCCGTCGTCAACTCGACGATGCACATCTACCCGATCAACGGCGCCGTCCAGCGGGTCGCCCCCGACGCGACGGCGTTCGCCTACCGCGACGCGACGTTCGCGACGGTGATCGCGGGCATGTGGCCCGACCCGGCCCAGAACGACGCCAACATCGGGTGGGTCCGCGACTACTACGCCGCGACCGCCCCGCACTCCGAGGAGGGCGGCTACGTCAACTTCATGGCCGGCGACGACCAGGACCGGGTGCCGGTGAACTACGGCGCCAACTACGACCGGCTGCGGACGGTGAAGCGCGCCTACGACCCGGACAACGTGTTCCACCTGAACCAGAACATCGTGCCGTAGGAGGTGGCGGATTCGTGGCGCCGGCGCCTACACGGTGCCGGCGCCGCCCAGCTTGTCGGGGTTGGCGACGGAGTGGATCGCGAGGATCTCGCCGTCGACGACGTCCAGGGCCATGATCCCGACCAGCCGGTCCTGGGCGTCGACGGCCACGAGGCCGGGCTGGCCGTTGACCACGCCGGCCTCGACCCGCACGCCGCGCCGCATCAGCATGGGGACGCCGGCCGCCAGCGTCCGGGCCACGCGGGACCGGCCGTGGACGGGCCGGCGCTGTGCCGGCACCTTGCCGCCGCCGTCGACGTGCAGGGACACGTCCCGGGCGAGGAGTGACTCCAGTGCCCGCAGGTCGCCCTGCCCGGCGGCGGCGAGGAAGCGCTGCGCCAGCGCCTCCCGCTGCTGCCGGGACGCGGCGTGGCGTGGCCGGCGCTCACGGACGTGGCGCCGTGCCTTCGCGACCAGGTGCCGGGTGCTGTCCACGTCGCTGCCGATGACCTCGGCGACCTCGGCGTAGGGATACTCGAACACCTCGCGCAGCAGGAACGCGGCCCGCTGCGGCGGCGTCAGGTTCTCGAGCAGCACGAGGAAGGCCAGCGAGAGCGAGTCGGCCGTCTCGGCCTGCTCGGCCGGCGTCGGGTCGGGCGACGGCCGGCCGACCAGCGGCTCCGGCAGCCACTCGCCGACGTAGCGTTCGCGCCGTGCGCGGGCCGAGCGCAGCTCGTCGATGGCGAGCCGGGTGACCAGCGTGGCGACGTACGCACGCGGCGAGGCGATCTCCTCGTCGCGCTCCAGGGTCTGGTGCATCCGCAGGAACGCCTCCTGCACCACGTCCTCGGCCTCGCTGACGCTGCCGAGCATGCGGTAGGCGATGGCGAACGCCCGCGGCCGCAGCTCGCCGTAGAGGTCGGCACCGGTCATGACGGAGGTCAGCTCATTCCCTCGACGAAACCCGTCCGCCAGCTCGGATACCGTGGCGTCCAGCCCAGCTCGCGGCGGATCTTCTCACTGGTGATGGCCCGCGACTGCGTCATGATCTCCACCGCGCCTCGGCCGGCCAGCGCCCAGACCACCCAGGCCGGCACCCGCCGCGGCGGCTTGGCGCCGAACACGCGGGCGAGCTCGAGCACGATGTCGCGCACGGGCGCGGGGTCGTCATCGGCGACATGGTAGATCCCCGGCGCGCCCCGCTCGATCGCCGCGACGGTGGCCGACGCGGCATCGGCGATGTGCACCATCGACCACAGCCCGCCGCCGCCACCGATGATCGGGAACCGGCGCTTGCGGATCAGCGCGGCCAGGCCCGCGTCCTCCGCGGTCTCGAGGCCGGTCCCCGGGCCGTAGAAGCCGCCGTAGCGCAGCACGATGCCGTCGGCCCAGGCGATGCCGGTCACCGCGTCCTCGAGATGGCGCAGCGCGGCCACGTTGGCGGCGACGTCCTTCGGAGGGTTCGGGTCGAGCGGCGCGCTCTCGTCGAGGAATCGCCCGCCGGCGGGTTCCAGCGGGGCGTAGTTGCTCTGCGCCACGACGGCGCGGACGCCGACGGCCCGACCGGCGGCCAGCAGGTGGTCGGTGCCCTCGGTGCGCAGCCGGTTGGTGGCCGCCGCCATCCGCTTCAGGGTGCGCATGGGTCCGTTCAGCGCGGTGAGCTGGTGGACGATCACCTCGGGCTCGGCCTTGGCGACCGCGTCGGCCACCGCCTCCGGGTCGAGGGCGTCGACGACCACCGGCTCGGCGCCGAGCCCGCGGAGCGCGCCGGTCTTGGCGGCCGAGCGCGTGGTGCCGACCACCTCGTGGCCGCGCTCCACGAGCTGGGGAACGATGTGCCTGCCGATCGCGCCGGACGCTCCGGCGACGAAGATCCTCATGTCGTCTCCTCTCGTCGTGCTCACCAAAGGAGACGAGACGGCCCTGCCGTTCATGAACGGCAGTGACTCAGATCACCACGCGAGGTCGACCACCACGGGGAAGTGGTCGGACGGGTACAGGCCGTTCAGCGGCTCGTCCAGGACGGCGGCGTGCGTGACCTTGGGGGTGGAGCCGCCGATCGAGGGGCGGAACATGACGTAGTCGATGCGGCGGTTGAGCTGCTTCACCGCCCCCAAGGGCGCGTCGGGGTGGGCGGCGCTCAAGGTGACGCCGTCGCCGTCCCCGCCGCCCCTGCGCGTCCACGCGTCCGTCACCGCGTCGCCGGCGGTGAGGGCCTCGATCTCCGGGGTGTCCGGGCCGGCGTTGAGGTCGCCGACCAGCAGCACCGGCAGGGCGCCGTCGCGGGTGCTGAGGTCGGTGACCAGACGGGCGAGCTCACGGGTCTGCGCCAAATGGTCCTCGGCCAGGTGGGCGTGGTACTCGGCGCAGGCGCAGACGACGTGCAGGACGCCGTCGGGGTGGTCGACGGCGGCGACGAGCGCGACCGGGCGCTCGGCACGGCTCGACGGCAGGCGGTGCGTCCACGAGTGCCGGATCGGCCAGCGGCTGAGGATCGCCAGCCCGAGGCCGACCCCGTCGTGGTCATCGGACTCGGGCGGGTCGGGCAGGTCCGGGAGCGACGGCCCGCCGAACACCGAGTGCAGCCCGAGCGGGGCGGCGAGCACCGCCGCCTGCGACGACTCGCGGGCCGACCACGACTCCTGCAGGCCGACGATGTCCGGCCGGTGGGCGGCGAGCGACGCCGCGATGCCGATCTGCCGCTCCCGCCACCGATCGCCGAAGCGCCACCAGACGTTCCAGGTCATCACGCGCACAGTGCCCGAGTTCATGGCGGGGACGTACCCGCGCGGGCCTCACTCAGTCAGGGCGCGGACCGACGGCGGGACGGGGACGCCGTCGCGTAGGTCGGGGGCTGGGACGGGGTCGCCGTAGCCGTGCCGCAGCGGGACGATGCCCGCCCAGGCCGGCCCGTCGACGTCCTCGGGAAGGTCGTCAGGCCAGCGCTCGGACACCTTGAGCGACCACTGGTCGATGGGCATCGCGCAGATCAGGGTGGCGGCGAGCTCGCGCTTGTTCGGGCGGCGCAGCTCGCCGGAGCGGCCGGGCAGGATGCGGTCGACCAGCACGTCGAGCGCGCGTTCCTTGTCCTCGCCCGCGAGTGCCGTGAACCGGCCGAACAGCACCGCGCTGCGGTAGTGGAACGACGACTCGAACGTCGCCCGCGCCACCACGACGGCGTCCATGGCGGTGACGGTGACCGAGGCGGGCGCGCCGCTGCTCAGCGACCGCAGCCAGGACGAGCCGGTCGAGCCGTGCACCAGCAGGCGCTCGCCGTCGCGCGCCACCGCGGTCGGGAACGCGACCGGATGGCCGTCGACCACCACGGCGACGTGGCCGAGGAGGACGTCCTCGAGCAAGGCATGCAGGGCGGCGAGCTCGGTCACGGCCTTGTCGGTCATGCGGGTCAGCCGCGTGGGGGCGGGGGTCTGGTTCGTCGCCATCGTCGCATTCTGCCCTGCCGGCGGGTTCGGCACGGGGCCCGGAAACGCCGAAAGCCTCTCGGGTCGGATCGAACCGAGCCGGAAGGCCGTGCCGTACTCGATCATTCCAGCGGTTCGGCGTGTGCGACGGTAGACCCGCACCGACCTGCCCGCCGACGCCGCCGGTGAGGGCTGCAACCACGCTGTGACCCCGGCCTCTGGTGGGCGGACCCGTTCGAGCTCGCACCCGCGGTCCCGTGGTCGCCGGGGCCGAGCTGACCTCGACTACGCCACCGTCACCGACGATCCCGACTGCCGCCTCGACTGCCGCTGCGGCGCGTCCCCGTGCTGAGGCGTCGTCACGGGCGTGGACTGGCGGCTTCCTGAGCTGCAGGAACGTTACGGCGACCACTGGGTGCCCGTGCTCCGCGACCGCATCGCCGGGGCCAGCCAGCCCTGACTCGACCCTAGGCGGCGGGGTCGAGGACGGCGGGTGGGAGGTCGGCGGGGTCGCCGGCCGGCCAGAACAGCGGGTCGGACGGGAACCGGGCCAGGTCGGCCACCTGCAGCGCGCACCAGGGCGACACCTCGCGCCGTCCGGACAGGACGTCGTCGCGGAACATGGGCCAGGGGATCCACTCGAAGCCGCCCACTTCCGAGGAGTGCGGTTCGGGCGGGTCGGCGGTGTCGGCGGCGAAGACCGGGCAGACCTCGTTCTCGACGACACCGTTGGGCATGACCGCGCGGTAGCGGAAACGGGGCAGGACGGGGCGTACGTTCCCCAGGCGGATGGTGAGCTCGTCGGCCGCCCGCCGGGCCAGCGCCGACACGATGTCCTCGCCCGGCGCGGGGTGGCCGCAGAACGAGTTCGTCCACACGTCCGGCCAGGTCGTCTTGGCCGCGGCGCGCTTCGTGACCAGCAAGGAGCCGGCCGCGTCGAAGACGTAGCAGGAGAACGCGAGATGCAGCGGCGTCGCCTCGTGGTGGACCTCGCTCTTCAAGGCGGTCCCCACGGCCGCACCGGCGGGATCGAGCAGCACGACCCGCTCGCCGACCAGCGTCTGTGCCATCGCGCGTCCTCCTTTCGCAGAGCGCCGTCGAAAGATCGTCCGTGCAGCATCCCGCACGCGGGTATCCCAGGGCAATGCCCGTCACACGCGGCTTCACACGCCGCTGCCGGATCGTTCCTGATCGTCAGAACATCCGTACCGACGGGGGAGAACACCACCGTGAGCACAGAGCAGTCGTCCGTTCAGGACCTCGTGGCAGACGCCAAGAGCCGGATCCGCAACCTGACCACCCACGAGGTGGCGGAGCGGATCGCGGCCGGCGGCGTCACGCTGATCGACATCCGCGAGCCGGAGGAGGTCAGCCGCGACGGCGTCATCGCGGGGGCCGTGCACGCGCCGCGCGGGATGATCGAGTTCTACGCGGACCCGGCCAGCCCGTATCACCGCGCCGAGTTCAGCCCGGCCGGCCAGACCATCCTGTACTGCGCGTCGGGCGGCCGGTCGGCACTGGCCGCGCGGGCGCTGCAGGACCTGGGCTACACCGACGTCGCGCACCTGGACGGCGGCCTCAAGGCGTGGACGGCCGAAGGCCGTTCCGTCACCGTCCACGCCTCCGTCCGCGCCTGACGGGCTCGGACGCCGCCCAGATCGGCGGGCCGCGAAGCATTCCGCGGCCCGCCGATCGGGGTGACAATCAACCCAGGCGAGGGGGGTGCGCATGGGGACGATCCGATTGCTGGGGCCGCCGGTCATCGAGCACGACGGCGGCCCGATCAGACCGCCGCGGGGGCGCAAGGCCTGGGCGTTGCTGGCGTACCTGCTGCTCGCCGACCGGCCGCCGAGCCGGCAGCGGCTGGCGGAACTGTTCTTCGGCGACGCCGAGGACCCGCTCGGCGCGCTGCGCTGGACGCTGGCGGAGCTGCGCCGCACGCTCGGCCGGCCCGACGTGTTCACCGGTGACCCGGTCGCCGTCGGCGTGCCGGGCGAGGCCGTCGACGTGCGAGCGCTGACGGACGAGCTGGCCGACCCCGCGCCGCTGCTGGAGGCCCGGGGCGAGCTGCTCGAGGGGGTGTACATCGCGGCGTGCCCGGAGGTGGAGTCGTGGCTCGCGGTCGAGCGGCACCGGGTGTCGGCCCGGCTCGAGACGCGGCTGCGGCAGGCGGCCGTCACTCTGCTCGCCGCGGGACGGGCAGCTGACGCCGTCCCTTATGCGGCCCGGGTGGTGGCGCTCAACCCGCTCGAAGAGGGTAACCACGAGCTGTTGGTCCGCAGCCTGGCGATGGCAGGGGACCGGACGGCGGCGATGCGGCAGGTGGCGGCCGGGAAGGACGTGCTGATGCGGGAGCTCGGGCTCGAGGCATCGGCCGCGCTGACGGAGGCGGCCTCGGCCGCGTCCGACTCGCCCAGGACACCGCCGCTGAGCGGCCGGGCCGCGGCATTGAGCCAGCTCGACGCGGGCCGGGCGGCGATCGTCGCCGGCGCCGTCGACCCCGGCATCCAGTGCCTGCGCCGTGCAGTCGCCGAGGCGGCGCGCTGCCGCGACCAGCAGTTGCAGGCGCGGACGCTGACGGCGCTCGGTGCCGCCCTGGTGCACGCGGTCCGCGGCCGCGACGAGGAGGGTGCGCTGGTCCTGCACGAGGCGCTGCGGTTCGCGACGGCGGCGGGCGACCGGGCCACCGCCGTCAGCTGCAACCGCGAGATGGGCTACGTCGAGGTGCAAGCCGGTCGCCGGGCCGCCGCGCGGACCTGGCTGAGCAAGGCGCAGGAGCTGGCCGAGACCGACGCCGAGCTGGCCGGGATCCTCGGCGTCCGTGGGCAGAACGCCTCCGACGAGGCCGACTACGTCGCGGCGATCAGGTTCCTCGGCGAGTCGATCGACCGCGCCCGCACGGCCGGCGACGACCGGCAGGAGGCGTGGTCGCAGTCGATCCTGGCCCGGGCGCACCTGCTGCGCGACGAGCGGCACCAGGCGGCGGCCGCGGCCGACCGGTCGCTGCGGCTGGCGCACCAGCAGCGGTGGATGGCGTTCCTGCCCTGGCCTCAGGCGCTGCGGGCCGAGGTCGACCTGCGCAACGGCGACCTCGAGACGGCCGCCGACGCGTTCGAGCAGTCGTGGGTGCTGGGCTGTCAGGTCGGCGACCCGTGCTGGGAGGGGTTCGCCGCGCGCGGGCTCGGCCTGCTCAATGCCGGCCGCGGCGACCACCGCGCCGCGACGGAGTGGCTCGCCGAGGCGACGGTGCGCTGCAACCGCGTGACCGACCGCTACCACTGGATGCAGGGGCACGTGCTGGACACCGCCATCGACACCGCCCTGTCCCGCGGCGAGGAGGAGCACGCGCGGCCGCTGGTCGCCACGCTCGGCGCGCTGGCCGCGCGTGGCGAGATGCGTGAGCTGGTCGTGCGGTCGCAGCTGCACCGGCACCGTCTGGGCGACGACGGTGCGCTGGGAACGGCGCGCGTGCTCGCCGCGGACATCGACAATCCGGCGCTGACCGCGCTGCTCGACGAACCCGACCGACCGAAGGTGACAGGCTGATGTTTCTGTCAAGCCGCTTTGGGCGGTCGGGGCTGGTAGGGCTGGCGGTCGCGGAGTATCGCGTAGAGAACGTTGATGCGTCGGCGGGCGAGTGCGATGAGGGCTTGGTGGTG
>NZ_SMKL01000089.1 GCF_004348545.1 Jiangella ureilytica | reverse complement strand
GCCTCCGCCGCCGGAGCCGCCCCCGCCGCCGGAGTTCTGGTTCTCCTCGGCCTCCTGCTCGGCCTGCTCCTGCTGCGCCTCGATGGCGGCGATCTCGGCCTCGATCTGGTCCCGCTCGGCCGTCCACTGGGCGGCCTGGGCCTGGTCGTCGGCCTGGGCGGCGACGGCGGCCGCGCGGGCGCCGTCACGCGTGGCGATGAGCTGGTCGACCTGCGCCTTCGCGGCCGCGGCGGCGTCGCTGGCGGCCTGCGCCGCGTCGCGGGCGGCCTGGGCCTCCTGCTCGCGCCGCTCGGTCTCCTGCAGCGCGGCCGCCGCCTGCTGGCGCGCCACCTCGGCCGCGGCTTCGAGGTCCTCGAGCACGACGCGCTCGTTCGCCAGCTCGGCGCGGTCGTCCTTGAGGTCGGACATGATGCTGTTCTCGGCGGTCAGCACCGACGTCGAGGCCGCGGCGCGCGCGGCCAGCTCGTCCATGGTGTCGGCCTGCATGAGGATGGTGAGGCTGGCGAGGTCGGCACCGACGCCGCGGGTGTAGGCATCGACGGCGACCTGGCTGATCGAGGCGCGCTTGCCGTCGATGCGCACGGTGACATCGTCGATCTTGACGATCTGGTCGGCGACCTTCTGCTCGGCCTCGGCCAGCTCGTCAGCAGCGGCCTGGTCGGCGGCGCGCGCGGCGACGACCTCGCCGCGGGCGACCTCGAGCTGCTGCTCGGCGGCGGCGAGGCCCTGCTGGGCGGTGGCGAGGCCGGCCTGCGCGGCCGGCAGCTGCGCCGTCGCCGCCTGGAAGGCCTGGGTGGCGTCGGCGAGAGCCTGGGTGGAGTGGGCCAGCTCGTCCTGGGCGCGCGAGAGGCCCTGCTGGGCCTCCTTGAGCCGCTGCTCGGCGTCGGACGTGGCGACCGCCTGGGTCAGTCCGGTGCAGAGCAGGCCGAGGGTGACGACGAGCACGGTGACGCGCCGCACCCATGCAGTCCCACTAGTCACAGCCTTCACAGCGGCCCCCTTCGTACCACTCGTGCATGACCGTAACATCAATCACTCTGGCCGCGAAGGATGCTCCTGGAACTACATTGCTGTCATTCGCGCAGGCGAGCGGGGCAAGAAGCCCAAAACGGGTCAAGTGCGCCAGTCGTCCACTCGGTGATCACGGAGGAATCGGGCTTCCGGGCCCCGGGGAACACCGAGTTCCCATGATCACCAAGGATCGGCCGTGCGCGAGGGGGTCGGATCCTTGATGATCATGGGGAGCGCCCATGACGCCAAGCCGTCGTCCTTCGACGGGAGGACCGGTGCTAGACGCGCAGGTACCGGCGCAAGGTGATGAACGACGCCAGCATCGAGACCGCCACGCCGGCGATGAGCAGCCACGGCGTCGCCGACCACACGTCGGCGCCGTCGACCCAGGTCGTGAACTGCAGGTTCGGTGCGATGAACCGGCCGACGACGAGCTCGACCCCGGCGAAGAGCGCGGCGATGCCCAGCAGCGACCCCAGGAGGCCGGCGATGGCGGCCTCGAGGATGAACGGCAGCTGGATGTAGAAGTTCGACGCTCCGACCAGCCGCATGATGCCGGTCTCGCGGCGGCGGTTGAACGCGGCCAGCCGGATGGTGTTGGCGATGAGCAGCACGGCGGCGATGATCTGGATGACCGTGATGGCGAACGCCGCGAGCTGGAAGCCGGAGAGGGTGCGGAACAGCGGTTCGAGCAGCTGGCGCTGGTCGGTGACCTCCTGCACGCCGGGCAGGCCCGACACGGCCGAGACGACGCCGTCGTACTCCTCGGGGTCCTGCAAGGCGACACGGAACGACTCCGGCAGCTGGTCGGGCGTGATGATGCCGCCGATGTCGGAGTCGTCGAACTGCTCGCTGAACCGCTGGAACGCCTGCTCCTGGTTCTCGTAGAACACCTCGTCGACCTCGGGGTGCGACTCGAGCGTCTGCCGGATGGAGTCGCGCTGCGCGTCGGTGACGGCGCCGTCGGCACATCCGGCCCCCGTCGAGAACGCGTTGCACATGAACACCGAGATCTCGATGCGGTCGTACCAGTAGCCCTTGGTGGTGTCGGCCTGCGAGCGGACCAGCAGTCCGGCACCCAGCATGGCGATGGAGATCGCGACGACGATGACCAGCGCGATGGTCATCGTCAGGTTGCGGCGCAGGCCGGTGGCGATCTCGGACAGGACGTACTGGAAGCGCATGGTTTCTTCCGGGTCGAGGGGTACGGGGTGAGGGCGGCGTCAGCGCGTGTAGCCGTAGACGCCGCGCGACTGGTCGCGGACCAGCTTGCCGTGCTCGAGCTCGATGACGCGCTTGCGCATCTGGTCGACGATGGACTGGTCGTGGGTGGCCATGACCACGGTGGTGCCCGTGCGGTTGATGCGGTCGAGCAGCTTCATGATGCCGACGCTGGTGCCGGGGTCGAGGTTTCCGGTCGGCTCGTCGGCCAGCAGGATCAGCGGCCGGTTGACGAACGCGCGGGCCACGGCGACCCGCTGCTGCTCGCCACCGGAGAGCTGGTCGGGCATGCGGTCCTCCTTGCCGTCGAGCCCCACGAGCTCGAGGACGGCGGGGACGTCGCGGTTGATCTGGCGGCGCGGCTTGCCGATGACCTGCAGTGCGAACGCGATGTTCTCGAACACCGTCTTGTTGGGCAGCAGCCGGAAGTCCTGGAACACCGTGCCGATGCGGCGGCGCAGGTGCGGGACCTTCCAGTTGGACAGCCGGTGCAGATCCTTGCCGGCGACGCGGATGCGCCCGGCCGTCGGCTTCTCCTCGCGCAGCGTGAGGCGCAGGAACGTGGACTTGCCGGACCCGGACGGCCCGACGAGGAAGACGAACTCGCCCTTCTCGATCTCGAGGGACAGGCTGTCCAGCGCTGCCTGGTTCTGCGTCGGATACAGCTTGCTGACGTTGTCGAAAAGGATCACGATGCCTCGCCGATGTGGATGTGAGACGCTCCCGCGATGGCCCTGACCGCCTGAAGCTCGTCTGTGAGTGTACGTCCGGTGGTCACCGCACGCTGGGAGAACCAACGCGGCGTGGCGCCGCGAAGGTTCCCGTGCCCTTGCCGTTCTCTCACTGCGACTCGGCCTGCTCCTGCTGCTTGCGCCAACGGATCCCGGCCTCGAGGAAGTCGTCGATCTGCCCGTCGAACACCGTGGTCGGGTTGCCGACCTCGTGCTCGGTGCGCAGGTCCTTCACCATCTGGTAGGGGTGCAGGACGTAGGAGCGCATCTGGTCGCCCCACGACGCCTTGACGTCGCCGGCCATCTCCTTCTTCTGCGCCTGCTCCTGCTCGCGCTGCAGCAGCAGCAGCCGCGACTGCAGCACGCGCATGGCGGCGGCGCGGTTCTGGATCTGCGACTTCTCGTTCTGCATCGACACCACCAGACCGGTGGGCAGGTGGGTGATGCGGACGGCGGAGTCGGTGGTGTTGACGCTCTGCCCGCCGGGACCGGACGACCGGAACACGTCGATGCGGATGTCGGTCTCGGGGATGTCGATGTGGTCGGTGGTCTCGATCAGCGGGATGACCTCGACCGCCGCGAACGACGTCTGCCGGCGGCCCTGGTTGTCGAACGGGGAGATGCGGACCAGCCGGTGCGTACCGGCCTCGACCGACAGCGTGCCGTACGCGAACGGCGCCTTGACCTCGAACGTCGCGGACTTGAGGCCGGCCTCTTCGGCGTAGGAGGTGTCGAGGACCTCGGTCTTGTAGCCGTGCCGCTCGGCCCAGCGCAGGTACATGCGCAGCAGCATCTCGGCGAAGTCGGCGGCGTCGACGCCGCCGGCGCCGGACCGGATGGTGACGACGGCCTCGCGCTCGTCGTACTCGCCGGACAGCAGCGTGCGGATCTCGAGGTCGGACAGCACCCGCCGGACGTCGTCGATCTCGCGCTCGGCCTCGGCCAAAGCGTCGGCGTCGTCCTCGTCGCGGCTCAGCTCGACCATGACCGGGAGGTCGTCGATGCGCGAGCGCAGCTCGGTGACCTTGCGCAGCTCGGCCTGCAGATACGACAGCTGGCTCGTGACCTGCTGCGCCTGCTCGACGTCGTCCCACAGGTCCGGTGCGGCCGCGTGGGCCTCGAGGTCGGTGATGCGCTCGCGCATCTTGTCCGGCTCGAGGACCTTCTCGATACTGGCCAGGGTCTGCGAGAGTTCCGAGATCTCGGCGTCTACGTCACGTGCTGCCACGTCGCACAAGGGTACGCGCTCTGCCGCCCGGCACCCGAATGACCGCTCCCGACGGCGTCAGCTCACCCGTCGCGGGGGCGGGGCTCGGGCAGGCCGGCGACCTTGGCGACCATGCGGATGCTGGACTCGAAGACGGCATCGCGCAGGACGTCGGGCATCCAGTCGAGGTGGCCGTAGGCGTCGAGGCTGGTGAAGCCGTGCATGCTGGCCCAGCAGTGCAGCATCGCCTGGAAGGTCTCGGGCGGGACCGGCGGGCCGTCGATGGGCGACTCCATCTTGCCCGCATGGTGCTCGGCCAGCAGCCCGGCGATGGTGCCGTCGTCGCTGAGCATCGGAGGGCGCAGGACGCCGGCCTGGGATGCTTCGTAGAACAGCGACTTGAGCTGCGCCATCGCGCGGCGCGCCGCTTCGGTCGTCGGGCCCTCCTCGGGCGCGTGGTAGCCCGGGACCGGGAGGCCCAGGATCAGCGCGAAGCGCTCGGGCTCCTCCCTCGCCCATCGCCGGTACGAGTGCGCGACCGCGGTGAACCGGCCGCCGGGGTCGTCGAGCGGGACCTGATCGCGGGCATCGGCGACGGCGCGGCCGAGGTCGTCGTAGGCGTCGACGATGAGGGCGGTGAGCAGCTCGTCGCGGTCGGCGAAGTAACGGTACAGCGCCGGCGCCGTCATGCCCATGAGCCGGGCGATGTCGGAGAACCGGAAGTCGGTGGTGCCATGCTCGCGCATGAGGCCCAGCGCGGTCTGTTTGATCTCCTCGATGGTCGCGGCACGGGCGCGTTCGCGGCGCGACGGCGGCCGCTCGGGCTGGTCGCCGGAGTGGTCGACGGAGTGGTCGCCGGGCTGGTCGCCGGGCTCCGGGGTGCCGGGCTCCGGGGTCAGGTCCCCCATCTCGCGCCACCTCCTCGCAGCCGCACGCCGGATCGCAATGCGTGAAGCATCGTCACAGACGTGAACCCTCTTGACAAGTTTCGCTGCCTCGTGTTTGTTATGAAGCATAACAGTTCTAACGCTACGTCACGTAACGCTCGAGGGGCAGAACCCATGACCCAGTCCATGACCGACGACGAGCGGCCGGCTGCCGCTCCCCCACGACCTGGCGTCCTCGGCCGGCTGGCCGGCGTCTCCTACCGCCGCCGCGGCCGCGTGGTCGCCGCCTGGGTGGTCGCCATCGCGGCCGCCTTCGGGCTGTCGGCGGCCTTCGCCGGCGAGTTCACCGCCGACTACTCCGCACCCGGCTCTGACTCGCGGCAGGCGCAGGACCTGCTCGAGGAGCGCTTCCCCGCGCAGTCCGGCGACACCATCGACGTGGTCGTCCAGGCCGAGGGTGGCGTCGCCGACCCCGAGGTCCAAGCCGACGTCACCGCGCTGCTCGACGAGCTGCGCACCCAGCCGCACGTCGTCGCCGTCGACGACCCGTACACCGCGCCGGGCGGCATCTCCCAGAACGGCGACATCCTCGTCGCGACCGTCAACCTCGACGTCGTCCTGCCCGACGACATGCCGGTCGAGGAGACCGAGGAACTGCTGGCCCTGGCCGACGCGGCCGAGCGGCCGGGCCTCGAGATCGCGCTCGGCGGGCAGACCGTCGCGCTGGCCGAGCAGGGCGAGATCGGCTCCGAGGCCATCGGCATGGCCGCCGCCGCGGTGATCCTGCTCATCACGTTCGGCTCGGTCGTCGCTGCCGGGCTGCCGCTGATCGTCGCGGTCGCGGGGCTCGCGCTCAGCGGCGCGCTCACCGGCGTCGTCGCCGCCCTCGTCGACGTGCCGGACTGGTCGACGGCGCTGGCCACGATGATGGGCATCGCGCTCGGCATCGACTACGTCCTGCTCATGGTCACGCGGTTCCGCGAGTGGCGGGCCGCCGGGCTCGACCCGGAGCGGGCCACCGTCGCGACCCTGGACACCGCCGGCCGCGCGGTCATGGTGGCCGGCAGCACCGTCATGGTGAGCATGCTCGGCCTGTTCGCCATGGGCCTGACGTTCATGCAGGGCGCCGCGCTGGTCACCATCGTCGCCGTCCTGGTGGTCATGGCGGCCGCCGCGACGCTGTTCCCCGCGCTGCTCGGGTTCTGGGGCGGCTGGGTCGACCGGCTGCGGGTCCCGCTCGGCCGCCGGGGCAAGCCGACGGTGCAGCTGGCCGCGGGCGGGCACGTCGAGCCGTCGCGGGCCTGGCTGCGCTGGGGCACGCTGGTCGATCGGCACAGCGTCATCGCGACGGTGGTCGGCGTCGGCCTGCTGCTGGCCCTCGCCGCGCCGTTCCTGGGCGTCCGCTTCGGCTTCCCCGACGCCGGCAACAACCTCGAGGACCGGTCGTCACGGCAGGCCTACGACCTGCTGTCCGACGGCTTCGGCCCGGGCGCCAACGGCCCGCTGCTGCTGGTTGCCGACCTCGACGACGCCAGCGACCAGGCCGCGCTGCCGGCGCTCACCGAGGCCGTCACCGCGACTCCGGGCGTCGCCGCCGCCATGCCCGCCGTCGTCAACGAGGCCGGCGACGCCGCGCTCATGACCGTCCTTCCGTCGACCGGCCCGCAGGACGGCGCCACCGAGGACCTGGTGCATCTGCTGCGCGACGACGTCCTTCCGGGCGCCGGCGTCGAGGTGCACGTCGGCGGCGTGACGGCCACGTCGATCGACTCCACCGCGAACACGGCCGAACGGCTGCCACTGCTGATCGGCGGCGTCGTGATCCTCTCGATGATCCTGCTGCTGGTGTCGTTCCGCAGCATCGTCATCCCGATCACCGCGGCGCTGATGAACCTGCTCTCCGTCGCCGCCGCGTACGGTGTGGTCGCGCTGGTGCTCGAGGGCGGCTGGGCCGGGCAGCTGGTCGGCATCGATACCGAGACGCCGATGCCGGCGTTCATCCCGGTGCTGGTGTTCGCCGTGCTCTTCGGCCTGTCGATGGACTACGAGGTGTTCCTCATCAGCCGCATGCGTGAGGCGTGGACCCGGACCGGCGACAACGCCCGGGCGATCGTCGAGGGCCTGGCCGGCACCGGCCGCGTCATCACCGCGGCGGCGGCGATCATGGTGGCGGTGTTCGCGGCGTTCATCCCGAGCTCCGAGGTGTTCCTCAAGGTCATCGGCGTCGGCATGGCCGCGGCGATCCTCGTCGACGCCACCGTCGTGCGGATGCTGCTGGTGCCCGCCGTCATGCACCTGCTCGGCCGGGCGAACTGGTGGCTGCCGTCCTGGCTCGATCGCCGGCTGCCCCAGCTGTACGTCGAGGGCCGGCCGGAGATCTACCTGCCCGACGGCGCCGGCGGCAGCCGCGGCCCCGAGGGCGCGGGCGAACCGGAGCTCACCGCGGCCAGGTAGCGCCGGTCCCTCGGTGGTTGGCGGTTCGGTGGCGCTCTGACCCCACCCGACCGCCAACCATCGCCGTCGTCGCGAGCACACGTCGCCGGCGCAAGCGGGGCCGCACGAACCCCACCAGGGCTCACCAGGCGGAGGGGCGGTGGATGCGGAGCCGGCGTCGAAGTGGCCGCGCTTGCTCGACGCCACGGTTGGTCGCAGAGCCGGCGCGGCATCCACCGCCCCTCCACCGGAACCCCTATGTGGCGTCAGTACGGAGCAACCCGCGGACGGCGCGCAGGCCGACCGACAGCCGGGCGAGGTCGAAGCTGTCGCCCTCGACGATCTCGCGGAGCATGTCCTGCGCCCGCGCCACCACGACCTCGTCCTGCGCGGCCCAGGCCTCGACCCGGTCCTGCGGCGACGACTCCTCGTCGGTGAGCCGGATGACCTGCGCCGTCAGCGACGCCTGCACCGCGTGCAGGTCGTCGCGCAGAGCGGCGCGGGCCATGGTCTGCCAGCGGTCGCGCCGCGGCAGCGAGATGATCCGCTCGAGCAGCCGGCCCAGCTCGAGGAACGCACCGAGGGTGAAGTGCACCCGGGCGACCCCGAGCAGGTCGGTGCCGGTGGCCAGCGAGTTCTCGACCATGCCGAGCCCGGCGTAGGCGGGCGGCAGGACGGCGACCCGGACCGCCAGCGGCTCCGGGACGCCCTCACCCGTCAGCGTTTCGAGCCGCTCGTGGAAGAGGTCGCGCTCGCGCCCCACCAGCACGTCGGGCAGCGCCACCAGCAGCCGGGCGATGGGCTCCTCGAAGAACCCGATCTGCCAGGCGATGTCGATCGGCGGGCGGCGGTTGACGGTGAGCCAGCGGGTGGCCCGCTCGGTGATGGTCCGGCCCTCGAGCCGCATGCGGGTCTGCACGTCGAACGCGACGACGTTGTCGAGCTCCTTCACCGCGGCCATGAGCTCGGGGATCTGGAACACGACGCCGCCGACGGTGTGCGCGCGGGCGAGGTCCTCGACGGTGCCGCCGGTCTCCATGCCCAGGCGGTACGCGAACGTCGTGCCGGCGGTGTTCACCAGCTCGTTGACCACGACGTTGGTGATGATCTCGCGGCGCAGCGGGTGCTCGTCGATGACGTCGCCGTAGCGGTCGCGCAGCGCGCTCGGGAAGTAGGCGTGCAGCGCGGCGCCGAGGTAGGGGTCGTCGGGCATGCCGCCGGCCAGCAGCTCCTCGTACATGAGGTTCTTGGTGTAGGCGAGCAGGACGGACAGCTCCGGGCCGGTGAGACCCTTGCCGGCGTTCATGCGCTCGGCCAGCTGGCGGTCGGTGGGCAGCGCCTCGAGGTTGCGGTCGAGCTTGCCCTGGCTCTCGAGCTTGGCCAGGAACGAGCGGTGCACGTGCGCCAGGTTGGACGCCTGGAAGGTGGCGTTGGCCAGGGCGATGTTCTGGCCGTAGTTGTGGGCGAGGACGAGGTCGGAGATCTCGTCGGTCATCTGGGCCAGCAGGTCGTTGCGCTGCTTCTCGGTGAGATCGCCGGCCCGCACGACGCCGTCGAGCAGGATCTTGATGTTGACCTCGTGGTCGGAGGTGTCGACGCCGGCGGAGTTGTCGATGGCGTCGGTGTTGACCTTGCCGCCGGCCAGCGCGAACTCGACCCGGCCGCGCTGGGTCAGGCCGAGGTTGCCGCCCTCGCCGACGACCAGCGCCCGCAGGTCGCTCGCGTCGACGCGGATGGCGTCGTTGGCCTTGTCGCCGACCTCGGCGTGCGACTCCGTGGACGCCTTGACGTAGGTGCCGATGCCGCCGTTCCACAGCAGGTCGACGGGTGCGGCGAGGATGGCGTGCATGAGCTCGGGCGGCGTCATGGCCTCGACCGCCGACTCGATGCCCAGCACCGCCTTGACCTGCGACGACAGCGGGATCGTCTTGGCCGTCCGCGGGAACACGCCGCCGCCGTCGCTGATCAGCTTGGGCTCGTAGTCGTTCCAGCTGGAGCGCGGCAGGTCGAACAGGCGACGGCGTTCGGCGTAGGACTGCGCGGGGTCGGGATCGGGGTCGAGGAAGACGTGCCGGTGGTCGAACGCCGCCACCAGCCGGATGTGCTCGGACAGCAGCATGCCGTTGCCGAACACGTCGCCGGACATGTCGCCGACGCCGACGACGGTGAAGTCCTCGGTCTGGGTGTCGCGGCCGAGCTGGCGGAAGTGCCGCTTCACCGACTCCCAGGCGCCGCGGGCGGTGATGCCCATGGCCTTGTGGTCGTAGCCGGCCGACCCGCCGGAGGCGAAGGCGTCGCCGAGCCAGAAGCCGTACTCCTTGGACACCTCGTTGGCGATGTCGGAGAACGCGGCCGTGCCCTTGTCGGCCGCGACCACCAGGTAGGGATCGTCGCCGTCGTGCCGCACCACCCGCGGCGGCGGGACGACGCTGCGGTCGGCCGCGCGGTTGTCGGTGATGTCGAGCATGGCCCGGATGAACGTCTTGTAGCACTCGACGCCCTCGGCCAGCCAGGCCTCGCGGTCGACGGCGGGATCGGGCAGCCGCTTGCCGACGAAGCCGCCCTTGGCGCCGACCGGCACGATGACGGAGTTCTTCACCGCCTGGGCCTTGACCAGGCCCAGGATCTCGGTGCGGAAGTCCTCGCGGCGGTCGGACCAGCGCAGGCCACCCCGCGCGACGGCGCCGAAGCGCAGGTGAACGCCTTCGACCCGGGGCGAGTAGACCCAGATCTCGTACCTGGGCTTCGGATCGGGCAGCTCCGGCAGCGAGCGGGAGTCGAGCTTGAAGCTGGTGACCGTCTGCGGGCCGGCGACGGTGCTGCGGTAGTAGCTGGTCCGCAGCGTGGCGTTCACCAGCCGCAGGAACGAGCGGAGGATGCGGTCCTGGTCGAGGCTGGCGACCTGGTCGAGCGCCTCCTCGATGCGCACGGTCAGCTGCTTCGCCGCGTCGGCGCGGGCGGCGGGGTCGTCGGCGTGGCGCTCGGGGTCGAAGCGGATCTCGAACAGGTCGACCAGCATGCGGGAGACCTCGACGTGCCCGGACAGCGCCTCCTCGAGGTAGTCCTGGCTGAACGTGGTGCCGGCCTGGCGCAGGTACTTGGCGTAGGCGCGCAGGATGGACGCCTGCCGCCACGACAGCCCGGCCTGCGGCACCAGCGCGTTGAAGCCGTCGCTCTCGGCGTCGCCTCGCCAGACGGCGGCGAACGCGTCCTGGAACAGCACCTTGAGGCGGTCGGCGTCGGTGGCGCGCAGCCCGCGGTAGCGCAGGCCGAAGTCGTAGATGTACGCCCTCGACTCGCCCTCGGCCCCGCGCCGGACGATCTCGTACGGACGCTCGTCGACCACCTCGACGCCCATGCGCGACAGGATGGGCAGCACCTGGGTCAGCGAGATGGGCGTGCCGGTGCGATAGATCTTGAACCGGCGGTCGGTGGCCGGCCCGCCGACCGGCTGGTAGAGGTTCATGCCCAGGCCGTCGACGGCCGGCAGCTCCTCGAGGCGCCGGACGTCGGCCACCGCCGTGCGCGCCGGGAAGTCGGCCTTGTAGCCCTCGGGGAAGCCCTGGCGGTAGCGGCGCAGCAGCTTCGCCGCGCCCTCTTCGCCGACCTGCTCGGCCAGCGCGTCGGACAGCTCATCGCCCCACGACCGGGTGGCGCCGACCAGCTGCTTCTCCAGCGACGGGATGTCGATGGCGGGCAGCTCCCGGTCGCGCTTCATGCGGATGACGAAGTGCAGCCGGGCCAGCACCGACTCGCCGACACGCGCCGTGAAGTCGATGGAGTCGCCCTCGGTGGCGGCCAGCAGGATGCGCTGGATGCGCTCGCGGACCTCGGTGTTGTACCGGTCGCGCGGCAGATACACCAGGATCGACAGGTAGCGGCCGTAGTCGTCGCGGCGGATGAACATCCGCAGGTGCCGGCGCTCTTGCAGGTGCACCACGGCCAGCGCGGTGGGCAGCAGCTCCTCGACCGGGATCTGGAACAGCTCGTCGCGCGGGTAGGTCTCGAGCACCTGCAGCAGGTCCTTGCCGGAGTGTCCCGACGGGGCGAACCCGGCCTGCTCGATGACCTCGTGGACCTTGCGCCGCAGCACCGGGATGCGCAGCACGCTCTCGGTGTAGGCGGCCGACGTGAACAGGCCCAGGAAGCGTCGCTCGCCGACGACCTCGCCGGCCGCGTCGAACGTCTTGACGCCGACGTAGTCGAGGTAGGCCGGGCGGTGCACCGTCGCCTTCGAGTTGGCCTTGGTCAGGACCAGCAGCCGTTTCTCGCGCGCCTTGGCCCGCACCTCGCGCGGCAGCTTGCCGAACGAGCCGGACAGGTCCTGGTCCGACCGCAGGACGCCCAGGCCGGTGCCGGTGACCGCGCGCAGCACGTCCTCGCCGTCGACCTGGTCGAGCTGGTACTCGCGGTAGCCGAGGAACGTGAAGTGGTCGTCGGCGAGCCAGCGCAGCAGCTCGCGGGCCTCGTCGGCCTCGGGATCCTTGATCGACGACGGCACCTGCTCGAGCTCGTCGGCGATGTCGATGGCGCGCTGGCGCATGCGCGGCCAGTCCTCGATCGCCTCGCGGACGTCGCGGAGCACGTCGCGCAGCAGCTGCTCGATGGCGGCCTGGTCGTCGGGGTCGTCGGTGCGGTCGATCTCGACGTGCATCCACGACTCGACGATGGTGCCGGAGTCGCGACGCGGGTCGTTCTCGTTGAGGTCGAGCACCTCGATCAGCTGGCCGGTGATGTCGCGGCGGACCACCAGTTGCGGGTGCACGACGAGGCGGATGGCGTGGTCGTGCTCGGCCAGCGCCATGGTGACGGAGTCGACCAGGAACGGCATGTCGTCGATGACGACCTCGACGATGGTGTGCCCGGACGCCCAGCCGTGCTCGTCGATGGTGGGGGTGTAGACGTTGACGACGGCGGTGCCCTGCGGCCGCGACTGCGCGGAGCGGCGGTGCGAGGCCGCGACCCCGTAGACGTCGACGACGTCGCGGTCGACCAGGTCCTCGGCGGCGACGTGCCGGTAGTACCGGCGGAGGAAGGCCTCGTCCTCGTCGCGGCTCCCCCGGTCGCCGACCACCGCGGCCTTCGCGATGAGCTCGGACTTCGCCTCGTCGAGCCGATTGCGCATCTTCCCTCAACCCCCGGAACGTGACTCCGCACGTCGTTGTACGGAACCTCTCAGACATTAGTAGCTCGCCGCCGCGCCCGCTCGCGGGGACCCCTTCCATGATCATCCGAACCGGCGCGGCGCGGGGGTCAAAGCCACGAACGCAGTTCCCAGAGCAACGGATAGAACCGGAGGTCGAGCCGGCTGCGCAGGTACGAGGCGCCGGACGAGCCTCCAGTGCCCGTCTTCGTCCCGATCATGCGCTCGACCATGGTGACGTGCCGCGCGCGCCAGCCGGCGCTGAGCTCGTCGTGCGTCATCAGCGCCTCGGCCAGCTCCCAGACGTCGCCGTAGCCGCCGCGGTCGTGGGCGGCGATGCGCAGCGACGCACTGATGTCGGCGTCGGTGCCGGCCGGGAGGTCGTGGGTGCGCAGGACGGCGACGAAGGCGTCCCAGAGCGTGGGCTCCTCGAGACGGCGCAGCAGCCGTTCCTCCTCCGCCTCCGTCAGCGCGCGGAACCGGCGCAGGAAGGCCGCGTCCTTCGCGCCGGAGACGAACTCCAGCTCGCGGAACTGCACCGACTGGAAGCCGCTCGCGGGCGCCAGCCGGGCCCGGAACTGCAGGAAGTCCTGCGGCGTCATCGTCTCGAGGACGCCGACCTGCTCGATCAGGATCCGCTCGATCTCGTGCACCCGGTTCAGCAGGTGCCGGGCCCACCACAGGCGGTCGTCGAACATCGCCTGCCGTGCGGCCTCGAGCTCGTGCAGCAACTGCTTGAACCACAGCTCGTAGACCTGGTGGATCGTGATGAACAGCAGCTCGTCGTGAGCATCGGTCTCGAGGCGCTGCTGGTCGAGCAGCTCCGCGAGACGCAGATAGGTGCCGTACGTGAGCCGGGCACCGTCCTCGCCGAAGTGGGCGGATGGAGGGCTGATCTCGTGGTCGGGTGTCACCTCGCCAGCGTATGGGTCAGGATGTGGAGCCATGGACCTGTACAGCGAGCTGCGTTTCGACGCCGACCCCGCGACGGTGTTCGCGATGCTGACCGACGAGGCCTACATCGCGAAGAAGACCACCGCGGCGAAGGCCCTGCGCCACGAGATCACCGTCCGCCGCGACGGCGACCGCGTCACCATCGACCTGCTGCGCGTCATGCCGCCGGACGTGCCGGACTTCGTGCGCCGGTTCGTCGGCGACACCATCGACATCCGGCAGAAGGACGTATGGCAGCCGGCGAACGGCGACGGCTCGCGTGACGGCAGCATCGCGCTGGACCTGTCCGGGGCGCCGGTCAAGGCCACCGGCAGCATGCGGCTGGCGGCGAACGGCTCGGCGACCGTGCTGACCATCAAGGCCCTGCTCAAGGCGTCGGTGCCCCTGGTGGGCGGCAAGATCGAGCAGGCCGTGCACCAGGGACTCACCGAGGCGGCGAAGATCGAGGAGCGGGTCGGCCGCGACTGGCTGGCCGGGAAGCGCTGACGGTCACCTGCGGCCGGCGACGGCGTCAGCTTGCGTGGCGGTGACGGCGTCAGCCTGCGTGGCGGCGACGGCGTCGGCCTGCGGCGGCGTGCCGCGGAGCCGGGGCGGCCTCGGCCCCGCGGCGTGGGCGGCGGACGTCCGTCGCGGCGCACGCATGCGGCGCACGCCGCGCTGCGCCGCGACGGTCACCCGAGTCGACCTCTCGGGTGACCACTCGGTTGCCGGCACCTACGCCGTAGAGACCCATCCCGCGGCGAAACCCTCACCGCCGCACGGGAACGTCTCTTCAACGACCCGGCACGCCGCCGTCGAGGGCGCGGAGCGAGACATTGCGCTCGGCGGCGCCGGCGCGCCGTCCGGGCTGCCGCGGGGCCGGGGCCTCGGCGGCCGGCGCGGGCGTGGCGTCGGCGGACTCGCGCTCGAGCAGCGCCTCGGCCAGCTCGGCCGGGCCCGTGACGGCCATGGCCAGCGCGCGGCCGAGGTCGTCGCGGTCGAGCGGCTCCTCGGCGGTGCGGCGCAGGCGGTCGGAGAGGTCGATGACCTTGTCGGCGGTGCCCAGGGTGGCGCGGGCAGCCATGAGGTGCCCCCGCTGCAGCGGCCGGCCGGCGATCATCAGGGCCAGCGCCTCGGCGGTGTCGCTCCAGTCGGAGGCCGGCGCCTGCTCGCCGATGAGGCCCGCCACACCGGCCATGACGCGGTCGGAGGCGGCGACGAGGCGCTCAGCGGTCTCGCTGTCGCTGTCGAGGGAAGCCAGCCGCAGTGCTACCGCGGTGACCAGTGCGCCGTCCGCCGGGCTTCGGCGGGGCTGGGACAGCAGCCGCACGGCTCGTGCGACGTACGGCCTGGTCGACAGCCGGTCATCCATCACGCTTGACACCTCGTGTTCTCGTCTCTCGGCTCAACCCTGGTGCGGGTACTCGTGCCACCGTAGAAGATTCTGCACCCAACCCGCCTTGTCATTCGTCCCACTGGCCCGACTTCCGCCGAATGGCTGCCTCGGGGCGACGCTCCGGTGGGTTCGTCCCCGGAGTAGAAGCTACCGGCAGCGAAGCGTAGCGCCTCTGTGGTAGTTGCGACAGTCAGCCTGCGTCGGCCCAGGACCGGCCGTGGGCGAGGGCGGCGGCCGACGTGCGCAGCGAGGTCTCGAGGACGTCGAGCCGGCGGCCGGTGTCCATGACGTTGGCGCCGATGGCGGCGAGGTCCTCGGGCCCGGGTCCGAGGATGGTGACCTCGGTGCCCTGGGCCCGCAGCTTCTCGGCCTCGCGCAGGCAGCGCCGGGTGCAGCGGCGGCGCCAGCGCCGCTCGAGCCGGGGCAGGATGGCCCGCGGATGGTCGAGCTCGAACGAGACCATGGGCGCGACGACGTAGACCTCGTCGAGCCCGAGCCCGTTCAGCAGGTCGACCGACGTGGCCGAGCAGGTGCCGCCGTCGACGTAGCGGTGCCCGCCCACGACGACGGGTGCGAACCAGCCGGGGATGGCGCACGACGCCATGACGGCCTGCGGCAGCGACACCTGCGGCTCACCCGCCCGGCCGAACGGGACCCGCCGGCCGGTCTCGTAGTCCATGGCGACGATCCAGACGCCGGAGTGTGGCGACCAGCCGGCGTTCGGCCCGGTGACGGCGTCGACGAGCTCGCCGATGCCGTCGAGCGAGCCGCGCCCGACCGGCATCAGCGCCGACAGCACGGCGGACGGCGGCATGCGGCGCAGCCGGCGGACGTTGCGGCGCACCATGGCCGGAGAGCCGACACCGAAACGGGGCAGCTGCGGGCGCGACCCGCCGGTGGCGGTGTCGTAGTCCCAGACGTGGTCGGCGAGCGGCCCGTCGATGACGCGACCCTGTTGATGGTCGCGCAGCCGGCCGGCGTCGAGACCGGCGCCGAGCAGGGCCGCGAGCACCGCGCCCGCGGAGGTGCCCAGGATGTGGTCGAAGGACCGGAGGTCGGCGCCCGTCGACTCCTCGATGGCACTGAGCGCACCGACCATCCACGCCGCGCCCAGGACACCACCGCCGCCGAGCACCAGGCCCCGCCGCGGTCCCCCACCATGACGAATGGCCTCCATCTATCGATTCTGCTGTAACAATCCGGTTCGTGCCACGCATCGATGCGTGGCTGTGACCGTGGCGTGGTTGCCCGATCGTTGGCCCGGACCGTCGTCCGGGGTGGTCCGGAGGTTGCCCGAGTTGCCCTGACGGCGCCGGACCTGCCCGACCGCGCCGGACCATTGACCGCTGCGGCGACTGCCGGTTTCGATCCTGGTGACCCCGAATCGTCCGCGGACAGGAGCCCTCGATGACCACCACGCAGGCGCCGCCCGAGCCGACCGTCAGCCGGGCGCGCCGGCTGCCGCTCCCGGTCACCGAGCCGCCCTTCGACGACGAGCTCGGCATCGCGCCCGGCACGCGGCGCGAGCGCGAGCGGCCCGGTCAGGGGCTGCTTCCGCTCGGCCTCGGGCCCGAGGCCGGGTTCGGTCGGGCGCCGGTCCCGGTGGTCCTCGGCGACCAGGTCGTCGCCGACAGCCTCTGGCTGCGCCACGCCGGCCCCGAGCCGCCGAGCACGGGCCCGGACGTCGCAGCCGCATCGGCTGCGGTGGCGAAGGTCCGGGTGCGACGGCGGACGCCCGCGCCCCCGCCTGGGCCCGGCCACGCCGAGGCGACGGGCCCGGCCGTGCCTCCGCACAGCGGGGACGGGCTGCCGGAGCCCCGGCGCTGGATCGCCAGGCTGGCGCAGTCGGCGCTCGAGTGCCTGCACGGGCGCCGCTCGCTCCAGCAGCTGACCCGCTGGACCGACGAGCCGGTCTACCGGGCGCTGGCCCGCCGCGCCGCCGAGCAGGAGGGCACGCCGGGCGAGCGGCCGCGCATCCGCGCCCTGCGGGTCTGCCGGGTCACGGCCACGGTCGCCGAGGCGAGCGTGGTGGTGCAGCTGGGCCGGGCGACGCGGGCCGTGGCCGTTCGCCTGCAGGCCGACGACGGCCGGTGGCTGTGCACCGCCTTCGACATCGTCGACCCCGGCCCCCCGCCTCGCGGCGGCCGCCGTCAGCGCGCCGCCCACGCCTCCTCGAACGCCACCGCGTAGGCCGCCTGCCCGTTCACCGTCGGGTGGAAGGAGTCGCGCACGAACTCCGACGCGACCTCCCACCGCTGCTCGGCCGTGGCCGTCGTCGCCGACGTCGGTTCGGTCCCGGCGGCCCACGAGATCTTCAGGCCGTACAGCCAGTCGCCGGGATCGTTGGCGCACGCCTCGTGCCCGTCGAAGACCGCGGCCACCTCGTCAGAGGCCGACTCGACCCCGGCCTCGGCCGCCGCGGCGTCGATGACGTCGTTGAGCAGCACGCCGAGGCGGCGGATCATCAGCCGCTCCGAGTTCGACAGCAGGCCGGTCAGCGCGGAGCAGTCGCTGCGCACCGCGGGGTCGGGGACGAGCATCGGGTAGCCGCCGACGATGACCTCGTCGCCCGGCGCGGCCGCCTGGACGGAGTCGTAGAGCTGGACCAGCGGCTGGTGCAGGCTCGAGATCAGCACCGTCAGCTCGGCCTCGCGGCGCGTGCACGAGAGGAACGAGACGAGGCAGTTGACCAGCTCGTCGGCGAAGCCGGCGTCGTTCCCGCCGACCGTGACGGTGATGAGGCGATCGCCCGCGCCGGGAATGCCGGCCAGCTGCCGCACCTGCTGGGACACCTCGGCGATCGCCGCGCCCGAGCAGGCGAGCAGCGTCCGGTCGGTGACCGAGCTGCCGAAGATCAGGTTGTTCCAGGCCTGCGGCGTGCGGTCGCAGTCGTCGAGGTAGCCGCCCGCGCCCAGACCGGACGAGTACGAGTCGCCGAGGGTGATCACGGCCGACGGCGCGTCGGCGGCCGCCCGCTCCGGCGCCGCGGGCGAGGCCGGGGCCGCCGTCGCGTTCGCTGCCGCTCCGAGTGCCGCACCCACCAGCAGGACGGCCGCCACGCAGAGCGTGACGGCCGTTCGGGTGAGCGAGCGAGAACCTTCGCGAGGGCTGGCGTGAGGGCTGGCTTGGGTACTGGTCGAGGTATGCGTCATGTGCGGTGCGCGGCCGGATCGCGGCCGCTCCTCCCATCCGCCGTCCGGGGAATGTGACACCCGATATCACCGGGCGTCAACAAGGACGATAGCGGACGGATGCCATATGCGGGACAGCTTCCGGCGAACAGAAGGCGACGGGTGTCCGACGGCGCCGCAGCGCCGTCGGACACCCGTCGTCGGACGAGCGAAGGAGATCAGCCGGCCGGCTGCTCCGAGCTCTGCGAGGCGTGCCGCGGGTCGCCGTGGCAGCGCTTGAACTTCTTGCCCGAGCCGCACGGGCAGAGGGCGTTGCGCGACACGTTGCTGAAGTCGAGGTCGCCCTCGTCGGCCCCCGCCGCGTGCGAGCCGCGCTCGCCGTTGGCGCCGGACGCGACGACCGCGCCGCCCGTGGCCGCGCCGCCCGTGGCCGCACGGGCCGCCGCCGGGCGCACCTGCTCGACCCGCCGCTGCACCGCGCCGTCGCCGTCGACCGTGGGCGCGGTGTACTGCAGCTGCTGCGGCCGCTGGGCGCCGCCGAGGCCCTTGGCCTGCACCACCGGGGCGCCGGGAGCGGTGGGTGCCGCGGCTGCGTCGCCCGGGGCCTGCACCTGGACCTCGAGGTTGAAGACCAGGCCGACCGACTCCTCCTTGATGGCGTCCATCATGGCGACGAACAGGTCGAAGCCCTCGCGCTGGTACTCGACCAGCGGCTGCTTCTGGGCGAACGCCCGCAGGCCGATGCCCTCGCGCAGGTAGTCCATCTCGTAGAGGTGCTCGCGCCACTTGCGGTCGAGGACGGTCAGCAGGACGCGGCGCTCGAGCTCGCGCATGACGTCGACGCCGAGGCTCTCTTCGCGGCGGGCGAGCGCCGCGTGCGCGTCCTCGACCAGCCGCTCGGTGAGCCCGGCGGCGGTCAGCGCGTTGCGGCCGCCGGCCTCTTGCTCGACCTCTTCGACGGTGACGCCGACCGGGTACAGCGTCTTGAGCGCCGTCCACAGCTGGTCGAGGTCCCAGTGCTCGGGGTAGTTGCCGGCGGTGGCGCCCTGGACGTAGGCCGTGACGGCGTCGTCGAGCATGCCGGTGACCTGCTCGTGCAGGTCTTCGCCGTGCAGCACCCGGGCGCGCTCGTCGTAGATGACCATGCGCTGGCGGTTGAGGACGTCGTCGTACTTGAGGACGTCCTTGCGCATCTCGAAGTTCTGCGCCTCGCGCTGCGTCTGGGCGCTCCTGACGGCGTTGCTGACACGCTTGTGCGAGATGGGGACGTCGTCGGGTTGGTTGAACGTCCGCATGATCATCTCGACCCACTCGCTCTTGAACAACCGCATGAGGTCGTCCTGGAGCGAGAGATAGAAGCGCGACTCACCGGGGTCGCCCTGACGGCCGGAGCGGCCGCGCAGCTGGTTGTCGATGCGGCGGGACTCGTGCCGCTCGGTGCCGAGGACGTAGAGCCCGCCCAGCGCGCGGACCTCTTCGCGCTCGGCCGAGACCTGCGCGTCGAGCTTCTCGAGGATCGCGATCTCGGCCGCGTTGTACTCGTCGGCGTCCTCGATGGGGTCGAGCCCGCGCTGCTTGAGCTCGGCCTGCGCCATGAACTCGTGGTTGCCGCCGAGCATGATGTCGGTACCGCGGCCGGCCATGTTGGTGGCGACGGTGACGGCGCCCTTGCGGCCGGCCTGCGCGACGATGGCGGCCTCGCGCTCGTGCTGCTTGGCGTTGAGGACCTCGTGCGGGACGCCGCGCTTGCGCAGCAGCTGCGACAGCCGCTCGGACTTCTCGACGCTGGTGGTGCCGACGAGGACCGGCTGGCCCTTCCGGTGCCGCTCGACGAGATCCTCGACGACGGCGTTGAACTTGGCCTCTTCGGTGCGGTAGATCTCGTCGTCCTCGTCGAGGCGCGCCAGCGGGCGGTTCGGCGGGATCGGAACGACGCCGAGGCCGTAGATCTTGTCGAACTCGCCGGCCTCGGTCATGGCCGTACCGGTCATGCCGGAGAGCTTGTCGTAGAGGCGGAAGAAGTTCTGCAGGGTGATGGTCGCCAGGGTCTGGTTCTCCTGCTTGATCTCCACCCCTTCCTTCGCCTCGATGGCCTGGTGCATGCCCTCGTTGTAGCGGCGCCCGCCGAGGATGCGGCCGGTGTGCTCGTCGACGATGAGCACCTCGCCGTCCTTGACGACGTACTCCTTGTCGCGCCGGTACAGCTCCTTGGCCTTGATGGAGTTGTTGAGGAACTGGATCAGCGGGGTGTTGGCGCTCTCGTAGAGGTTGTCGATGCCCAGCCAGTCCTCGACCCGCTCGATGCCGGGCTCGAGCACGCCCACCGTGCGCTTCTTCTCGTCGACCTCGTAGTCGGTGTCGCGGCGCAGGCGCTGCGCGATCTTCGAGAACTCGGTGTACCAGCGCGTCGGCTGGTCGGCCGGGCCGGAGATGATGAGCGGCGTGCGGGCCTCGTCGATGAGGATGGAGTCGACCTCGTCGACGATGGCGAAGTGGTGGCCGCGCTGCACCTGGTCCTCGACTCGCTGCGCCATGTTGTCGCGCAGGTAGTCGAAGCCGAACTCGTTGTTGGTGCCGTACGTGATGTCGGCGGCGTAGGCCTCGCGGCGCTGGGCCGGCGTGAGCCCGTTGAGGATGACCCCCACCTCGAGCCCGAGGAAGCGGTGGATGCGGCCCATCCACTCGGCGTGGTACCGGGCGAGGTAGTCGTTGACGGTGACGACGTGCACACCGTTGCCGGTCAGCGCGTTGAGGTACGACGGCAGCGTGGCGACGAGCGTCTTGCCCTCACCGGTCTTCATCTCGGCGATGTTGCCGAGGTGCAGCGCCGTGCCGCCCATGATCTGGACGTCGTAGGGCCGCTGCCCGATGACGCGCTTCGCCGCCTCGCGCACCGTCGCGAACGCCTCGGGCAGGAGATCGTCGACCTGTTCGCCGTCGGCCAGCCGCTTGCGGAACTCGTCGGTCATGCCGCGCAGGTCCTCGTCGGACATCGAGACGAAGTCGTCCTCGATGCTGTTGACCTGTTTGACGATGGCCTCGAGACGCTTGAAGATCTTGCCCTCACCGGCACGCAGGATCTTGTCGAGCAGAACAGGCACGCGGGTCAACTCCTATGCAGCGGGCTTGGGCGGCAGTGCACGCCCGGTGGCTCCGTGAGGTACAGAGGCTCCGATGACCCATGGTACGTCGGGTCACGGAAAAGATAACGACTCGACCTCGGCGCGCGGCAGCGGGCAGGATGCTGGACGTGCAACCGTTCGAGCTCCGAGGCGACCGCCTGCTGCTCGCGGCGCCCGTGGCCTCTGACATCGACCGCATCGCCGAGCTCTGCCAGGACCCCGAGATCCAGCGCTGGACCACGGTGCCGTCGCCCTACACCCACGAGCACGCCAAGGCCTTCGTCGAGGACGTCGTGCGCACCGGCTGGGAGACCGAGAAGGACCTGACTTGGGCCATCCGCTCGCCCGAGGACCGCCTCGTCCTAGGCATGATCGGCCTGAGCTCGCGCGGCGACGGCGCCGCCGAGATCGGGTTCTGGCTCGCTCCGCAGGCGCGCGGACGGCGACTGGTGTCGCGGGCGGTCCGGCTGGTGGCCGAGTACGCGTTCGCCGACGTCGGCCCCGGGCTGACGCACCTGCGGTGGCACGCCGCCGTCGGCAACTGGGCGTCGCGGCGGGTGGCGTGGGCCTGCGGGTTCCGCATGGAGGGCAAGATCCGCGGCGGCATCGCGCAGCGCGGCGTGCGGCGCGACACCTGGGTGGCCACGCTGACGGCCGGCGAGCCGATGCGGCCGGTGTCGCCCTGGCTCGACGTGCCGACATTGCGCGGCTCGCGGGTCGTCCTGCGCCGGTTCCACGAGTCCGACGCCGCCGCCGTCGTCGAGGCCTGCAACGACCCCGTGACCCAGCACTGGCTCGGCGGGCTGCCGTCGCCGTACACGCACGAGATCGCCCGGACCTACATCCGCGATCGCGAGGAGGAGGCGGCCGCGGCCCGGGGCGTCCACTGGGCGGCGGCGCTGCCCGAGGGCGGACCCGCGGTGGGGTCGTTCTCGCTCATGGGGCTGCAGTCGCACGACGGTGGCGGCGAGATCGGCTACTGGGTGCACCCGTCGGCGCGCGGGCGTGGCGTGGCGACGGAGGCGGTGGGGCTCATGGTCCGGCACGCCTTCGCGGCGCCGTCGGCCGGCGGGCTGGGACTGCGGCGCCTGATCATCGCGCACGTCACCGGCAACGAGGCGTCGCGGAGGGTGATCGAGCGGGCCGGGTTCCGGCCGTACGGCGTCGAGCGGGCCGCCGAGCGGATCCGCGGCGGCGTGGTGCTCGACCTGCACTGGTACGACCTGCTCTCCGACGACCTTCGGCGCTGACCGTCGGCCGGGGTGATGAGGTGGGCTCCCCCGTCCCCCTGCTGCCCATTCTCTTAGCCGCGCGCACACGCCTCAAGCGGACCATTGCGGCGCTGCGCGCCGGTGGGGGTCCGCTTGACCCGTGCACCCGCGGCCTAAGAACGGGCAGCTATCAGGGGGACGGGGAGACCCTGGGCACGCCTCGCCGTTCACGTGCCCGTTTCGCCCGGTTCGCCGGGCCGTGGACAGCGATGATCATCAAAGATCGCGTACATCACGAGGTTCTCTCCCGCATCACCAGGCATGCACGCCTCGTGAAGCGGCAGAAGTCCTCGTGATGGCCCCACGAACACCGGGAAATCCCACATCGCGGACACCACACCGGCCCGCCGACCCCGCACCCGTCGCCAGAC
>NZ_SMKL01000088.1 GCF_004348545.1 Jiangella ureilytica | reverse complement strand
CCCCAGCAGGACAGGATCGACCGGTCGGCGATCGACATGAAGTGCGCGTCGCGGAGCATGCGGATGTGCTTCTCGTAGCCGAGGCCGCCGCGGTAGCGGCCCGGCCCGCCGGAGTCGGCCGCCAGCCCCAGCCGCTCGACGACGAACGGGAAGCGCGCCTCGCTGAACTCCGTCGGAAGATTCCGCGAGTCCGGGACGACGTGGATGGTGTCCTCGCCGTCGGCGTAGTACCGCCCGCCCGACCCGCCGCCCAGCACCTCACGCATGAGGTACGGCCGGCCGTCGAGGTCGTCGCCGTAGACGCCGGTGTAGCGGATCGTCTCCTGATCCGCCGGCATGCGCCCGTCGACGGCCTTGGCCAGCACGCCGGCGAGCACGCCGAGCAGCCGCAGGATCACGAACGTGCGGGCGTTCGTCGGCGCCGGGAAGACCGGCGTCAGCAGCGTGCCCGGCGGCGGGAAGCGCATCTCGATGAGCGGCACGACGCCCTCGTTGACCTCGAGCTCGGCCATCCGCTCCGGCGAGTCGGCGAGATTGCGCAGGATCGGCGCCAGCCACTTCTTCAGGAACGCGCCGTCGGCGTAGTCGCCGCAGTGGTTGATCGGTCCCTTGGCCTGCGGCCCGGTTCCCGCGAAGTCGATCAGCAGCTTCGGACCCCCGGCAGCGACATCGAAGTCCACCTTCGTCAGGGTGATCCGCTGCGTGTGCAGGCGGGGTTCGTCGACGCCGTCGTGTTCGGCGTAGTCCTCCCACACGTAGGAGCCGGCCGGGATCTTCGCCAGGATCTCGCGCCGGAACGTCTCCGTCGTCTTGTCGAGGATCGCGTCGAAGCACTTCTCCACCGCGGTCCGGCCGTAGCGCTCGAACAGCTCGGCCAGCCGGCGTGCGCCCATGAGGCAGGCCGCGCACTCGGCGTCGAGATCGGCGGCCAGCGACTCCGGCATCCGCGAGTTGCGGGTCATGATCTTCAGCGCGGCCTCGTTCGGCACGCCCCGGTCCCACAGCCGGATCGGCGGGACCATCAGGCCCTCCTCGAACACGCTGGTGGCGTGCGACGGCATCGACCCCGGAACGGTGCCGCCGATGTCGTCGTGGTGGCCGAACGCCTGCACGAAAGCGACGACTTCGGGCTCGCCGGCTGTGTTCTCAAAGAACACCGGCGCCGTCACACAGAGGTCCGGCAGGTGCCCGATGCCGCCCTCGGAGAGGTACACGTCGTTGTGGAAGAACACGTCGCCCGGCCGCATGGTCTCGATCGGGTAGTCGCGCACCACCGGGTTCACCAGCGCCGAGTACGACCGGCCGGTGAGCTTGCGCAGCCGCCGGTCATGGATGCCCGCGCGGTAGTCGTGCGCGTCGCGGATCATCGGCGAGCGCGACGTGCGCCCGATGGCGGTCTCGACCTCCTTCTCGACCGACGTCAGGTAGCCCTCGACGATCTCGACCAGGATCGGGTCGACGGTCACGGCGCCACCTCCCGGGTGATCAGCAGGTTCCCGTGGTCGTCGACGACGGCTCGGAAGCCGGGGTGGACCGGGACGGTGGAGCCGAACTCCTCGACGACGGCCGGGCCGGCGACGGTGTCACCGGCGCCCAGCGCGGCGCGGTCGTAGATGGGGGTGTCGGCCCATCCGTCGCCGAAGTCGACCCGTCTCGTCGTCCGCGGCACGGCGCCGCTGCCCGCGGCGACCAGCGGGACCGCCGGCCGCGCTATCGGGCCGACGCCGGTGACCCGCAGGTTCACCCACTCGACCTCCTGCCGCTGGTCGTGGGCGAAGTCGTAGCCGTACAGCCGGCGGTGGGCGGCGTGGAACTCATCGGCGACGGCGGCGGCGAGCGCAGCCGTGACCGGGCCGTCGGGGACGTCGACCCGCACCTCGTAGGCCTGGCCGAAGTAGCGCAGGTCGGCCGTGCGGACGAACCGCCGCTCCTCCGCGGCGAAGCCCTCGCGTTCCAGTGCCGCCGACGCCTCGGCCCGCAGGTCGTCGAAGGTCTTGCCGACGGTGTCCGGGTCGAGCGCCGCGTGCCGGGCGACCGCCGTCCGCACGTAGTCGTTGCGCACGTCGACCGTGAGCAGCCCGTACGCCGACAGGTTGCCCGGGTTCGGCGGCACCAGCACGCCGGCCAGCCCCAGCACGTCGGCCAGCCGGCAGGCCAGCAGCGAGCCGGACCCGCCGAAGCTGACCAGGTGGAAGTCGCGGACGTCGAGCCCGCGCGTGACGGTGACCTGGCGCAGCGCGTTCGCCTGGTTCCACGCCGAGATCTCGAGGATGCCTTCGGCGCAGCGCTCCGGCGTCAGCCCGAGCCGGGCCGCCATGGCCGCGATCCCGTCCTGCGCCGCGGACACGTCGAGCGGGATCTCGCCGCCGAGCAGGTGCGGCGGGATGCGGCCGAGCAGCACGTGCGCATCGGTGACGGTCGGCTCGGAGCCGCCGGCGCCGTAGCAGAGCGGACCGGGATCGGCGCCGGCCGAGCGGGGGCCGACCTTGAGCGTGCCCTCGGGGCTGAGCCAGGCGACCGACCCGCCGCCGGCGCCGACGGTGACGACGTCGATCATCGGGATCTTGCTCGGGTAGGCGCCGACGGTGCCCTCGGTCGTGAGCGCCGGGTGCCCGTCGACGACCACCGCGACGTCGGTGGACGTGCCGCCGCCGTCGAGGGTGAGGACGCTGTCGAGGCCGGCCGCCCGCGCGACGACCGCCGCGCCGAGCGCCCCGGCCGCCGGCCCGGACAGCACGGTCGAGATCGGCTGCCGGACCACCTCGTCGGCCGAGAGCACGCCGCCGTTGGACTTCATGACGTAGAACGCGGGCGGCTGCTCGGCCAGCTCGCCGAGACGCGCGGCGATGGTGCCGACGTAGCGGGCGATGCTCGGCTTCACCGCGGCGTCGACCAGCGTCGTCACGCTGCGCTCGTACTCGCGGTACTCCCGCAGCACCTCGGCCGAGATCGACACGACGGCGTCCGGGTGCTCGCGCGCCAGGACGTCGCGCATGCGCAGCTCGTGCTCTGGGTTGGCGTAGGAGTGCAGGAAGCACACGCCGATGGTGCCGATGCCGCGGTCGCGGAAGAACCGGGCCGCGGCCACGGCGTCGGCCTCGCTGAACGGGCGCAGCTCGCTGCCGTCGTGGGCCAGCCGGCCGCCGACGGTGCGGACCAGATCGGCGGGGACGATGCGCGGCGGCTTCACCCAGAAGTAGCTGTTGCCGTAGCCGTCGGGCACGGACTGCCGGGCGATCTCGAGCAGGTGCGCGTACCCCTCGGTCGTCACGAACCCGAGGTGGTCGACCTTCCCCTCGAGCAGCCGGTTCGTCGCGACGGTGGTCCCGTGCACGACGGCGGCGACGTCTGCTCCGGTGGCGCCGAGCCGGGCGAGGATCTTGTGGATGCCGGCCATGAACCCCTCGGCCGGGTCGCCCGGCGTCGACGGCGTCTTGGTGCTCACCTGCCGGCCGGTCTCCTCGTCGACGGCGACGACGTCCGTGAAGGTGCCGCCGGTGTCGATGCCGACGCGGATCATGGGCATGCGGACGATTCAACCGGCGCCGCGCCGGGCTCGGCCTCGTCAACTGGTGCCAACGGTGCGCCGCTGCCGTCGTGAAGGGCCGCCCCCAGCGCCGTCGTGCGGTAGAGGACCGACCGGCCGTTCCGCTCCCCCGCGACCAGGCCGTTCTCGCGCAGGACGCGCAGGTGCTGGGCGACGGCGCTGGGGGTGACGCCGAGCGCGCGGGCGAGGTCGGTGGTCGTCGCCGGCGAGCGCAGCGTGGCGAGCAGCTCCGCGCGGGCCCGGCCCAGCAGCCGGACGGTGGCACCCGCCGGCGACCGGCCGAGCAGCACGCTCCACAGCTCGCCGACGCCGCGGGCCGGGTAGCGCACCGTCGTCTGGGTCGACGTCCGCCGCTTGATCAGCACGTACGCCGACCCGAGCACGACCGGCATCAGCACCAGCCCGCCGGGCCCGCGGTCGACGGCGCGGTCCTGCCGCCACCGGTCGCCGCCGAGCTCCAGCCGGCCGTCGTGCCAGCGCAGGTCCGGGTGCAGGTCGGCGAAGAGCGCGGCCGCTCCCCCACGCGCCAGCTGCCGGGTCCGGTGCGCGACGTCAGCCGCCAGGACGGCGCTGATCCGTGGCCAGTGCGGCGCGATCAGCCGGTCGTGGGCGGCGCGCAGCTCGGCGGCGAGCTCGCGCAGGCCGTGCTCCGGGTCGGCGGCGAGGTCGGCGACGGCGGCGGACGGCGCCGTGTCGCCGAACCGGCGGCGCAGGTTGGCCCGCACCGTCGACGCGGGGGTGCGCCGCAGCGCCGCGAGATCGTCGTCGATCGAGCCGCCGGGGCCGGTCGGCGCCGGGACCAGGAACTCCGGCCAGCCGCGGGTGTCGCCGAACAGCAGCGGCCAGGTGAGCGGCAGCGCGAGAGGCTCGTGCGCCAGCTCGTCCTGGGCCCATTGCAGCCACCGGCGGTGCACGGCCTGCCGGTCCTGCCCGGCCAGCTGCTGCAACGCGGCGACGGTCTCGGACAGCGGCGACACCGCGAACCTGGTGTCCGCCAGCTCGTCCACGCCCAGCTCGACCGTCAACGCCATGCCTCAGTATGTAGCACAGCGCTACAACGTGCGTGCACCGGCGCGGCGGTGGGTTCCGGTACGTCCTTGTAGCTCAGCGCTACATAGTGTCTCCCAGCCAGGCGCCGCCGCGACGATCGCCGGCATGACGGGCTACCGCAGGTTCGCGGCCGCGACGAGTCTGACCACCGCCGGCGACGGCGTGTTCGCGGCCGCCGTGCCGCTGCTGGCCGCGACGCTGACCGGGGACCCGCGGCTGGTCTCGGCCGTGGCGGCGGCGGCCTCGCTGCCGTGGCTGCTGTTCTCGCTGCCGGCCGGCGCCCTCGCCGACCGGTACGACCGGGCCCGGATGCTGTGGCGTGGCGTCGCGGTGCAGGCGGCGCTCGCGGGGGTGGTGGCAGCGCTGGCGGCGACCGGCCGGCTCGAGGTCGGCGGACTGGCGGCGCTGGCGTTCGGCCTGGGTGCCTGCCAGGTGGTGGCGGGGACGGCGGCGCAGGCGCTGCTGCCGTCGCTGGTGCCGGCCGGGCGGCTGCCGTCGGCCAACGGCTACCAGCAGACCATCGCCGTCGTCGGGCAGCAGTTCCTCGGCCCGCCCGCCGGGAGCCTGCTGTTCGCCGTCGCGGCAGGGCTGCCGTTCGGGGTGGACGCGGCCGTCCTGGCGATCGCGGCGGTGCTGGCCGCGACGCTGGTGGGCCGGGCCGACGCCCACGGCCGCGGGGAGCCGCGGCTGGCGCCGTCGTCGCTGCGGGCGGAGATCGGGGCCGGCCTGCGCTGGCTGGCCGCGCACCGGCTGCTGCGGACGCTGACGCTGCTGGCGGCCGTGAACACCTTCTGCTTCCAGCTCGGCAACGCGACCCTGGTGCTGCTGGCGACGCAGGAGCTGGGCGTGTCGGTGCGCGGGTTCGGGCTGCTGCTGGCGACCGCGGCGGCCGGCAGCCTCGCCGGCGGGCTCGGCGGGCCCTGGCTGCTGCGCCGGCTCGGCGAGCGGACGGTGCTGCTCGCGGCGCTCGGACTGAACGCCGTCGCCACGGCCGCGATCGGGCTGACCCCGTCCGCCGTCGTGCTCGGGGTCCTGCTGGCGGCCGTCGGGCTCGGCGTGACGCTGTGGAACCTGGTGAGCATCGGGCTGCGGCAGCGGCTGGTGCCGCCGGAGCTGCTCGGCCGGGTCATGGGCGTGCACCGGCTGGTCGGCTGGGGGCTGGTCCCCGCGGGTGCGCTGCTCAGCGGCGTCGTCGCGCACGCGGTCGGGCTGCGGGCCCCGTACCCGCTGGCCGGGGCGGTCCGCGTCGTGGCGCTGCTGGTCGCGCTGCCCGCCCTGCTCGCCGCCCTCCGAGACCCTTCCTAGGGGTGGGTGGCCTCGATGCGGGCCATGTTGGCGTGCCCCCAGTCGCCGAGCGGGCGCAGCGCCACCTCGAGCGTGCGGCCGAAGTCGGTGAGCGAGTACTCCACCTTCGGCGGCACCTGGTGGTAGATCTCGCGGTGGACCAGACCGTCGGCCTCGAGCTCGCGCAGCTGCTGGATGAGCATCTTCTCGGTGACCGCCGGGATGGCGCGCCTCAGCTCGCCGAAGCGCAGCGGCCCCTGGTCCTCGAGCGTCCACAGGACGGTCGCCTTCCACTTGCCGCCGACGACGTCGATGGCGGCGTCGAGTCCGCAGGTGTAGGGCCGGTTCCGGGCCATCGCAGCGCTCCCGTACTGACGTCTTGGTGAGTACCTGACTTTATAGTCGGTACTTGATCATCGGCAAGCGCCCGCCGACGATCGAAGGCATGACGACCCACCCCCGCCGCTTCGGCGTCCTGGTGCTCCCCGACGCCGGCGCGGCCACGCTCCTCGATCGGTTCCGCCGGGTCGAGGAGCTCGGCTTCGACCAGCTCTTCCTCCCCGACCACATCGGCAACATCTTCGCCACCGACCCGCCCTGGCTCGACGGCTGGACCATGACCGCCGCGGCCGCCCTGGCCACAGACCGGGTCCGCATCGGCACGCTCGTCGCGAACCCGATCCTGCGCCCGCCCGCGGTGCTGGCCAAGGCCGCCCTCACCGTCGACCAGCTGTCGGGCGGACGGCTCGAGCTCGGCATCGGCGCCGGGATCATGGAGTCCGACCACCACGCCACCGGCACGACACCGTGGACGGTCAAGGAGCGGGTGGCCCGCTTCCCCGAGTACGTCCGGGTCCTCGACGACGTGCTGCGGCGCGACGGCGGTCCGTACGGCTTCGCGGGCGACTGGTACACCGTCCGCGACCTCCCCACCGGCCCGGCGACCACCCAGCGGCCGCGCCCGCCGATCCTCGTGGGCGGCAACGCGCCGACGGTGCTCCGGGTCGCGGCGGAGCGGGCCGACGTCTGGAACACCAACGGCCGGCCCGACGCGAGCGTCGACGAGAACGTCGCGCTGGCCACCGACTGGAGCCGCCGCGTCGACCAGTTCGCGGCGGCCGCGGACCGCGACCCGGCGTCGATCCGCCGCTCGGTGCTGTTCTGGGCGACCACCGACGTGCTCACCGGGCCCGCGACGCTGGACGAACTGGTCGACCGGTACGCGGCGGCCGGCTTCACCGAGTTCGTCATCGGCTGGCCGGGGTCCGACGGCGAGCGCGAGACGTTCGAGCGGCTCGCCCTGGAGGTCGTGCCCAAGCTGCGCTGACACCGTCGGGAACGGAGTGCTTGACTCGTCCCCGAGGGCAGACTCCAGGCTCCGAAGGGTGAGAGGAGGTGGCGATGGACGAGCTGATGCCGATCGGCCGGTTCTCCCGGCTGTGCTGGCTGAGCATCAAGGCGCTGCGGGTCTACGACGACCAGGGCCTGCTGCACCCCGCTCACGTCGACCCTGACTCCGGCTACCGGTACTACACGCCGGACCAGGCGGCGACCGCTCGGGTCATCGCCACCCTGCGCACGCTCGACATGCCGCTGGCGTCCATCAGGGAGGTGCTGGCCGAGCCCGACCCGGACCGCGTCCGCGACCTCCTCGACCGCTACCGGATGGTGCTCGAGCAGCGCATCGACCGTCATCGGCACATGTTGAACCGTGTCGAGACCTTCATCCGGAAGGGAGCCGTCATGGCCTACGAGATCACCACCCGCGACACCGCGCCCACCGAGGTGCTCGGCACCACCTACCCGTCCTCGGTGGACTCGCTGCCGCAGACCAGCGCGGTCGCGTACCACCGCGTCTACGCCGCCATCGCCGAAGCCGGTGGGCGGCCGGCCGGTCCGCCCCGCATGGTCTACCTCGAGCTCGCCGACGACACCTGGACCATCGAGGCGTGCGTTCCGGTCATGGGGCTGTCGCAGGCGCCCGACGGGTTCAGCCTCCACCAGGTGCGGGGCGGTCTGGCCGCCGTCACCCGCCACGTCGGCCCGTACGACGAGCTGGGCCTCGCCTACCGCGAGGTCGAGGCGTGGATCGAGGCCCAGGGGCTGACGTCGAACGGCGCGCCGTACGACGTCTACCTCAACGACCCGTCCGAGGTGGGCGACCCGGCCAAGCTCGAGACCGAGATCGTCTGGCCCGTCACCCGCTCCTGACGGGCCGGGGTCAGCGCTGGAGCTCGAAGGGCGCCGTCAATCCGGCGATCATCGGGAAGTGACGCACGTTCAGTGTCGCGAGGGGAACGCCGCGAACCCCTGCGGTGGCCGCGATGAGGTAGTCGCCCAGGCCGATGCCGTGGTGACTGCGGCGGAACTGCCGCAGGTACTCCCCGGCCTGCCGGGCGACGATCTCTGTGACCGGCTCGACCCGCAGCGCGGCGAGCAGAGCCCACACCTCGCGGCGCTCGGCGGAGCGCATACCTCCAGTGAGTTCCGTGACCGTCACGGCACTGACCAGGATCGGGCCGCTCGTGCGGGCCTGACGAAGCCAGTCACGAGCGGCCTCGATCCCCCGGAGGTGCGCGATCAGGACGTCGGTGTCGACCAGGATCACGCGGAGCGCTCCCAGAGGCTCGCCAGGTGATTCTCACGCTCGCCCGAATCCCGCGAAAGCGCGTCGATGTCGCGGGAGGCACCGAAGGACGCCTCGATGGCCGCGAGGTCCGCTGACAGATCCTGGTCGTCGCCGGCCAACGCCCGATCGAGCAGCCGCCGGATGACCATGGCCCGGGACGTGCCCTCCTGGGCCGCCAGCCGGTCGAGCGCCGCCGTCTGCTCCTCGGTCAGGTAGATGTTGGTGCGGTTCATACACCAGAATATACACCACGCCCGCTGCGCTGCAGCCGGCGCCCGGCCGCAGCCGTCAGTCGCGCGTGAAGGGGCTGGCGGCCGGGCGGGTGAGCTCGTCCGTGTGCCGCCGGATCAGCTCGAGGTTGCGGTCGGCCAGGTGGTCGAAGCCCTGGCCGATACTGGACCCCGGCGTGAGCGAGCGCAGCGCCGCGTCCGGATCCAGCCGGGCGGACACCCAGCACTCGTGGCTGGCAGCCCGCGCGACCACCTCGGCGATCGGGGTGACGATCATCGAGTTGCCGAAGTAGAGCACGCCGGCCGGGTCCGTGCCCGTCGCATTGGCACCGACCACGAAGACGTGGTTGTCGTAGGCGCGGGCCCGGTTGGTCAGCTCCCACAGGTCGGCCGACCGTAGCAGCGCCGACGGCCGCAGGATCACCTCGGCGCCCCTGACGGCGGTGATGCGCGAGAGCTCCGGATAGTCGCCGTCGAAGCAGATGATCATGCCGATCTTCCCGAGGTCGGTGTCGACCACGCAGACGTCGTCGCCGGGCGTGACCCAGCCGCCGCGCGACGCCAGCTCGGTGCAGAACGGGTGCGTCTTGCGGTAGACGCCGCCGATCTCGCCGTCGGGGCCGGCCAGCACCGCCGAGTTGTAGACGACGCCGCGTTCGGGCCCCCGCTCGTACGTTCCCCACGCCAGGTGCACGCCCAGCCGGCGAGCGGTCTCCTGGAACGGCTCGGCCAGCGCTCCGGGCAGGTCGGCGACCAGGTCCCACAGCTCGGCGGCCGGCATCGCCGGGGTGAAGCCGGTGGTGACGGACTCCGGCAGCACGATCAGCTCGGCCCCGGTGTCGTCGGCGCAGCGCTCCGCATAGTCGAGCGCGTGCTCGACGTTCGCCTTGATGCTCTGCGCGGTCAGCGGCTCGGCCAGCGGCCGCACCTGGACCGCGGCCGCGGTGAACGCCCGCATATCCCTCGCCTCCTCAGCGCTCGAACTCGCCGGCGATGTCGGCGTTGGTCTCGGTGGAGTCCCAGTCCTCGGCGCACTCCACCATTCCCGCCAGCGACCCGCGGCCACGACGCTCACCGACGGCCTCTGGGGTCGGCGGCACGGGGTTCTTGCCGCCCGCAGTCCGCGCCATGTCGTCACCTCGTGAGCCGATACACCGTTCTTGCCTCAGGGTATCGCCGGTGTCGAGGGAGAGGTGCTACCGCCAGAGCAGCAGTAACCTGCCCTCGACACACGCCGGCCACGATCAACCTCGGCGGGAGCGGCCGGAGAGCCAGCCGCCGAGGGCGACACCCGCCAGGGCGACCGCGGCGCCGACCAGAACGCCGCGGGTGAAGTCGGCCGGGGCGGCCACTCCCGAACCGGCAGGGGCAGGGGCCTCGTACACACCGGGGGTCGCGACGGCGACGGCTTCGCCCTGGGGCGCCGCGACCGGAGCCGGGGCGGCACCCGTCAAGACGTCCTCGACCGCGGCGAAGAACTCCCCCGCCGTCTTCTTCGCGACACCGGCGAGCATCCGCTGCCCGACGCCGCCGATCATGCCGCCGACGATCGCGTCGGCGTCGTAGTCGAGCCGGGTGCCCCCGTCGCCGTCGTCCGCCAGCGTGACGCGGACGTCGGCGCTCACCGTGCCGGGCGCGCCCGCACCGGACGCCGTCATGACGAACGAGCCCGGCTCCTCCTGGGAGTGCAGCCGCACGTCACCGGCGTAGGTGCCCTTGATCGAGCCGACGCCGGCGCTGACCGTCATGCGGTACCGGTCCGGCCCGGACTCCTCGAGCCGCGAGCAGCCGGGGATGGTCCGCACCAGCACCGCGGGATCGTTGAGCGCCTTCCACACCTCGGCGCGCGGCGCCCGCAGCACCGCTGTCCCGGAAACCTTCATCGCGACTCCTGAGCCAGACGGAGGGAGAACAGGTCCGACGGCGAGATCGGCATCCGCGTGATCGCGAACCCCTCGGCGTCGGAGATGGCCGACGCCAGCACGGCGGAGCCCGGGATGACACCGGCCTCGCCCGCGCCCTTGATGCCCAGCGGGTTCAGCGGCGACGGCGTCTCGAGGTGGTCGGTCTCGACGACCGGCACCTCGGTGGCGTAGGGCATGAGGAAGTCCATGAACGACGCGTTCAGCAGCTGTCCGGCGTCGTCGTAGACCATGCGCTCGTACAGCGCTCCCCCGACTCCCTGGGCGACGCCGCCGTGGATCTGGCCCTCGACGATGCGCGGGTTGATCAGCCTGCCGCAGTCGTGGACGACGCAGTAGCGCAGGATGGTGATCTCGGCGGTGTCGGGGTCGGTCTCGACGATCGCCGCGTGCATGCCGTTGGCGAACGTCGAGCGCGGCGGCGAGTAGTACCCGGTGTCCTCCAGACCGGGCGAGTCGCCCTCGGCGACCGGCGGCTTGGAGTAGTCGACGGGACCGCCGAACTGCGTCGCCCGCTCGGCCTCGCGGTCGAACGCGTAGCGCAGCGGGTTGGCCAGGACGGCGACGGTGGCCAGCGGGATCGACGACCCGGGGGCCGACGGCGGCGAGCCCACCACCCGCACGACGCCGTCGACGATCTCGAGGTCGCGCGGGTCGGCCTCGAGCGCCTCGCCGGCGATGCGCAGCGCCTTGTCGCGCACCTTGCGGGCGGCCGACGCCAGTGCGTTGCCGCTCATGACGGCGGCGCGCGAGGCGAACGTACCGACGGCGTAGCCGAACCGCCGGGTGTCGCCGGTCGTCACCTGGACGCGCTCGACCGGCACGCCCAGCTCCGACGCCACCACCTGCGCGAACGCCGTCTTGTGGCCCTGGCCCTGGGTGGTCAGCCCGGTGGCCGCGACGACCGTGCCGTCGGTCTCGACCTTGACCCAGCCGCCCTCGTACGGGCCGACGCCGGTGCCCTCGACGTAGCAGGCGATGCCGATGCCGACCCGCCGCCCGGCCGCCCGTGCCTCGGCCCGGAACGCCTCGAACTCGTCCCAGCCGACCAGCTTCTTCAGCTTCTCCAGGGTCGCCGGGTAGTCCCCGGAGTCGTAGATCAGCGGCCGGCCGTCCTGGAAGATCAGCCCGTGGTCGTAGGGCATCTCGTCGGGCCGGATGAAGTTGCGCTCGCGCACCACCGTCCGGTCCAGCCCCAGGTACGCGGCGACGGCGTCCATGGTGCGCTCCATGGCGAAGCAGCCCTGCGGCCGGCCGGCGCCGCGGTACGGCGTCACGGTGACGGTGTTGGTGTAGAGGCTGAAGAACTCCGCGCGATACGCCTCGGGCTTGTACGGGCCGAGCAGCTGCGTCGTCGTGACGATCGGGACGATGATGCCGTACGGCGTGTAGGCGCCGTTGTCGTGCCAGACGGTGACGTCGAGGCCGAGCAGCCGGCCGTCGTCGTCGAACCCGACCTCGACGTGCTGCAGCTGGCCGCGCTCATGGGTGGCGCCGACGAAGTGCTCGCGGCGGTCCTCGGTCCACTTGACCTCGCGGCCGAGCCGGATCGCCGCCCACGGGACCACGACCTCCTCGGGCCACGGGTGCACGATCTTGACGCCGAACCCGCCGCCGACATCGGGGGCGATGACCTCGACCCGGTCGAGCGGCAGCTCCAGCCGGGCCGCCAGCGCCGCGCGCACCGACGTCGACGCCTGGGTGGACGTGTAGACGCGCAGGCTGGCGTCGTCGGCGTCCCAGCGCGCGTGCACGCCCTTGCCCTCGAGCGGCGTCGACGCGCTGCGCTCGATGTCGAGGTCCAGCTCGAGCACGTGCGGCGCGCCGGCCAGGGCGGCCTCGACGTCGCCGCGCGACTGCACCAGGTGCGCCGACACGTTGCCGGGGACGTCGTCGTGGACCAGCAGCTCTGCCGACCGCGCCGCCTCGATGCCGACCACCGGGGGCAGGAAGTCGTACGTGACGACGATGCGATCGCAGACGTCCTCGGCGACGTACCGGTCGGTGGCGACGACCATGACGATCGGCTCGCCGACGTGGTTCACCTCGTCCTTCGCCAGCGCGTACGCCGTGCGGCCGTGGGTCAGCGCGGCGTGCGGGATGAGCAGCGGCAGCGGCTCGCCGACCCGGCCGTCGAGGTCCTCGTGCGTGTAGACGGCGACGAGCCCCTCGACGTCCACCGCGGCCGAGACGTCGATGTCGACGATGCGGGCGTGCGCGTGCGGGCTGCGGACGAACGCCGCCGCCAGCGCCTGGTGGCCGATGTCGTCGAGGAAGCGGCCCTGCCCGGTGAGCAGCCGCGGGTCCTCGAGCCGCGCGATCGGCTCGCCGAACGCCGCTGTCGTCATCGCTGTGTCTCCTCCGCCCGAAGCTCCGCCGCGCGCAGCACCGACGCCACGATGTTCTGGTAGCCGGTGCAGCGGCACAGGTTGCCGGCGATCGCCTCGCGCGCCTGCTCCTGCGTCGGTGTCGGGTTCTCCTCGAGGTACGCGGTGATGGTGGTGACGAAGCCGGGCGTGCAGAAGCCGCACTGCAGCCCGTGGCAGTCGCGGAACGCCTGCTGGACGTGGCCCAGTTCGCCGTCGGGGCGCGTGCAGCCCTCGACGGTGGTGACCTCGGCGCCGTCGACGGTGACGGCGAACTGCAGGCAGGACCGGATGGGCCGGCCGTCGACCAGCACCGTGCAGGCGCCGCAGACGCCGTGCTCGCAGCCGACGTGGGTGCCGGTCAGCTCGAGGTCGTGGCGCAGGAAGTCCGACAGCAGCCGCCGGGCGGGCACCGTCGCCGACCGCGGGACGCCGTTGACCAGCAGCGTCACCTCGAACATCGCCTCGCTCATGCGGCCACGCTCGCCCGGCCGGCCGCCTCGCGCAGCGCCCGGGTGGTCAGCACCTCGGCCAGGTGGGACCGGTAGGCGGCCGTGGCGTGGATGTCGTCGCCGGGATCGAGCCGGCCCGCGGCCAGCCGCCCGGCCGCCGGCCAGTCGGCGTCGTCGACCATCTCCCCCGCGACCGCCTCGGTGAGGTCGATGACCACCGGCTCCGGGGCGACCGAGATGTACGCGGCTCTGGCACCGGCGACCCGCAGGTCGTCGTCCAGTGTCACCACCACTCCTGTTCCGCACACGGCGTAGTCGCCGTGGCGCCGGGCCACCTCCGTCCAGACGGCCCCGGTACGGCCCTCCGGTACCGGGAACGTCACGGACGTCACCAACTCGCCGGCATCGGCGCAGGTGGACATGGGTCCGGTGAAGAAGTCGCGTGCGGCGACGGTGCGCTCACCGCCGGTGGAGCGCAGGGTGACGGTGCCCTCGAGCAGCGCCAGCACCGCCGTCATCTCGCCGGACGGGTCGGCGTGCGCGATGCTGCCCACCGTCGTGCCGCGGTTCCGGATGGTCGGGTGCGCGACGTGGCGCAGGGTGTCGCGCAGCAGCGGCAGGACGGCGTACGCGGCGGCGTCGCGCTCGACGTCGGCATGCCGGGCCAGGGCGCCGACCGTGACGCTGCCGCCGTCGTCGCCCACCCGCACGTAGGCCAGCGACGACAGCCGGTTGATGTCGACCAGGTGCTCGGGCGCCGCGAGGCGCATGCTGAGCAGCGGGACCAGGCTCTGCCCGCCGGCCAGCACCTTGCCGGCAGGGTTCACCTCGGCCAGGACCGCGACGGCGTCGTCGACGGTGGCCGGCCGGTGGTAGGTGAACCCCGCTGGCTTCACGCCTTCATCCTCTCTCGTCCCGCCGTTCGATGCCGTCCGCATCGCCGCCGGGCCGCGGATCGGGGTCCGGATCGACCTCGTGGACGCCCGGCGGGCCGACGGTGACGACGGCGCCGCCGCCGGGCTCGCGCAGGTGCGCCGGGGCGACGGCACGGGCCAGGTGGTAGGCGGCGATCGTGACGATGGTGCCCAGCGCGATGCCGGACAGCACGAAGTCGTCGGTGATGTCCAGCGACGTGTCGCCGATGGCGATGATGATGCCCGCGGACACCGGCACGAGGTTCACGGGGTTGGAGAAGTCGACCCGGTTCTCGATCCAGATGCGGGCGCCGAGCAGGCCGATCATGCCGTAGAGCACCACGGTGATGCCGCCGAGCACGCCCGACGGGGTGGCCGCGATGAGCGCCCCGAACTTCGGCGAGAACCCGAACACGATCGCCACGATGGCCGCCACGTAGTACGCCGCCGTCGAGTAGATGCGGGTGGCCGCCATGACGCCGATGTTCTCGGCGTACGTCGTGGTCGGCGAGCCGCCGACGGAGGTCGCGATGACGGTGCCGACGCCGTCGGCCGCGATCGCCTTGCCCATGACGGGGTCGAGGTCGTTGCCGGTCATCTCGGCCACGGCCTTGACGTGGCCCGCGTTCTCGGCGATCAGCGCGATGACGGCGGGCAGCACCAGCAGGATGAACGTGATGCTGAAGCTGGGCCCGTGCCAGCCGGCCACCTCGACGCCCTGGTCGTTCACGAAGGTCCGGTCCGGGAAGCCGATCCAGTCGGCCTCGCGGACGGAGTCGAAGTTCACCCGGTAGCGGGTCACCTCCTCGCCGCTGGCGTCGGGCGAGGTGATCTGGCCGAACATCCGGTCGAACAGCCAGGAGAGCGCGTACCCGAACACCAGGCCGACGAAGATCGCGATGCGGCCGAGGAACCCGCGAAGCCCGACCGCCATGAGGATCACGGCGGTCATGACGATGAGCGCGATCCACTGGTCCTGCGGCCAGTACACGTTCGCGACGACGGGCGCCAGGTTGAACCCGATGAGCATGACGACGGCGCCGGTGACGACGGGCGGCAGCACCCGGTAGAGGACGCCGGAGCCCAGGTAGTGGATGAGCAGTCCGCACAGCGCCAGCACGACGCCGGCCACCAGGATCGCGCCGGTAACGTCCGAGGAGTCGCCGCCCTGCTCGCGGATGGCGACCACGCCGCCGACGAACGAGGCGCTGGTGCCCAGGTAGCTCGGCACCCGGCCCTTGACGATGAGCAGGAAGCAGATCGTCGCGACACCGCTCATCATGATGGCCAGCTGCGGGTTCAGGCCCATGATGATCGGGAACACGAAGGTGGCGCCGAACATCGCGACCACGTGCTGGGCCCCGAGGCCTACCGTGCGACCCCACGACAATCGTTCGTCCGGCCTGACCACCTCCCCCGGCGGCGGCGTCCTGCCGTCGTAGACCACCTTCCAGCCGAGCGCCACGGAAGCCTCCTCGCGCGGGCAGGTGACGCAGGTCACCTGTGCGGACACGTTGCAGGCAACTTAGGCACGCCAGGTTTCCGGGGCATGGGCACGAAGTGCCGAGGAGATCACCTGATCATCGGCAACCTCTGCGCTCGGCGGGTCTCGGACGCGGAGCGGGAGGCCGCCCCGTGCGGGGCGACCTCCCGTCTCGTCGTCGGCCGTGCGCGAGGCTACAGCGCAGCGGCCGGGTCCTGCGCGGCCTGCTCGAGGACCTCCAGCGGCACGGCGCCGGCCAGCAGGCGGCCGTCGTCGAGCAGGAGGACGGTGAACAGGTCGCTGGTCAGGGCGCGCCCGGTGCCGTAGGCGCCACTGACGTCCTGCAGGTCGGCGATGAAGGCGTCGGCGATGGCGGCCGCGTCGCCCTCGAGGCCGGCGGTGAGCTCGTCGAGGTTCACGTCGCGGGCGACGACCACGGTGGTCCAGCCGGAGCCGACGGTCGTGACGTCCGACGGCGCGACGTCGAGGTGGCCGTCGGGGCCGACGTCGGGCGTGCCGTCGGGGGTGCCGTGGTTCGGCAGGGCGTCCTCGAGGTCGCCGGGCTGGACCTCCTCGACCGTGGTGCCGGGCGGCGGCGTGAAGTCGTACGTCGACGCGTCGGGCTCGTCGAACGAGACCGAGGTGAAGCCCACCTCGAACGACGGCTCGCTGTGGTCGCGGGCGAAGATCTGCACCCGCAGCGGCATGGAGTTCTCGCCGTCGACGGCCAGCCGGATGGAGCCGATGAGCGACTGCTCGTCCTTGGGCCGCAGCACCAGCTCGTACGCCGACCGGCCGGCCACCGTCGCGGTGCCGTCGACGTCGACCTGGGTGGACGGCTCGATCATGCCCAGCGCGAGCGACGCGGCCGCCGTCGGCAGGTTGCTCGGCATGTCCTCCGGCAGGCCCTCGCCGCCGAACGGTCCGCCCTCGCCGCCGAAGGGGCCGCCGCCCCCGAACGGGCCCTCGCCGTGGTCGTCCGGAGTCTCCTCGGGGACGACCACGTGCGACGCCGTCGACCCCTCGCTGCTCCAGAAGTACAGGTCCTGGCCGTTGCGCAGCAGGTCGGACTCGGACTGGTCGTCCTGCAGCGCGAACCGGTAGGTGTCGCCGTCGGTGTACCAGATGCGCGCCGTCGACGACCCGTTGAGCAGCGACAGGGCGGCGGTGGGCAGCGACGTGGCGTCGGCGCCGGTGAGTGCCGGGAGGCCGAGGTCGGCGGACTGCACGACGGTGCCGGCGAACGGCTGCACGTCGATGGTCGCGAGGCCCACGAGCAGCTCGGCGGCGGTGCGGTCGGGCAGATCGGAGTCGGCACCGGCGATCAGCGGGCCGGCCACGGCCGCGCCGACGACCACGGTGGCGACCGTTGCCCCGGTCGCCCACCGCCTGGCCGGGGTGCTGAGAAGGGAGTTCGGCATGTCTGCTCCTGTATGGCTCGGTGCGTTTCGACCGGGGGTTCAGCCCCGATGACACCAAGGTTGCCTCGCCGTCGCTGTGAGATCCCTGAGAGCCTCCGCCGGCGCCCTCGGGCGGCAGGGCATGCTTGACGGCATGCGGGTGCTGGTGGTCGAGGACGAGCGCGGGCTGGCCCGTGCGCTGCACCGCGGGCTGTCGGCCGAGGGGTTCTCGGTCGAGCTGGCCCACGACGGCCTCGACGGCCTGCACCTGGCCCGCGAGCACACCTACGACGTCATCGTGCTCGACATCATGCTGCCGTCGCTGTCGGGCTACCGCATCTGCCGGACGCTGCGCGCCGAGGGCAACTGGGTGCCCATCCTCATGCTGTCGGCCAAGGACGGCGAGTACGACCAGGCCGACGGGCTCGACGTCGGCGCCGACGACTACCTCACCAAGCCGTTCTCGTACGTCGTGCTGGTCGCGCGGCTGCGGGCGCTGCTGCGCCGCGGCGCGCCGGCCCGCCCGGCGGTGCTCGCGGCGGGCGACCTCGAGCTCGACCCGGGCGCGAAGACCGTACGCCGCGGCGACGCCGAAGTCACGCTGACGCCGCGCGAGTTCGGCGTGCTCGAGTACCTCATGCGCCACCCCGACGAGGTCGTCTCCAAGCGCGACATCCTCGAGCACGTGTGGGACGCCCACTACGACGGCGACCCGAACGTCGTCGAGGTCTACGTGGGCTACCTGCGGCGCAAGATCGACACCCCGTACGGCCGCTCGGCGCTGCAGACCGTGCGCGGGGCCGGCTACCGGCTGTCCGGCGACGGCGGCTGATCGCGTGGGCGTGTTCGGGCGGCTCAGCCTGCGGGCCCGGCTCAGTCTGGCGGCGACGGCCATGGCCGCGGTCGGGCTCGGCATCGGCGGGATCCTGCTGCTGATCGCGCTGGACCGGGCGCTGCTGGGTGCGCTGGACGAGACCGCGCGGCGGCAGGGCGAGGACATCGCGGCACTGGTCGAGTCCGGTCAGCCGCCCAACCCGCTACCGAGCTTCGGCGCCGTCGTCGCGCAGGTCATCGACGCCGAGGGCCGGGTGCTGGCGTCGACCCCCGGGGGCGACCGGCTGACCCCCGTGGTGGCCGGCGACGACCTGGCCGCCGTCCGCGCGGGCGAGGCGATCGAGCTCGACGGCACCCGGCTCGGCCAGCCCGACCCGCTGCGCGTCATCGGCGTCCCCACCGACGCGGTGAGCGGGCCGGTCACCGTCCTCGTCGCCGTCTCGCTCGAGGAGCAGCAGCGCAGCGTCGAGTTCGCCAAGATCGGCGTCGCGGCCGGCGGGGCCGCGGTCACCGCCGCACTGGCCGTGCTGAGCTGGCTGGTCATCGTGCGCGCGCTGCGCCCGGTCGACCAGCTGCGCGGCGGCGCCGAGGAGATCACCGGCGCCGGCGGCGGGCACCGGCTGCCGGTCCCGGCCGGCGGCGACGAGCTGAGCCGGCTCGCCGTCACCCTCAACGACATGCTCGGCCGGCTCGACGCGGCGGCCGCCCGGCAGCGCGCCTTCGTGGCCGACGCCGCCCACGAGTTGCGCAGCCCCATCGCGGCCTTGCGGACCGAGCTCGAGGTCGCGCTCGCGCACCCCGACGCCGTCGACCCCCACGACACCGCCCGCGAGGCGCTGGTCGAGGTCGAGCGGATGGGCCGCCTGGTCGATGACCTGCTGGTGCTCGCGCACCTGGACAGCCCGCGCCCGGTGCGGCGCGACGAGCTGATCTCGCTGGACGAGCTGGCGGTCGAGGTCGCCGACGGCGTGCGCGGCGCCCGCGTCCCGGTGTCGGTCGCCGCCGGGGCCGACGTGCACACGCGCGGGCATCGCGACTCCCTCTCGCGGGTGCTGCGCAACCTGGTCGGCAACGCCGTCCGGCACGCGTCGTCGTCGGTGACGGTGACGGTGACGGCTGCCGGTTCGCTGGCTCGGCTGGCGGTGACCGACGACGGCGCCGGGGTGCCGCCGGCGGACCGCGAGCGGATCTTCGAGCGCTTCACCCGCCTCGACGACGCCCGCGACCGCGACGCCGGCGGCTCCGGCCTCGGACTGGCCATCGCGCGCGAGATCGTGGTGGCCCACGGCGGCACGGTGACCGTCGAGGACGCCGAGCCCGGCGCCCGGTTCGTCGTCACCCTCCCGGCCGCCCGCACCACCGTCGGGGCACCGCGAGCCGTGACCTAGGGTCATGGGCTGTGTCCGGCACTCTCGTCCTTCGGCCGGCTCCGGCTCCGCGGCGTCTGGTCTACACGGTCACCGCGGTCGTCTCCGTCGTCCTCATCATCGCCGGGGTCATGGCCGGGGGCCGGCCCGGCCTGGTCACCTGCGTCGGTCTCGTCCTGCTGCTGGCCGCCGCCATCGACCGGCTGGTCGACCACCTCGACCCCCCACCGGCGGGTCGGACGGGCCGGTCACCATCGGGCAGCTGGCCCGCGAGCGGCCCGGCGCCGTCGGCTGGATCGGGCGGCACCCGGTCGCGTTCACGCTGCTCTGCGCTCGGCTTCGCCGTCCTGGCGGTCGTGCTCGGGACCGTGGTCGCGGCCCTGTCGGGTTGACCCCGCCGGCCCCTATGATGCTGGCCGTGCCCGGACCCTCGCGCGGACCCGTCTCCGGAGCCGCGCTCGTGCTGCGGCCGTCGCTGCGCCGCTACCTGAGCACGGTGAAGTGGTCACTGCTGCCGATCCTCGTGCTGCTGGCGGCCCTGCTGTTCCGCGGCGGCGGGGTCGGCGCCGTCGTGTCGGTCATGGTCATCGCGCTGGCGTCGGCCATCGCGCCGGTCTACTTCCGCCGCGCCGCCGTCACCGTCACGCCGACGGAGATCGCCGTCACCGGCCTGCTCCGCACCCGCCGGACCCCGCGCGACGCCGTCGGGTCGATCGTCGCCGTCGCGCTCCCCCGCACCCACAAGAACAGCAAGAGCCTCGCCCACCTCTACGTCCTCGGCCGCGGCGGCCGGCGCATCGCCCGGCTCAAGGGCAGCCGCTGGGTCGAGGACGACATGCGCCGGCTCATCGCCGCCCTCGGCGTCGAGACGACCAAGCTCGGGCGGCTCGCCTCTCCCCGCGCCCTCGCCCGCCGCTACCCGCACGCCGTCCCGCTGCTGGAGCGCTACCCCGTGCTGGCCGGCGCCCTCGTCGTCGTCCCCTCCGTCGCCGCCATCTTCCTGGTGTCCCTCGAATACTCTTCCTGACCTGCTGAGCGGGTCGCTGCACGGAGCACGGCCCGGGCGGGGCGACAATGGTCGGCATGGCACGCCGGACCACGACACCCCCGCCTGAGGACTTCGAGGAAGTCATCCTCGACGTCGACGTCTCGGAGGAGATGCGGGGCAGCTTCCTCGAGTACGCCTATTCGGTCATCTACTCCCGCGCCATCCCGGACGCCCGCGACGGGCTGAAGCCGGTGCAGCGCCGGATCCTGTTCCAGATGAACGAGATGGGCCTGCGCCCCGACCGCCCGCACGTCAAGTGCGGCCGCGTCGTCGGCGACGTGATGGGCAAGCTGCACCCGCACGGCGACGGCGCCATCTACGACACGCTCGTGCGCATGGCGCAGCCGTGGGCCATGCGGGTGCCGCTGGTCGACGGGCACGGCAACTTCGGGTCGCTCGACGCAGGCCCGGCCGCGTACCGGTACACCGAGTGCCGCATGAGCGAGCCGGCCATGCTGCTGGTGCGCTCGCTCGACGAGAACGTCGTCGACATGGTGCCGAACTACGACGGCCAGTTCGAGCAGCCCGAGGTCCTCCCGGCCGCGTTCCCGAACCTGCTGATCAACGGCGCCACCGGCATCGCCGTCGGCATGGCGACGAACATGGCGCCGCACAACCTGGGCGAGGTCGTCGACGCCACCCGGCACCTGCTCGCGCACCCGGACGCCTCGCTCGACGACCTCATGCGGTTCGTCCCGGGGCCCGACCTCCCCAGCGGCGGACGCATCATCGGACTCGACGGCGTCCGCGAGGCCTACGAGACCGGGCGCGGCGCGTTCAAGACCCGCGCGACCGCCCGGGTCGAGAACATCACCGCCCGCCGCAAGGGCATCGTCGTCACCGAGCTGCCGTACATGGTCGGCCCGGAGCGCGTGCGCGAGCGCATCGTCGAGCTGGTCCGCAACAAGAAGCTGCAGGGTGTGGCCGACGTCGTCGACTACACCGACCGCAACACCGCGCTGCGCCTGGTCATCGAGTTGAAGAGCGGCTTCGTGCCCGAGGCGGTGCTCGAGGAGCTGTACCGCCTCACTCCGCTCGAGGACTCGTTCTCGATCAACAACGTCGCACTGGTCGACGGGCAGCCGCGCACGCTGGGTCTCAAGCAGCTGCTCGAGGTCTTCATCGCGCACCGCCTCAGCGTCGTGCGGCGCCGCAGCGAGTTCCGTCGCACCAAGGCCGCCGACCGCCTGCACCTGGTCGACGGCCTCATGATCGCGCTGCTCGACATCGACGAGGTCATCGCGGTCATCCGCTCGTCCGACGACGCGTCGGCCGCCCGCGAGCGCCTGATGACCGTCTTCGACCTGTCCGACATCCAGGCCCGCTACATCCTCGACACCCCGCTGCGCCGGCTCACCCGCTACGACCGGCTGGAGCTGGAAAAGGAGGGCGAGGACCTGCGCCGCACCATCGCCGAGCTGACGGCGCTGCTCGAGGACGAGGGCCTGCTGCGCCAGGCGGTCTCCGACGAGCTGGCCGAGATCGCGGCCGCGCACGCCACGCCCCGCCGTACGGTGCTGCTCGAGGAGTCCGGCGCCGTCACCACCCGGGCCGGCGCCGCGTCGCTCGAGATCGCCGACGACCCCTGCCAGGTGCTGCTGTCGTCGTCCGGCCTGCTCGCCCGCACTGCCGGCGAGGAGCCGCTGCTCTACGGCGACAAGCGATCCAAGCACGACGTCATCGTGTCCGTGGCCCCGGCGACGGCGCGTGGCGAGGTCGGCATCGTCACCTCGGCCGGGCGTGTGCTGCGGTTGTCGGTGCTCGAGCTGCCGTCGTTGCCGCCGACCGCGGCGCTGACGCTCGCGGGCGGCGCGGCGCTGAAGGAGTTCATCGAGCTCGAGCCCGGCGAGCGGGCGCTGGCGCTGACGACGTTCTCCGACTCGTCACCCGGGCTGGCGCTGGGGACCGAGCGCGGCGTGGTCAAGCGGGTGGTCCCCGACCACCCCGGCAAGGGTGCGTACGACGTCATCCGGCTCGACGACGGCGACCGCGTGGTCGGCGCCGTCGAGCTGCGGACTCCGGACGAGGACCTGGTCTTCATCACGACCGACGCCCAGTTGCTGCGCTTCCCGGCATCGGCGGTGCGGCCGCAGGGGCGGGCGGGCGGCGGGATCGCCGGGATCAAACTGGCGTCGGGTGCGAAGGTGACCTTCTTCGGCTCCGTCGACGGTGATCGTCCGGGTTCCGTGGTCACCGTCTCGGGGTCGTCGACGGCGCTGCCGGGGACCCAGCCGGGGGCGGTCAAGGTCACGCCCTATGCGGAGTACCCGGCCAAGGGCCGCGCGACCGGCGGCGTGCGGTGTCACCGGTTCCTGAAGGGCGAGGACACGTTGATCCTGGCGTGGGCGGGAGCGGCTCCGGCGCGGGCGGCTGCCGCCAGTGGCGTGCCGATCGAGCTGCCTGCGGCGGTTGGACGACGGGACGGGTCCGGTATCGGGGTCGCCCAGCCCATCGCCGCCGTGAGCGGGCCGTTGGGTTCCGGTTCCGAGGACGACCGGGTCGTGCCGGAGCCGAGGGCGACCGTGGTCGATGGGGAGCAGGCGACGCTCGATCTGGAGTAGGCGGCTCGCCAGTCCCCTGCTGCTTCGTCGGGGGCGCGTTCGAGCAGCGTCAGGGGGCCGCCCAAAGACGGCCGCTGCCCCCCAAGCCCCACCGGCGCCCTGCTGCGCTGGCCGCCGGCGGTTCGCGCGTGGTGATCGGCACGTGGTCCCGCCGTGGTGATGTCGCGTCGGCCGCCGACGGTGAACACCCATGATCATCAAGGATTCACCACACCATGGGGGGTGTGTGTTCCGGAGACATCGGTGACAAAGCGTTCGGGGACATGGGCGACAGTTCGGGTTGGTTGGCTTCCCGTCTTTGCAGTGTGTGCCGTGGTTCGGCGGTGTCAAGGTCGTTCGTCCTCGCTGT
>NZ_SMKL01000087.1 GCF_004348545.1 Jiangella ureilytica | reverse complement strand
GCCGCTGACCCCCGCACCCACCCGGCGCGACCCGGTCGCCGTCGTCGCCCGCTGGCTCGCGGCGCACGGGCTCCAGCTGCTCCAGATCAGCCTCGGCGTCGTGTTCCTCGCGTTCGGCGTGCTGAAGTTCTTCCCGGGCGCCAGCCCGGCGGAGCCGCTGGTCATGCGGACCATCGACACGCTCACGCTGGGCCTGGTGAGCGGGCAGGCCGCCGTCACCATGACCGCCGTCATCGAGACGTTCATCGGGCTCACCCTGGTCACCGGCAAGTTCCTGCGCACCGGCCTGGTGGTGCTGGCGGGCGCGCTGGCCGGCATGATGTCGCCGATGGTGCTGTTCTTCGGCGACATGTTCCCCGGCGGCACCCCGACGCTCGAGGCGCAGTACGTGTTCAAGGACATCGTGTTCGGCGCGATCGTCCTGGTGCTCGGCGCCAAGGCGCTGGGAGCGCGGATGGAGTCGCGCCACTGAGCATCGGCTCCCCCCGACCGGCGAGAGCGCCGGGCTCGTCCCCCGCGAGCCCCGGCGCTCTCGCCCTTTCTGTTCCTAGGAGCCGGAACGCCACTCTCCGGCGACGGCGTCCGGCTCACGCTCGTTCTCGCCCGGCTTCCCCGGCGACGACGGCGACGACGGCGGCAGCCGCGGTTCGGCGTCGGGTTCCGTCGCCCCGGGTGGCGCGCCGACGAGGAACGCGCCCGCCGTGAGGGTCCTGAACACCATGACTCCACGGTTCCAGCCCGGCGGCGGCGCCACATCGGCCGTGGAGCCGAGCCGCCGCCTACGTCGCTGGGCGTAGGGGCGGTCCCGTAAGGGGTACCCCGAGCGGACGATCCCCCTGCCGTCGTCGGACTCGCCGCGGCCCGGGACCTCGCGGTCGGCCCCGAGCTAGACGGCCCCGTGGACCACCTCACCACCGAGCACCGTCGCGAGGACCGGGACATCGGCGATGGCCGACGGCGTCACCTCGCGCGGGTCGGCGCCGAGCACGGCGAGGTCGGCCAGCGCGCCCGCTGCCAGGTGGCCGGCGACGCCGTCGACGCGGCAGGCGTAGGCGCTGCCGGTGGTGTAGGCGGCCAGCGCCTCGTCGACGGTGACGGCCTCGGCCGGCCCGACGGGGGCGCCGCTCGCGCTGGCCCGCTCGACCATGAACTGGATCGCCCGCAGCGGCGCGCCGTCGGCGACCGGGCGGTCGGAGCTGCCGGCCACCGTGATGCCGTGGTCGAGGAACGAGCGGCCGCGGTACATCCAGCCGGTGCGCTCCGGGCCCATGATGGTGGAGTAGTCGTCGCCGAAGGCGTGCAGGAACGTCGGCTGGATCACCGCCGTCAGCCCGGCCGCGGCGAGTCGTGGCAGCTGGTCAGGGCGGACGATGCCGCAGTGCTCGACCCGGTGCCGGGCGTCGGGGCGCGGATGGGTTGCCTGGGCGGCGGCGACGACGGCGATGGCCTGGTCGACCGCGGCGTCGCCGATGGCGTGGACGGCCAGCTGCCAGCCGGCCCGGTGCGCGTCGAGGACCAGAGCCGCGAGCTCGTCGTCGTCGAAGGCGAGCCGGCCGGAGCCGCCGCTGCCGCCGTCGTCGCCGGTGCTCGTGTCGCTGCCGCCGGGGTTCAGGTAGGGCTCCGTGAGGGCCGCCGTCCGCGCCATCATTCCGCCGTCGAGCCAGAGCTTCAGCGCGCCGACGGACAGCCGGTCGTCGCCGAGCCCGGTGCGCAGGCCGAGGTCGATGGCGCGGGCGATGCCGTCGCCGGGCGCCGCGCCGGACGGGCGCAGCATGGCGGCCGGGATCATCGCCTGGACCCGCACCGGCAGCCGGCCCTGCTCGCGGGCGACCTGGTACGCGGCAAGCTCGACCGGTGACGACCCGGCGAGGTCGGTGACGATGCCGGCCTCGGCGACCGTGGTGATGCCCTGCGCCAGGCACTCGCGGCCGGCGGTCTCGATGGCGGCGACGATCTCGTCCAGCCCGTACGGCAGCCGGCGCGCGCGGGCGATGGCCATGGCGCCCTCTTCGAGCAGTCCGGTGGGCCGGCCCGCGGCGTCGCGGACCACGCCGGGAGCGTGCGCCGCGAACTCGTCGTCGGTGACCGTGGCCAGCACGGCGTCGGACACCAGGCAGGCGTGCCCGGAGGCGTGCCGGACGTACACCTTGCGGCCCGGCGCGGCGAGTTCGAGGTCGTCGCGGGTGAGGTGGCCGCCGAGCGGACGCTGGTCGTAGCCGGCAAGGTCGACCCACCCGTCCCGATTGCCCGTGCAGGCCGCGGCATCGGCGGCCCGGCGGATCGCGTCGAGGACGGCGTCGCGGGTACGGCACGCCGACAGGTCGACCAGGCCCGCGACCATGCCGGTCCACGCCAGGTGACTGTGCGCGTCGACGAAGCCGGGCAGGACGGTCGCGCCGCCGAGGTCGACGACGCGCCGCGCCCGCAGCCCGTCGACCTCCTCGTCGAGGCCGGCCACGCGGCCGCGCCAGACGCCGAGCCGGGTGGCGGCGGGGCGGGCGGGATCCATGGTCGCGATCCGGGCACCGGTCACCAGCAGGTCGAGCTCCACCACACCTCCCGCGGGTCGTTCGGGCCCGGGCTGAGTCTGGCAGTTCGTGAACTGTTACGTTACGGTTGCCGCAACCGTACCAGTACAGTTGGGAACCGCCATGCACACTCCTCGGCACTTCCGCGCCGACCTGCCCGAGCGCGAGGGACGACTGGTCCGCGAGAATCCGTTCGGGCTGGTCGTGAGCGCCGCCGGGGCCGCACTGCCGGGCGCTCCGGTGGCGACGCACGTGCCGATGCTGCGCCGGCCGGGTCCGGCAGGGCCGCCGGCCGACGGGGAGCCGCTGCTGGGCGGAACCGTCATCGGTCACCTGTCGCGGGCGAACCCGCAGAGCGAGGCGCTGCGGACAACCGGCTTCGCACTGGCGGTGTTCCTCGGCCCCGAGGGTTACGTGTCGCCGACGCTGTACGACCCGTCCAAGCCCCAGGCTCCGACCTGGAACTACGCCGCCGTGCACCTGAGCGGCCCAGTGCGCGTCGTCGACGATCGGGACGAGGCGCTGGCGATCATGCGCGCGACCATCGACGCCACCGAGACCTACGCCGGCACCGGCTGGGACCCGACGTCGTCGCTGGGCTACATCGACAAGCTGCTGGCCGGCGTCACGGCGTTCGAGATCACCGTCGACGACGTCCGCAGCACCTTCAAGCTCAGCCAGAACAAGCCGGCCGAGACCCAGCGCCGGGTGCACGCGTCGTTCGCGGCGAGCCGGCGCGGCCGCGACCGCGAACTGGCCGCCCTGATGGCCGACGTCCTCGGTCTCGCCCCGGCCGACGACGGCGTGGAGCAGGCGGAACGGAGCGGCTGACCCGCCGTCCGCACTACCGCCGGCCGTCTCCACCACCGCCGGCCATCTCCACCACCGCCCGCCGACTCCACCACCGCGAGTGGTCTTCACTACCGCCCGCCGTCTCCACCACCACCCGCCGACTCCACCGCCGTGAGTGATCTTCACCACCACCCGCCGACTCCACCGCCGTGAGTGATCTTCACTACCGCCCGTCGTCTCCACCGCCGTGAGTGGTCTTCACTACCGCCCGCCGTCTCCACCACCGCCCGCCGTCTTCACTACCGGCCGCCGTCCTCTGCGGGCCCGGATCGCGCGCAGAAGACGACTCGCGGCAGTGAAGACGACTCGCGGCGGTGAGGACGTCCGGGTGGCGGTCAGGCGACGCGGGTGCAGCCGGGCCGGCCCAGCACGGCGGCCAGGTCAGCGGCGAGACGTTACGACTCGCGGCGGTGAGGACGTCCGGGTGGCGGTCAGGCGAGGCGGGTGCGGCCGGGCCGGCCCAGCACGGCGGCCAGGTCGGCGGCGAGGCGTTCGGCTTCGTCGGCGGTGAGGGTCGCCGTCGTGATGCGGACGAAGGGCTCGCTGTGAGTGCGGTGCGGCTCGCCCGCCCGGACCGCCCAGCCCCGTTCCTGCAGCGCCTGCACCACAGGGATCTCGTGCGGCACCGGCACCCAGACGTTCAGGCCGGAGCGGCCGCGCGCCGCGATCCCCCGCTCGGCCAGCCGGCTCAGCAGCCCCTCCCGCCGCGACCGGTAGATGTCGCCGGCCAGGCGCATGCCGGTGCGGACGTCCTCGTCGGACCAGAGCTGCACCACCAGGTGTTGCAGGACGTGGCTCACCCAGCCGGCTCCCACCAGTTGCCGCTCCGCGACCCGGCGCGCGGTGCGCGGGTCGGCGAGGAGGAAGCCGGTGCGCAGGTCGGGGCCGAGCACCTTGCTGGTCGTCCGCACGACCGCCCACGACCGCCGGCCCACGCACACCGAGGTGTACGGGGCGCCGGCGATCAGCGACGCGTGGTCGTCCTCGACCACGAGGACGTCGGGGTGCTCGTCGAGGACGGCGCGCAGCTCGCGGGCGCGCGCCGCGTCGACGGCCGCGCCGGTGGGGTTCTGCGCCCGCGGCGTGACGACGACCGCCGCCGGCCGCGTCTCGAGCGCCGCCGCGAGCGACGACGGCACCGGCCCGCTGTCGTCGACGGCGACGCCGATCGGGACCATGCCCATCGATCGCACCAGTTCGAGCACGCCCGGGTGACCGGGGTCCTCGACGGCGATGCGGTCGTTCGGCCGCGCCCGGCTGGCCAGCACCCGCTCGACGCCGTCCATGGCCCCGCCGACGACGGCGACCGGCCCGGCGTTCGTGCGCAGCGCGGCGGGGAGGTCGCCGAACTGTTCCAGCGCGATCTCCGCCAGCGCCGGCAGCACGGCCGGCTCGCCGTAGAGGAACTGCGGGAACTCCAGCCGGCCGAGCACGCCGGCGATGTCCGGCAGCAGCGCGGGGTCGGGATTGCTGTCGCTGAGGTCGCGCAGCCCCGGCGCGGCCGGGCCGAACTGCTGCCCCCGGCTGACCGGCCGCACACCGACCCGCGTGACCCGGCCCGCCTCGGTCGTGACGACGCCGCGCAGCCGCAGGTCGCGGTAGGCGGCGGCCACCGTCGTCGGGCTGACGCCGAGCCGGGCCGCGAGGGCCCGCACCGACGGCAGCGGCTCGGGCTCGCGCAGCCGCCCTGCCTCGACGGCCGCCTCGACGCTGTCCGCGATGGCGCGCGACGTGCGGCCGGCGATCACGTCCTCGGGAGCCATCCCGCAACTGTACTGGTACAGCTGGTGGACGCTGTACCAGCGAACGTGCCGGCCGCCTCGGCGCGCCGATCAGTCCTCGCGGTGCGCGAGGTCCGGGGCGAACGCCGGCAGGCAGACGGCGACGTACTCGGCGCCGTCAGGCCCGGCGCTGTACCGGACCCGCTCGCCCGCCGTCGTGAACAGCGCCTGGCCCGCCGCCACCGTCGTGCTGCCGCCGTCGTGCTCGACCACCAGGCTGCCGCCCAGCACGACGGTGATCTCGTCGAACTCCGGCGTCTGCGCCGGCTCGTCCCAGGCGGCCGGCGCCTGCATGCGGGCCACCGAGACGGCGCCGTTCTGCGTCGCGACCCGGCCGACGAACTCGTCGATGACCTTGCCGCCGGGAACGGGGATCCGCGCCGGCGCGTCGATCAGTCTCACCATGTCGATTCCTCCGGGTCGGCGGGCCGCCTGGGCCGCGCGTCAGCCGATGCGGTCGATGACCAGCGCGGGCAGGTCCGGGCGGCTGCCCTCGGGCGCGATGAAGTAGCCGCCGTCGAGGGCCTCGAGCGCGCGGTCGAACCGGGCCGGCTCGTCGGTGTGCAGGGTGAGCAGCGGTTCGCCGGCCCGCACGAGCGCACCGGGCTTCGCGTGCAGCTCGACCCCGGCACCGGCCTGCACCGACTCGTCCTTGCGGGCCCGGCCGGCGCCGAGCCGCCAGGCCGCGACGCCCACCTGGTACGCGTCGAGCCGGGCCAGCACGCCGGACGCCGGCGCCAGCACGGTGTGCGTCTCGCGCGCGACCGGCAACGCGGCCGACGGGTCGCCGCCCTGGGCCGCGATCATCCGCCGCCAGACGTCCATGGCCGACCCGTCCTTCAACGCGTCGGCCGGGTCCTTCCCACCGGACAGCCCCGCCGCGGCGAGCATCTCGCGCGCCAGCGTGACGGTGAGCTCCACGACGTCGTCGGGCCCGCCGCCGTCGAGCACCTCGACCGACTCACGCACCTCCAGCGCGTTCCCGGCGGTCAGCCCGAGCGGCGTCTCCATGTTCGTGAGCAGCGCGACGGTGTTCACCCCGGCGTCCGAGCCCAGCGCCACCATGGTCGACGCCAGCTCACGCGCCGACGAGACGTTCTTCATGAACGCGCCGGACCCCACCTTGACGTCGAGGACCAGCGCGCCGGTGCCCTCGGCGATCTTCTTGCTCATGATCGACGACGCGATGAGCGGGATCGCCTCGACGGTGCCGGTGACGTCGCGCAGCGCGTACAGCTTCTTGTCCGCCGGTGCCAGGTCGTCGCCGGCGGCGCACACGACCGCGCCGGTGGATCGCAGGACGTCGAGCATCTCCGACGCCGACAGCGACGCGCGCCAGCCCGGGATCGACTCCAGCTTGTCCAGCGTGCCGCCGGTGTGACCGAGCCCGCGGCCGGACAGCTGCGGCACGGCGGCACCGCAGGCCGCCACCGTCGGCGCCAGGGGCAGGGTGATCTTGTCGCCGACGCCGCCGGTGGAGTGCTTGTCGGTGGTGGGGCGGTCGACGGCGGACCAGTCCATGCGGCGGCCGGTGCGGATCATCGCGTCGGTCCACCGGAAGATCTCGCGCCGCTGCATGCCGTTGAGCAGGATCGCCATGGACAACGCCGACATCTGCTCGTCGGCGACGACGCCGCGCGTGTACGCGTCGACGACCCAGTCGATCTGACCGTCGGACAGCTCGCCGCGGTCGCGCTTGGTCCGGATGACGTCGACGGCGTCGAAGGGTTCAGGTGCTGCCATGGCCCGATCATCGCATTTCCGGCGCGCCCGTACGCTGACGGCATGACGACGGTGCGGCAGGCCTACCTCGACGCGGCGGCGACGGCGCTCACGCTGCTCCGCGACCCCGCGGTCGCACGCCACTGGGACGACCCGAGCGCGCTCGAGGAGTTCACGGTCAGCGGGCTGGCCGGCCACCTCGCCGGGCAGGTGCTCGCGGTGCCGGACGTGCTGGCGACGCCGGTGCCGGACGAGCCGCCGGCCGCGCTGCTCGACCACTACACCCGTTCGACGTGGATCGACGCCGGCGTCGACGCCGCGACGAACGTCAAGATCCGCGCGGGTGGCGACGCCAACGCCGCCGGCGGTACCGCGGCGCTGGTGGAGCGGACGACGGCGACGCTGGCGGCGCTGCGCACGGCTCTCGCCGTGGAGCCGGCCGAACGCGTCGTGCACCTGGCCTGCCGCTGGTCGCTGACCCTCGACGACTACCTGACGACGCGGCTGCTCGAGATCGCCGTGCACGACGACGACCTCGCCGTCAGCGTCGGCATCGAGACGCCGGACCTGCCCGATGCCGCGCTGTCACCGGTGTTCGCGCTGCTCACGACGTTGGCGGTGCGCAAGCACGGTGCGCCGGCGGTGCTCCGGGCCCTCGCGCGGGCCGAGCGGGCGCCGTCGTCGATCACCGCGATCTGAGGCTCAGGCGAGCCGGACGCCCAGCCGCTCGAGCACGGCGCCGATGGGGTTGCAGTACGTGAGGCCCTGGCCGTCCGGCCCGCCGGTGTCGCTACCGGCGAAGAGCAGGCCGACCGCCTCGAGGGTGTCGGGCCGGTAGACGACGGAGCCGCTGTCGCCGCCGTCGGAGAAGCGGGTCGGGCCCTCGCCGGTGACCTCGATCTGGTCGTCGAAGTCGAGCACGCCCGACGGGTACTGCACGCTGATGCCGTCGAGCTCGATGGCGCTGACCCGGCCCTGCGTGTGCCCGGTGGTGCGGCCGACCTTCTCGACCGCGACATCGTCGGTGACGGCGGCCCAGCCGGTCAGCCGGCCGCCCGGGTAGTCGGCCGACACCTCGACGCCGTCGTCGAGCCGCGCCGTGGCCGCGTCGACGACGTTGGCCGCCACCTCGTCCAGCGCGACGACGCCCTCGAGCACGCCGATGCGGTCGGCGGGCGCGGCCCCGCCGTCGGCCGCCCCGGGCTGGACGATGACGTCGCCGGGCCGGCCGCGGCCGGAGTCGGCCAGGACGTGGTTGTTCGACAGGACGAGGACGGTGCCGCCGGCGGGCTCAGCGGCGACGACGAACCCGCCGAGGGTGCCCGCCGTGACGTCGAGGTGCGACACCGACAGCCCCGGCCGCAGCGGCCGGTGCCGTTGCTGCAGGTCGGCCGGGTCCCACTGCTGGGTGAGGATGTGGGCGCGGACGACCCCGACGTCGCGGATGTCGCACTGGTCGCCGGCGAGCGCGCGGCCCGCCTCGACGACCGCGTCGCCCAGCTCGGACGAGCCGAACGTGCGCACGGCGACGCCGTAGGTCTGCGATCCGGCGACGCAGACGCCGACCGCGACCCCGCCGGTGGGCGTGTGCGGGCGGGGCGGCGCGGCCAGCACCGCCGTCCGGCGCCGGAGCTCGGCCTTGATCTCACGCGCGGTCTGCAGCTCCATGGGCGACTCCCGGGGACGGTGACGGCGGCGGTCGGACCCCGCCCGGCTGGGAGGGGCCTCCTACCCTACGGGCGGGCACCGACACTCGCCCCGTCCCAAGCGCCGCCGGCCCCCAGCGGAGGTCTGCCATATCCGAGCGGGCCGGCATCCCCCTCCCACCGGCCGGACCCGCCATACCCGAGCATCCGGTACTAGGAGCGGTCGGGCAGGTCCTCCGGGCCGAACGCCTGCGGCAGCACCTGGTCCATGGTCTGCACGCCGAGCGGCGTCTCGACCAGCAGCGCGGCGCCGCCGTGCTCCCACAGCAGCTGCCGGCACCGGCCGCACGGCATGATCAGGTGCCGGTCGGCGCCGCCGACGCAGGTGAAGGCGACGAGCCGGCCGCCACCGCCGGCGACCAGCGACGACACCAGCCCGCACTCGGCGCACAACGTGACGCCGTAGGCGGCGTTCTCGACGTTGCAGCCGACCACGACCCGCCCGTCGGAGACCAGCGCCGCCGCGCCGACCGGGAACCCCGAGTACGGGGCGTAGGCGTGCGCGGCCACCTCGACGGCGGCCGCGCGCAACGCGCCCCAGTCGACCTCTCGGCCCACGGCCGAACCGGACGTCACGACTTCACGTACGGCTCGCCGTCGGCGGCCGGTGCGCGGACCCGGCCGACCAGCCCGGCGACCGCGAAGATCGTCAGAATGTACGGCAGCATCAGCATGAACTCGCTCGGGATCGGCGTGCCGATGATGCCCAGCACGCTCTGCAGGTTGTTCGCGAACCCGAACAGCAGCGCCGCGCCGAGCGCTCCCAGCGGGCTCCACCGGCCGAAGATCATGGCCGCCAGCGCGATGAAGCCCTGCCCGGCCGACATCTCGCGGCTGAACGCGCCGACGTTGCCGAGCGTGAAGAACGCCCCGCCGAGCCCCGCCACCGCGCCGCCCAGCAGGACGTTGCGGAACCGGACCGAGTTGACCCGGATGCCCAGCGTGTCGGCCGCCTTCGGGTGCTCGCCGACGGCGCGGACGCGCAGCCCCCAGCGGGTGCGGAACAGCGCGATGTGCACGAGGATCACCGTCACGTACATGGCGTAGACGACGATGGTCTGCTCGAACAGCACCGGCCCGATGACGGGGATCTCGTTGAGCAGCGGGATCTCGACCCGCGGCAGCGTGCCGGGGCTGTTCCAGGTGGCCGCCTCGGGCGCCAGCAGCTGGCCGTAGAGGAAGTTCGTGACGCCGATGACCAGCACGTTCAGCACGACGCCGACGATGATCTGGTTGACGATGTAGGTGATGGCGAACACCGCCAGCACGAACGCCACCATGAGGCCGGCGACGATGGCCGCGATCAGGCCGACGTACAGGTTGCCGGTCAGCGTCGCGACCACGGCGGACAGGAACGCGCCCGCCAGCAGCTGGCCCTCGATGGCGATGTTGATGACGCCGGCCCGCTCGCACAGCACGCCGGACAGCGCGCCGAACACCAGCGGCACCGACAGAGCGAGCGCGCCCTGCAGCAGCGACGTGAACGAGATCTGCTCGCCGGCCACTGCCCACACGAGGAACGCCAGCACGAACGCGATGGCGAACAGCACCGTCAGCCAGACCGGAACGGCCTGACTTTCGCGCACCAGCCAGGCCGAGTACGCCGCGATGACGACGCACACCAGCGACAGCCCCAGCGCGACCGGCTGCGACGACAGCGCGAGCGGGTCGATCTGCCAGGCGTCGGAGCCGGTGGAGATGCCGAACGTGCTGGTCTGCCCGGACTCGCCGAGGATGCCGAACGCGACGAGCGCGACCAGCGCCAGCACGGCGAACGCGATGGGCGTCTTCCAGCTCGGCCGGAGCGCGAGCTCCTCGGGCGCGACGGCCGCGGGCGGCGGCGCCTGAACGGTCGGCGCGCTCACGCGCCCCACCCCCTCTGCAGCCCGGCGACGGGTTGGCCGGCGGACCGGACGGGCACCCGGAAGATGGCCCGGACCAGCGGCGGCGCCGCGATGAACAGCACGATGAGCGACTGGATGACCAGGATGATGTCGATGGGCGTGCCGGTGCCGGCCTGCATGGGCACGCCGCCGGCACGCAGCGCGCCGAACAGCAGCCCGGCGGCCACAGTCCCCCACGGACTGGCGCGCCCGAGCAGCGCGACGGTGATGGCGTCGAACCCGATGCCGGCCGAGATGCCCGCCGTCAGGTACCGCTCCGTCCCCAGCACCTGCATGACGCCGGCCAGGCCCGCCAGGCCACCAGCCAGCAGCATGACCCAGATGTACGTGCGGCTGACCGACATGCCGGCCGTGCGTGCGGCGTTCGGGTTGGCGCCGACGGCTCGGAACTCGAACCCGAGCGTGCTCCGCTCGAGCAGCCACCACACGCCGAACGCGGCCAGGATGACCAGCACGAACCCGAGGTGCAGCCGCGAGTCGTCGAAGAACCGGGTCAGCTGCGCGGACTCGTCGACGATCGGGCTGACGGGGTTCGACGCGCCCGGCCGCTGGAAGGCCGCCGTCGTCAGCAGGTAGGCGATGAGGAACCGCGCCACGTAGTTGAGCATGATCGTGACGATGACCTCGTGCGCCCCGGTCCGCGCCTTCAGCAGGCCGACGATGCCGCCCCAGACGGCGCCGCCCACGATGCCGGCCAGCACGCCCACGATCAGGTGCAGGCCGGTCGGCAGGTGCAGGCCGAAGCCGACGTAGCCGGCCAGGATCGCGCCGAGGATGATCTGACCCTCGGCGCCGATGTTGAACAGGCCGGCCCGGAACGCCAGCGCGACGCCCAGACCGGCCGCGATGAGCGGCGCGGCGTTGGTCGCGGTCTCGGCCAGCGGACGCAGCGCCCGGCCCACGGTGTACTCGTCGATGTCGATGATCGAGCCGGTGAACAGGGCGCTGTAGGCGCTGCTCACGGAGTCCCAGGCGGCCGAGAACGTGTCGCCGGGCCGGGAGAGGAAGTAGCGCGCACGGTCCTGCACCTCGGGGTCCGACGCCGCGATGAGGATGGCGCCGATGAACAGCGCCAGCACCACCGACAGGATGGTCACCAGGATGCTGCCGCTGGTCAGCTCGCGCATGAACCGCTGGCCGAAGCTCTCGTCGGCGGGCGCCTTGGGCCGCTGCTCCTCGGGCGCGGCCGGCTCCGGCGCGGCGGCCGGCGGCTGGGTGTCGGTCACGACTGTCCGTCCTTCGAGTCGTCGGCGACGGGATCGGCGGCCTCGTCGGCGGCGGCCTCGTGGGCGACGGCCTCGTGGGCGACGGCCTCGTCGGCGGCGGCCACCAGCGAGACCTCCGTCGGGTGCGCCTCGGCCTCGGCGCGGGCCTCGCCCGGCGCGATGCCCGCCATCATGAGGCCGAGCACGTCGCGGTCGGTGTCGCCCGGCACGATGCCGACGATGCGGCCGCGGTACATGACGGCGATGCGGTCGGCCAGGGCGCTGATCTCGTCGAGCTCGGTGGAGACGATGAGGACCGGCGTGCCGTTGTCGCGCTCGCGCACGATGCGCCTGTGCACGAACTCGATGGAGCCGACGTCGAGGCCGCGGGTGGGCTGGGCGGCGATGAACAGCTTCAGCGGGCGGGACAGCTCGCGGGCGACGACCACCTTCTGCTGGTTACCGCCGGAGAGCGTGCCGGCCGGGGTGTCGATGCTGGTGGTGCGGATGTCGAACTCGTCGACCCGCTGCTTGGCGTTGCGCGCCAGCTCCGACCCGCGCAGCGACAGGCCGCGAGCGAACGGCGCGCGCTTGTAGAGGTCGAGGACGAGGTTCTCGGCCACGGAGAAGCTGGAGACGATGCCGTCGACGGTGCGGTCCTCGGGCACGAACCCGACGCCGGCGTCGAGCACCTGGTCGATGCTCCGGCCGAGCAGCTCGCGGTCGCCGAGCCTGATCGACCCGGTGACGTGCTCCTGCGCGCCGAGGATCGCCTCGACCAGCTCCGTCTGGCCGTTGCCCTGCACGCCGCCGACGGCGAGGATCTCGCCGCCGCGCACGTCGAACGAGACGTGGTCGACGACGGCGGTGCCGCGGTCGTCCACGACGCTGAGGTCGGCGACGGAGAAGGCGACGTCGCCGGGCTCGGCCGGCGGCTTGTCGACGGTGAGGCTGACGGCGCGGCCGACCATCATCGAGGCGAGCTCGCTCTCGGACGCGCCGGGCGACGCCTCGCCGACGACGGCGCCGCGGCGGATGACGGTGATGCGGTCGGCGATGGCCTTGACCTCGCGCAGCTTGTGCGTGATGAAGACGATGGACGTGCCGTCGGCCTTGAGCTGGCGCATGATGGCGATCAGCTCGTCGGTCTCTTGCGGCGTCAGCACCGCGGTGGGCTCGTCGAGGATGAGCACGTCGGCCTTGCGGACCAGCGCCTTGATGATCTCGACCCGCTGCTGGACGCCGACGGGGAGGTCCTCGACGTAGGCGTCGGGGTCGACGTTGAAGCCGTAGCGGTCGGAGATCTCGCGGACGTCGCGCCGGGCGGCCTCCATGTCGAGCAGGCGGCCTGCTCCCACGTGCTCCTGGCCGAGCATGACGTTCTCGGCGACGGTGAACACCGGGACCAGCATGAAGTGCTGGTGGACCATGCCGATGCCGGCCGCCATGGCGTCGCCCGGACCCGAGAAGGCGACCTTCTGGTCGTCGACGACGATCTGGCCGTCGTCGGGCTGGTAGAGGCCGTAGAGCACGTTCATGAGCGTGCTCTTCCCGGCGCCGTTCTCGCCGAGCAGGCAGTGGATCTCGCCCGGCTCGACCACCAGGTCTATGGAATCGTTGGCCACCAGGCTGCCGAAGCGCTTGGTGATGCCGCGCAGTTCGAGCAACACCTTCCGGACCGCCTCCCTCGTACGAGCGAAGTGAGCACGACCGTACCCCGAACGGCCCGGCGACCGGGCCGTTCGGGGTGGCCGTGACTACCTGTCAGGAGAATGCCGCGTCGGACTCGACGGTCAGCTCACCGGAGATGATCTGCTCCTGGATCTGCGCCAGCTCGTCCTTCGTCTCCTGCGTGACCGTGGAGTCGAAGTCGTGGAACGGCGCGATGCCGACGCCGCCGTTCTCCAGCGTGCCGATGTACGGCTCGTTGGTGAACGCGTCGTCCGCCGCCTCCTGCGTCGCCGCGAGAACGGCCTGGTCCATGCCCTTGAGCACCGACGTCAGGATGACGTCGCCGTAGTCGGGCGCGGACTCGAAGCCGTCGGAGTCGGCCCATACGACCGCGACGTTGCCGGCCGCCTGCGCCGCGATGGCCGCGCTCTCGGCCAGCGGACCGGCGACCGGGTGCAGCACGTCGGCGCCCTGGCTGATCAGGTTGTCGCTGATCTGGCGGGCCAGGCCGGTGTTGGCGAAGTCGCCGACGAACTGGCCCTCCTGGGTCGCCTTGTCCCAGCCGAGCACCTGGACCTGGGCGCCCTTCTGCTCGTTGTAGTACTGGACGCCGTCGTAGAAGCCGTCCATGAAGATGGTGACGGTCGGGATCTTCGCGCCGCCCCAGGTGCCGACGATGCCGGTCGTGGAGTGCGCGGCCGACGCGTAGCCGGCCAGGAACGCCGCCTCCTGCGTGTTGAACACCAGCGGCTTGACGTTGTCGATCGGGGTCGGCGCCCCGGTCTCGTCGGCGTACTGGAAGTCGACGATCGCGAACCGCTCCTCGGGGTTGGCCTCGGCCGCCTCGCGCGTCGCGTCGGCCAGCAGGAAGCCGACCGTGACGATGATGCCGCAGTCGTCCTGGACCATGGCGTCGACGTTCGGGCCGTAGTCCGCGTCGGTCTGCGACTCGGCGAACTTGGGCTCGGCGATGATGCCCTCCTCCTGGGCGAGCACCAGGCCGTTGTAGGAGGTCTCGTTGAACGAGCGGTCGTTGATGCCGCCCTGGTCCGAGACCATGCAGGCGGCGAAGTCGCCGCCGCCGTCGCCGCCCGCGGTCGACGTGCCGTCGCCGCCGCCGCCCTCCTCGTCAGGAGCCTCACCACAGGCCGCCACTGCGAGCGCGACCACGCTCAGCGCAGCAGCGAGCCGAAACCTCTTGTTCATCTGCCCCTCCAGGCCCCAGATACTTCATCGGCCGTGCCACTCGTGTCCGGTGGGGCCGAAATCGGAACGAATCCAAGCCGTAGGCTAACGGCCGTCATCGCCATTCGACCGCACCCTGAACAGCCGAGATATACCTGTGACCAACTCGCTGTCGAACCGCCGCACAGGAAATCTGCCCGGAATGCCGCTCGAACGCGGGCTCAGACGCAGGGTTCGGGGTCGGCCTGCGCGGTGTCGGAGGCCCGCCAGCCATGCTTGTCGTGGGTCATGGTGAGGATCAGCCGCTCGACCTCGGGCTGCGGTTCGGGGGTGCCGCCGGTGTACTGCACCCAGTCGCGCATGACGGTGCAGATGTCGACCTCGGCGGAGTCGCCGTTGACGGAGACGGCGTGCAGCTCGATGACCGTCGGCTCGCCGACGATGACCCGCTCCTTCGAGACCGACTCGGCCAGGTAGTTGAGCAGCCGGCCGAGCTGCGGGTCGACGGACGTGGCGAAGATGCCGGACTGGTCGTCGCTGGCGCCGAACAGGATGGCGTCCCAGCTGGCCATGAACCGGCCCGCCGCGGCCAGCACGGCACGCTCGTCGTCGGTGGCCCCGGGCGGCGGCTCGATGACCAGCTCGGCCGGGAGGTCGATGACCCGTTCGTCGCCGGGCGGCAGGAACGGCTGCGTGAACGTCGGGCTCGGGGCCGGCTCGTCCTGCGGCGCCGGCGCGGCATCCGGGTCGTCCGACGGCGCGGTCTCGGACGTCGCGCCCGCGGACGGTGACGCCGTCGCCGTCGTCGCCCCCGACGCGGACGGTTCGGACGGCGCGCCGCCCTCGGCGGAGCAGCCGGCGGGCGCTGCGGCGACGACCGCGGTGGCCGCGGCGACCGCGAGCGCGAGCAGTCGGCGGCTCATGCGTCCCTCCGTCGGGTTACGGGTCCGCACATCGTACGATCCGGCCCCTGCGCGAAGTTCCGAGCGCGTCAGAAACCCGCCGGCGGGGCGTAGGTCCCCCACACCTCGCGCAGCGCGTCGCAGACCTCGCCGACGGTGGCCCGCTCGGCCAGCGCCGCGCGCATCGGGACCAGCACGTTCTCGGTGCCGGTGGCGGCCGTCCGCAGTGCGTCGAGGGACCGGCCGACGGCGTCGCCGTCGCGTTCCGAGCGCAACGCCGCCAGCCGTGCGGCCTGCGCCTCCTCGATGGCGGGGTCGACGCGCAGCGGCTCGTACGGCTCGTCGTCGTGGGTGACGTAGCGGTTGACGCCGACGACGGTGCGCTCGTGCGCGTCGATCTGCTTGGCGACGTCGTACGCCGAGTGCTCGATCTGGTCCTTCTGGAAGCCGCGCTCGATGGCCGCGACGGCGCCGCCCATGTCCTCGACCCGGGTCATCAGGTCGACGGCGGCCGCCTCGAGCTCGTCGGTGAGCGACTCGACGGCGTACGAGCCGGCGAACGGGTCGACGGTGCGGGTGACGTCGGTCTCGTAGGCGAGCACCTGCTGGGTGCGCAGCGCCAGCCGGGCCGCCTTCTCCGTCGGCAGCGCGATGGCCTCGTCGTAGGAGTTCGTGTGCAGCGACTGGGTGCCGCCGAGCACCGCGGCCAGCGCCTGCACCGCCACCCGGACCATGTTGACCTCGGGCTGCTGCGCCGTCAGCTGCACCCCGGCGGTCTGGGTGTGGAACCGCAGCATCTGCGACTTCGGGTTCGTGGCGCCGAACTCCTCGCGCATGACGCGGGCCCAGATGCGCCGCGCGGCACGGAACTTCGCGACCTCCTCGAGCAGCGTCGTGCGCGACACGAAGAAGAAGGACAGCCGCGGCGCGAACTCGTCGACGTCGAGCCCCGCGCCGAGGGCCGCGCGCACGTACTCGCGGGCGTTGGCCAGCGTGAACGCGACCTCCTGCACGGGCGTCGCGCCGGCCTCGGCCATGTGGTAGCCGGAGATCGAGATGGTGTTCCACCGCGGCAGCTCGCGCCGGCAGTAGCCGAAGATGTCGCTGGTCAGCCGCAACGACGCCGCGGGCGGGTAGATGTAGGTGCCGCGGGCGATGTACTCCTTGAGCACGTCGTTCTGGATCGTGCCGGTGAGCCTCGTGCCGTCGACACCCTGTTCCGCCCCGACCAGCTGGTACAGCAGCAACAGCAGTGAGGCGGGCGCGTTGATCGTCATCGACGTCGACACCTCGCCCAGCGGGATGCCGTCGAACAGCACCCGCATGTCCTCGATGGAGTCGATGGCCACGCCGACCTTGCCGACCTCGCCCGCCGACACCGGCGCGTCGGAGTCGTACCCCATCTGCGTCGGCAGATCGAACGCGACGGACAGCCCGCCGGTGCCGGCCTCGACCAGCTGGTGGTAGCGCCGGTTCGACTCCGCCGCCGTGCCGAACCCGGCGTACTGCCGCATGGTCCACGGCCGGCCGGTGTACATGGTCGGGTAGACGCCGCGGGTGAACGGGTACGCGCCCGGCTCGCCCAGCCGCTCCTGTGCCGGCCAGCCGTCGAGCGCCTCCGGCCCGTAGACGGGCTCGACGGGCAGCCCGGACTCCGTCGTGCTCATGGCCACGCCCCTCACCTCCGTCACTGGATCTCTTCACGGTAGTGACCCAGCGGGTGGTATGGGTGGTGACTTTGTCCACACGGTCCGGACGGCACCGCCCGGGCGGGCGGTCCCGCGGCCGGGCTCAGCCGAGCGGGTGCACCGTCGTCTCGTCGTCGGCCTCGACGACGAGGAAGCGCTCGCCCCGGCCGACCCGGCGGCCGAGCGGCAGCCGCTGCCGGCCGCGGTCGAGGCCGCCGGTGTAGACGTCGGTCTCGTGCACCCGGTAGAGCGGGTCGAGCCGGTGCAGGGTGACGTCGACGTGGGCGGGCCGGCGCAGGACCAGGACGATGCTGTTGTCGCCGGACTCGTAGGCGGCCGCGCCGACGATGCGGGTGTCGCGGTTGGGCGCCGTCACCACCTCGCGGATCTGCGCCAGGATGATCGACGGGATCGGCGCCAGTCCGTCGACCACCCGCAACGCGGGGTTCTGCGCCTTCAGCGAGTCGATCATCCGGTCGCGCTTCGGCCCGGTGAACGCCCGGCCGAGGGCCAGGATGTCGATGCTGGAGCCGTCGACGCCGTAGCGTACGCGGTCGGCGTCGGTCTCTTCGCGAACGACCATGCCGGCCTCGCGTAACGCCCGGCCCAGCTCGTCGAGGACGCGCACCCGCTTCCCGACGAGCAACACGCGTGCAGGAGTTCCGATGTCGACCGTCACTCGCTACTCCCCAGTCGCCTGGCAGTACCGAGACACCCGAGCCCCGTCAGGCCCGTAGGCGCACCCGTGGTATCGATCTTGCTGGCTGTCATCACTCAGCGTCACCATGCGTCTCTCATAGTGAGAACCTTGCGCAGCGAACGGCCGCCAGACGCCTGACCCGACGCCAGAGCGTCAACCCCCGTTCATGCGGCCATCCCCGTCGCGCCACCGGGCGCCCGGATCGTTGCAGGCATGAGGGTAGCGATCGTCGCAGAGTCGTTCCTCCCCCAGATCAACGGCGTGACGAACTCCGTCTGCCGCGTGGTGGAGCATCTCACGCGGCACGGTCACACGGCGCTCGTGATCGCCCCCGGTGAGGGCGTGTCGGAGTACGACGGGCAGCAGGTCGTGCGGGTCCCGTCGTTCGCGCTCCCGGGCAACGACGACAGCGTCGTCGGCATCTCCACCCGGCGGCGCATCAGCAAGATCCTGCGCGATTTCGACCCCGACGTGGTGCACCTGGCGGCCCCGGTGTGGCTGGGCAAGGCGGGCATGAACGCGGCGGTCCGGCTCGGCCTGCCGACGGTCGCCGTCTACCAGACCGACCTCGCCGGGTTCGCCCGCGGCTACCGGTTGTGGCGCACCCTCGGCGACGAGGCGATCTGGTCGTGGATGCGGCGCATCCACGAGCAGGCCGACGTCACCCTGGTGCCGTCGTCGGCGAGTCAGCGGCAGCTGGCCGCGCACGGCTTCCCGCGGCTGGCCCGCTGGGGCCGCGGCGTCGACCTCGTCCGCTTCCACCCGGCCCACCGCGACGAGGAGCTGCGCCGCGAGCTGGCGCCCGACGGCGAGGTCATCGTCGGCTACATCGGCCGGCTGGCGCCGGAGAAGCACGTCGCCTCGCTGACCGCGCTGGCCGGGATGCCCGGCGTCAAGCTGGCCATCGTCGGCGGCGGGCCCAGCGAGCAGTCGCTGCGAGCCGCGCTGCCCGACGCCGCGTTCCTCGGCTTCCGAACCGGCGAGCCGCTGTCGAAGGCCTACGCCAGCCTCGACGTCTTCGTGCACACGGGCCCGGCCGAGACGTTCTGCCAGGCGGTCCAGGAGGCGCTGGCCGCCGGCGTCCCCGTCGTCGCGCCGAACTCCGGCGGCCCCATCGACCTCGTCGACCACGGCTGGTCCGGCTACCTCGTCGACACCGGTGACGGCGAGCAGTTGCGCGCCGCCGTGGGCCGGATCGCCGCCGACCCGGTCCGGCGGGTCCGCATGGCCGCCGCCGCGCGCGAGTCGGTGTACGGGCGCTCGTGGGACGCGATCTGCAACCAGCTGCTCGAGCACTACACGACGGCGATCGTGCGACGGCGGCAGGCGGCGCCCGCGGCGTAGCGCTTCTCCGGCGGAGGATCTCCGGCAGGTTAGGTCGCCCTTAGTGAGAGATGTCACCGCCGAAACAGGGCTCTGAACAGGCCAGACGTGAGATTGGCCACGGAACTCGGGCCGTCCGCGGAGCTAGCATGTGCGACGGCCGGGCGTGTCGCCCGGCACTCCCCCATCGCACTCGGAAGGCAGCACGTTCGTGCCCAAGGCGCCTGCTGGCACGCTGTATCGCGGCCGTGAAGGCATGTGGTCGTGGGTGGCCCACCGGGTCACCGGCATCGGCATCTTCTTCTTCCTCTTCGCGCACATCCTCGACACCGCGCTCGTCCGGGTGTCGCCGGAGGCGTACAACGAGGTCATCGCCACCTACAAGAACCCGATCGTGGGGCTCATGGAGGTGGGGCTCGTCGGCGCGATCGTCTTCCACGCGTTCAACGGCCTGCGCATCGTCCTCGTCGACTTCTGGTCGAAGGGGCCGCGCTACCAGAAGCAGATGTTCGCCGCCGTCCTCGGCCTGTGGGTGCTGCTGATGGTGCCGTTCGTGATCCGCCACCTCTCCCACGTGTTCGGGGGCTGACGATGACCAGCACCATTCCCGCTCCCCGCACCCCGCGCCGGCTGCGCGGGCGCACCAACACCGAGCTGTACGCGTGGATGTTCATGCGCGCGTCCGGCGTGCTGCTGGTCGTCCTGATCTTCGGGCACCTCTTCGTCAACCTGGTCACCGGCGACGGCATCAACGCGCTCGACTTCGCGTTCGTCGCCGGCAAGTGGGCCGATCCGCTCTGGCAGGTGTGGGACCTGCTGATGCTGTGGCTGGCCATGCTCCACGGCACCAACGGGCTGCGCACCGTCATCAACGACTACGCCGAGCGCGACCAGCTGCGGCTGTGGCTGAAGGTCGGCCTCTACACGGCCACGACCATCACCATCGTGCTCGGGACGCTGGTGATCTTCACGTTCGATCCGTGCCCGCCGGACGCGGCAGCCGAGCTGCTGCCGTCGTTCTGCCCGGTGCCGTAGTTCTTCGTTTCGAGAGGCAAGGCGAGATCTCGCATGCAGACCCATCAGTACGACGTGGTGATCGTCGGCGCCGGCGGCGCCGGGATGCGCGCGGCGCTCGAGTCCGGCCAGCGGGTCCGCACCGCCGTGCTGACCAAGCTCTACCCGACCCGGTCGCACACCGGCGCGGCCCAGGGCGGCATGTGCGCCGCGCTGGCCAACGTCGAGGAGGACAACTGGGAGTGGCACACCTTCGACACCGTCAAGGGCGGTGACTTCCTGGTCGACCAGGACGCCGCCGAGGTGATGGCGAAGGAGGCCATCGACGCCGTCCTCGATCTGGAGAAGATGGGGCTGCCGTTCAACCGGACCCCCGACGGCCTGATCGACCAGCGCCGCTTCGGCGGGCACACCCGCAAGCACGGCGAGGCCGCCGTCCGCCGGTCCTGTTACGCCGCCGACCGCACCGGCCACATGATCCTGCAGACGCTGTACCAGCAGTGCCTCAAGCGCGACGTCGAGTTCTTCAACGAGTTCTATGTGCTCGACCTGCTGTTCACCGAGGTCGAGGGCGTCCGGCGCACCGCCGGCGTGGTGGCGTACGAGCTGGCCACCGGCGAGATCCACGTCTTCCGCGCCAAGGCCGTCGTGTTCGCGACCGGCGGCGCTGGCAAGGTCTACAAGACCACGTCGAACGCGCACACGCTGACCGGCGACGGCATGGCTATCGCCTTCCGCCGCGGGCTGCCGCTGGAGGACATGGAGTTCTTCCAGTTCCACCCGACGGGCCTCGCCGGCCTGGGCATCCTGCTGTCCGAGGCGGCCCGCGGCGAGGGCGCGATCCTGCGCAACAGCGAGGGCGAGCGGTTCATGGAGCGCTACGCCCCGACGCTGAAGGACCTCGCGCCGCGCGACGTGGTCGCCCGGGCCATGGCCAACGAGGTCCGCGAGGGCCGCGGCTCCGGCCCCGACAAGGACTACGTGCTGCTCGACCTCACACACCTCGAGCCGGCGCACATCGACGCCAAGCTGCCCGACATCACCGAGTTCGCCCGCACCTACCTGGGCGTCGAGCCGTACACCGAGCCGGTGCCGGTCTTCCCGACCGCCCACTACGCCATGGGCGGCATGCCGACCACGGTCGACGCCGAGGTGCTGGCCGACAACACCCACGTCGTGCCCGGCCTGTACGCCGCCGGCGAGGTCGCGTGCGTCAGCGTGCACGGCGCCAACCGGCTGGGCACCAACTCGCTGCTGGACATCAACGTGTTCGGCCGGCGGGCGGGCCTCGCGGCGGCGGAGTTCGCGTCGCGCGCTCCCCTGGTCGAGCTGCCGCCGTCGCCGGAAGCCGCCACCGTCGCCCTCCTCGAGGAGATGCGCGACCGCGCCGACGGCGAGCGGGTGGCGGTCCTGCGCCGCGAGCTGCAGGAGACGATGGACGCGAACGCGCAGGTCTTCCGCTCCGAGGCGACGCTGAAGCAGGCGCTCTCGGACATCCACGGACTGAAGGCCCGGTACGCGACGGTGTCCGTGCAGGACAAGGGCCGCCGGTTCAACACGGACCTGCTCGAGGCCGTCGAGCTCGGCTTCCTGCTCGACCTCGCCGAGGTCATCGTCGTCGGCGCCCTAGAGCGCAAGGAGTCGCGCGGCGGGCACTTCCGCGAGGACTACCAGAACCGCGACGACGTCAACTACATGCGCCACACCATGGCGTACCGGTCCTCCTCCGAGGAGGACGGCGACGGTGTCCGGCTCGACTTCAAGCCCGTCGTCGTCACCCGCTACCAGCCGATGGAGCGCAAGTTCTGATGACTGCCGCTGTTGCCGACGCGCCGGTCGCCGGCGCCGTTCCGTCCTTCCAGGTCACGCTGCGCCTGCGCCGATTCAACCCGGAGAACGACACCGAGCCGCGCTGGGAGGAGCACACGGTCACCATGCACGGCACCGACCGGGTGCTCGACGCGCTGCACAAGATCAAGTGGGAGATCGACGGGTCGCTGACGTTCCGCCGCTCGTGCGCCCACGGCATCTGCGGCTCCGACGCCATGCGGATCAACGGCCGCAACCGGCTGGCCTGCAAGACGCTGCTCAAGGACCTGCCGCTCGACAAGCCGGTCACCGTCGAGCCGATCAAGGGCCTTGCGGTGCTCAAGGACCTCGTGGTCGACATGGACCCGTTCTTCGAAGCGTACAAGTCGATCATGCCGTTCCTGATCACCAGCGGGAACGAGCCGTCGCGCGAGCGCCGTCAGTCGCCCGAGGACCGCGCCCGCTACGACGACACCACGAAGTGCATCATGTGCGCGGCGTGCACGTCGTCGTGCCCGGTGTACTGGTCAGACGGTCAGTATTTCGGGCCACAAGCCATAGTGGGCGCGCACCGCTTCATCTTCGACTCCCGCGACGAGGGGGCGGAGCAGCGCCTGGAGATCCTCAACGACCGCGACGGCGTCTGGCGCTGCCGGACGACCTTCAACTGCACCGATGCCTGCCCGCGCGGCATCGAGGTGACGAAGGCGATCCAGGAGGTCAAGCGCGCCCTCCTCTTCCGCCGCGTCTGACGATCCTCCCCTCGAGTTGATCTTGGAGTAACTGCAGGGTTGCTGGGCGATTCGCCCGATTGATTCCGCGCTTACTCCAAGATCAACTTCGCATGGCGCGTGGGCGGGCTGGGCGGACGGGTCGTCCACAGGTCCGGTCGATCTGCGCGGCTGTCCACATTTCGTCGTTCCGGCCTGGCGGCGGCCCGGCCGCCGGGTCACGGTGGACGCATGCCATCGCCACGCCGCGCACCCGGATCCCGGCCGTCGTCGGCGCCCGTGCCGCTGCGTGGCACGGCCTTCACCCGCACGACGGCGCGAGCCACCGGTATCGCGCCGGAGCGGCTTCGCCGGCGCGCCTACGTCCGGCTGCATCGTTGCGTCTACGCCGACCGTGAGCTCTCGCTGGACGACGAGCAGACGGCGCGAGCCTGGCTGCTCGCGCTGCCGGACGACGCCGCGATGTACGGGGCCACCGCCGCGACCTGGTACGGCCTGCCGGTCGAGACGCCGGCCGACTTCCAGGTCATCGTGCCGCCGGGCACCGTCCCGCGGCGGCGGCCGGGCCTGGAGCCACACGAGGGGCTCGCCCCCGACGACGCCACGGTCCACCGCGGCCTGCGGGTCACGACGCCGGAGCGCACCTGGCTGGACCTGTCCCTGACGCTGGACGATGCGGACCTGGTCGTCGTCGGCGACGCGATGGTGGGGCGCGGTTTGACCACGCGCGAACGCCTGGTCGAGGCGGCCGAGGCGGCCCGGCGGCGACGGCGCGTCGTGCGGGCGCGGTGGCTGGCCCGGCAGGTTCGCGATCGGGTGGACTCACCGCAGGAGACCCGGCTACGTCTCGTGCTGACGAACCACGGCGGCCTGCCCCAACCATCGGTCAACCCCGACGTGGGCGACGAGCACGGCGAGTGGATCGGCCGGCCCGACCTCGCCTACGAACACCTGAAGGTCGCCGTCCAATACGAAGGCGACGTCCACCGCAGCACCAGGAAGCGCTGGCGCGCCGACATCGCCCGCGACGAGGTCATGCGCGATCATGGGTGGGAGGTCGTCCGGGTCACGGCCGACGACCTGCGCCGTCCGTCGCAGCTGTGCGACCGCGTGCGCCGGGCCCTCGACCGCCAGCGCCGCCGCCTCGCCTGACACACCGCTCGCCCCGCCC
>NZ_SMKL01000086.1 GCF_004348545.1 Jiangella ureilytica | reverse complement strand
GGCGGGGAGGGTGACCGTCACGACGAGGCCGCCGTCAGGGGCGAGTCACCACGGCCATGGCAGTAGTGACTCGCCCCCGACGATGTGTCAGTCGACGGGTTCGGCGAGGGCGAGTGTGCCGTCGTCGGTGACGAAGGCGACCAGGGCGGTCAGCTCGCCGCCGGACCCGTCGGTCACCGGCACGTCCACCGTCGTCCGGCCGGACTCGACCTCGACCGACACCGAGCCGGCCACGCCGTCACCGTCCCACAGGAAGATGTTGGCCCGGCCGTCCGCACGAGTCCACAGCCGCACCTCGACCTCGTCGCCCGAGTCCGACAGTCGCGCCGACGTGACCGTCGCCGTCCGTGCCGGCAGCTCCGGCCCGCCGCCGAGCCCGACGCCGTCCTCGGCGGACTGCGCGATGCTCTGCGGCGAGTCGATGCTCAGCGCCGCGGTGTCGGGCATGATCGGCGCGACCGGGTCCGAGCCGGCGTCGGCCAGCCCCGGCAGTGTCGCCAGCGCCCAGCGGAACGGGTCGGCCTGCACGCCGTTGAACGTGGACCAGCCGATGCGCGTCTGGCCGGTCTTGTCCTGCGTGTCGGAGTCGTAGACCAGCACGTTCAGCCCCATGCGCGCCGGGTCGACGGCGTCGGGCAGGACGTCGAACGGGATCTTCGCCTCGACGGTGTACCCCGTGTAGCCCTGGGCCGCCGTCACGCCGCCGGTGCACGCCGCGCACCCGCACGAGCCGCAGCCGCCACCGTGGCCGCTCGCGCCGCTCTGGGCGGCCTGGCTCCGGGCGGCGCCCATCACCGCGGCGACCTCCATGCCCGGGGCGGTTTCGGCACCCGGGCCCTGGCGGTTGTCGGCGTCGCGCTGGAAGCACGGGCCGCCCTCCACCGTGGTCGGGAAGATGCCGGTCTTGAACGTCGTCGACGTGTTCGACGAGGTGCCGCGCGGGTCGACGGTGATCTCGACGGAGTCGGTGCGCCAATGCCGCTTGCAGTCCTCCAGCGGCAGTACGGTGCCCAAGACGTCGTCGGTGACCTCCACCAGCACATAGAGCGCGTCGTCGGTGAAGCTCAGCCGGGTCGTGGACGACGCGTCCGCCGGCGGTACCGCCTGACCCTCCCACATGGTCGAGGAGTCGATGACCGCACCTGGGTACTCGCCCTCGCCGGCGACGCCGTCGACGACGGGCGCCGTCGACACCTGCGGGATCTGCGTGGTGGGCACCAGCTCGAGCACGGCGTTCGCGGTGTCGGTGCCCGCGCCGAAGTCGGTGACGATCTGGAACGGGTAGCCGCCGTTCGGGGCCCGGTTCGACGTCGGCAGCGCGGTGTCGGTGTTCGTGACGTCGAAGGTCACCGTGGTCGTCTCACCGGGGGCCAGGCCCTCGAACGGGACCGACGCGGGCGTCGCGGTGAAGCCGTCGGCGAGGTCGAGCGTGACGGTGCCGGCGGCCGGCGCTACGCCGTCGTTGATGACGTCGACGGAGACCGGCTGGGTGCGGCCGGTGCCCACCGACGCGATCGGCGCGATGAGACTGACCAGCTTCGGCAGGTCGACGTCGTCGGTCCAGCCGGCGAACACCTCGGCCTCGGGACGCTGGGCGAGGTCACCGCGCACCGCGGGCGTGGTCTCGACGGCTGCCTCGTTGGATCCGCTGCCCGACCGGGTGTCCAGCGTCGCCCGCACCGCCACCCGCTCCCCGGGCGCGGCGTCGGCGGGCGGGGTGACGGTGACGTCGACGCTGACCTCCTGGCCGGGGCGCAGCGTGCGGGGGAGCGCACCGGACGGAACCTCGGCCGTCCAGCCGTCCGGCCCGGTCACGGTCAGCGCCGGCCGCACGAGTGGACGCTTCGCCGGAGCCTTGACCTGCACCGTCGCGGTGAACTGTTCGCCCGGCAGCACGTAGAACGGGTCGGGGTCGATGGTCAGCTCGGTGCCGAGCGGCAGCCCGCCCTCGATGGGCAGCAGCGCGCCCTGCAGGGCCGCGGTCGGCCCGGCCGTCGTCTCCGGGTACGGCGTCCGGCTGGCGATCAGCGTGAACCAATCGCAGCCGTTCTGCTCCGGGTCCGTCGGCGGCGGCGGGAACACCGCCCAGCCCTGGCTGACGTACTCCCACTGCGACTTCCGCTCGCGCAGCGCCCACAGCTCGCCGGTCTCCTCCGACACCCGGCCCTGCCAGATGCCGAAGACGCGGTCGGTGGCGTCGGCGGGACGGTACGGCGTGGTCTCGCACGCCGAGCCCACGACGCCGGTGCCGGTGGCGCCGCCACGCAGGATCCGCGAGACCCGCCAGGTCGACAGGCCCTCCTCGGACAGCTGCTCCGGGAACGCCTCGGGGTCGGCGGCCGCCTCGTAGGCCTCTACTGCCAGGCGGGCGGCCTGCTGGTGGTGGCCGTGGTTGCCGGAGGTCGGCGACGGGTTCATCGTCACAATGACCTCTGGGCGGGTCGCGCGGACGACGCGCACCACGCGCGCCAGAGCGTCCTCGCCCCAGACCTCGTCGCTCAGCGGCGCGCTGGCGTTGTAGAAGAAGTCGACCTCGTCGAGGTTGTAGACGTTCTCGACGCCGGCGTTGCCGACGGCGCGGCGCTCCTCGGCTTCGCGCAGCATGCCCAGTTCCGGGCCCTCCTCGAGGCCGACGGCGTTGCCGCCGCCCTCGCCGCGCGTGACGGTGATGACGCCGGCCTGGACGTCGTCGTACTCGTTCCACTGGCCGAACGCGGAAAGCGATCCCGCCTCGTCGTCTGGATGCGCCCCGATGTACAGCACATCGAGGTCGACGGCGTCGTCCGGACCGCTGCCTCGCTGCTGCGCCTGCCCTCCGACGGCGGTCGCCGTCGTCGGGAGCGTCGCGGCGAGGAGAGCTACTGCGGCGGCGGCTACAGCAGCGGGTCTGGCTGCTCGCATGGGTGACTCCTCTCGGTGGTGCCAACGTGGGCGCGCGCTATTTGACGGCGCCCTCGACCATTCCCCGGATGAAGTGACGCTGCAGGAACAGGTAGAGCACGACCACCGGCAGCGCGACCAGCGTCGCGCCGGCGGCCAGCAGAGCGGTGCCGGACGTGTACTGGCCCTGGAAGAAGGCCAGGCCCAGCGGCGCGGTGCGCAACGACTCGTCGGTGGCCATGATCAGCGGGATGAGGAACTCGTTCCACGTCCACATGAAGACCAGCACGATCATGGTGGTGAGCGCCGGCCGGCCCATGGGCACGAGGATGCGCCACAGCGTGGCCCAGTGCCCGGCGCCGTCGATACGGGCGGCCTCGACGACCTCGCGCGAGCTGCCGCGGAAGTACGCGCGCATCCAGAACGTGCCGAACGCCGTCGACTGCGCCACCTGCGGCGCCACGATCGCGACCAGCGTGTTCGTCAGCCCCAGCTCGCGCAGGTCGAAGTAGAGCGCGATGACCAGCGCCTCGGCCGGCACCATGATGCCGAGCAGGATGAGATAGAAGATCACCTCGGAGCCGCGGAAGCGCATGGTGCCGAACGCGTAGCCGGCCAGGATCGACAGCAGCGTCGACAGCCCCACCACCAGCACCGCCACGACAACGCTGGTGCGCAGGTAAGAGCCGAACTGGCCCTGGTCCCAGGCGTCGGCGAAGTTCTCCCAGTGGAACGAGCCTCCGCCGCCGATCTGGTCGTTCGACAACGCCGTCTGCAGGATCAGCAGGACGGGGTACACCGCGATGACGGCGAACAGCGCCAGCACGGCGTAGTTCCCCAGCCGCTCGCCGCGCGAGATCATCGCTGTCCCCGTTCGCCGACCCGGTTGATCAGCACCGTCGCCGCGAACACCACCAGCGTCAGCACGATGGCCAGCGCCGTCGCGGTGCCGACGCGGCCGAGCAGGAACGCGTTGTTGTAGACCTGGTACGACGGGACGGTGGTCTCGGTGCCCGGCCCGCCGCTGGTCATGACGTACACGAGGTCGAACGTCTTCAGCGCCGCGATGACGGTGAGCGTCAGCGCCACGGCGAGCTCGCCGCGCAGCGACGGCAGCGTGATGGCGCGGAACTCGCGCAGCGGGCCGGCGCCGTCGAGCCGGGCCGCCTCGTACAGCTCGCGCGGGATGCGCGACATGCCGGCCAGGAACAGCACCAGGCACAGCCCGGTGCCGACCCAGGTGCCGACGATGCCGACCGACGGAAGCGCCCAGGTGAAGTCGCCCAGCCACGGCCGGGCCAGCGAGTCCAGCCCGACGGCCCGGAGCAGGTCGTTCAGCGGGCCTTCGGGCTCGTAGATCTGCCGCCAGGCGATCGCGACCACGACCATCGGGATGACCTGCGGCAGGAACAGCACGATCCGGAAGAAGCCGAGCCCGCGCACGACGGCCCGGCTCATCGTCGCCGCGAGCAGCAGCCCCAGCAGCACCGGCACGACCGCGTAGAACACGATCAGCACCAGCGCGTGCACGAACGCCCCGCGCAGCTGCGGCTCGGTGAACACGTCGCGGTAGTTCGAGAACCCCGCCCAGGTGCTGGCCCCGAGCCCGTCCCACTCGTAGAGCGAGAACTGCGCCGTCCGGAACAGCGGAACCAGGATGAACAGCCCGAAGACCAGAGCGGCCGGCAGGATGTAGAGGTAGGCGACCCGGCGCGGCTCGCCGGGCCCCCTACTGATCATCTGCATTCGCGTGCCCCCGCCGGGCGGGCACCAGCCGCACCCACCGCCATCAGCTGCCGGTGGCGGCGGTGTACTCGGCCTCGAGGGTCTCGAGGAACTGCGTCGTGTCGGACTGCCCGCCCATGAGGTTCTGCACCGCGACGGTGATGGTGTCGTAGAAGGTCTCGGTGGCGTAGTCGAGGTAGGGCACGATGAGGTCGTCCTGGCCGGCCTGCGCCCACGCGGCGAAGACCTCGGACTGCAGCCCGGTGGTGCTCTGCTGGTCGGCCTCGATGACCGGCACGTTGCCCGCCTCGGTGACGGCCGTCATGGCGTCGGAGCTGGTGATGAAGTCGATGTAGGCGGCCGCCGCCTCCTTGGCGTCGCTGTTGGCCGGGATGGCCCACGGGATGCTGATGCCGCCGGTGACCAGGTGCTCGCCGCTGGCGCCGGCCGGCGGGAGCACGAAGCCGACCTCGTCGCCCATGGCGGACGTGAGGTCGGCGATCAGCCAGGTGCCGCCGACGAAGAAGACGCCGGTGCCCTGGGCGAACGCCTGCCAGGCGCTGTCGTAGGTGATGCCGTTGAAGCCGTCGACGAAGTAGCCAGAGTCGACCCACGAGCGCACGGCGTCGGCCGCGGCGACGTTGTCGTCGGACATCCACGACGAGCCCGGGCGGCCGAAGCCGAGGTTGCGGATGGTCTCGGCGTCGGAGAACTGGTTCTGGACGAAACCGAACTCGTGGATGCCGGCCCACGGCTCGGAGTTGCCGAACTGGATCGGCACCTCGCCGGCCGCCTGCGCCGCCTGCACCGCGGCCTCGAAGTCCTCGGTGGTCTGCGGCGGCTCGAGGCCGAGCGCGGCGAGCTTGGTCTTGTTGTAGTAGAGGCCGACGATCTCGCCCATCTGCGGCAGGCCGTACAGCTCGCCCTCGCCGAAGTTGGCGCCGTCCTCGCTGTAGGAGGCCAGCGCGCGCACCGACTCCGGGAACCGGTCGAACCAGCCGTAGCCCTCGGCGTAGTCGTCGAGCGGCGTGAGCAGGCCGGCCGCGACGTACTGGCCCATCTCGGGGCGGCCGTTGTTGGCCTGCACGACGTCGGGGGCGTCGTCGCCGGACAGCGCCAGGCGCAGCGTGGTGCGCAGATCGTCGGTGGAGCGCGACACCCGTTCGATGGTGATGTTCGGGTAGGCCTCCTGGAACGCGGTGTTGAGCGCCTCGATCTGCTCGGTCTGCCCCTCGCGGACCTCCTGGTCCCACACCGTCAGCGTGATGTCGCCCAGCTCCGACGGGTCGGTGGCGACGTCGCCCGCCGTGGGCTCGCCGCCGTCGCCGCCGTCGTCATCGTCGCCGCCCGGCGCGCACGCCCCGATGAGCAGTGCGACGGCGGCAGCGGCGCACAGCCGGGTGGTGGTCCTCGTGATCGACAACGTCATGACTTCGGCCCTTTCGACTCATGCTGTGGGAAGCAGTGCCCTATCGCCCCGCACGGAAACCCAGCGTCGCGATGGCCCGCGACACCTCCGGCACGGCCTCGTCGGGGACGATGGTGTCCAGGAACTCGTAGTCGTCCGCGAGGACCGGGTCCTTCGACCCGGTCTCGCGGTACCAGAGCGCGATGTCGCCCCAGCCGGGAGAGGCGAGCGCGCCGCCGAAGTGCCGCACCGACAGCGCGGCACCGAGGTTGGCCAGCCGCAGTGTGTGCACGAGCGGCCAGCCGGCCAGCGTGCCCACCAGGAGACCGGCCACGAACACGTCGCCGGCTCCGGTGGGGTCGAGCGCGTCGACGGGGACGGCGGCGGCCTTGACCGGGCGGCCCGTGGCCTTGTCGAACGCGATCGCGCCGTCGGCGCCGTTGGTGACGACGGCGAGCGGCACGAGCTCGGCCAGCTTCTCCGCCGCCGCCTCGGGGCTGTCGGTGCGGGTGTAGCTCATGGCCTCGACGGCGTTGGGCGAGAACGCGTGGCAACCGGCCAGGCTCTCTCGCAGCCGGCCGAGGTCCCAGCGGTCCTCGGGGTCCCAGCCGAGGTCGGCGAAGACCAGACCGCCCGACTCGGCCACGGAGTCGACCCACGGCTGCCGCTCGTCGCCGAGGTCGACGAAGCACGAGCGGGCCTGCGGCGGGTGGCTGACCAGGCGGTTCAGCGTTTCGGGCCGGTGTCCGTGGGTGACCATGGCGCGGTCGCGCTGGTAGACCATCGAGACGGTGACAGGGGAGTGCCAGCCCGTGACGTAGCGCGAGTAGGTGAGGTCGACGCCCTCCTGGACGCCCAGCGTCTGCCGGCAGTAGTCGCCGTAGAGGTCCTCGCCGAAGGTGGCGGCCAGGCCGGTGTGCAGGCCCAGCCGGGCGGCGGCGACGGCGAGGTTGGCCACCCCGCCGGGGCTGGAGCCCATGCCGCCGGCCCACACCTCGGTCCCCTGCTTCGGGGGGCCGTCCATGCCGATGAAGATGATGTCGAAGAAGACGGTGCCGGTGAGGAACACGTCGAGCTCGGGACCGCCGCCGGCGCGCACACCGGCGAGCGGATCGTGCCGCGACGGCGCGCGGAACGGGTCACGAGCGATGTTGGACACAGCCGTTCCTTCCAAGGGTTGGTGGAACCCTAGTTCCGCTGCGCGCAAATGACAAGATATGAGCGGTTGTGATCAGAAATTCAGGCTCACTTGAGCGAAAATGACTGATATGGTTTCAGCCGTGCTTGCCCGCCGTCGGTATGAGCTCATCATGCAGACCCTCCGCTCCGAGGGTCCGGTGGCCGTCACCGCGCTCGGCAGCCGGCTCGGGGTCAGTCAGGCCACCATCCGGCGCGACCTCGCCTGGCTCGAAGAGCAGGGCCTGCTCACCCGGGTGCGCGGCGGCGCGGCGGCCAGCCCGTCGCTCGAGCCGTCGTTCGCCGCCGTCGCCACCGAGGCGCACCAGGCCAAGGACGCCATCGCCCGCCGCGCGGCCCAGATGGTCCGCGACGGCGACGTGCTGCTGCTCGACATCGGCACCACCGTGCACCGCCTGGCCGTACACCTGCGCGGGCGCAAGATCACCGTCATGACCGCCAGCATGGCCGTCTACGAGGAGCTGGTGCCCGACCCCGACATCGAGCTGATCCTGCTCGGCGGCGTGGTGCGGCGCAACTACAAGTCCTTGGTCGGCTTCCTCACCGAGGACGCCGTCCGCCAGGTGCGGGCCGGCACCCTCTTCATGGGGACCAGCGGCGTGCGCGCCGACGGCGCCGTCGTCGACACCACGGCGGTCGAGGTGCCGGTGCGGCGCGCCATGATCGCGTCGGCCGACCAGGTCGTGCTGCTCGCCGACGCCGAGAAGTTCCCGGGGACGGGGTTCGCCACCGTGTGCGGCCCCGATGCCCTGGACATGGTCGTGACCAACGCCGCCGAGGGCACCGACGCCCTCGGCGCGCTGCGGGAGAACGGTGTGAAGGTGGTTCTCGTATGAGGCTGACGATCCTCGGGGGCGGCGGTTTCCGCGTCCCGCTGGTCTTCCGGGCTCTGGCCGGCGCCGAGTCCGGCGTCGACACCGTCGTGCTGCACGACACCGACGCGAAACGGGTGCGGGCGGTGCGGGCGGTGCTCGAGGAGTCCGGCGGGTCCGGCGGCGCCGGGCCGGAGCTGGTGGTCGAGAGCGACCTGGCCGCGGCGGTGCGCGGCACCGACTTCGTGTTCTCGGCCATCCGGGTCGGCGGGCTGGCCGGGCGGTCCTGCGACGAGCGGACGGCGCTCGGCGAGGGCGTGATGGGCCAGGAGACGACCGGCGCCGGCGGCGTGCTGTACGGCCTGCGGACGGTGCCGGTGGCGCTGCGCATCGCGTCGACCATCGCGGCCGAGGCGCCCGACGCCTGGGTCATCAACTTCACCAACCCCGCCGGCATGGTCACCGAGGCGATGAGCTCGGTGCTCGGCGACCGCGTCATCGGCATCTGCGACTCCCCGGTGGGGCTGTTCCGCCGGGTCGCCCGCGCGCTCGACGTCCCGATGAGCGACGCCTGGTTCGACTACGCCGGGCTCAACCACCTGGGCTGGCTGCGGCGGGTGCTCGTCGGCGGGCGCGACGTGCTGCCGCGACTGCTGGCGTCCGACGACGCGCTCGGCTCGTTCGAGGAGGGGAAGCTGTTCGGGGCGCCGTGGCTGCGCACGCTCGGCACCATCCCGAACGAGTACCTCTACTACTACTACTTCACCCGCGACGCGATCGCCTCGGCGCAGGCGGCGCCGGCCACGCGGGGGGAGTTCCTGCTCGAGCAGCAGTCGGCGTTCTACGCGCCGCCGTCGCCGGCCCCCACGGGCGAGGGAGCGGCCGCGCGATGGGACGCGGTGCGGCGCGAGCGCGAGGCGACGTACATGGCCGAGAGCCGCGAGGCCGCCGGCGTCGGCAGCCGCGACTCCGCCGATCTCGACGGCGGCGGCTACGACCGCGTCGCGCTGGCGCTCATGCGCGCCATCGCCGCCGACGAGCGGGCCACGCTGGTGCTCAACGTCCGCAACCGCTCGGCCCTGCCGGGCCTCGACGCCGACGCCGTCGTCGAGGTGCCCTGCATCGTCGGGCGCAACGGCGCGCATCCGCTCGCCGCCGGCGCCCTGGACCCGGCGGCGGCCGCCCTGGTCGCGTCGGTGAAGGCGACCGAGCGGGCCACCATCGCCGCGGCCCGGTCCGGCTCGCGGCGGGCCGCGGTGGCCGCGCTGGCGAGCCACCCGCTGGTCGACTCCGTCACCACGGCGGGGCGTCTGGTCGAGGCCGAACTGGCCGCCCTCCCCGAGCTGCGGTCGGTCCTCACGCAGCCTTGACTGGTTCCCCGCGGTGGCGCTGGGGTTCCCCGTCCTCCTGCTGCCCATTCTCTTAGCCCCGGACGGTCGCCTCAAGCGGACCCTGGTGGCGCTTCGCGCCGTGGGGGTCCGCTTGACCCGCCCGTCCGGGGCCTAAGAACGGGCAGCAGGAGGACGGGGGGAGTCTGGCGACGGGAGACCAGGACCTCGGCTCTGCCGAGTCCGCGATGTAAGATGTGGCGGCGTTTTCTGGGCCGCCCACCACGATGACCCGAGCCGCAACACGCTTACAGGCGTAGTGCGACACGAGATCTCGTGCTGAACGTGATCCTCTGGAGCCGGCAGGCAGCCCCGACGCGGCAGCGCCGCTCCACCGGCGCTCGGGGGGTCGCCGGTGGAACGACGCTGGTCGGTGCCGGCGGCCTCGGGGTCAGTCGTCGGCCGCCGGGCGGGTCAGGCCGCCGCGGCCGCGTTGTAGACGGACTGTGCGGTGCTGCCGAAGTACGGGCCGTACATGGTGTTGTTGTCGTTGGTGTACTTGTAGCTGTTCACCGAGTTGAGCCGGCCGCCGGTGATCCAGCCGCCGCCGGAGGAGCCGCCGGTCATGTCGCAGGTGATGCCCTGGGTGGTCTGGCCTGCGGGGTCGGGGCGGGCGGCGCCGGTGCACGAGTACAGGCGCTGGCCGTTGAACGGCGGGCCCGCGGGGTAGCCGTACGAGGTGTAGGTGAGGCCGCGGGCGAGGTTGAACGCGATCGGGTAGGAGCCGACCACGCTGGTGAGGCTCTGGCCGGAGGAGTTCTCGTTCATGACCGCGAAGCCGACGTCGACGTTGAAGTCGCCGCTGTTGGCCCAGCCGCTGGAGGTGAACAGGTCCGACGCCGACCACTGGCCGTACGGCGCCGAGCCGTTGTTGTAGGCCGGGACGAAGGTGAACCGCGAGGCGAACGAGCCGCCGTCGCCCTCGTGCAGGCAGTGACCGGCGGTGGTGACGACGTCACCGTTGCCGCTGTTGGTGGCCGTGCCGGAGCAGACGTAGTTGACGCCGCCGATGGTGAAGAAGACCTTGCCGAGCTGCGAACGGGGGTTCTCCGGAACCGCGGCCCGCGCCATGCCCTGTGCCGCCGCTGTGGTGGCGTCGCCCTTGATCGTCGCGTCGGCCGGGATGGCCGATCGCATGCGTTCGGGGGTCCAGTACGCTTCGACGGCGCGCTGCTGAGCCCGTGTCGTGGCCAGTTCCTGATGCACGACCTCGGACGCCCGGACGCCGTCGGCGGCCGCCGGTGCGGCGCCCGATCCGGCGAAGGCCGGGGCCGCGGCGATGCCGGACACCACGAGCGCGGTGCCGGCAAGGAGAGATCGGATGACGGGTCTCCTCATTGCCCATTCCTCCCATGATGAGACAGTTCGTCGGGTTCGACGAGATGCCTCAACATACAGTCATCCTCCTGTCATGTACAGGTATGTCGGAATTGACTTTTCTGAGAGTCTTCTAGGACAGATGAGAGCACCCTCAGTCACGTCACGGTCAACGTATCGGCAGGCGGACCGGTGAGACAGAGCGCGCTGAAGAAGACCACCGCCATGCCGGCGTTGAGCGCGACCTCGCTGGCGCAGGTGCCGGCCGGCGAGGCCAGCAGGCGGGCGCCCCGGGCAGTGGCCGCCGGCGGAGTGGCTGCCGGCAGACCGGGCGGCAGACCGGCCGGCAGGCCGGGCGGCAGGCCGGGCGACGGCGTCAGCGGTGCGCCGCCGTGGTGGGTCACCCGGACCGCCCGCTCGCCGACGGAAGCCGAGCGACGTCGCGGCGACCAGGAAGTACAGGCCGAACAGCCAGCAGACGGCGACCAGCGGCCACATCGCGGCCGGCGTGCACGCCGGCCGCGATGTGCGTGGCGTCGAGTGCGGCGGGCGCCTCGAGGCCCGATGGCGCCGGTCCGCCGGCCGCCGCGCTCGCCGTCCGTTCGCCTGCGGACACGACGCCGTGACCGGTCGCGTACAGGAGCACCATCGCGGCCCAGCCGACGAGATGGCGCAGGTGGTAGCCGCGATGCCGGTCGGTCCGTCTCGCCTGCCGAGACCGCCGAGACGGCCACGCCGTGGCCTGCGGCCGCGCCGTCCGGCCCAGCAGGCCGTCGTGGCGCAGCTCCGCGGCGAACTAGGTCCCCACGACCGCGAACACCGCGATGCCGAGCAGCCGTGGGACGGCCGGACCGGCGGGACCGACCGTCGATGCCATCGCGATGGCCATGAGCGCGTGCGAGAGATCCGGAGCGCCGGCCGCCGTCGGGCCGATCCGCGATCGACGCCGTCCGGGCCGTGTCACCGACCACCCGAATCGGAGGGCGGAATACCCGGCCACCGCCAGGAACGTGACCGCCGCGGCGGCGCGGGCCATTTCGATCGGGGACATCGGCGTCACATCCCGCTCGATTCCTCGCGGCGTTCGTCGCATCCGTGGAGGGGAGCGGCGATCGTAAGAGCCCGTGCTCCGGCGCAGGCAGTGCCGTGATTTCACGGTCATGGACGACGCCGCCGCAGAACGGTCTCGATCGTGGCGGAGACACCATGTCATTGGGAGTCACCACGCACGCGTCGATGCTGACGTGCATCAGCGCGATGTCTTTTCCACCGCAACGAATACGCTGTACTGCCACGGTTTGTCATGGCGGAAAGAAATCTTTCAACGCTCTTGAAAGGACATGACATTCGATGTCATAGTGGAGTCACAACAGAACACTGGAGTCCCGCTCGGGACGACCGGCAACTCACTGGTCTCCGAGCGGCTGTGTCACCGCTTCTCGGGGGTCATTCCAACCGACAAGGGAGGAACGATGAAGGGCAGGCACAGGCGGCGTCCCACCAGGTCGCGCAAGAGCTGGCCGCTCAGCTGGTTCAAGGCCTCGCGCGGGCGTGGGGACGATCCGGATGCGGTGGTGGTCGCCAGGTGACGCCGCAGCGCTCCAGCGTCCTGGAGCGGCTCGTCCCTTGACGGGGGTGGACGAGGAGCCACAGGACACGACGGATCCGGCTCGAATGCGAGCCGGATCCGTCGTGTGGTGGGGCCGGTTCAGCCCTCTTGGAGGACCGACAGCACGTTGCCCGCGGGGTCGGTGAACCAGGCGATCGGCGGGCCGTCATTGCGGTGGATGCCCTTCGCGTCGCTCTGCATGCCCTCGTAGCGCGCGAACTCGACGCCTCGGGCGGTGAGCTCGTCCACCGCAGCCTCGATGTCGTCGACGGGGAAGTTGAGGATGGTGAACGACGCCGGGGTGTGCGCGTCGCCCTTCGGGTAGACCAGCACGCCGTTGCTGCCGGCGATGTGCAGGGTCAGCATGCCGTTGGCCTCGCTGACCTCGAGGCCGAGCGTCTCGGCATAGAACTGCTTGGCCTTCGGGATGTCGTCGACGGAGAAGCCGCTGTAGGCCTTCGTCTTTTCGAACATGAGCGTTCCCCTCTCTCTCCACGTGTGACGTTACCCACGAGCGGGGAGGTCCGGCAGGCGATGATGTCGAGACGCGGGCGCCGGCTCCGACGTCTCGCACGAGTGGCGCCCACCCGGGGCGCCGGTGATCGAGGGGTCTGAACGTGAAGTACATGCTGCTGATCTACAACAACGCCGCCGCGTTCGAGGAGATGACCGACGACGAGCGCCAGGCGATCTTCGACCAGGTCGACGTCCTGATGAAGGAGCTGCAGGAGTCCGGCGAGTGGGTGGGCGGAGAGGGCCTGGCCGACGCCGCGCGGGCGAAGACGGTGAAGGTGCGCGACGGCGGCACCATCGTCACCGACGGGCCCTACCTCGAGGCCAAGGAGCACCTCGCCGGCTACCTCACCGTCGACGTGGCGTCGGAGGAGCGGGCGGTCGACATCGCCGCCCGCTGGCCCGACGCCTGCCGCTGGGCCATGGAGGTCCGCGCGGTCATCGGCGGGGGCTGACGCCGCGCGCCGTCACATCGCGGCGACCGGCTCCGCGCGCAGGTCCGCGAGCAGCCGCTCGACCTCGGCCAGCTCGGCCGGGGTCAGCGGCCCGTACTCCAGGGCGCCGGCGTTCTCCTCGATCTGACCGACGGTGCGGCAGCCCGGGATCGGGACGGTCGAGCCGCTGCGCGCCCAGATCCAGGCCAGCGAGCCCTGGGCCAGCGTGCGCCCGCCGCTGCGCAGCACCTCGCGGACGGCGGCGACCCGGTCCAGCCAGAGCGGCACCGGGCGGCCGTCGCGGAAGTACTGCAGCCAGTCCGGTGCGACGCCGCGCACGTCGTCGGGCCCCAGGGTCGACGACGGCGTGAACTTGCCGGTGAGCAGGCCCATCGCGAGTGGGCTCCGGTTCAGGCTGGCCAGGCCGTGCGACTCGCAGGCCGCCAGCACCTCGGCCGCGTCGTGCAACACGTTGAAGGCGTGCTGGACGGCGGTGCAGTGGGCGCCGGCCTCGCCCCACGCGGCGGCGCGGTCGGCGTGGTCGGTGCTCCAGCCGTACCAGCGGATCTTCCCCTCGCCCACCAGCTCCTCCAGTGTCGCCAGCAGGTCGTTCGCCACCGGGATCGGGAGGTCGTTGAGGTGCAGCTGGTAGAGGTCGATGTGGTCGGTGCCGAGCCGGGCCAGCGAGCCCTCGACGGCGCGGCGCAGGTACGCCGGCGACGGGTCGGTGCCGGTGAGCTGGCGGGTGGCCGGGTCGATGGTGTTGCCCCACTTGGTGGCGATGACGACGTCGTCCCAGCGGCCGGCCAGCGCCCGGCCCAGGATCGTCTCGCTGTGCCCGGTGCCGTACGCGTCGGAGGTGTCGAACAGGGTGACCCCCAGCTCGAGCGCCCGGCGGATCGTCGCCACGGACTCGTCGTCGTCGACCTCGCCCCAGCCGCACGGTTGGTCGCCGGCCCAGAACGGCCCGCCGATGGCCCAGCAGCCCATGCCCAGGGCGCTGACCTCGAGGCCGCTCCTGCCCAGTGTGCGCGTCGTCGCAGTCATGCCGACTACGCTGCCAGTTCGAGCGCGCTCGAAGTCAAGACCTGGCGTACCGGCCGGGGCTGACGCCCAGGTAGCGGGTGAAGTGCCGGGTCAGGTGCGCCTGGTCGTAGAAGCCGGCGGCGGTCGCGACCTCGGCCGGCCGTTGGCCGGCCAGCAACAGCCGGCGGGCCAGCTCGACCCGCCGGCCGGTGAGGTAGCGGTGCGGCGGCAGCCCGAACGCCGCGGTGAACGAACGGACCAGGTGCGTGGGGTGGGCGTGCAGCCGGGCCGCCGCGGACCGCAGGCTGACGCCGTCGGCGACCCGCTCGTCCAGCAGGTCCCGCAGCCGCCCGGCCAGGGTGGGCGACGACGGCGGCAGCGGCGGTCCGGCGGTGGTCGCCGTCGTGGCCAGCCGCTCGGCGATGCGGGCGCCGATGAGCGCGAGCCGGCTCTCGGCCTCGAGGTCCTCGCCGGGGCGGTCCAGCGCCTGGTGCAGCTGGTGCACGCGCAGCCGCAGCTGCCGGTCGGCCAGCGTGGGGTGGTCGACGGTGGCGCCGATCAGCTCCGCACCGATGACGTCGGGCTCGAGGTAGAGCACCCGCTTGCAGAACCCGTCCGGCGTCGCGGACCGGCCGTCGTGCGGGACGTGCGGCGGCAGCAGCGTGACGGCGGACCCGGCGGCGCCGTGGTGGTGCCGGTCGAGGTCGAACCGGATGGCGCCGTCGTCGACGATGAGCAGCGTCCACGCGGTGTGCGTGTGCGCGGGGTAGGCGTGGTGGGTGAACCGGGCGTGGAAGACCTCGACCAGCCCGGGCACGTCGGGGCGCCAGGCGCGGACGCGCTCGCTCGCGCTGTGCGGCAGCACGCGAACCCCCTGCCCTGTGCGACTCGCCGCCACCTGGGACCCCGTGGTCGGCGATGAGCTAACAACATACAAGACCGGGCACCTCCCGGCGGTGGACGCTGAAGGCGTGACCGACGAGATCCGCTTCGCCACCAAGATCGCCGTCCTCCTCGCCGACGACCTCGCCGTCTGGCAGCGCCTCAACGTGACGGCGTTCCTGGTCAGCGGCCTGGCCGCGACCGACCCCGAGCTGACCGGCGAGCCGTACGAGGACGCCGAGGGGACGCTCTACCTGCCGATGTTCCGCCAGCCGGTGCTGGTGTTCGCCGGTGACGCGGCCGTCCTGAGAGCCGCGCACGGGCGGGCGCTGGACCGCGGGCTGCGCCCGGCCGTGTTCACCCGCGAGCTCTTCGGCACCGGCAACGACCGCGACAACCGGGCCGCCGTCCGCGCGGTGAAGCGGGCCGACCTCGACCTGGTGGGGCTGGCCCTGCACGGGCCGAGGAACACCGTCGACAAGATCGTCAAGGGCGCCCGGCTGCACCCGTGAGCACGTCGACGCCGAGTCCGCCCTCGACCCGCGCCTCGGCACCGGTGAACTCGCCGGTGAGCATCGGCATGGCCGCGGCGATGACCGCCGTCGTCTCCGGCAGCCGCAGCGACGCGTCGTGGTGCTCCTTGGACTCCCACAGCTCACTGACCACGACGAGGTCGGGATCGGTCTCGGAGACGCCGACGGCGTAGAGGCGGCAGCCCGCTGTGCGCAGCCCGTCGGTGCCGCCGAGCAGGAGGGCCACGACCTCGTCGCGGTGGCCCGGCCGGGTGCGCATGGTGCCCTGGTATGCGTACGTCACGGTGTCATCGTGTCAGCGGCGCCCGGGCGGGGCTTGTACGGATCGGACCTACTCGACGGCGGCCAGGCCGGCGGCGAGCAGGATGGCCGAGGCGAGGCTGGCGACCGCGCGGACGTGGTTCCACGACGTCCACTCGGCGTCGTAGCGCTCCCAGCGCTCCTTCGCCTCGGGGGTCTCGGGATCGACCAGCGCGAGGGCGTTGTTGCGCGGGATGTGGTAGCCGCCGGTCAGGCCGATGGAGCCGAAGATCAGCAGCAGGCCGCCGATGAGCAGGTAGATCGCCTCTTCCTCGCCCCAGCGGGCGAACGCGAAGACGACCGACACCAGCGACAGCAGCGCCGATCCGAGGAACGCCGTGAGGAACCACGGGTTGATGACGGCGGCGTTGATGGACTGCATGGACCGCACGGCCTCGCCCGGCTGCAGGCGGCGCAGCCCCGGCATGACCATGCTCGAGAACGCGAAGTAGATGCCGCCCATGAGCCCGGCGGAGACCGCCGAGGCGAGCGTCAGGGCGAAGAAGACGCTGTCGGGCATCGCGGAGCCTCCAGACGACGGTGGATCGAGATCCTAGGGGCTCCCGCCGGCAGCGGGCCGCTCCCGCGCCGGGCGGGACACAACCGCACGGCGTGCCCACGACGTCCACACCATGACAGCGTGACCGTCGTGGCGGAGGGTTGATGGGGACGGACGAGCGCGAGGACTTCGCGCCATGGGCGGCGACGGAGCTGGCCGGGCTGTGCCGCTTCGGCTACGCCGTGTGCGGCGACTGGCATCCCGCCGACGACCTGTGCAGGGTGCGCTGGAGCGTATGTACGTCGCCTGGCCGACCTCGGCGGCGTCGTGAACCTCGGCGCCTATGCGCGCACCGTCGTGGTCCGGGCTGCATCGTCTTGGCGCTCCCGTCCGGCCCGCGAGCGATCGGGCGAGCGATCGGGCGAGCGATCGGGCCGATGGTCGGCAGTGTGGTGCTACAGCGCCGGTGATCCCCCCACCATCACCGTCCGGCCTCGGCGCCGCACACCCGGGCGGCAACCCCGGGCTCGATCCGGTCCTGGGTGGGTGAGGTTGCCGGCGAGTGGTGCGTATCGGTGCTCATGGCAACGGGGCCACCACGCGATCCGGCGCCCGCGCCGGACCCTGGGCGCCGTCCGGCCGGCTCCTGGACAATCGAGGGGTGAGCGACCTCTACAGCGCCGACGAGGCACGCGCCGTCCTCGACCGGCTGCGGCCGGTCCTCGACGAGCTGATCGCGGTCCGCGCCGACCTCGCCGAGCTCGGCGCCGCCATCCAGGGCGGGGCCGCGAGCCGGCTCGGCGGGCTGCCCGAGCTCAAGGCGGCCCAGGCCCGGCTCGACGAGCTGCTCTCGTCGGTCGTCGGCGCCGGGGTCCAGGTCAAGGGCATCGCGCCGCTGCTGCTCGACTTCCCCGCGGTGCTCGACGGCGAGCAGGTGCTGCTCTGCTGGCTCGAGGGCGATGCCGACCTCGCCTGGTACCACCGCGCCGATCTCGGCTTCGCCGGCCGCCGCCCGCTGCCGCCGTCACCGTGAGCGGTCCGGACCGGAGGCTTCACAAGATCGCCATCGCGCTGTACGGTCCGCAGCGGGCGGGCCCGGGGGGCGCCTGAGCCGCAGTCAGCCCCGACTCTCGAGTTCGTTCGGCACCGTCGCCCGGCGGACGAAGGAGTCCACCATGCCCGCACGCCGTCACCCGTCCCGACGTCTTCTCGCCGCCGCCGCAGCCCTCGGGCTCGGCGTCTCGCTGCTCGTCACCAGTGGTGCGGGCGCCGAGGACGGCCATGAGCTCGAGATGTACACCGCCGAGGTCAGCGCCGAGGAGGCGGCGCGGATCAGCGCCGACGGCCTCGACGTCACCGCCGCGGAGCCCACGGCCGACGGCGTCAGCCTCGACCTGGTGCTCAGCGACGAGGAGGTGCGCGGGTTGCGCGGCCGCGGCATCGACGTGCGGGTGAAGCGCAACGCCGACGGCCTGAGTGCGCGCGAGTCGGCGGCCCGGCAGGCGGCCTCCGGCTACACGGTCTGGCGGTCGTGGGACGAGGAGGGCGGGCTGCGCGACGAGCTCTACGCCCTGGCCAGAGCCAACCCGCAGATCGCCAAGCTGGTCGTGCTCGGCGAGACGTACAACGGCCGCGAGATCATCGCGCTCAAGCTCACCCAGGGCGCTCGCGGCATCGCCGACGGCACCCGCCCGGCCGTGCTGTACAGCTCGCTGCAGCACGCCCGCGAGTGGATCTCCGGCGAGGTCAACCGGCGGCTCATGAACGAACTCGTCGACCGCTGGCGCGCGAACGACCGCGAGGTCCGCAGCATGCTGCGCCGCAACGAGTACTGGTTCCTGCTGGTCGCCAACCCCGACGGCTACCAGTACACGTTCGACACCGAGCGGCTGTGGCGGAAGAACCTGCGCGACAACGACGGCGACGGCGCCGTCACGCGCCTCGACGGCGTCGACCCGAACCGCAACTACCCCGAGCACTTCGGCTACGACGAGGAGGGCTCGTCGTCGCTGATCTCGAGTGACACCTACCGCGGCCCGGAGCCGGCGTCGGAGCCGGAGACGCAGGCGATGCTGGCGCTCTACGACCGCGTCCGGTTCGCCTTCCACGTGAACTGGCACTCCACGGGCGAGTGGCTGATCTACCCGGAGGGCTGGCAGATCGGCACGCCCAGCGCCGACGACCCGATCTACTACGCGCTCTCCGGCAACCGCGACAACCCCACCGTCCCCGGCTGGGAGCCCGGCCTGTCCTCGGACGTGCTGTACGTGACCAACGGCGAGACCACCGACTTCGCGCACGCCCAGCGCGGGACGCTGGCGTGGACCCCGGAGCTCGGCGAGGGCCTCCCCGGCAGCGGGTTCGTCTTCCCCGACGACGAGGCGCTGATCGAGGCCGAGTTCCGGAAGGTGCTGCCGTTCGCCCTGGACGTGGCGAAGTCGGCGGCCGACCCGGACGACCCGGTGTCGCACCTCGGCCTGACCACCAAGCCGTTCTACCTGCAGAGCGAGGACACCTACAAGACCGGCCTGCCGCAGGCGAACTTCACCTTCGACTACTCCTACGGCGACCCGCAGGAGGTGCGGGTGCTGGCCAAGCGCGACCTCGGCGAGGTGACGGTGAAGTACCGGATCGACGGCGGCCCGGTCCGCAGCGCGCCCACGCAGGAGTGGAAGGGCGGCGACCGCTACGGCGGCACGACGGCGGTCCACTACCGGGTCATGAGCGGCGTGGTCACCGGCACCGACCCCGGCGACTCGGTCGAGGTCTGGTTCGAGGGCGGCGGCGAGACGAGTGACTCGTTCACCTACGCCGCGGTCGAGGAGTCGCCGGACGACGTGCTGCTCCTGGCTGCCGAGGACTACACCGGCGCCTCGCCCGTGCAGCCGGCCGGCCCGCGCTACCTGGCGGCGTACCAGGAGGCGCTGACGGCGAACGGCGTCGGCTACGACGTGTACGACGTCGACGCACGCGGCAGGGTGGCGCCCGACGCCCTGGGCGTGCTGTCGCACTACGAGGCCGTCATCTGGTACACCGGCGACGACGTCGTCACCCGCGAGCCGGGCTGGGGCGCGGGCAACGCGTCGCGGCTGGCCATGGACGAGCTGCTCGAGGTGCGGGACTTCCTCAACGAGGGCGGCCGCGTGCTCTGGACCGGCAAGTACGCCGGCAGCCAGTACACCCAGAACCTCGGGCTGCAGGCGTACGACCCGACGGCGGCGAACGCCCAGTGCTCGTCCAGCCCGGTCGTGGCGGAGCGCTGCCGGGTGCTGGCCGGCTCCGGCGACCTCACCAACGACGTGCTGCAGTACTGGCTGGGCGCCTACCTGGTGGTCGACAACGCCGGCACCGGCGAGGACGGCGAGCTGCTCGACGTCCTGGGCACCGAGGACGGCCCGTTCCAGGGGCTGGCCTGGGGCTTCGACCCGGCCGGCAACCAGGACCACAGCAACTCGCTGATCACCACCAGTGGCATCCTGCCGGCGGACCGGTACCCGCAGTTCGACAGCTGGGTGGCCGGGCGCTGGGACCGCGAGGGCGGGCCGTTCGAGCCGCACAGCGGTGACTTCTACGCCTACTCGCAGATCGGCGACGTCTCGTTCAAGCGTCTGACCAACACGATCAGCGTGCCCGCGAGCGGGACGACGACGCTGTCGTTCTGGACGTCGTACGACATCGAGGCCGCGTGGGACCACCTGTTCGTCGAGGTGCGCCCGGCAGGTACCGACGACTGGACGACGCTGCCCGACCTCAACGGGCACACGACCCAGGCACTGCCCGCCAACGGCAGCTGCCCGGCCGGCTGGAACACCCTGCACCCGCGGCTGGACCACTACCAGACCGTCGTCGACGACACGACCTGCACGCCCACCGGCACGACCGGCGAGTGGCACGCCGCGTCGGGGAATTCGGGCGGCTGGCAGGAATGGGAGCTCGACCTGTCCGGCTACGCCGGCGGCGACGTCGAGGTCTCGATCAGCTACGCCAGCGACTGGTCGGTCCAAGGGCTCGGCGTGTTCGTCGACGACGTGACCGTCACCACCGGCGACGGGAGCACCTCGTTCGAAACCGATCTGGGTGGCTGGGAGGTCCCCGGCGCGCCGGAGGGCAGCGCCCCGAACGCCAACGACTTCCTCCGGACGACGGCGGCCGGCTTCCCGGAGGCCGCCGTGGTCGCGACGCCCGGCTCGCTCTACGCCGGGTTCGGTCTCGAGGGCGTCGAGACGGCGGCCGAGCGGGCCGCCGTCATGGACCGGGCGCTGGAGCACCTGCTGGACTGACCCGCTGCGCGGACCCCTGCCGCGCGGGTCCCGGTCGCGGGTACTCCAGCGCCCACCACCTGGTCGCCGGTCGGTGCCTAGCCCTGCAGGGCGCGGGCGTCGGCGGCGATCAGCTCGGCCAGCTCGGCCGGCAGCTGCTGGCCGAGGACGCCGTCCTCGGCGATCGCGGCGACGCGGATCCAGTCGGACCGGTCGATGGCGCGCAGCAGCTGGTCGCGCAGGCTCCGGACCACGTCGGGCCCGGTGGCCAGCCGCACCAGGCCGGCGGGCGACGGTGTCACCGTCACCGTGACCGAGGCGGTGGCGGTGCCGTTGACACCGGTCGCGGTGACCTCGAGCGTGTGCGCGCCGGCCGCCAGGGTGTCGACGGCGATGGCGGCGCCCTCGGCCACCTCGTCACCGTCGAGCGTGATGACGATCGACTCCGCCCGGTCCGACGTCACCGCCGGCACCAGCACGTCGCCGCGGGTGAGCGCGGCACCGTCGGCCGGCGCCGCGAACGCGACCGTGGGCTCGTCCGGCACCGTCTGCACGTGCCGCTCGTTCCAGCCGACCAGCGCGCCCGGCCGGTTGGTGATGATGCCGTCGACGCCGAGGTCGCGCAGGATCTCCCACTGGGAGGCGTCGTCGATGGTGTACGGCATGACGGCGATCTCGGCGGCGTGCAGGTCGTCGATGACGTCGGTGCGGTTCTGCAGCGCCGTCCACGCCGGGTTGTAGGCGACCACGCCGAGGTCGCGGGCGACGGCGACAGGGTCGGCGTCGATGCTGGAGCGGAGCAGGCCGAGGCGCAGCTCCGGCTCGATGGCGCGGACGTCGCGCAGCACGTTGACGTCGAAGCTCTGCAGCAGGGTCTGCTCGATGAGCCCCTCGTCGCGCAGCTGGCCGACGATGACCTCGAGCTCCGCACGCGTCTCGGGACCCTTGACCTCGAGCAGCAGCACCGGCGCGCGGCCCTTCACCAGCGCGAGCACGTCGAGCAGCGTCGGCACCGGCTGGCCGGAGAACGCCGTCGAGAACCACGTGCCGGCGTCGAGCCCCTCGATGTAGTCCGACGTGACGGACGGCAGCGCGCCGGTGCCGTCGGTCGTCCGGTCCAGCGTGTTGTCGTGCAGGATGATCGGGACGCCGTCGGCGCTGCTGGCGACGTCGACCTCGACGTAGTCGGCGCCGCTGCGCAGTGCCGACTCGACGGCGGCCAGGGTGTTCTCGGGCGCCACGGCCGAGTAGCCGCGGTGCGCCACGACGGCGGGCGTCGAGGCCGGGCCCACCGGACGGATCACCGGCTCCTCCTCGAGCTCCGTGACGACGACGTCGTCGAAGGATACGGTGCCGCCGTTGGCGAGCAGACCCAGCACGCCCTGCTCCGAGCGCTGCAGCGCGCTGGTGCGCATGACCTCCTGGCCGTCGAAGATCCAGGTGGCCCGGCTGCCCCGCACCTCGACGGCGACTCGCACGTCACGGCCGGTGCCGGCGGCGTGCGGCGCGGCGGCGGTGTTCGTGACGTTCCACGCGTCCGACGTCGTGCGCTGGGCGAACTCGAGGCCGTTGGATGCCGTCGAGCCGCTGCGCATGGTGGCGATCCACCACGGCGTGGCCCCGTTCGGCGCGATGTCCAGGCCGACGGCGGTCCACCGGGCGGCGTTGATGACCTGCTCGAATCGGGCCGTGACCTCGACGCGGTAGTTGCGCAGGTGCGGGCCGAACGTGATGCGCGACAGCTGGTTCGCCGAGGTGCTGACGCCGATCAGGCGGCCGTTGGACACCGACCACTGGCCCTCGACGGCGTTCCAGCCGGCCGGGATCGCGCCGCCGGAGAAGTCCTCGGTGAGAACGACGGCGGGCTCGTCGGGTTCGGACTCAGCGGCTGCCGGCACCGCGACGAGCGCGGCGGACAGCGCGGCGACGGGCAGCGCCGCGGCGAGGAGTACGGAGAGGCGGGGGAGTCGCACGGGTCCTCCTGGGAGGGTGGGGGGTTTCCGGGATGCTACGGATCGTCGCTGAATGCCGGTTGAACGGCGGATGAGAGGATGGGCGGTCGTGACGCGTGTACTCATCACCGGGGCCGCGGGCCTCATCGGGCGGACCACCTGCCTGCACCTCGCCGAGGCCGGCTACGCCACCACGGCGCTGGTGCTCGACGACCCCGGCGACCTCGCCGCCGACCGCGTCGTCGTGGGCGACGCGACCGACCGTGCCACCGTCGTCGCCGCCCTCGACGGAGCCGACGCCGTCGTGCACCTGGCCGCGATCCCCGCACCCGAGCTCGGCTCGCCCGACGCCGTCTTCGCCGGCAACACCGCCGCGACCTTCGCCGTCCTCGACGCCGCGGGGGAACGGGGCGTGCGCAACGCCGTCGTCGCCAGCAGCATCAACGCGCTCGGCTACCGCTATGGCCCGCAGCAGCCGGCGCACCCCGAGTACGTGCCGCTGGACGAACGGCTGCCCACCCGCGCCGCCGACCCGTACTCGCTGTCCAAGGTGGTCGACGAGCTGACCGCGCAGGCCATGCACCGCCGCCACGGCATGGACGTCGTCGCCTTGCGGTTCCCGATGGTCGGCGGCTTCGGCGACTCCGCCGTCGGCGACGACCGGCTGGTCGGCTACCTCGAGAAGACCGCCGCCGACCCCGGCCATGCCGCGCCCGACCTCTGGCTCTACCTCGAGACCCGCGACGCCGCCCGGGCCGTCGAGCTGGCGCTGCGCCCCGCCCGCCCCGGCGCCCACACCGTCTTCGTCGCCGCGCCGGAGAACTCCACGCCCTACCCGACGGAGCAGCTGCTGGCCGCGTTCCATCCGGACGTGCCGCGGACGCGGACGTTCGCCGGGCGGGAAGCGCCGGTCGACCTGACGGCCGCGCGCGACCTGATCGGCTTCACGGCGACTCGCCTGGCCGAGGTGGTTCCGCGAGATCTGCACTGACGTTCCCGTCGCCGGGGTTGCGCTGGGTTCCCCCGTCCCCCTGCTGCCCATTCTCTTAAGCCGCGCGGGTGCCCTCAAGTCCGCGCCCTCGGTGGTTGCTTGACCGTGTGGTTGGGGGGCTTGGACTTGACCGCACCCGCGCGGCCCAAGAACGGGCAGTTATCAGGGGGACGGGGGGAGTCTGGCGACGGGTGCGGGGTC
>NZ_SMKL01000085.1 GCF_004348545.1 Jiangella ureilytica | reverse complement strand
GCCCTGAGATCAGCCCGAGCCGGGCCCACTCGCGGTTTTCGGACAGCACCGCCGTGAGCAGGTCGATCTCGTGCTCGCGGCCCACGAACCGGGTGGTCGACCTCGGCAGCTGCACCGGTGGCCGGGCGACCGCGGCCGGCCCGCCGCCGGCCGCCGCGCCCGTGCCCGTCCCCGCCGGCCCGCCCGGCGCCGTCGGCAGCAGCGTCGGGTCGGTGTCGAGGATGCGCCGGTGCAGGTCGGTGAGCTCAGGGCCGGGGTCGATGCCGAGGTCGTCGCGCAGCACCGTCACCACCTCGTGGTACGCCGCGAGAGCATCGCCCTGCCGGCCCTGGCGGTACAGCGCCAGCATGAGCTGGGCCCAGAGCCGCTCGCGCCAGGGGTGCGCCGCGACCAGCCGGCGCAGCGACGGCACGAACTCCTCGTCGGTGCGGTCGAGCCGCAGCCGCAGTTCGTTCATCCGTTCGGTGGCCGAGAGCAGCTCCTCGACCAGCAGTGGCGCCGTCGCCTTCTCGAGGTCGGCGGGGTTGAGCCCGGCCAGCGGGTCGCCGCGCCACAGTGCCAGCGCCTCGCGCAGCAGCGTCAGCTCGGTGGCCGGCTCGGCGTCGCGGCCGGCGGCGACCAGCTCGCGGAACCGGGTGACGTCGACTGCGTCGGGCGGCAGGTCGAGCCGGTAGCCGTCGCCGGCCGCCTGCACGAATCCCTCGCCGAGCGCCGCGCGCAACCGGGCGACATGGGTCTGGATGGCCGCCCGCGGATGCACCGGCTCGTCGTCGGGCCACAGCCAGCCGGCCAGCGCGTCGACGGGGACGACGGTGCCGGGCCGGGCGGCGAGCGCTGCGAGGATGACGGTGGGCCGGCCGGGTGGCACCGGGATCGCCAGCCCGTCGCGGTGCACCTCGACCGGACCCAGAAGTGCGACCTCAAGCCGCGCCCGGCCCACCAGCTCTCACCCCTCCGTCCCCTGCGCCACGGCCACCGTACCGGTGACTGCAAGGTGATCGCACAGTCATCTCGGCGCCCGGCACCGCTCCCGCGCCGATCAACCGGCCGCCGCCACCGGCCGCCGCCACCGTGGTCTACCGTGCCACGCGCCACCGACAGTCACCCGCGACGGCTCCGGGCGGCTGCCGCGGGGCCGGCCCTGCGCAGCTCGGCCCGCCTCCACAGATGCGTTCGCGTCGCTGGAGCTCTGCCGGCGGATGGGACCGCAGAGCTCCAACGCGCGCGTGAGAGGTCTGCGGTCGGATGCGACAGCAGACCTCCAGCGGCTGAGGAGCACGGGTCGACACGGCGCTGACGTGCACGGACGCGGCCGCTGCGGTGGGCGCGGGTCGATGCCGGACCTCCGCCCGTCGCCGTACTCGTCACCCGCGTGAGCACCCCGCCCGCGTCCGGTCGGCGACGCCGTCGCGCTCATTCCCGGCCGGGGCGGAGGAGCAACCCCAGCACCGCGCTGACGTATGCGGACGCGGCCGCCTCGGTGGGTGCGGGGTCGATGCCGAACATCCGCCGCCGGTGCGGCTCGCCCATGAGCAGCGTGAACAGCTGCTCGGCCAGGGCCTCGTGGTCGCCGGCGCGGACGGCGAACCGCTCCGGCGGCAGCGCGGCGAGCAGGCCTGCCAGCACGGCGATGTAGCGGCGCGGGCCGTTGGCGTAGTGACGGGCGGCGAGGTCGGGGAACTTCGCCGCCTCGCCGGTGACCAGCCGGTGCAGGCCGATGGCCTCGTCGGACAGCATGAGGCGGACCAGCCGGACGCCGAAGGCGTGCAGGTCGCTGACGGGGTCGCCGGCGTCGGGCGCGACGGCGTTGACGACGCGGTCGCCGAGGCGGCGGACGACGGCCACGAACAGGTCGGCCTTGTCACCGACGGTGGTGTACACGGTGCGTTTGGCGACGCGCGCCTCGGCGGCCACCACCTCGATGGTCGTGCCGCCGTAGCCGTGGGCGAGGAACTGGCGCATCGCGGTCTCGAGCAGGGCGTCGCGCCGGCCCGCGCGGTCGGCGTCGCGCGGCCGTCCACGCGGCGTGGTCGCCGCCACCCGAGCACTCACCACACCATCCTGACGCGAGGTAGTCTTGGATGCAATGAAACGCTAACGTTTCATTGTTTGCCCGTGACAACGAAGGGCGGGAACGAGAGTGGCGACCACCAATCGTAGGCGTCCGGCGCGCTCGGCGAAGAGTTCCGAGGAGCTGCTCGGTTTCTACCGCCAGATGCTCCTGGTGCGCCGGTTCGAGGAGCGCACCGCGCAGGCCTACACCGAGGCGAAGATCGGTGGGTACTGCCACCTGAATCTCGGTGAGGAGGCCACCGTCGTCGGCCTCATGGCCGCCATCGAGGAGCGCGACTACCTCTTCACCAACTACCGCGACCACGGCTACGCGCTGATCCGCGGCATGGACCCCGGCCGCGTCATGGCCGAGCTCTACGGCCGGCAGGACGGCGTCAGCAAGGGCTGGGGCGGGTCGATGCACCTGTTCGACACCGACGTGCGCCAGCTCGGCGGCTACGGCATCGTCGGCGGCCAGCTGCCGCTCGCGGCCGGCGCCGCGCTCGCGGTCTCGTACCGCGACGGCGACGAGGTCGTCATGTGCCAGATGGGCGACGGCACCACGAACATCGGCGCGTTCCACGAGACGCTGAACATGGCGTCGTTGTGGGACCTGCCCATCGTGTTCGTCGTCGTGAACAACCAGCTCGGCATGGGCACCACGGTCGAGGTGTCGTCGGCCGAGCCGGAGCTGTACAAGCGCGCCTCGGCGTACCGCATGGAGTCCGCGCGGGTCGACGGCAACGACGTCATCGCCGTCCGCGACGCCGCGAAGCTCGCCGTCGAGCGGGCCCGCAAGGAGCAGAAGCCGTACCTGCTCGAGACCGTGAGCGGCCGGCTGAAGGGCCACTCCGTCGTCGACCCCGCCGCGTACCGGAGCAAGGACGAGATCGAGGCCGTCCGCGCCCAGGACCCCGTCGCCGGACTGCACGACCGGCTCGTCGGTGACGGCGTGGCCAAGGTCGACGAATTGGCCGAGATCGACGCCGAGATCGGCCGCATCGTCAAGGCCGCCGTCGAGTTCGCCGACAAGAGCCCGGCGCCCGAGGTGTCCTCACTGTTCGACTACACCTACGCGTCGCCGGTGCCGAACGACTCGCGCCGGCTACCGGGCGAAGCACTCTTTCCCACTGAGCCCGGAAATCAACCGGCCGACCCGCTGTTCCCGGTAGGAGCCTGACATGGCCGTCATGAGTTACCGCCAGGCGTTGCACGACACCCTGCGCGCCGAGATGCTCCGCGACCCCGACGTCTTCCTCATGGGCGAGGAGATCGGCCGGTTCGAGGGCTCATACAAGATCACCGCCGGCCTGCTCGACGAGTTCGGCCCGAAGCGCGTGCGCGACACGCCCATCGCCGAAGAGGGCTTCACCGGCGCCGCCGTCGGCGCGGCGATGCTCGGCCTGCGTCCCGTCGTCGAGATCATGACGATCAACTTCTCGCTGCTCGCGCTGGACCAGATCGTCAACCACGCCGCGAAGATCTACGGCATGTTCGGCGGCCAGCGCTCGGTCCCGATGGTCATCCGCACGCCCGGAGGCGGCGGCCAGCAGCTCGCGGCCACGCACTCGCAGAACGTCGAGCTGTTCTACGCGTTCACGCCCGGCCTCAAGGTCGTGGCGCCGTCGTCGCCGGCCGACGCGAAGGCGCTGCTGCTCGCGTCCATCCGCGACAACGACCCGGTCCTATTCCTCGAGAACCTCGCGCTCTACAACACCAAGGGCGAGGTCCCCGACGGCGACACCGCCGGCGAGATCGGCCGCGCGGCGGTCACGCGCGAGGGCACCGACATCACGCTGGTCGCCTACTCGCGCATGGCGCACGTCGCGCTGCAGGTCGCCGAGAAGCTGGCGGCCGACGAGGGCATCTCCGCCGAGGTGGTCGACCTGCGCAGCCTCCGACCGCTGGACCGCCCGACCATCATCGAGTCGGTCAGGAAGACCTCGTGCGCCGTGGTGCTCGAGGACGACTGGCTCACCTACGGCATCGGCGCCGAGGTCGCGGCCTCCATCTCCGACGGCGCCTTCGACTACCTCGACGCCCCGGTGCGCCGGGTCGCCATGGCCGAGGTGCCGCTGCCCTACGCGAAGTCGCTCGAGGTGGCGGCCCTGCCGTCGGCCAACGACGTCGTCACCGCCGTCCACCAGACCCTCGACGCCGTCGGCCGCCGGTCCGTCGGCGCGCACTGAGGAGGTTCTCTCGATGACCGAGATCCTCATGCCCCGCCTCTCCGACACCATGGAGGAGGGTGTGGTCGCCGCCTGGCGCAAGCAGGTCGGCGACGAGGTCAAGGCCGGCGACGTCCTGGTCGAGATCGAGACCGACAAGGCCGTCATGGAGCACGAGGCCTACGAGGACGGCGTGCTCGCCGAGATCCTCGTGAAGGACGGCGACACCGCTCCCATCGGCGCGCCGATCGCCCGGCTCGTCGGCGCCGGTGAGCCGGTCGGAGAACCGGCGCCGGCTCCCGCAGCCCCCGAACCCACTCGGGCCGAGCCCCCCGCACCCGAGCCGATCGTGGAGAAAGCGCGGAATCGATCGGGCGAATCGGGCGGCGACTCCGCCGTTGCTCCAAGATCAACGGGGGCGGGGCGCATCCTGTCGTCACCGCTGGCCCGACGCGACGCCCGCGAACTGGGCGTCGACCTGGCGACGATCGACGGCTCCGGCCCCGGTGGTCGGATCATCCGGGCCGACGTCGCGAAGGCGGCCGGCGGGGCGACGACGGCGTCCGCTGCGGCCCCGTCCGTTCCGGCTCCGGCGGCGCCCGCCCAGCCGCAGGCTGCCGCCGTCACCCCGGCCGTCGAGGAGACCGACGAGCTGATCCCGCTGACGTCGATCCGCAAGACGATCGCGCGGCGGCTCACCGAGAGCATGCAGACGTCGCCGCACTTCTACGTGACGAAGACGATCGACGCCGGCCCGCTGTCTAAGCTGCGGGCCCAGCTGAACGAGCGACTCGTCGCGGCGGACCGGAAGAAGGTCAGCGTCAACGACATCATCGTGCGGGCTGTGGCCGTGGTGCTGCGCGACCACCCGGTGGTGAACTCGTCGTTCACGCCCGAGGCGATCGTGCGGCACGGGCGCATCCACGTCGGCATCGCGGTGGCGACGGAGACCGGGCTGGTCGTGCCGGTCATCCGCGACGCCGACACGAAGAGCCTGACCAGCATCTCCGCCGAGACCCGGACGCTGGCCGGCAAGGCCCGCGACCGCAAGCTCGGGCTGGACGAGATGACCGGCGGCACGTTCACCGTCAGCAACCTCGGCATGTTCGGCATCGACCACTTCACCGCCGTCATCAACCCGCCCGAGGCGGCGATCCTGGCGGTCGGCGCGGTGCGCTCGGAGCCGGGCGTGAAGGACGGCGAGCTGGCCGTCGTGCAGAAGATGACGATGACGCTGTCGTCGGACCACCGGGTCATCGACGGCGCGCAGGCCGCGGAGTTCGTCCGCGACCTGGCCGGCGTCCTCGAGGACCCGTGGCTCGCCGTGGCGTGAGCCGTCCGAGGAGGGCCGGGCAGACCATAGCTGCGGCCATGCCCGGCCCGACGACCTCGGAGGACTAGTCGGCGGAGCCTTCTTCCTCCCACCCGTAGTCGGGCAGGTCGAAGAAGGCGTCGCCGTCCAGCGTGTCGACCTCACCGGTCGCCATCGCGTCGATCAGCGACTCGACGCCGGTGCGGACGCTCTGGACCAGCATGCCCTTGAGTTTCTGGCCGAGATCGTCCTGCTGGCCGCGCACCTCGAACAGGACGGTGGCCGAGCCGTTGAGTGCGAACGCGGACCGGCCCTGACCGGCGTACTCGCGCTCGTCGGGGTGGAAGTAGCGGCCGGTCGCCGCGAGCGGTGACTGAGAGCCGTAGGCCTCTGCGATGCCGTTGGCGACGGCGAGCGCGTACCGGCGCGACTTGTCCTGGTCGAGCAGCGGCCAGTCGTCCTTGTACGCGGCGCCGTCGTTGACGCCGAGCGGCGGGTAGTCCAGCGAGACCGAGATGAGCCGGCCGTCCTGCGGGCCACCGGTCAGCCGGTCGCACGGCCCCATGTGGTGCAGGTCGACGACGGCGTCGACGGCGCCGAACTCCTCCTGCAGGCCCACGTAGACGTCACGGATCGTCTGCGACTCCGGTGAGAGGAAGAAGCCGGCATCGGTCTGCCGGCCGGGCAGGTCGCCCGGCTGGGGGACGTAGTCGAGGTCGGGGTTGAAGTCGCGGTTGAGGTCGAAGCCGGGCTGGTTGATCCCGTCACCGGTCAGCGAGTGATACCAGGCACGCGGTGCGCCGGCGAGCTGCGGGAAGTCGGCGACCACCTCGTCCCAGGCCACGACGTTGGCGCGCCGGTTGAGCTCGCCGCCGTCGGGGTTGACCATCGGCATCGCCACCAGCGTGACGTTCTCCAGCGCGCGCCTGGTGTCCGGGTCGTTGCCGGTGCCGAGGTCCTTGAGGATGCCGAGCAGCGCCTCGGTGCCGGTGCGCTCGTTGCCGTGGATGGCGCTCTGCACCAGCAGGACGCGGTCGCCGGTACCGACCCGTGCGGTGTACAGCTCGCGGCCCTGCGTCGTGTAGCCGGCGACGTCGACCTGGACCCGTCCGCCGCTGGTCCGCTCGATCTGCTCGAGCTTCCGGCCGAGCTCGGCGTGGCTGGTCCAGCCGGTGAACTGCGGGTCGTCGAACGTCTTGCAGGTGCCCTCGGCCGGACCCTCCGGAGGCGCCGCGGACGTGGGGACGGCGCCGAACGCGCCGGCCAGGACCGCTCCGGTGACAAGGACGCTCGCGGCGACGCGGCGAGAGTGTGGTCGTGTGTTCACATGGCCTCCCAGTGAGATGTGACACGTGACCGGGACATTACGGACAGTCGCAACAGACGGCAAGTGTTGATCACCGCCGAGGCGACCGATATGCCGCCGATACTTGACCCAGGCAAGGAATTCATTGATAGAGTCAATGACATGGGCACGGTGGAGCGCGACCAGGTGACGGCGGTGCGGCAGTTCAACCGCTTCTATACGACCGTGATGGGCTTCCTCGACCAGGGCCTGCTGCGGTCGCCGTTCTCGCTGACCGAGGCGCGCATCCTGTTCGAGCTGGCGCAGCGCGAGGTCACCGAGGTGGGTGTGCTGCGCGACACGCTCGGCGTCGACGCGGGTCAACTGAGCCGGACGCTGGTCCGGTTCGAGTCGGCGGGGCTGATCGAACGGTCGCGCTCGGAGGCCGACGGCCGCAAGCTGCTGGTCGCGCCCACGGTGGCCGGCCGCGAGGCGTTCGCCGACCTCGATGCGCGCTCGGACCAGCAGGCCGAGGAGCTGCTGGCCGGACTGACCGACGGCGACCGCCGCCGGCTGGTCGCCGATCTCGACTCCGTCCGCCGCCTGCTCGGCCGGCGCGAGGCGGCCGCGCCGAGGGCGTACGTCATCCGTGGTCTGCGTCCCGGCGACCTCGGCTGGGTCGTCCAGCGCAACGCCGTCCTCTACGCGCGCGAGTACGGCTGGGATCAGACATACGAGGCACTGGTCGCGCGCATCGTCGCCGACTACGCCGAGCACCACGACCCACGGCGCGAGAACGCGTGGATCGCCGAGCTGGACGGACGGCCCGTCGGCGCCGTGTTCTGCGTACGCAAGGACGACACGACGGCGCAGCTGCGGCTGCTGCTGGTCGAGCCGGAGACCCGCGGCGCGGGCCTGGGCACGCGGCTGGTGGCCGAGTGCATCGCGTTCGCGCGCTCGGCCGGCTACTCCTCCATGATGCTGTGGACCAACGACGTCCTCGCCGCCGCGCGGCGGATCTACCAGAAGGCCGGCTTCGAACTGGTCGAGGAGAAGGAGCACCACAGCTTCGGCCACGACCTCGTGGGCCAGATCTGGCGCCGGGATCTCTAGGGGCTGTCCCCCGGAGCCGAGGCCGAGTCGGCGACGGTGTGCCACAGCAGCAGCGCGGTCGTCACCGGGCCGACGCCGCCGGGCACCGGGGTCAGCGCGGCCGCGACCTCGGCGACCGCCGGGTCGACGTCGCCCGCGAGCCCGCCGTCGGGCGTCGGGTTGGTTCCGACGTCGATGACGACGGCGCCGGCGCGGACGTGCGTCGGCGTGATCAGGTGCGTCCGGCCCACGGCGGCGACCAGCACGTCCGCCGTCGATGTCACTTCCGCGAGGTCACGGGTGCGCGAGTGGCACACCGTCACCGTCGCGTCGCGGTCGAGCAGCAGGTGCGCCAGTGGCTTGCCCACGACGGCGGACCGGCCCACCACCACGGCCCGGGCGCCGGCGAGGTCGACGACGTACTCGTCCAGCAGGGCGACGACGGCGGCCGCGGTGGCCGGCGCGTACGCGGGCCGGCCGACGGCGAGCCGGCCCAGCGAGAGCGGGTTGGCGCCGTCGACGTCCTTGGCGGGGTCGATGGCGCCGGACACCTCGGCGAGCGTGACGCCGGCCGGAAGCGGCGTCTGCAGCATGACGCCGTCGACGGCGGGATCGGCGCTGAGGGCGGTGAGCCGGGCCGTGAGGTCGCCGGCCGTCGCCACGGGTCCGAGGTCGGCGACGTCGCAGTCGATGCCGGCCTTGCCGGCCGCCGCGGCGAGTGAGCGGACGTACCAGGCACTCGCCTCGTCGTCGGTGGCCGTGACGATGACCAGCCGCGCCGGCCGGCCGTCGTCGCGGCGAGCGGCGGCCCGCCCGGCCACGTGCGCGCGGATGCGGGCGGCGAGGTCGGACCCGCCGAGGCGCTGCGCCGTCACGCCCCCACCTGCCGGCGCACCGCGGCCATGACCTGGTCGGCCCGGGCGGCGAGGTCGTCGACCTCGGCGGCCGTCGCCGTCAGCCGGTCGCGCACCGCCGGGTCGGTGACGCCGGACAGGTTGATCTCGATGTTCAGCCGGGCCGTCGTGGCGGCGGCGCGGGCGGCCTCGGCGGCGGCCGCGACGTCGGTGACCACGTTGCGGTTGCCGACCGGCAGCAGCTCCTCGGCCATGGCGACCAGGTGGGACGCGGCGACGATGACGGCGGCCGGGGGCTCGGCGGCCGCGGCCAGGGCCGCCGCGATGGCCTCGGCGCGGGCCGACTTCTGCTCGTCGGTCTCTTGCGGCAGCTGGTAGGTCTCGGTGACGGCGAAGAACGCCTCGGCGTCGTCCTCGGCGAGCTCGAGGGCGTCGGTGCGCAGCGCGTCGGCCTTGACCAGGACCCGCTCGACGACGTCGGCGTGCTGCTCGTACCTCGGGCCGGTGCTGTAGCGGGCCACCATGCCCAGCAGCGCCGCCGACTGCGCCGCGTGCAGGGCCGCGACGGCGCCGCCGCCCGGCGCCGGGACGCGGTCGGCCAGGCTGTCCAGGAAGGCGCCGATGGTCTCGTCGCGCACGGGGTCTCCTCGGGTCGGCTGAACGCTCGCTCGCCGTACCCAGTCTCTCCCGCGGCGACACCTCCGCGCACGGCGCGACCCGTCTCGCGGGGTTCAGCCGGTGAGACGACTGTCACGATGGGGACCGGTTCGCATCGATCATGACAGCGGCAATGCCGACCGCACGGTCGCAGGCGGCGGCGAGTCGCACCCGGGAACAGCTGAACAGTGGTGCGAAACCCCGTGCGCCATCACGCCTGACGAGGCGGCGCCGCATGACGAGAGCCATCGAGACCCTGCTGACTCGCGCCGTGGAGCGCGCGGTCTTCCCCGGCGCGGTCCGGGCCGTCGGCGATCCCGACGGCGTACGCGCCCAAGAAGCCTGCGGCCTGCTCGGTGCTGGCCGACCTCGGCGCGTTCCTGCGCTGCCTGCTGGCGCCGGACCAGGCGCCGCGGCAGCCCGGCTTCGGGGGCCCGCGTGGGTCCCTGAGGGTGCGGACCGGGTCGCTGCGCCCGGAGCGCCTGCCGCCTCGCTTCGACCTGTGGCCGGCGCTCGGCTACTCGGCCGTCCGGATAGGCGGGTCGCGCCGGATGTGCGATTCGCGCCCGTCCGTGCGCCGGAGCGCGCCGCGGTGTTCTATGCTCCCCGCGGCCGCATCGCCCGCGGATCGGGCACCTCCAGCGCGCGGGACGGACCTCACGACACGAATGAGACCTCGCTCACTACGCAACGTGTGCATACCAATGTGACGAATGTGGCGTTCGTTAACTCATAGCTGAGATATCGTTCCGCTCGTGGCAGACGACTACCGCAGCCAGATCGGCCGGTTGATCCGCGACTCGCGGCAGCACCGGGGCTGGACCCAGAGCCAGCTCGCCGACGCCCTCGGCACGAGCCAGAGCGCGATCCACCGCATCGAACACGGGCAGCAGAACCTCAGTCTCGAGATGATCGCGCGCATCGGCGAGTCCCTCGACAAGCAGATCGTGTCGCTGGCGCCGCAAGGGCCGGTGCACCTGCGGGTCAGCGGCGGTCAGCAGCTCAGCGGCAGCATCGACGTGCGGTCCAGCAAGAACGCCAGCGTCGCGCTGCTGTGCGCCAGCCTGCTGAACAAGGGGAGGACCACGCTGCGCGGCATCGCGCGCATCGAAGAGGTCAACCGCATCATCGAGGTGCTCGAGAGCATCGGCATCGGCACCCGCTGGCTGGGCGGGGGCCGCGACCTCGAGATCACGCCGCCCGAGCGGCTCGACCTCGCGAGCATGGACGTCGAGGCGGCCCGGCGCACCCGCAGCGTCATCATGTTCCTCGGCCCGCTGCTGCACCGCGAGGTCCGGTTCCAGCTGCCCTACGCCGGTGGCTGCAACCTCGGCACCCGCACCGTCGAGCCGCACATGTCCGCGCTGCGCCCGTTCGGCCTCGAGCTGAAGGCGACCGGCGGCTACTACCACGCCGAGGTCGACCGGAAAGCGTCGCCGACCCGGCCGATCGTGCTGATCGAGCGCGGCGACACCGTCACCGAGAACGCCCTGATGGCGGCCGCCCGCAACGACGGCATCACCGTCATCCGCAACGCCAGCTCCAACTACATGGTCCAGGACCTCTGCTTCTTCCTGACCCGGCTGGGCGTGCGCATCGAGGGCATCGGCACCACGACGCTGACGGTGCACGGCCGCTCCGAGATCGACGTCGACGTCGACTACGCGCCGTCCGAGGACCCCATCGAGGCGATGAGCCTGCTGGCCGCCGCCATCGTCACGGGCTCGGAGATCACGGTGCGCCGAGCGCCCATCGAGTTCCTCGAGATCGAGCTGGCGCTGCTCGAGGAGATGGGGCTCGACTACGACCGCAGCGGCGAGTACGTCGCGGCCAACGGCGAGACGCGGCTGGTCGACCTCACGGTGCGGCCGTCGAACCTGCGCGCGCCGCACGACAAGATCCACCCGATGCCGTTTCCCGGCCTGAACATCGACAACCTGCCGTTCTTCGCGCTCATCGCGGCGTCGGCCAACGGCCAGACGATGATCCACGACTGGGTCTACGAGAACCGCGCCATCTACCTCACCGAGCTGACGAAGCTCGGCGCCAACGTCACGCTACTCGACCCGCACCGCGTGCTGGTCGAGGGCCCAACGCGCTGGTCGGGCACGGAGATCATCTGCCCGCCGGCGCTGCGCCCGGCCGTCGTGGTGCTGCTGGCGATGATGGCCGCGAAGGGCACGTCGGTGCTGCGCAACGTGTACGTCATCAACCGCGGTTACGAGGACCTGGCCGCGCGGCTGTCCGTCCTCGGCGCCCGGATCGAGGCGTTCCGCGACATCTGACCGAATTCTTCCGATTCGCGTGTCACAACCCGGCCCGGCTGGGCACCTACCCCCACGTGGCGTGCCACCTCACCCCGTTCACGGGGGACGGGTGAGGGCGCGGTGCGGCACGGTGGCTCGACGGGCCCAGGGCGGGCCCCACCCACAATTGATCAGGACTGACGTCAGACCTCGCGGTCGGCTGTCAGCTCCTAGCCCGCCTGGACTGTGCACCTCGGAACGGGAAGGTGCGCCGGCCGGAGCCGCCAGCCCGTCGTCGGGAGCTCATGTCGCCTGGCTGGTCGGACGCACCCGGCGCAGCACCGCGAGGGGCCAGGGCGCCGTCACGCCCTGGCCCCGCCGCCGCGGGCCTCGCGAACGGTCATGTCCGATTCCCGCTAGGAACGGCGCCGTCACCGGGTGAGACTGGTAGGCATGTGGGACGAAGAGGCGTGCTACCGCGCAGTTCAGGGCCGCGACGCCCGGTTCGACGGCGTCTTCTACATCGGCGTCACGTCGACCGGCATATACTGCCGCCCCAGCTGCCCGGCCATGACCCCGAAGCGCGAGAACGTGCGGTTCTACCGCACCGCCGCGCAGGCGCAGTCGGCCGGCTTCCGGGCCTGCCGCCGCTGCCGGCCCGACGCGACGCCGGGCTCGGCGGAGTGGAACGTCCGCGCCGACGTCGTGGGCCGGGCCATGCGGCTGATCGCCGACGGCGTCGTCGACCGCGACGGCGTGGCGGGGCTGGCCGGACGGCTCGGCTACAGCGAGCGCCAGGTGCACCGGACGCTGGTCGAGGAGGTCGGCGCCGGTCCGCTGCGGCTGGCCCGCTCGCAGCGGGCGCACACCGCACGGGTGCTGCTCGAGACCACGGAGCTGCCGGTCACCGAGATCGGGTTCGCGGCCGGGTTCGCCAGCATCCGCCAGTTCAACGACACGATCCGCGAGGTCTATGCGCTGACCCCGACCGAGCTGCGCGGCAAGGCCCGCCGGGCCGGCCGGCACAAGACGCCGGGCGCGATCGAGCTGCGGCTGGCCTACCGGCAGCCGGCGGACCTCCGCGGCGTCCTCGACTTCCTGGCGCTGCGTGCGGTGCCCGGCATCGAGGAGGTCGACGGCGACACCTACCGGCGCAGCCTCACGCTGCCGCACGGCACCGGGGTCGCGGAGCTGACGCCGCGCGACGGCTTCGTGCAGGCGACGCTGTGGCTGGCCGACCCGCGCGACCTGACGGCGGCGGTCGCCCGCTGCCGCCGGGTCCTGGACCTCGACGCGGACCCGCAGGCCGTCGACGACCTGCTGGGCGCCGACCCCGCGCTCGGCCCGCTGGTGGCCGCGCATCCGGGCCGGCGGGTTCCGGGCACGGTCGACGGCGACGAGCTCGCGGTCCGCGGGGTGCTCGGCCAGCAGATCTCCGTCCTCGCAGCGCGCACCGTCGCCGGCCGGCTGGTCGCAGAGCACGGCAAGCCGCTCGACGCGCCCATCGGCGCCGTCACCCATGCGTTCCCGACGGCGTCCGTGCTGGCCTCCGTCGACCCGTCGACGTTCCCGATGCCGCGCAGCCGGCAGCGCACGCTGCACGAGCTGACCAGCCGGCTGGCCGATTCCAGCCTCCGCCTCGATCCCGGCGTCGACCGCGAGGAAGCCGAGCGGCAGCTGCTCGACGTGCCCGGCATCGGCCCGTGGACGGCGAAGTACGTGCGGATGCGCGCGCTCGCCGACCCCGACGTCTTCCTCCCGACCGACCTCGGCGTGAAGCACGCCATGGCCGGGCTCGGGCTGCCGTCCGATCCGCGGGCGGTCGCCGAGCAGGCCGAGAAGTGGCGGCCGTGGCGCTCGTACGCGCTGCTGCACGTCTGGACCACCCTCTGAAAGGCAGATCATGACCATGTACTGGACCACCACCGACAGCCCCGTCGGCACGCTCTGGCTGACCGGTGACGGCACCGCGCTGACCGGTCTCTACATGGCGCGGCCGGCAGCGCTCGACCTGCCCGGCCAGGTCGAGGACGACGCGCCGTTCGCCACGGCCCGCGAGCAGCTGGCTGCCTACTTCGCCGGCGAGCGCCAGGAATTCGACCTGCCGCTCAGCCCCGTTGGCACCGCGTTCCAGCAGCAGGTCTGGGCAGCGCTGCGGGCCATCCCGTACGGCGAGACCCGCAGCTACCGCGAGATCGCCGAGCAGCTCGGCCGCCCGACGGCGTCGCGCGCGGTGGGGGCGGCGAACGGCCGCAACCCGATCTCCGTCATCGTTCCCTGTCACCGCGTGGTCGGCTCGTCCGGCGTGCTGACGGGGTACGCCTGGGGCCTGGAGCGCAAGCGGGCGCTGCTGGACCTGGAGCTGACGGCGCTGACGGCGGCGGCCGCACGCTGACGCCGTCACCACTCCCAGCCGTCGTGGCGCAGCGCGCTCTCGACCATGAGCCGCCGGATGGCCGGCGGCGCGTCGGGAAGCGGCAGCCCGGCCAGCCGCGCGGCGTCGGCCAGCAGGTCGTCGTACGCGCGGGTGGCCGCGGCCAGGTGATGGGCGCGGGCCCAGCGGCCCTGGTCGCGCTCGAGCCGGCGGATCTCGCCGACGATGCGGGTGAGCCGGAGCTGGACGGTGAGCGTCTCGAACGGATCGGCCACGACGACGGGCGCGTCTCGATGACCGGGCCAGCGCCTGCGCAACGCCCGGGTGAGATCGTGGAAGTGCGATTCCATCGTGGGCTCCTGACCAGCATGCTAGCCAGCCCCGCCGACATTGACGAGGGTCCGTCGAGCATGATGGCCACATGCCCGAAGGCGACACCGTCTGGCTCGCCACCCGGCGGCTGCACGACGCGCTGGCCGGTGACACCCTGGTGCGCACCGACTTCCGGGTGCCACGGCTGGCCACCACCGAGCTCTCCGGCCGTTCGGTCGTCGAGTCGGTGTCGCGCGGCAAGCACCTGCTCACTCGTCTGAGTGGCGGGCTGACCCTCCACACGCACCTGCGCATGGACGGCGCCTGGCGGGTGTTCGCCGCCGGGCAACCCTGGCGCGGCGGGCCCGCGTTCCAGATCCGGGTCGTGCTGGCGACGGCGCGGCGCGAGGCGGTCGGCTACCGGCTCCCCGTCGTCGAGCTGGTCCGCACGGCCGAGGAGGACACCGTCGTCGGCCACCTCGGCCCGGACCTGCTCGGCGCCGACTGGTCCGCCGACGACGCCGTCGAGCGGCTGGCCCGCGACCCGGCACGGACGGTCGGCGAGGCGCTGCTGGACCAGCGCAACCTCGCCGGCATCGGCAACATGTACATGGCCGAGCTGTGCTTCCTGGCCGGGGTGTCGCCGTACGCCCCGGTCGCCGCGGTACCCGACCTGCGCGCCATCGTCGACGACGCCCATCGGCTGCTGCACCTGGGCATCGAGACCCGGCTGCAGTCCACGACGGGTGACCGGCGCCCCGGCAGGCAGCACTGGGTCTACCGCCGGGCGCGGCGGCCGTGCTGGCGTTGCGGGACGGCCATTCGCACCGGTTCCATCGGTGCCGCGCCGCAGGACCGGATCGCCTTCTGGTGCCCGCGCTGCCAGGCACTCCCCGATTCACGAGAATCATGACAATCTCAGGCCTGTGCGGACTTTCGCGACCCTCGCCGCTGGCATCCTCGTGCTGACGGCCGGCTGCTCTGACGGACCGGCCCGGTTGTACGAGGCCGAGTACGGCGCCGGCCGAGGCATCTACGACGCGCGGCCGGGGCAGCCCTACGCGTTCGAGGAGATGACGCTCTGCCTGGACGAGCCAGGCTCGGCAGTGGTCACGAAGGTCGCGCCCATCGATCCTCTCGGCGGGTTCGAGGTGCTCGGATTCTCCGTCCGGCCTGCTGGCCACGGCAGGCACGCGAACGACCTCGAGCAGCCCACGGACCGCCTGGCGGCGGCCGGGTACCCGGCGGACGGCCCCATGGTGGTCGACGACGTGTGCCCCGACGACCAGACCGGCGAGGGCGGCACGATCTTCAACCTGGGCGTCGAGGTCACCTACTCCGCGACCGACGCCGGCACCGCGAGCGGATTCCTGGTGACCTATGAGTCCGGCGGCGAGTCACTGACCGTGGTCCGGCCCTTCGGCGTGTCGCTGTGCGCCGCGCCGCAACAGGAGCCGACACCGCCCGAGTGCGAGACCCGGATCGTCGAGCACGGGTGACTCGGCGGCGGCCGAGGGTCAGGCGCGCTCGATGGTGACGTTGGACGGGAACTCGCGGCCGGCGAACTTGCCGATGGCGTAGGTCGAGAACGCGTCGATGCCGGCGCTGACCGCACCGCCGACCAGCGGCACCCGGCGCACGATGGCCAGCGTGGCGTGCTTGCCGCCGATGCGGGCCACGAGCTGCGAGGTGACGGCGGCGACCGCCCGCTCGATGATCGCGGGGTCGGGCTCGTTGATGCCGGTGGCGATGTCGTACGGCCGGCCCGGCAGGTCGCGGCCGCGCAGCGCCTCTTCGACGCCGTCGCGCCCGAGCAGCGTCGTCAGCGCCGCCGTGCGGACCCGGGGGTCGGCGAGGTCGTAGCCACGGAGGTGCGCGATGGCGGCGGCCATGCGCAGGTGCAGGACGGCCATGCCGGCGATGTTGGCCGGGATGCCCACCGGCATGGTGACGATGCCGCCGATGTTGGTGACGAAGCCCTGCACGCCGGCCAGCCGGACGTGCTGCTCGACGACGTCGCGGATGGCGACCTCCACGTCGCCGCGCTTGTCGAGGTGACGGCGGGCCACCTCGCGGGCACCCGGGAACCCGGGGAAGCCCTCGATGGCCCTGGCCATGAACTGGTTCGCACCACGCGCGGCCACCAGGGGCGCGGCCCGGCGCGCCGCAGTCGTGCCCGCCCAGGTACCGATCGTCCGTCGCACACCCATGCCTCCACTGTACGTGCGGAGGGCGGCGATCGGATTACGCTGGCGACGGACCGCAGTTGTCGTGACGGTGCCTGAAGGAGGGTCCGTGCCCGTCGAGCCACCGCCGACGCGATGGGAGCTGCCGAGCACGTCCGGCGACGACGACCTCGTCGCGTTCGGCGCCGATCTCGAGCCGGGGACGCTGCTTGCGGCGTACCGCAACGGCCTGTTCCCGATGCCGGTCGACCAGCTGCTCGGCCGCGCCACCGACCTCGCCTGGTGGTCGCCGAACCCGCGCGGCGTGCTGCCGCTGGGCGGCATCAAGGTCGCGCGGTCGCTGCGCCAGTCCATCCACAAGTTCGAGATCCGCGTCGACACCGCCTTCCACGAGGTCATCGAGGCCTGCGCCGATCCCAGCCGGCCGGGCGCCTGGATCAGCGACGACATCCGCAAGGCCTACGAGCGGCTGCACCGGCTCGGCTGGGCGCACTCCGTCGAGGCGTGGACGCCCGACGGCCGGCTGGCCGGCGGGCTCTACGGCGTCGCCATCGGCGGGCTGTTCGCGGGCGAGTCGATGTTCCACGCGCGCCAGCGGTGGGGCCGCGACGCCTCCAAGGTCGCGCTCGTCGCGCTGGTCGAGATGATGCGCGCCGAGCACCCCGTCGGCCGGCTGCTCGACGTGCAGTGGGGCACCCGGCACCTCGCCAGCCTGGGCGTCGTCGAGATCCCGCGGCCCGAGTACCTCAGCCGGCTGCGGCGCGCGCTCGAACTGCCGCTGCCACCGGCGTTCGCCGAGCACGCCGCGCACAAGGCAAGATAGAACGCATGCCGGAACTGCCGGAGGTCGAAGCGCTCGCCGCCTTCCTGCGCGAGAAGGCCGTGGGCAAGATCGTGGCCCGCGTCGACGTCGCCGCCATCAACGTGCTCAAGACGTTCGACCCGCCCCTCACTGCGCTCGGCGGGCTCGCCGTCACCAGCGTGGGCCGGCACGGCAAGTTCCTCGATCTCGACTGCGACGGCGCGCACCTCGTCATCCACCTGGCCCGGGCCGGCTGGCTGCGCTGGAGCGACGCGCTTTCGCCGAAGCCGCCGAAGCCCGGCAGCGGGCCGCTCGCGCTGCGCGTCCACCTCGACGACGAGTCCGGCTTCGACCTCACCGAGGCCGGCACCCGCAAGCGGCTGGCGGTCTATGTCGTGCGCGACCCCGCCGAGGTGCCCGGCATCGCCCGGCTCGGCGTCGACCCGCTCTCCGGCGAGTTCACCGTCGAGCGCCTGCAGCAGCTCCTGACCAAGGCCGGCCGGGCGCAGATCAAGGGCATCCTGCGCGACCAGGCGGTCATCGCCGGCATCGGCAACGCCTACTCCGACGAGGTGCTGCACGCGGCCAGGCTGTCGCCGTTCCAGCCGTCGTCCACCCTCGACGCCGACGGCGTGGCGAACCTGCACGCCGTCATCATCGACGAGCTCACCACGGCGCTGAAGCGGGCCGAGGGCCTGGCCGCCAAGGACCTCAAGGACAGCAAGCGCACCAACCTGCGGGTGCACGGCCGGACCGGCCAGACCTGCCCGGTCTGCGGCGACGTCGTCCGCGAGGTGTCGTTCGCCGACTCCTCGCTGCAGTACTGCGCCACCTGCCAGACCGGTGGCAAGATCCTCGCCGACCGGCGCTTGTCCAAGCTGCTCAAGTAGCGCTCAGATCCCCGCGGCGACGGCGCGCGCCTGCCGTCGTGCGGCGGCCCGGCCGGCGGCCACGTCGCCCGTCGCGGGGTCGGGCCGCAGCGTGATCGTCCGCACGTCGCCCACTCCGGCCCAGCGCAGCCAGCCCTCGAGGTAGGACGTCTGGAAGTCCGTGCCGAACGTTGGGCCACGGCCGGGCGCGTAGACGGCGCTGGTGTAGACGATGACCGCCTTCTTGCCTCGCAGCAGCCCGCGGTAGCCGCTGGCCGGGTCGAACGCGAACACCAGGCCGGGCTGGCTCACGACGTCGATGAACTGCTTGAGCACGTACGGCACGCCGTGGTTCCACATCGGCACGCTGAACAGGTAGTGGTCGGCGGCGTCGAACCGGGCGAACGTGGCCGCGACGCGCTTCCACACCTCCTGCTGGGCGGGGTCGAGGTCCTGCCCGGCGAAGACGGCCATCTTGGCGTGCGCCGCCGTCGGCCCGAACTCCGGCAGCGTGCCGTCCCACAGGTCCCACCGGGTGACGGCATGGTCCGGGTGGGTCTCGCGGTAGGCCGAGAGGAAGTCCTCCGCCACGACCAGCGATTCCGAGGCCGTGCCGCGAGGCGAGGCGGAGAGATGCAGCAGGGAAGACATCATGCGGTCCTTTCTGGACTACAGTCCGGTTGTGCCCGTAGATAAGAACGGACCACAGTCCGTTTATTCCCGGCTGGTCGAGCTCCGCTCGGCGCCACCGCACGAGCGGGCCGACGCCGCCCGCAACCGGGTCGCCGTGCTCGACGCGGCCTCCCGGCTGTTCGCGGCGCACGGCGTCGACGGCGTGACGATGGACGCCGTCGCGGCCGCCGCCGGCGTCGGCAAGGGCACGGTGTTCCGGCGCTTCGGCGACAAGGCCGGGCTGGCGGTCGCGCTGCTGGACGAGCGGGAGCGCGCGCTCCAGGAAGCCGTCCTGTTCGGCCCGCCACCGCTGGGCCCCGGCCCCTCGGGCGACGACGGCGTCAGCCCCGGCGACCGCCTGGCCGCCTTCGTCGACGCCTACCTCGACTACGCACTGGGTCACATGGACCTGCTGTCGATGTCGGAGAACGCGTCGCCGGGCGCGCGGTATCGCATCGGGGCGTACCGGTTCTGGCACCGGCACGTCGCCCTGCTCCTCGCCGCCGCCGGACCCGGTACCGACGCGGACGCGCTGGCGCACGTCGTCGTGGCGCCGTTGGCCGCCGAGCACCTGCGGGCGATGGTCACCGAGGTCGGCCGCGACCGCGCCAGGGCCGCCGTCCGGGCCGCCGCGACGGCGTGTGGTGCCGCTCCCCCGGAATGATCACGTTCAGCACGAGATCCCGTGTCGCACCGCGATTGCAGGCGTAGTGCGGCACGGGATTCCGTAGTGAACGTGATCATTCCAGGGCCGTCTGGCGCGGGTCGACCCGGTTTGTTAACGTTCACACATGACCCCGGAGCGGATGCCGGTGATGGCGGACGTCGCGCGCATCGCGGGCGTGTCGCACCAGACGGTGTCCCGCGTCCTCAACCACCACCCCAACGTCCGCGCCGCCACCCGCGACCGCGTCCTCGCCGCCATCCAGGAGCTCGGCTACCGGCGCAACCTGTCCGCCCGCGCGCTGGTGACCCGGCGCACCAACACCCTCGGGGTCGTCGCGTTCGACACCACGCTGTACGGGCCGGCCAGCACGCTGTTCGGGCTCGAACAGGCCGCCCGCGACGCCGGCTACTTCATCAGCATCGTCAGCCTCAAGACCATCAACCGCAAGACCGTCGGCGAGGCGCTGGACTACCTCGCCGCGCAGGCGGTCGACGGGCTGATCGCCATCGCGCCGCAGGTCGAGGCCGCGGCCGCCGTCAGCGCGCTCGAGGGCACCGTCCCGGTCGTCGCGGTCGAGGGCGGCGAGGCCGGCGGCATGCCCGTCGTCGCCGTCGACCAGGTGCACGGAGCGGAGCTGGCCACGCGGCACCTGCTCGACCTCGGGCACCGTACCGTCTGGCACATCGCCGGGCCGGTCGACTGGCTCGAGGCCGAGGGCCGCCGGAACGGCTGGCGGGCCGCGCTCGAGGCCGCCGGCGTCGAGGTCCCGCCGGTCGCCGAGGGCGACTGGAGCCCGCGCTCGGGCTACGAGGCCGGCCGCCGCATCGCCGACGACGCCCGGGCCGGACGCGCGACCGCCGTCTTCGTCGCCAACGACCAGATGGCGCTCGGCCTGCTGCACGCGCTGCACGAGGCCGGAGTCCGGGTGCCACAGGACGTCAGCATCGTCGGGTTCGACGACATCCCCGAGGCGGAGTTCCTGACGCCGCCCCTGACCACCGTCCGCCAGGACTTCGCCGAGGTCGGCCGCAAGAGCATCGCCCTGCTGCTCGACCTCATCGACACCGGTCCCAGCGCGGCGGCCGAGCGCATCGTCGTCCCGCCGGTCCTCGTCACCCGCAGCAGCACGTCCCCACCCGCCACCATCTGACCGCCGGCCGGACGATAATCACAGCATCGGAAGAAACGCCCCCCGAGGAGACATTGTGAGCGATAACAACGACGACGCGGTGGTCGTCGGCGTCGACTACGGAACGCTGTCCGGCCGGGCCGTCGTGGTCCGGGTCTCCGACGGCGCCGAGCTCGGCAGCGCGGTGCACGCCTACACCCACGGCGTGGTCGACCGCGAGCTGCCCGGCACCGGCGAGCGGCTGCCACCGGACTGGGCGCTGCAGGTCCCGTCCGACTACATCGACGTGCTCAAGACCGCGGTCCCCCAGGCCGTCGCCGAGGCCGGCGTCGACCCGGCGAACGTCATCGGCATCGCCACCGACTTCACCGCCTGCACCATGGTCCCGACGCGGGCCGACGGCACGCCGCTGAACGAGCTGCCGCAGTTCGCCGGGCGCAAGCACGCCTACGTCAAGCTGTGGAAGCACCACGCCGCCCAGCCGCACGCCGACCGCATCAACACGCTGGCGGCCGAGCGCGGCGAGTCGTGGCTGCCGCGCTACGGCGGGCTCATCTCGTCGGAGTGGGAGTTCGCCAAGGGCCTGCAGCTGCTCGAGGAGGACCCGGAGGTCTACGCGGCGACCGAGCGCTGGGTCGAGGCGGCCGACTGGATCGTCTGGCAGCTCAGCGGCAGCTACGTCCGCAACGCCTGCACCGCGGGCTACAAGGGCATCCGCCAGGACGGCGGCTACCCGTCGCGCGAGTTCCTGGCCGCGCTGAACCCTGAGTTCGCCGGGTTCGTCGAGGACAAGCTGGACCAGCCCATCGGCCAGCTCGGCGACCGCGCCGGCGGGCTGACGGCCCAGGCCGCGCAGTGGACCGGGCTGCCCGAGGGCATCGCGGTCGCCGTCGGCAACGTCGACGCGCACGTGACGGCGCCCGCGGCCCAGGCCGTCGAGCCGGGCCAGATGGTCGCCATCATGGGCACGTCGACCTGCCACGTCATGAACGGCGACGTGCTGCGCGAGGTGCCGGGCATGTGCGGCGTGGTCGACGGGGGCATCATCGCCGGGCTGCAGGGCTACGAGGCCGGGCAGAGCGGCGTCGGCGACGTCTTCGGCTGGTTCGTCGACACCTCGGTCCCGGCGAGCTACGCCGCCGAGGCGGCCCAGCGCGGCCAGAGCGTCCACGACTACCTGACCGAGCTGGCCGCGGCGCAGCAGGTCGGCGAGCACGGGCTGATCGCGCTGGACTGGCAGAGCGGCAACCGCTCGGTGCTGGTCGACCACGAGCTGTCCGGTGTGGTCGTCGGCCAGACGCTCGCCACGAAGCCCGAGGACGTCTACCGCGCGCTCATCGAGGCGACGGCGTTCGGCACCCGCACCATCATCGACACGTTCAACGCCTCGGGCGTCGAGGTGACGGAGTTGATCATCGCCGGCGGCCTGCTGAAGAACCGGCTGATCATGCAGATCTACGCCGACGTCACCGGCCTGCCGCTGAGCGTCATCGGGTCCGAGCAGGGCCCGGCGCTCGGCTCGGCCATCCATGCCGCGGTGGCCGCGGGCGCCTACCCCGACGTCCGGGCCGGCGCGGCCGCCATGGGCAACGTCGAGCGCGGCGTCTACCAGCCCGATCCCGACAACGCGAAGGCCTACGACGCGCTCTACGCCGAGTACGTGACCCTGCACGACTACTTCGGCCGCGGCGGCAACGACGTCATGCACCGCCTCCGGGCCATCAAGCGCGCGGCGGTGACCCGGTGACCGCGTTGCTCGAGCTGCGCCGCCAGGTCTGCGACCTGCACGCCGAGCTAGTCCGGAACAATCTGGTCACCTGGACGTCGGGCAACGTGTCCGGCCGGGTGCCGGGCGAGGACCTGTTCGTCATCAAGGCGTCGGGCATCTCCTACGACGACCTCACCCCGGAGTCGATCGTCGTGTGCGACCTCGACGGCAAGCTCGTCGACGGCGAGCTGTCGCCGTCGAGCGACACCGACGCGCACGCCTACGTCTACCGGAACCTGCCCGAGGTCGGCGGCCAGGTGCACACGCACTCGACGTACGCGACGGCGTGGGCCGCACGGGCCGAGCCGATCCCGTGCGTCCTGACCGCCATGGCCGACGAGTTCGGCGGCGAGATCCCGGTCGGCCCGTTCGCCCTCATCGGCGACGACTCCATCGGCCGCGGCATCGTCCAGACGCTGTCCGGACACCGTTCGCCGGCCGTGCTCATGCAGAACCACGGCGTCTTCACCATCGGCAAGGACGCCCGCGCGGCCGTCAAGGCGGCCGTGATGTGCGAAGACGTGGCCCGGACGGTGCACATCGCCCGGCAGCTCGGCGAGCCGCTCCCCATCCCGGCCGCCGACATCGACCGGTTGTACGACCGGTACCAGAACGTCTACGGGCAGTGACCCGGCGACCTCACGAGGAGATGACGATGGACGACGTGTTCGGTCAGCGCGAAGTGTGGTTCCTGACCGGGAGTCAAGGGCTGTACGGCGAGGACACGCTGCGGCAGGTGGCCGAGCAGTCCCAGGAGGTCGCCCGCGCGCTCGACGAGGCCGGCGAGATCCCGGTGCGCGTGGTGTGGAAGCCCGTGCTCACCTCGGCCGACGCGATCCGCCGCGTCGCGCTCGAGGCCAACGCCGACGACTCCTGCGTCGGGCTGATCGCCTGGATGCACACGTTCTCGCCGGCGAAGATGTGGATCGCCGGCCTCGACGCGCTGCGCACGCCGCTGCTGCACCTGCACACGCAGGCCAACCGGTCGCTGCCCTGGGCCGAGCTCGACATGGACTTCATGAACCTCAACCAGGCCGCCCACGGCGACCGCGAGTTCGGCTACATCCAGGCCCGTCTCGGCGTCGCCCGCTCGACCGTCGCCGGGCACGTCAGCGACCCCGCCGTCGTCAGCCGCGTCGCCGACTGGGTACGCGCGGCCATCGGCTACGCCGAGGTGCATCAGCTGAAGCTCGCCCGCTTCGGCGACAACATGCGCGACGTGGCGGTCACCGAGGGCGACAAGGTCGAGGCGCAGCTGCGCCTCGGCGTCTCCGTCAACACCTACGGCGTCAACGACCTCGTCGCGGTGGTCGACGACGCCAGCGAGGCCGAGGTGGACGCCCTGGTCGCCGAGTACGCCGACACGTACGACCTCGCGCCGGAGCTGCGCAAGGACGGCGACCGGCACGCGTCGCTGCGCTACGCCGCGCGCCTCGAGGCCGGCCTGCGCACGTTCCTCACGCAGGGCGGCTTCCGCGCGTTCACCACGAACTTCGAGGACCTCGGCGGGCTGCGCCAGCTCCCGGGGCTCGCGGTCCAGCGGCTCATGGCCGACGGCTACGGCTTCGGCGGCGAGGGCGACTGGAAGACGTCGGTGCTGGTCCGGACGGTGAAGACGATGGCGGCCGGCCTGCCGGGCGGCACGTCGTTCATGGAGGACTACACGTACCACTTCGGTCCGGGCGAGCCGAAGATCCTCGGGGCGCACATGCTCGAGGTGTGCCCGTCGATCGCCGGGGCCACGCCGTCGTGCGAGATCCACCCGCTCGGCATCGGCAACCGCGAGGACCCGGTCCGGCTGGTGTTCGACGCCGCCCCCGGCCCGGCCGTCGTGGTCGGGCTGGCCGACGTCGGCGACCGGTTCCGGCTGGTGGCCAACGAGATCGACGTCGTGCCGCCGGACGAGCCGCTGCCGAACCTGCCGGTGGCGCGTGCCGTCTGGAAGCCGCGGCCGAGCCTGTCGACGTCGGCCGAGGCCTGGCTGACCGCCGGCGGCCCGCACCACACGGTGCTGTCGCAGGCCGTGGGCGCCGACGTGCTGTCGCTGTTCGCCGACATGGTCCGGACCGAGCTGCTGGTCATCGACGCCGACACCACGGCCCGCCAGTTCACCAAGGAGCTGCGCTGGAACCAGGCCTACCACCGCCTGGCCCAGGGCTTCTGACTCACGAG